>CAVYZA010000014.1:0-64842 GCA_963772865.1 uncultured beta proteobacterium | reverse complement strand
CTTTGCGCCGCAGCGCAGCTACTGGCTCGATCTGGTTAGCGCGGTCGGGCTGGATGTATGGAAGCGCGAGCTGCAGACCGACCAGCAGGAGAACTACCGGGTGGGCTTTCTGCGGCTGGGCGTGGAAATCGGAACACAGCAGAAACAGGAGTCGTGGCGGGCCTCGGTCTCAAGTATCCATTCTGGATCGAGGAGGACGCCAACTTCACCCTCTCCGGCTACGACCAGAATCCGACCCTCAAACCGGGAGGCGATCCCAGTTTCTATGGACAGCTCGGCTATCGCTTCCGGCGCAATCTGGCGGTGGTAGGCTATGTGGACGGCTTTCGATTTTCGCAATCGCCACCGGTGACGGTGACCCAAGGCGTCAACACGTACCAGTTCTACCAGCCGCAGAGCACGATGCTGGTGCTCGGGATCAAGCTGCAGTACCTGTTTTAGACAAATGCCAAAGTTCGCCGCCAACCTGCACTACCTGTTCACCGAGTTGCCGTTCCTGGATCGCTTTGAAGCGGCCGCTGCCGCCGGCTTCCGGGGCGTGGAGTTCCAGGTGCCGTACGACTACGCTGGCAGCGAACTCAAAGCGCGCCTGCACGGCAACGGCCTGGAGATGGTGCTGTTCGATGCGCCCATGGGCGATTGGAACCGCGGCGATCGCGGCCTCGCGGCCGTTCCGGGCCGGGAAGTGGAGTTCCGCGACAGCCTCGCTCGTGCAGCCGAGTTTGCACACGCACTGGAGTGCGACCTCGTGCATGTGATGGCCGGTGTGGTGGGTCCGGGCACCGACTACGCCGTTGCGGAGCAGGTCTACGTGAGCAACCTGCGCCACGCGGCGGCATTCTTCCGGCCGCACGGCGTGCGCGTGGTGATCGAACCGATCAACCGCAGGCTTGGCGCGGTGCAGGGCGGCCCGTCGTACACCACCGAGGGCATGCACGGCTATTTCCTCAACCACAGCGAGCATGCCCGCCGCATCATCGAGCAGGTGGCGAGCGACAATCTGTTCCTGCATCTGGACGTCTATCACATGCAGATGCTGGAGGGTCACCTGGCCGAGACGCTGCGCACCCACATCGGCCTGCTGCGGCACGTGCAGATCGCCGGGGTACCGGGCCGTCATGAGCCCAGCGTGGGCGAGATCAACTACCCGTACTTGTTCGATCTGCTCGACGAGCTGGGCTATCGAGGCTGGGTGGGATGCGAGTACCGCCCGCGCGACGGCACCGTGCAGGGGTTGAGCTGGGCGCGGCAGTACGGGATCGGGCGCTGATGCGTGGAAATAGCACAGCTCCCGCGTTTGCCGGGTCGAACCCGTGCGGACCGGATGGGTGGAATTCGGTTTATCATTCGCGGTCTATTTGCCAGGCGGTTGCCTCTTTCCCGCGGCTGCGGGTGTCCCCAGGGAGGCGCTACCCCAGCAGCCCACAACGACCTTACGATCTTGGGAGGAGCCCAATGAGAGCGTGCGCCGCACTCGCCTTGTTCCTCGGACTGGCCGCCAGCGCCATGGCGGACGTCGAACAGGGCGTGGAGGCCTGGAAGCAAGGAGACTTCCGGGCCGCGCTGGAACAGTTCAGACCTGCTGCAGAGCAAGGTGACGCACGCGCCCAGTTCTACCTGGCCGAAGCGTTCAACCTCGGACGCGGCACCGTGCAGGACTACGCCGAAGCGCTCAAGTGGTACGTGAAGGCAGCCGACGGCGGCAACATCGACGCGCAGGACAAACTGTGCACGGCCTATTTCTTCGGTGAGAACATCATCCGCAAGGACGAGGCGCTCGCCGCCAAGATGTGCGCCGGCGCGGCTCAGGCTGGCAGGGTCTACGCGGCGTTCCTGGCAGGCTACCTGTACGACTTCGGCAAGGGGGTTACGGCTGATCCCGCGCGCGCAGCGCAGTTCTACAAGATCGCGGCAGAGGGCGGGAACGTCGACGCGCAAGAAGCATTGGGGCGCATGTACTTCTTCGGCCAGGGGGTGGCCCAGGACTACGCGGAAGCAGCCAAGTGGAACGTGAAGGTCGCGGAAGCGGGCCGGCCCTACGCCCAGTATCTCGCCGGCTACGCCTACGACTACGGCAAGGGCCAGGCCCAGAACGATGCGGAAGCCGCGAAGTGGTATCGAAAGGCCGCCGACCAGGGCGAGGCGCGCGCCATGAGCGCCCTGGGCTATCTGTATTCGCAGGGGCGGGGCGTCACGAAGGATGAAGCGCAGGCGGTCAAGCTGTACCTGCAGGCCGCCGAGAAGGGTGAGACGTCGGTCAACGCTCTGCTTGCCTGGGCCTACTACCAAGGCGCCGGCACCCCGAAGAGCGATGCCGACGCGGCCAAGTGGTTCGAGAAGGCCGGCGAGCTGGGCGACGCCAACAGCCAGTACATGCTGGGCTATCTCTACGAGGATGGCAACGGCGTGAAGCAGGACTACGCAGCAGCGGCGAAGTGGTACACCAAGGCCGCCGAGCAGGGGCTGACCGGCGCGCAGGAGGCGCTGGCGCGGCTGTACTTCGCCGGTCAAGGCGTGCAGCAGGACTATGCCGCCGCCGCGAAGTGGTACAAGGCCCCGGCCGAGGGCGGCAGCACGTATGCACAATACATCCTCGGCTACCTCTACGAGAGCGGCAAAGGGGTGCCGCCCGACGCCGCCGAGGCGGTGAAGTGGTACAGGAAGGCGGCGCAGAAAGGCGACACACGCTCGCAGATGGCGCTCGGATTCCTGCTGGCCGATGCCAAGGGCGGCAGCCAGGACCTGGTCAGCGCCGCACATGTGGAGCAACCTCGCGGCCGCGCAGATGTCTGGCGACGAGCGCAAGACCGCCGAGCAGCAGCGCGAGTACATCGCCAGCAAGCTCACTTCCGCGCAGCTGGTCAAGGCGCAGCAGATGGCGCGCGACTGGAAGCCGACACCGTAGGCGACGGGGATCTGGAGTCTGCTGCGACCAAGGGGCCTTTACGGCCCCTTGGTCGTTTCTGTGTCCCTCGATCGAGCCCGCGGCTGCGCCATTGCCCGATCGAGGGCTGGCTGCACAGGTATTCATATTGCTTCCAGGCGTAGCGGTTGATCATTCGCACACGTTGGAGGTGGCATGAGGCAGTACCTGGCAGTCATCATCATCGCGGCGCTCGCTGTTTCGGGTTGCACCAGCGACGGCAGCGCATCCGGAAAGCGGCCCATGACCAACATGGAGACCGGAGCGATCATTGGCGCTGCAGGCGGTGCCGCGGTCGGCGCAGTGGCCTACAAGAAGAACCGGACCGCGGGCGCGATCGTCGGTGCGGTCGGTGGCGGGCTGGCCGGTGGTGCGGTGGGCGCCTACATGGACAGCCAGAAGAAGGATCTGCAGAAGAATCTCGGCAAGGAGATCCAGTCCGGCGCTGCCAAGGTCCAGAAGCTCGACGACAACGTCGTCAAGATCACCATGACCAACCAGACCGCCTTCGATACCGGCTCGGCGCAGATCAAGCCCGGCTTCTACAGCACGCTGGACAAGATCAGCGACGTGGTCGTGCGCTACGGCAAGACCACTCTGACGATCGTAGGCCACACCGACAACGTCGGCGGTGCCACGTACAACCGGAAGCTGTCGCAGGAGCGCGCCGTCGCTGTCGCGCACTACCTCGAGTCGAAGGACGTGAACCCGGTGCGGCTGGCCACTTCCGGGAAGGGCGAGTCGGCGCCGGTCGCGAGCAACAGCTCGGATCCCGGAAGGCAGGCCAATCGTCGTGTCGAGATCCTCGTCCAGCCGGTCGTCGCGAACTGATGCAGTTCTCCCTCCCCATCTTGAGGGGGAGGGCCGGGGTGGGGGTGATATGGCTGCATTCCAGCAGCGTTTGCCCTATCCATCTTCACACAACTTTACACGCGCCACAAAGGCCAGCAAAGCTCGCTCCTAACATTGCTCCTCATTCGCCGCATGGTGCGGCGAGGCGCAACGAGCAAAGGAGCATGCGATGAGCGAGCACAAACCCACTTCCTCCGGCGACGGCAGTTCCTCGGGCCCACGCCAAGAGACGCCGAAGCGGCGGCGGTTCGTGACCGGTTTAATGGCCGGCGGTGTCCTCGGTGGTCTTCTGGCCACGGCGTTCGGAGCCTGGTCGAGCAGCCATGACGGCCCCGGCGGGTGGCACGGCGGCGGGCGCTGGTGCCGGACCTCGATGGGCCCGGAAGCTCAGCGCGAGCGCGCCGAGTTCGCCGCCGACTGGGTGCTGAACAAGGTGAACGCGACCGACGCCCAGCGCACGCAGGTCAGGTCGATCGTCGCACAGACGTTGCAGGATCTCATGCCCCTGCGCGAGCAGCACCGCCAGCACCGCGAAGCGTTCCTTGCGGCCTTGACGCAACCCGACGTTGACCGCAACACGCTGGAGGATCTGCGGCGTGCCGAGCTGCAGCTCGCGGAGAGCGCCTCCCAACGGATCGTCACCGCGGTGGCGGATGTCGCTGGCGTGCTCACGCCGGAGCAGCGTGCGGAGCTGGTGAAGATGGCGGAGCGTTTTCAGCGCTAACAGGCTGAGGCGTCCCCGCTGGCGAGACCGGGAAAGGCCGGACATCGCCAGCAGGATCCGGTCCGGTGGGACAATGCGCTTCCCGCCCGCGTGACGTGCAAACCAGTATGCCGGACCGGATCCTGATGATCGAGGACGACGAGAGCCTGGCGGCCATGGTCGCCGAGTACCTGGCCGGCCTCGGCTTCACGGTGGTTGCGCGCGCCAGCGCGGCGAGCGGACTGGAGGCCTTGAAGGCGGGAGCGTTCGACGCGCTCGTTCTCGACGTCATGCTGCCCGATGCCGACGGCTTCGAAGTGTGCCGGCGCGTGCGGGCCGATTCCGACCTGCCGATCCTCATGCTGACTGCCCGCGGCGACGAGACCGACCGCATCGTCGGACTCGAGATCGGCGCTGACGACTACCTGCCCAAGCCTTTCAACCCGCGCGAGCTTGCCGCGCGCCTGCGAGCGATCCTGCGCCGGCGCAGCGGCAGCGGCACGCGCAGCGACATGCTGCGATTTGGCCGGCTGGAGATCGACCGCAGTGCACACGTGGTGCGGGTCGATGGGGCCGAGCGCACGCTGACGGGCTATCAGTTCGATCTGCTGTGGACCCTGGCGCGCAACGCCGGCCGGGTGATGTCGCGCGAGCTGCTGATGGATGCCGTGCGCGGCGAGGCGCTCGAGGCCTTCGACCGCAGCCTCGACGTGCACGTTTCCAGGATCCGGGCGGCCATCGAAGACGACCCCAGGCACCCGCGCCGCATCATCACCGTGCGCGGGGCGGGCTATCTGTTCGCGAAGAAACAGGACGGGCAGACGTGAGCGTTCACAGGATGTACTGCGTTATGCGGCGGTCGCGAGAAGCGAGGCCCTCTTGGTGCATGCCATTCCCTCCCCCTGGAAGGGGGAGGGTCAGGGTGGGGGTGCAACGCATGCGGTGCGGTGATGCCGGCGCTTCACCCCCATCCCAGCCTTCCCCCTGGGAGGGGGAAGGAGTGCGGTACTTCGCCGTTCTTCAGGTGGCCCACGGTGTGTTCGCGCCTTCGAGGGCTCACCAATCAAGCCCCGGCTTTGCCGAGGGTCGTTTGACTTCCGTGGCCGATCTGCGACGTAGCGGATGAAACGGCTTTACCTCCAGGTCTATCTGGCCTTCCTGGGCGTCGTGCTGCTGTTCGCGGCGTTGATGGCGCTGGCGTGGTGGCTCCTCCCCGACGACGACCGGGAGGTGCGGCAACTGGACGGGTTGGCTGCCCTGCTGGCCGAATCCCTGCCGGTGCAGGCAGCGCCCGAGGCGTTGCAGCGCAAGCTGGCGGAACTGGGCGAGCAATTCGATGCGGATCTCACGCTGCGAGCGGCCGATGGCACCGCGCTCGCTGCCTACGGCGAGCCATTGATCCGCCCAGCCCGCTTCCTCCAGCCAAAGCGCGAGCGGCTGGCAGCGCGGGCGCGGCGGACCGAGCATGGCATTGCACTTCCCAGATGGGCGCTGGCTGCTGGTGAAGTTCCACCGCCGACACCGCGGTGGCGGCCTGCTGCTCGCGCTGGTGGCGCTGGCCGCTGCCGTGGCGTTGGGGGCATATCCGCTGGCCCGGCGGATCACACGACGCCTCGAGCGCCTGCAGATGCGGGTGGAGGCGCTGGGTGCCGGCGACCTGCAGGCGCGTGTCGAGGTCGAGGGCCGCGACGAAGTGGCCGAGCTCGCCCGCAGCTTCAACCGTGCGGCCGAGCGCATCGGTCAGCTGGTCGGCGGGCACAAGACTCTGCTCGCGCACGTGTCGCACGAGTTGCGCACCCCGCTCGCGCGCATGCGCATGGCGCTGGAGCTGCTCCCCGGAGACGAGCGCCCCGAGCTGAAGAACCGGCTCGCCAAGGACATCGCCGAGCTGGATGGCTTGATCGGTGAGCTGCTGCTCGCGAGCCGTCTGGATGCGCTCGATGGGCTTGCGCATGCCGAGGCGGTGGACTTGCTCGCCCTCGCTGCGGAGGAAGCGGCCGAGCACGGCGCGGAGGTCGAGGGCGAACCCGTGACGATCGCGGGTGACCCGCGCCTGCTGCGCCGGCTGCTGCGCAACCTGCTCGAGAACGCACGCCGCCACGCCGGCGACCACCCGGGTGGCGGGCACCCTGTCGAGATCACTGTGAAGCGCGTACCGGCTGGAGCGCGGGTGAGCGTCGCGGATCGGGGCCCTGGCGTGCCCGAAGCCGAGCGTGAACGCATCTTCGAGCCCTTTTACCGCTTGCCGGGTGCGCGCGAGACTGGTGAAGGGGTGGGGCTCGGGCTCGCGCTGGTGCGCCAGATTGCGCAGCGGCATGGCGGCACGGTCCGCTGCGTGGCGCGGGACGGCGGCGGCAGCGTGTTCGAGGTCGAGCTCGCGGCGGGCAAACTGCAGGGGTCGGTAACGCGGTGCTCTAGCAGAGTGGTGAGCTCGCCGCCGCAGGCCGGCCGCCAACGAGCCTGCTTCGCGCGCGCAAGTTCGCTTGACCCATTCCGGGCGGGAGCGAAGAATCCATGGAACGATGCAACGTCCGGCAAATGCACTCGCCTGAGATCAAACGGTTCGCCTGCTTGCCGAATGCGCGGTGGGCGCTCGCGCTCATACTCGCCGCGGCGCTGCTGCGTGCAGCCTGCGGCGCAACCGCTGCCTGCGCTCGCAACGGATACCGGGCGCGGTCACTGCCTCCGGAATCTCCGCAGGCGGCTTCATGGCGGTCCAGCTGCATGTCGCCCACTCCAGCGTCGTCCGTGGCGTAGGCGTGCTGGCCGGGGGCCCGTACTATTGCGCTCAGGGCAATGCCTGGACGGCCACCCACAACTGCATGCAGCCCGACGCCGTCACGCCGGTGACGAGCATCGCGGTCCTGGTCACGGAGACGCAGGTCCTTGCGCGCGGCGGTCTCATCGACGATCCCGCCAACCTGGCGGGCGCGCGCGTGTGGCTGTTCACGGGACGCAAAGACGACACCGTGCGGCCCGCTGTGGTGGAGGCCCTGGCCGACTACTACCGGCACTACGTCCCGCCGACCGCATCGCGCTGGTGCGCGACATCGGCGCCGGCCACGCGATGGTCACCTCCGATTTCGGTGGCGCGTGCGGCAAGACGTCCGCGCCCTACATCAACGACTGCAACTTCGACGCGGCGGGTGCATTGCTCACGCATCTGTACGGCGCCCTGGAGCCCGCTTCAACGCAGGCGCCCGCTTCGACGCAGGGCAAAGGCGAGCTGCTCACTTTCGATCAGGCCCCGTATGCAGTCGCCCCCTACGTGGTCAGCCTGGACGACAAAGGATTCGTTTACGTCCCGCAGGCGTGCCGGGGCGGCGGATGCCGTGTGCACGTGGCTTTTCACGGCTGCGGGCAGGGCCGCGAGCGCATCGGTGACACGTTCGCACAGCATGCCGGCTACAACCGCTGGGCGGATTCCAATCGTCTGGTTGTGCTCTATCCGCAAGCCATCGCGCGTTCCGGCTGGGGCCCTTGGTACTGGCCTGCGAGCTTCGTGTTCAACCCGAACGGCTGCTGGGACTGGTGGGGCTACACCGGTGTGAACTATCACACCAAGACCGGCGCGCAGATCCGCGCGGTGAAAGCGATGCTCGACAGACTAGGGGCGAGGGTAGGGGCTAGGGACAAGACGGCCGTTCCCGGCAGCAGGATCTGAGGCTCGCGCTCCCAGACGCGACTTGCTCAGCGAGCGCGGCCTCTAGTCCCTAGACTGGCTCAGAAGGTAATCGACTCGTACCCCACCCAGCACCAGGTCATGGCGGTCATCGGCTCGGCGTCGGTGTCGATCTTCCAGTCCTGGGCGCTGCTGAACGGGCCGACGATCAGGTGCTCGGCGACCTCGCAGTCCTTGCCTGGCGGTCTCGGCTTCGCGGGCGGCATCGTAGGCCTTCTGCCGGCGCGCCTCGAAGGCCCGCTTGAACGCCTCGAGGGCGTCTTCGACGGCGTCGTCGCCGATGCCATTGCCGACCACCAGCTCGTAGTGGAAGCGGGCCACGGGCGGGCAATTCAGGACGTCGACGATGCCACGCTTGGGCGCGCCTTCCTTCTTCTTTCTCTCGCGCTTCTTCAGCTTGGCGTCGCTGTCGAGCTTTCTCTCCTCTTTCTTCCCCATGCCAGCCCCCGGAGTCACCCGCAGAAACAAAATCTTCACATGGCCGCGAACGCGGCGGCTCACTCTACCCGGGCGCCGGCACGAGGTCAACCGGGCGCGCGTCGAGTCCTGTGAGCCGCGACGGCAGGACAGGGCGCTACGGCCGAGCGAACCCGCGAAGGCTGATCGGCCGGCTTCAGGCGGCGCGGGACGCGTGCCGGCCAGCCAGGCCCGCTTCAGGCGGCTGCGGCGCTGAAGGCCGCCACAGCCTCGTTTTCCAAGCGGGGCCTGGTTTTCAGGCAGCCGCTGCGTGGGGTGTCAGGGTCAGCGGAGCGAGCGTGCCGTTGCTGTCGAAGGCGAGCGGCGCCGGGCCCGAAACCGCCTCGAACCGGTCCGGGCGCCCGCGCAGCTCGTCGAGCATCGGTTCCGAGACCTGGATCTCGGCCAGCTGCAGCGTGTTGCGGATGCGCACGATGCGGCAGTCCTGAGGCTTGACCCGCACCACGGTCTTGACCGCGAGCTGGATGGCCTCGCGGTCGCTGTTCATGATCATCGGGATCGCGGCCCCGTCCAGGTTGCACGACGTGATGATGTTGGCGTAGGTGGACGGCACGTCGAGCTCGCGATACAGGCGCATGGTGATCACGTCGGCCCCGCCCACCCCGGTGGCGTTTCCCATCGATTCGCGCGTGAGCCCCAGCACCACGATCTTCTTCACCAGCGGTTTGGCGACCCACTGGACCGCGCGGCGGTTGCGGCCGGTGATGTTGGGGTCGAAGCCGGCGCCGCTGATGTTCTTGCCCATCTCGTCGATGATCAGCACGTCGATCTCGTCGAAGGGCAGCTGCGGCATCATGCCCTTGGCCAGAGCCTGCAGGTCGGGCTCGCGGGCGGCCAGCCGCTCGGCGGGGATGATCTCGATCAGCGCCGTCTCGTCGTAGGCGTTCTCCACGATGCCTACGCCGAACAGCACGTTGCGTGCGCGCAGGTTGACGTCGCGGATCCGCGGCAGCAGCTCGGGGAACAGGTCCATCCCGTGCGCGTGGTAGGTGCTGGCGCCGATGATCTTGCCGATGCCGATGGACAGCATCTTGGTCAGCCCGCTCTCGGTCGCGCCGCGGAAGGCGGTGTGCGGCTTGATGCGATTGATGACCACGACCGCCTCTGCCTCGGCGGCGAAGCGGTCCATGTGCACGGGCGTGCCGTCGTCGAGGTGGCCGACCACCACGGTGTCCATGGTCGCGCGGATCGGCAACGCCGGTGGCCGCCTCGGTGATGCCGTAGCTCGCCAGGACTTTCTTCTGGCCTTCCGCCGTGGCCGCGCCGTGGCTGCCCATGCACGGGAAGATGAAAGGTTGTGCGCCCAGCGCGCGCAACTCCCGCACGACGGCCTTGGCGATCTCGCCGATGTTGGCGATGCCACGGCTGCCGCAGCCGACCGCGATGACCTGTCCGGGCTTCACGCGGTTCGCGCACCTCGGGACGCTGAAACTCCCGCGCGATGGTGCCGGCGATGTCGGTCAACCGCTCCGCCTCGAACTTCTGGCGAATCGGTGAGCATGCGCGGCAGCGCGATGTCGAGCCCGCCGGCGATGTTGACTTCGATGCGATCGGGAATCATGCGCGGCCTCTGGACCGGATGTGTGCTGCGAACAGCCAGTGTAGCAAAGTCGACCGGTGCCCCATGGCGCAGTCGGGGTACAGCCAAGGAACACCAACCGATTGAGCGGGCCGAACGCCGATCCATGCGATCTGACCCAGGGATGGTCCGATCAGGCGAGTTCCATGCCATGCTCGGAATAGCTCCTATGCCCCGACGAGCGGTTCTGCCGGCTGGCCGCCGCCTGTTAAGTTGCACTGCCATAGCTCCCGGTACGCTCTGTCACGCTCGCTGCGGCGATACGCGGGGCTACAACAACTGGAGCAACGCGACTCAGATGACAGACCTGGAGACAACAGTTTGTGCCGACCGCGGCGACGCTGCCTACGACCGGCGGCGGAGCCGGTCGAGTTCGCCACCGTGAAGCCGGAGAACGTGCGCCTTTCCAGCCGGCGCACTGGGATGGCGGCCGCTGAATTTCGAGCGCCGGGAAGCCGCGCCGGACAGTGACTGCCTGCCGGCGGGCAGCACCGAGCACCTGATATTCGTCAATCTGGCGCCACGGTCATGTCCAGCGCCACGCGGACGGGACGCTGGAAGAGCGGCAACTCGTGCCCGGCAGCGTCGCCGTCCAGCCCAGCGGACAGGCGGTGTGCTGGTCCTGGGACACGCGCCTGAGCTTCTCGGTCATGAGCCTGCGAGCCGGCCTTCCTGGACCGCGTCGCGAAGGAGGTGTTCGATCTCGAGCCCGGCGACTATCAGCTCCTCGCCGCTCACGCGCGAGCAGGATCCGGTGATTGCCAATATCGCCGGCGTGCTTGCGCGCGAGGTCGTGCGCGCGCGAGGTCGGCGGCAAGTTGTATGCGGAGTCGCTCGCCAACATCCTGGCTGTCCACCTGCTGCGCAACTACAGCTCGCGACGTCGCTGCCGCAGCTGCGACCGAGAACGAGCCGGCGTCAGCGCCGAGCGCAGCGGTCGCGGGCGGTTGCGGACGCCATCACCTTCATCCAGGCCAACTACGCGCGCGACGTGAAGCTGGAGGACGTGGCGGCCGCGGTGCACTTGAGCCCGTTCCATCTGGCGCGGCTGTTCAAGCAAGTCACCGGGTCGTCGCCCCACCAGTACCTGGTGCAGGTCCGCGTGAACGCGGCGCGCGCGCTGCTGAGCGCCGGCTCAGGCCAGCGCTCGCTGGCGGAGGTGGCGGCAGCCGTGGGCTTTGCCGATCAGAGCCACCTCACGCGGCAGTTCAAGCGGCACTTCGGCGTCACGCCCAGCCAGTTTCGCTAGCTCGGCTCGTCGCAGCTGAGGCGGCGGCAAGAACCTTCAAGAACTGCGCAAGCCTGTCCAAGACCCGCGCGAGCCTGCCCTGTTAAGCTGCGCTTCTTGTTGCATGCGCCCTGCGATGTTGCAGGCGCGCCAAGACTCTTCCCCTCCGTCCGACCTCCCCGGGCGGAACCCGTGGGCGGTCTGATGCCCGCGGGACCCATCCCTCCTCTGGCCGCAAAGGCCTGGACTTTACGGCGGTGTTGAACACCGCCGTTTTTTTCGGTGATCCGTGATCAGTGATCGGGAAAAGCGACTACGCACCAATCACTGATTACGGATCACCGATCACTAGAATCACCCAGCAGGCCGGTACACCGGCACCACATACGGGCCTTCCGGCACCACTGCGACATGGTTGTCGCCGGCGCTCGCCACGCAGCGCTGCAGGGTATCCTCCAGGGAATCGACGACATTCACTCCGGTCAGCGCGCGCTCCTCGGGCCGCAGGCCGGGGCTGAACAGATGCACCGCGCCCACCCGCATCGGCTTGAGCTGCATCTGCGTCTGCCACTCGTCCACGTCGGCGTGGGACTTGCGGCTGATGTCGGCGAAGAAGCCTTCCGGACCCGCGTTCGATCAGCCGGCGCTGCGCCTCGCGGTACTCCGTCCGAGCCGATGCCCTCGGAGCATTCGGAGACCACCACCAGGTTGCCGCCCGGCTCGAGGATGTCGACTGGCCCGACCATGCCCTTGACCGTCTGGTAGTAGGTCGTGTCGAGCGGGTAGCCGGCGGCGCTGGTCACGACGGTCTTGAAACGTCGCGGCACCGCCACCTGGGCGTAGCGGCGGATGAACTCGACGGCCTCCAGATGGCTGTCGACGACCTCGCCGAAGTTGACGAAGGACACCCGGCGATGCTCGTCGATCACGGTGTTCACCGCCAGCACCCGCCGCAGCATGCGCACGATCTCCAGCTGCTCGCGGTGCAGGGGGTTGCCCTCGAGCACGCAGTTGTCCGCCTTGGGATCGGACATGAAGCGGGCGTTGTGGAAGGTGGTGATGGTGTCGCGATGGGCGATTCCGGGCGCGATCACCTTGCGGCCTCCCGAGTACCCCGCCATGAAATGCGGCTCGACCAGCCCGGTGACGATCTTGAGGTCGGCTTCGACGAAGCGCCGGTCGAGCTTGACCACCGTGCCGGCCGCGGTGGTGCCCAGCGAGCACGTGGTCCGCGTCGTTGCGGGCGAAAGTGGTTCTCCACCCGGACGGTGCGCAGCACCCAGGGATCGCCGACCAGCTCCTCGAGCTCCTTGCCCTCGTTGGGGCGGTGCAGCCCGGTGGCGACCAGGATGCGGATCGACTCGGCCTTGAGCCCTGCCGCCAGCAGCTCGCGGACCAGCGCGGGCAGGATCAGCCCGTTGGGGACAGGCCGCGTGATGTCGCAGATGAGGATGCAGGCGGAGCGTGCCCGGCCCGCTTCCTGCATGAGCGTGCCGCTGCCCACCGGAGTCGCGAGCGCCGCTCGCATCGCGGCGGGCGGATCCGGCAGGACCGGCATCGCCGGCTTGCGGATGACGCTCACCGACCACTGGTCGGACAGCTCCGAGTGGCACGGTGCCCTTGCCGTAGTTCAGTTCGACCCGCATGGCATCCTCGATCCCGCGTGGGCCTCAATCGAAGGAGAATTCTGGCCGATATTGTCAGAGGATAGCACTGCCGACGCCGGGGCGCGCCAAGTTGCAACAGCCTCTCAATTATCGAACGCTAACCCCTTGTCGCAAGTAGATTTCTGGGGCTAGAATCCGGAACCCGATTCAGGAGGCATCATGTCCGCATGGAAAAAGCTGGTTGTGATCCCGGCGCTGACCCTGGCTATCGCCGTCCCGCCGGCGCTCGCCCTGCAGCGCCGGCCGACCAGGAGCAGATCGGCCGCGAACCGACGACCGCGGAAATGTACGCCGACGGGCTGATCGCGCGGCCCCTGGGGCTGGTCGCCTCGGTGCTGGGTGCCGTCGTGTTCGTGGTGACGTTGCCCGTTCACGCTGCCGAGCAAGAGCGTGCAACAGCGCGGCGAAGGAGCTGGTCGCTGTGCCCGCTCAGTACACGTTCAAGCGCCCGCTGGGTCAGTTCGACAACTGCCAGACGCTTGCCCGAGAGCTGCAAGATAGTTCAGCCGAGTTCGACCGGCACGGGCGGTAACCGCTTCCCGGCGAGATCTCCGGCGCACTGCGCAACAGAGTGCCGGCCCTCGGGCCGGTGGGTTGCTGGATAGCACGCCGGCAAAGCGCTGCGGATTGTAGGCGGCCTCCAGCTGACTTCGGAGGACCGCGGCGCAGACTGCGACGCCGCGCAGTGAATCAGGTTCGCGCGTGCCTAGTGGAACCGCACCGGCTGGTTCAGAAGGGATTCGAAGCCGCCGAGGAATTCATCGACTGAATCGATCGTGGGATCCTCGGCGATCAGGCGCTGCAGCGACATGCGGAAGGAGTCCGCGACTTCGCCTTCGAAGTAGCCACCGACACCCAAGGTCTTGTCGATGAGCTCGTAGGCGTTCAAGCCTGGATATTCCACCACGTGGTAGTGCTGGCTGTTGTATACGATGTTCATGGCACTCCAACTCGTCTTGACCCGCGCAACGACCGGTTGGTCCATCGTCCACGCTGGTGCATGTACGTTAGATGATGTAATCCAGCTGTTAAATCAAGTCCCTCTTTGCGCGATCTCAACTGTGAGGGCAGCAACTTTCAGGCCACGGAGGAAACCAAGCGTGAGCGTACGAACCAGGCTGGAGGCACTCGGGCTGAGCTTGCCGGAGGCGATAGCGCCCGCGTTCGAGTACGTCGCGGTGGTGGTGCACGCGGGGGTCGCCTGGGTCAGCGGCCAGATTCCCCGCGCGGGCGCCAAGGTCTTGATGACCGGAAAGGTCGGCGCGGAGGTCGAGCTGGAGGCCGCGCGCGAGGCGGCGCGCGCTTGTGTGCTGCAGGCGCTGGCCCAGCTCGAGGCGGCGCTGGGCAGCCTCGATCGGGTGACGCGTGTTCTCAAGGTGACCGGGCTTCGTTGCGTCCGCCCCGGGCTTCACGCAGCAGCCGCAGGTGATCGATGCCGCCTCGCAGCTTCTGGTTCAAGCCTTCGGCGAGGCCGGCCGGCATGCCCGCAGCGCGATCGGGGTCGCCGAGCTGCCGCGCGGGGTGCCGGTCGAGATCGAGTTCGTCGTCGCCGTGAGTGAGTGACCCGACAGCCTGGTTGCAGGGCGGTTCAGATGCGTCGCGAGCCCGTCAGATATTTGACAGTAGGGCCCGGAATCGCCAAAATTGCCGGTTTCGTTCGGAGGGGTTCCCGAGCGGCCAAAGGGAGCAGACTGTAAATCTGCCGGCAATGCCTTCGAAGGTTCGAATCCTTCCCCCTCCACCAGTCGACGGACAGTCGCGACTCAGCGGGTTGGCCGCGGCCGGCGGCAGCGGTGCCTGGCGGCGGGCCGGATCGCGAACCGGGCGCCGGCGTGCGGGTATGAGTTCGGAGGGCGGTCAGTGCTGGCGGGGTTCCTTTGCCAGGCGGGTGTAGCTCAATGGTAGAGCAGAAGCCTTCCAAGCTTACGACGAGGGTTCGATTCCCTTCACCCGCTCCAACCAAGCCGCTGACACCGGTCTTGCGAGTCGCGAGGTCGGGTTCCGTCGATGGTTCGCGTGAATCGGGTTCTGGGGGTCGAGGATTTTGCGGTGCTGGTCGTGCCGCCCATGTAGCTCAGTGGCAGAGCACTCCCTTGGTAAGGGAGAGGTCGAGCGTTCAATCCGCTCCATGGGCACCATCCCATCTACTCGAAGTCTTCTTGCATCGTCTTCACGGCATAGCAGTCAGGAACTTGAGGAACGGCAATGGCAAAGGGCAAATTTGAGCGGACCAAGCCGCACGTGAACGTAGGGACGATTGGTCACGTGGACCACGGCAAGACCACGCTGACGGCGGCGCTGACGCTGGTGCTGAGCAAGAAGTTTGGAGGGGAGGCCAAGGCCTACGACCAGATCGACAACGCGCCGGAGGAGAAGGCGCGCGGGATCACGATCAACACGGCGCACGTGGAGTACGAGACGGCCAATCGGCACTACGCGCACGTGGACTGTCCGGGGCATGCGGACTACGTGAAGAACATGATCACGGGGGCGGCGCAGATGGACGGGGCGATTCTGGTGGTGTCGGCCGCCGATGGGCCGATGCCGCAGACGCGCGAGCACATTTTGCTGGCGCGCCAGGTGGGGGTGCCCTACATCATCGTGTACCTGAACAAGGCCGACATGGTCGATGACAAGGAGCTGCTCGAGCTGGTGGAGATGGAAGTGCGCGAGCTGCTCTCGCAAGTACGAATTTCCGGGCGACGACACCCCGATCGTGATTGGCTCGGCGCTCAAGGCCCTGGAAGGGGACAAGAGCGACATGGGCGAGGGCAGCATCTTCAAGCTGGCCGATGCGCTGGACAGCTACATTCCGCAGCCCAAGCGGGCGCTGGACGGGCCGTTTTTGATGCCGGTGGAAGACGTGTTTTCGATCTCGGGTCGGGGCACGGTGGTGACCGGGCGGGTGGAGCGCGGGATCGTGAAGGTGGGCGATGAGATCGAGATCGTGGGGCTCGAAGCCCACGGTGAAGACCGTGTGCACGGGGGTGGAGATGTTCCGCAAGCTGCTCGATCAGGGGCAGGCTGGGGACAACGTGGGGATCTTGCTGCGGGGAACCAAGCGCGAGGAAGTCGAGCGCGGGCAAGTGCTGGCCAAGCCTGGGTCGATCACCCCGCACACCAAGTTCGAGGCCGAGGTGTACGTGCTGTGCAAGGAAGAGGGGGGTCGGCACACGCCGTTTTTCAATGGTTACCGGCCGCAGTTCTACTTCCGGACCACCGATGTGACGGGGAGCATCGAGCTGCCCAAGGGGACGGAGATGGTGATGCCTGGGGACAACATTGGGATGGTGGTGACCTTGATCGTGCCCATTGCGATGGAAGAGGGGCTGCGCTTTGCCATCCGCGAGGGTGGGCGCACCGTGGGTGCGGGCGTCGTGGCGAAGATCCTGGAGTGAGAGCATCAGGGCAGTCAGGCATCAGGCAGGATACGGCGCGTCAGCGCGCGCCTGCACGCCTGACCCCTGACCTAGCCCCGAGCAGCTGAACAGGCCAGTAGCTCAATTGGTAGAGCGTCGGTCTCCAAAACCGAAGGTTGGGGGTTCGAGACCCTCCTGGCCTGCCATTACTTATATTCACTGATGCCTGCCAACTGCCAACCGGCATTCGACAACTGGCAACTGACACTGACAACTGATATGGGCCTCGCGACGCAAACTAACCCTAACCCCATGCTCGACAAGGTCAAGCTCGGCGCGGCGGCGCTGGCCGCCATCGCCGGCATCTGGGGCTTCTACTATCTGGCCGCCTACCCCTTGATTGTGCGTCTGGGCGCCATCATCTTGGGGTTCCTCGTGGGCATCGGCGATCGGCTGGACCAGCGAGCCGGGCAAGCGCTTCTATGCCTACACCCAGGACTCGATCGAGGAGACCAGGAAGGTGGTCTGGCCCTCGCGCAAGGAAACCATGCAGACCACCGGGCTGGTGATCGCCTTCGTGATCGTCATGGCCCTGTTCCTGTGGGGGGTGGACGCGTCCCTGACGTGGCTGCTGCAGCTGTTTATCGGTCGGGGTGCCTGATGTCCAAGAAATGGTACGTCGTGCACGCCTACTCCGGGTTCGAGAAGAGTGTGGCGCGTGCGCTCAAGGAGCGCATCGAGCGCGCCGGGATGCAAGACCAGTTCGGCGAGATCCTGGTGCCGGTCGAAGAGGTCGTGGAGATGCGCAGCGGCCAGAAGAGCATCAGCGAGCGCAAGTTCTTCCCCGGCTACGTCCTGTGCGAAATGGAAATGACCGACGACACCTGGCACCTGGTGAAGAACACGGCGAAGGTCACCGGCTTCGTCGGCGGCTCGGCCATGAAGCCCACGCCGATCAGCGAGAAGGAGGTGCAGGCGATCCTCCAGCAGATCCGCGAAGGCGTGGAGAAGCCCAAGCCCAAGGTGCTGTTCGAGGTGGGCGAGGCGGTGCGGGTCAAGGAAGGCCCGTTCACCGACTTCCACGGCTCGGTCGAAGAGGTCAACTACGACAAGAACAAGCTGCGGGTGTCGGTGTCTATCTTCGGCCGCGCGACACCGGTGGAGCTGGATTTCTCGCAGGTGGAGAAAGCGTGAAGAGGCGGTGACTGAGTGACCGGTGATCGGTGACTCGGTAATGCGGCGCGTATACACGCGAGTCACGGATCACCAGATCACCAGATCACCAGGTTTAAACGGGGAGGGTGTCCAACCGGGCATCCGCCAGCACCCGAAACGGAGAGTCTAGAGTGGCAAAGAAGATCGTCGGATTCGTCAAACTGCAGGTGCCGGCCGGCAAGGCCAATCCCAGCCCGCCGATCGGGCCGGCGCTGGGCCAGCGCGGCCTGAACATCATGGAGTTCTGCAAGGCATTCAATGCGCAGACCCAGAGCTACGAGCCCGGGCTGCCGCTGCCGGTGGTGATCACCGCCTTCCAGGACAAGAGCTTCACCTTCATCATCAAGACCCCGCCCACGACGGTCCTGATCAAGAAGGCCATCGCGCTGGAAAAGGGCAGCCCGAAGCCGCATACCGACAAGGTCGGCAAGCTCACCCGCGCCCAGGCCGAGCAGATCGCGAAGGCCAAGATGCCCGACCTCACGGCTGCCGACCTCGACGCGGCGGTGCGCACGGTGGCGGGCAGTGCCCGCAGCATGGGCGTCGAAGTGGAGGGCATCTGACATGGCACACATCTCGAAGCGCGCCAAGGCGCTGCGCGCCAAGGTCGATCCGGCCAAGTACTACCCGCTCGCGGACGCCGTCAAGCTGGTCAAGGAAGGGGCGACGGCGAAGTTCAATGAATCGATCGACGTGGCCGTCAATCTGGGCATCGACGCCAAGAAGTCCGACCAGGTCGTGCGCGGCTCGCTGGTCCTCCCGCAGGGTACCGGGAAGAGCGTGCGGGTGGCCGTGTTCACCCAGGGCGAGCCGGCGAAAGCCGCCAAAGCCGCGGGCGCGGATCTGGTCGGCCTGGAGGATCTGGCCGCTCAGGTCAAGGAGGGCAAGATCGACTTCGACGTCGCGATCGCCACGCCCGGACGCCATGCGGGTGGTCGGCCAGCTCGGCCAGATCCTGGGGCCGCGCGGGCTGATGCCCAACCCGAAGGTGGGAACCGTCACCCCGAACGTCGCCGAGGCCGTCAAGAACGCCAAGGCCGGTCAGGTGCAGTTCCGCACCGACAAGGCGGGCATCGTTCAATGCACGATCGGACGGGCCTCGTTCACCGAGGACGCGCTCAAGGACAACTTGATGGCGCTGCTCGATGCCCTCAACAAGGCCAGGCCCGCGGGGGCCAAGGGCCATTACGTGAAGAAGATTGCGCTGTCCAGCACGATGGGTGTGGGGGTCCGGGTGGACCAGTCCACGCTGTCCGGGCAGGCGCAGTAGGAATCTTTGGGCCGCAGCGCCGGGTAGTCGACGGTGCTGCGGGTTATCAAAGACCGTAGGAGCTTCGGCTTAAGCGTGAGGCGGAGGCGTACGGCCCGAACTTCGCGTGCGCAGGCCGAGCTGGCTTAATTGGAGAGTCACGGTGACATCCGTGGGGTTACGCCTCTGACTCCTGACCCCTGACGTCCTACGCAGATGGCGCACCCGAAGACAGGTTGATGACATTTTGCCAATGCCAAGCGAAGGTTTGTGCGGCGAGCGGGTTGTTGCCCTGGTCGAAGGTCGCTGGATCTGAACCGGCGGGCAAGTCCGGCGGGTGGGTGCGACGCCGGCTGGCTCTCCAGCTATGAGTAGGAGGTAGACCTTGGGTCTCAACTTAGACGAGAAGAAGGCGCTCGTTGCCGAGGTCGGCGCGAAGGTCGCGCAGGCCCAGGCGATGGTGCTCGCCGAGTATCGCAGTCTCGAGGTTGCGCATATCACCCAGTTGCGCGCGAAGGCGCGCGGAGCTGGCGTGTATCTGCGCGTGCTTCGCAACACCCTGGTGCGCCGCGCGGTCGCGCAGACGCCGTTCGCAGGGCTGGCCGAGCATATGTCCGGCCCCCTGATGTACGGCATCTCGTCCGATCCCGTGGCGGTTGCCAAGGTGCTGCATGAGTTCGCCAAAGCCAACGACAAGCTCGTAATCAAGGCCGGCGCGATGCCCAACCAGGTGATGACCTCGAAGGAGGTCGCGACCCTGGCGAGCATGCCCAGCCGCGAGCAGCTGCTGGCCAAGCTGATGGGAACCATGCAGGCCCCGGTGGCCAAGCTTGCACGCACGCTCAACGAGGTGCCGGGCAAGTTTGTGCGTACCCTGGCGGCGGTGCAGGAAGCCAAAGAGAAGGCTGCGTAGCGGTAGAGCTGCTGCGTTCGACACATTCTAGAGTTCAGGAGCAAACCGACAATGGCAACAATGGCAAGAGCTGAAGTCCTTGACGCGATCGCGAACATGACCGTGCTGGAGCTGTCTCAGCTGATCAAGGACATGGAAGAGAAGTTCGGCGTTTCCGCCGCTGCGGCTACCGTAGCGGTGGCCGGTCCGGCGGCCGCCGCTGCGGCCCCGGCCGCGGAGGAGCAGACCGAGTTCACCGTCATGCTGACCGCGGCGGGGGACAACAAGGTCAACGTCATCAAGGTGGTGCGCGCGGTGACCGGCCTGGGCCTGAAGGAGGCCAAGGACCTGGTGGACGGCGCGCCGAAGGCGGTCAAGGAGGCGATCCCCAAGAAGGACGCCGACGACATCCTCAAGCAGATCACCGACGCCGGCGGCAAGGCTGAGATCAAGTAATCGTCTTCTGGGTGCGTTTCCAGGCTGGGGGGCAACCCCCGGCCTGTTGCCGTTTTTGACAGGCCGCAGACCAGAGCCCGTCGCTGGCGCATTCGCGCGCGCGGGCGCCAGTTGGGGCGAGCTCTGCGTCTGCGTCTTACACGCAGTCCCCGTTAAGTTCTTCACTGTCGAGGTGACAATGGCTTACTCCTTCACCGAAAAGAAGCGCATCCGCAAGAGTTTCGCCAAGCGTGCGAGCGTCCTGCAAGTGCCCTACCTGCTGGCCACCCAGATCGACTCGTATGCCGCGTTTCTCCAGGCGGAGGTGCTGCCGGAGAGCCGCAAGACCCAGGGGCTGCAGGCCGCCTTCCACTCGATCTTCCCGATCGCCAGCCACTCGGGCAACGCGCGCCTGGAGTTCGTCAGCTACCAGCTGGGCATGCCGCCGTTCGACCAGAAGGAGTGCCAGCAGCGTGGGCTGACCTTCGCCTCGCCGCTGCGCGCGAAAGTGCGGCTGACCATCATGGACCGGGAGGCGGCCAAGCCGACCGTGAAGGAAGTCAAGGAGCAGGAGGTCTACATGGGCGAGATCCCGCTCATGACCCCCACCGGCTCGTTCATCATCAACGGCACCGAGCGCGTGATCGTGTCGCAGCTGCACCGCTCGCCCGGCGTGTTCTTCGAGCACGACCGCGGCAAGACCCACAGCTCGGGCAAGCTGCTGTTCTCGGCGCGCATCATCCCCTACCGCGGCTCCTGGCTCGACTTCGAGTTCGATCCCGAAGGACTTCGTGTACTTCCGCGTCGACCGCCGCCGCAAGATGCCGGTGACGATCCTGCTGAAGGCGCTCAGCTATACGCCGGAGCAGATCCTCCAGCAGTTCTACGAGTTCGACACCTTCCACCTGAGCAAGAAGACCGGCATCCAGTTCGACCTGGTGCCCGAGCGGCTGCGCGGCGAGATCGCGCGCTTCGACATCGTCACCAAGCAGGGCAAGCTGATCGTGCCCAAGGACAAGCGCATCACGGTCAAGCACGTGCGCGAGATGGAAGCCGCCGGACTGCACAAGCATCCGGTGGTCGAGGACTTCCTGCTCGGCAAGGTGCTCGCGCACACCATCGTCGACAAGGAAAGCGGCGAGATCCTGGCGCATGCCAACGACGAGATCACCGACGACGTCCTGAAGAAGCTGGTGGCCGCGGGCGTCGAGACGATCAAGACCATCTACACCAACGATCTGGACCAGGGGCCGTACATTTCCCAGACCCTGCGCATCGACGAGACCCAGGACCAGCTCGCCGCCCAGGTCGCGATCTATCGCATGATGCGCCCCGGCGAGCCGCCCACCGAGGACGCGGTGCGCACGCTGTTCAACGGCCTGTTCTTCGCCGAGGAGCGCTATGACCTCTCGGCGGTCGGCCGGATGAAGTTCAATCGCCGGGTCGGCCGCGAGGAGCTGACCGGTGCCAGCACGATGTCCAACGACGACATCGTCGCCGTCATCCGCATCCTGGTCGACCTGCGCAACGGGCGCGGCGAGATCGACGACATCGATCACCTCGGCAACCGGCGCGTGCGCTCGGTGGGCGAGCTGGCGGAGAACCAGTTCCGCGCCGGGCTGGTGCGGGTCGAGCGGGCGGTCAAGGAGCGCCTGTCCCAGGCCGAGTCCGAGAACCTGATGCCGCACGACCTGATCAACGCCAAGCCGGTGTCGGCGGCGGTGCGCGAGTTCTTCGGCTCCTCGCAGCTGTCGCAGTTCATGGACCAGACCAACCCGCTGTCCGAGATCACCCACAAGCGCCGCGTGTCGGCGTTGGGGCCGGGCGGTTTGACTCGCGAGCGCGCCGGCTTCGAGGTGCGCGACGTGCACCCGACCCACTACGGTCGCGTCTGCCCGATCGAGACGCCGGAAGGTCCGAACATCGGCCTGATCAACTCGCTCGCGCTGTATGCGCGCACCAACGAGTACGGGTTCCTGGAAACGCCGTACCGCAGGGTGGATGCGGGCCGCGTCACCAACGAGATCGTGTTCCTGTCGGCGATCGACGAAGGCCAGTACGTGATCGCCCAGGCCAACGCGGCGCTCGACAAGAAGGGCAAGTTCACCGACGAGCTGGTGTCCTGCCGGCACCACAACGAATTCACCATGTCCGGTCCGGATCGCATCCAGTTCATGGACGTGGCGCCGTCGCAGATCGTGTCGGTCGCCGCCTCGCTGATCCCGTTCCTCGAGCACGACGACGCCAACCGCGCCTTGATGGGCTCGAACATGCAGCGTCAGGCGGTGCCTTGCCTGCGGGCCGAGAAGCCGCTGGTCGGGACCGGCATCGAGCGCACGGTGGCGGTCGACTCCGGCACGGCGGTGCAGGCGCGCCGCGGCGGCGCGGTCGACTACGTCGACGCCAGCCGCATCGTGGTGCGGGTGAACGACGAGGAGACCTCTGCCGGCGAGGTGGGCGTCGACATCTACAACCTGGTGAAGTACACGCGCTCGAACCAGAACACCAACATCAACCAGCGCCCGATCCTGAAGGTCGGCGATCAGATCGCGAACGGCGACGTGGTGGCCGACGGCGCCTCCACCGACATGGGCGAGCTGGCACTCGGCCAGAACCTGCTGGTCGCGTTCATGCCGTGGAACGGCTACAACTTCGAGGATTCCATCCTGATCTCCGAGCGGGTGGTGGGCGACGATCGCTTCACCTCCATCCACATCGAAGAGCTGTCGGTGGTCGCCCGCGACACCAAGCTCGGGCCGGAAGAAATCACCCGCGATATCTCCAACCTGTCCGAAGGCCAGCTGGCGCGCCTGGACGAATCGGGCATCGTCTACATCGGCGCCGAAGTCGAGGCCGGCGATGTGCTGGTCGGCAAGGTCACGCCCAAGGGCGAGACTCAGCTCACCCCGGAAGAGAAGCTGCTGCGCGCGATCTTCGGTGAGAAGGCGTCGGATGTGAAGGACACCTCGCTGCGCGTGCCCTCCGGCATGTCGGGGACGGTGATCGACGTGCAGGTGTTCACGCGTGAAGGGATCGAGCGCGACAAGCGCGCCCAGCAGATCATCGACGACGAGCTGGCGCGCTACCGCAAGGACCTGAACGACCAGCTGCGCATCGTCGAGGACGACACCTACGGCCGGATCGAGCGCCTGCTGACCAACAAGATCGCCAACGGCGGTCCGAAGAAGCTGGTCAAGGGCACCAAGATCACCAAGCCGTACCTGGTCGAGATCGAGCGCCACAACTGGTTCGACATCCGCCTGGCCAGCGAGGAGTCCGCGGCCCAGCTCGAGCAGCTCAAGGCGAGCCTCGATCAGCAGCGCGTGCAGTTCGACGCCGCCTTCGAGGCGAAGAAGAAGAAGCTCACCAGCGGCGACGAGCTGCCGCCGGGCGTGCAGAAGATGGTCAAGGTCTACCTGGCGGTCAAGCGCCGCCTGCAGCCGGGCGACAAGATGGCCGGGCGGCATGGCAACAAGGGCGTGATCTCCAAGATCGTGCCGGTGGAAGACATGCCGCACATGGCCGACGGCACGCCGATGGACGTCGTGCTCAATCCCCTGGGCGTGCCCTCGCGGATGAACGTCGGCCAGATCCTGGAGACGCATCTGGGCTGGGCAGCCAAGGGGCTGGGCAAGCGCATCGGCGATCTGCTCGATGCGCAATCCAAGGCCGCCGACATACGCAAAGCGCTCACGCTGGTCTACAACTCCAGCGGCGCCGAGGAAGAGATCGATGGCCTCAGCGACGCCGAGGTGACCGAGCTCGCCCGCAATCTGCGGCCGGGTGTGCCGTTCGCCACGCCGGTGTTCGACGGCGCCATGGAGCAGGAGATCAAGAACATGCTCGAATTGGCCGGCCTGCCTCAAAGTGGACAGGTGACTCTGTTCGACGGCCGCACCGGCGAGTCCTTCGATCGTCCGGTCACGGTCGGCTACATGCACATGCTCAAGCTGCACCACCTGGTGGACGACAAGATGCACGCCCGCTCCACCGGCCCGTACAGCCTGGTCACGCAGCAGCCGCTGGGCGGCAAGGCGCAGTTCGGCGGCCAGCGCTTCGGCGAGATGGAAGTGTGGGCGCTGGAAGCGTACGGCGCTGCTTACACCCTGCAGGAGATGCTCACGGTGAAGTCCGACGACGTCAGCGGCCGCACCAAGGTCTACGAGAGCATCGTCAAGGGCGAGCACCGCATCGACGCCGGCATGCCCGAGTCCTTCAACGTGCTGGTGAAGGAAATCCGCAGCCTTGCGATCGACATCGATCTGGAAAGGTACTGATTGAGGGACTAGGGGCTAGGGACTAGGGGCTAGGGAACAGCGCCGAAGTCCACTGGAGTCTGGTTCTGCGAAGGTTTTGTCTGTTTTGAAGCGTGGGGTGAAAGGCCAAGGCTTGGTCGACTGGGATGTCCCTAGTCCCTAGCCCCTAGTCCCTAGCCCCTACAACTAAGGAGTAGCCATGAAGGCATTGCTCGATCTGTTCAAGCAGGTGACCCAGGAAGAGGAGTTCGATGCGATCCGCATCGGGCTCGCCTCTCCGGACAAGATCCGGTCCTGGTCGTACGGCGAGGTGAAGAAGCCGGAGACCATCAACTACCGGACCTTCAAGCCGGAGCGCGACGGGCTGTTCTGCGCGAAGATCTTCGGGCCGGTGAAGGACTACGAGTGCCTGTGCGGCAAGTACAAGCGCCTCAAGCACCGCGGCGTAATCTGTGAAAAGTGCGGCGTGGAAGTCACGCTTTCGAAGGTGCGTCGCGAGCGCATGGGCCACATCGAGCTGGCGAGCCCGGTCGCGCACATCTGGTTCCTGAAGTCGCTGCCTTCGCGCCTGGGCCTGGTGCTGGACATGACCCTGCGCGACATCGAGCGCGTGCTGTACTTCGAAGCCTACGTGGTGGTGAATCCGGGCCTCACGCCGCTGCACCGTGGCCAGTTGCTGTCCGAGGACGACTATCTGTCCAAGGTCGAAGAGTTCGGCGACGAGTTCTCGGCCATGATGGGCGCGGAGGGCGTGCGCGAGCTGCTGCGCCAGCTCGACCTCAACCGCGACATCGACGCGCTGCGCAAGGCGCTCGACGGCACCGATTCCGAGACCAAGATCAAGAAGATCGCCAAGCGCCTGAAGGTGCTCGAGGCATTCCACAAGTCCGGGATCAAGCCCGAGTGGATGATCATGGAAGTGCTGCCGGTGCTGCCGCCCGAGCTGCGCCCTCTGGTGCCGCTGGACGGCGGGCGCTTCGCGACCTCGGACCTCAACGACCTGTACCGCCGCGTCATCAACCGCAACAACCGGCTGAAGCGTCTGCTCGAGCTGAAGGCGCCGGAAATCATCGTGCGCAACGAGAAGCGCATGCTGCAGGAAGCGGTGGACTCGCTGCTCGACAACGGCCGCCGCGGCAAGGCCATGACCGGCGCGAACAAGCGCCCGCTCAAGTCGCTCGCCGACATGATCAAGGGCAAGGGCGGACGCTTCCGTCAGAACCTGCTGGGCAAGCGCGTGGACTACTCGGGCCGCTCGGTCATCGTGGTCGGGCCGCAGCTCAAGCTGCATCAGTGCGGGCTGCCCAAGAAGATGGCGCTCGAGCTGTTCAAGCCCTTCATCTTCCACAAGCTGGAAGTGCTCGGGCTTGGCCACCACCATCAAGGCCGCCAAGCGCCTGGTGGAGCAGGAAGTGCCGGAGGTGTGGGACATTCTCGAGGAGGTGATCCGCGAGCATCCGGTCATGCTGAACCGTGCGCCGACCCTGCACCGCCTGGGCATCCAGGCCTTCGAGCCGGTGCTGATCGAAGGCAAGGCGATCCAGCTGCACCCGCTGGTGTGCGCGGCCTTCAACGCCGACTTCGACGGCGACCAGATGGCCGTGCACGTGCCGCTGTCGCTGGAAGCGCAGATGGAGGCGCGCACGCTGATGCTGTCCTCCAACAACATCCTGTCGCCCGCCAACGGCGATCCGATCATCGTGCCGTCCCAGGACATCGTGCTGGGCCTGTACTACATGACGCGCGAGAAGGTCGGCGCGCGCGGCGACGGCATGGCGTTCATCGACGTGTCGGAAGTGCTGCGCGCCTACGAGAGCCGCCAGGTGGAGCTGGGTGCGCGCATCAAGGTGCGCATCCGCGAGCAGGAGCGCGACGGCCTCGGCAACGTGACCTCCAAGGTCACGCGCTACGAGACCACGGTCGGACGAGCGCTGCTCTCCGAGATCCTGCCGATCGGCCTGCCGTTCCCGCAGGTCAACAAGGCGCTGAAGAAGAAGGAGATCTCCAAGCTGATCAACGCCAGCTTCCGGCGCTGCGGGCTGCGCGAGACCGTGATCTTCGCCGACCGCCTGATGTACACCGGCTTTACGCTGGCCACACGGGCCGGCGTGTCCATCGCGGTGGACGACATGCAGGTACCGCCGGAGAAGAGCGAGATCATCGGCAACGCCGAAAAAGAGGTCCAGGAGATCGAGTCCCAGTACACCTCGGGCCTGGTCACCCAGGGCGAGCGCTACAACAAGGTGGTGGACATCTGGGGCCGCGCCGGCGACATGGTGGCGAAGGCCATGATGGACCGCCTCGGGCGCGAGCAGGTGATGGTGTGGGACGCGGACAAGAACGACTGGGCGCCCTTGAAGGACAAGGGCAACGACGTGTTCCAGGAGTCGTTCAACTCCATCTACATGATGGCCGACTCCGGTGCGCGTGGCTCCGCCGCGCAGATCCGCCAGCTCGCGGGCATGCGCGGCCTGATGGCGAAGCCCGACGGCTCCATCATCGAGACGCCCATCACGGCGAACTTCCGCGAGGGGCTGAACGTGCTGCAGTACTTCATCTCCACGCACGGCGCGCGCAAGGGCCTGGCCGACACGGCGTTGAAGACCGCGAACTCCGGGTATCTGACCCGCCGCCTGGTCGACGTGACTCAGGATCTGGTGGTGACCGAGGACGACTGCGGTACCGCCGAAGGCTTCACCATGAAGGCCCTGATCGAGGGCGGTGAAGAGGTCGAAGCCCTGCGCGAACGCATCCTCGGCCGCGTGACCGCGAACGACGTGTTCCACCCCGAGACCGGGCAGGTGGTGCTGGCTGCCGGCTCACTGCTGAACGAAGAGCAGGTCGATGGCATCGAGTCGCTGGGTATCGACGAAGTCAAGGTGCGCACGCCGCTCACCTGCGAAACCCGCTACGGGCTGTGCGCGAAGTGCTACGGCCGCGACCTCGGGCGCGGTCAGCTGGTGAACGTCGGCGAAGCGATCGGCGTGATCGCTGCCCAGTCCATCGGCGAGCCGGGCACGCAGCTCACCATGCGCACCTTCCACATCGGGGGTGCGGCGTCGCGGACCGCGGTGGCGAGCCAGCTCGAGAGCAAGTCCACGGGCACGGTGCGGTTCTCGCCGCTGATGCGTTACGTGACCAATCCGCGCGGGGAGCCGGTGGCGATCTCGCGCAGCGGCGAAGCGCTCATCGTCGACGACAACGGCCGCGAGCGCGAGCGCCACAAGGTGCCGTACGGCGCGACGCTGTCGGTGATGGACGGTGCGCAGGTGAAGGCGGGCAAGGTCCTGGCGAACTGGGACCCGCACACCCGTCCGATCATCACCGAGTACGCCGGACGCATCAAGTTCGAGAACGTCGAGGAAGGCGTGACGGTGGCCAAGCAGATCGACGAGGTGACCGGCCTGTCGACCCTGGTGGTGATCGATCCCAAGCGCCGCGGGGGTGCCCAGGCCAAGGGGCTGCGGCCGAGCGTCAAGCTGATCGACGACAAGGGCAAGGAGGTGAAGATTCCGGGCACGGAGCTGCCGGTCAACATCACCTTCCAGATCCACTCGATCATCACGGTGAAGGACGCTCAGCAGGTGCAGGTCGGTGAGGTGCTGGCGCGCATCCCGCAGGAGACTTCCAAGACCCGCGACATCACCGGCGGTCTGCCGCGGGTGGCGGAGCTGTTCGAGGCGCGGTCTCCCAAGGATGCGGGCTTGCTGGCCGAGATCACCGGGACGGTGTCCTTCGGCAAGGACACCAAGGGCAAGCAGCGCCTGGTGATCACCGATCTGGACGGGGTCGCCCACGAGTACCTGATCCCCAAGGACAAGCACGTGATGGCGCACGACGGTCAGGTGGTCAACAAGGGCGAGATGATCGTCGACGGCCCGGCCGATCCGCACGACATCCTGCGCCTGCTGGGGGTCGAGGCGCTGGCCCGCTACATCATCGACGAGGTCCAGGACGTCTACCGGCTGCAGGGGGTGAAGATCAACGACAAGCACATCGAGGTGATCGTGCGGCAGATGCTGCGGCGCGTGCACATCGTCGATCCAGGCGAGTCGGACTTCATCCAGGGCGAGCAGGTGGAGCGCTCCGAGGTCCTGGAGGTCAACGACCAGCTCGACGAGGGCGAGAAGAAGATCGCCACGTATGAGCACGTCCTGCTGGGCATCACCAAGGCGTCGCTGTCGACCGACTCGTTCATTTCGGCCGCTTCGTTCCAGGAAACCACGCGGGTCCTGACCGAGGCCGCCATCATGGGCAAGAAGGACGAGCTGCGCGGCTTGAAGGAGAACGTCATCGTCGGGCGCCTGATCCCGGCGGGCACCGGCCTCGCCTACCACAACACCCGCCGCAAGCAGCAGGCGGGCGAGGACCTGGCGGCGACCCCGGAGCTCACCACCGAGATCGATGCGGCGTTCCCGGCCCAGGACGAGCAGGTAGCCTGAGGACCGCCAGGCTGGGGCGGGCCCCTTCGGCCGCCCCAGCGGTTGCCTTGACACTGGGCGACGCGGGCCCTAGAATCGCGAGTCTTTTTTCCTGACCCGGCCGGCAGCGGGCCGAGGACAGGGCCAGAAGACCAACGGGACGGCGCGTGCGCCGTCTTCGGTTTTTTGGAGATTGCCCTCTGCTCGGCCATTGGGGATGCCGGGGCCAGGGCCAGGCTTACAGGCCCGTTACGGGCGGTCGGGAACGGGGTGCGAGAAGGTCGTGTCCGCGCCCGCGAGGTCGGACCATCAGCGCTTAGTAATCAACCATCGTAAAAGGCACTCATGCCCACCGTTAATCAGCTCGTGCGCCGGGCGCGCACGCAGAGGCGGCCCAAGAGCAAGGTCCCGGCGCTGCAGAACTGCCCGCAGAAGCGCGGCGTGTGCACGCGCGTCTACACCACCACGCCCAAGAAGCCGAACTCGGCGCTGCGCAAGGTGGCCAAGGTCAGGCTCACCAACGGCTTCGAGGTGATCGGCTACATCGGCGGTGAGGGCCACAACCTGCAGGAGCACTCGGTGGTGCTGATTCGTGGCGGCCGGGTGAAGGACCTGCCGGGCGTGCGCTATCACATCGTGCGCGGCAGCCTGGACACCCAGGGTGTGAAGGATCGCAAGCAGGGCCGCTCCAAGTACGGCGCGAAGCGCCCGAAAGCGGCTTAACTGGACAGGGGCTAGGGATTAGGGGCTAGGGACTAGGGATTTGCAGGTAGGGGCGACTGTTAGCCCCTAGACCCTAGCCCCTAGTCCCTCAGAGGATCAGCAAATGCCAAGACGTAGAGAAATTCCGAAGCGCGAAGTCCTGCCGGACCCCAAGTTCAGCAGCCAGGACGTGACCAAGTTCGTCAACGTCGTGATGACGCGCGGCAAGAAGGCGGTGGCCGAGCGCATCGTGTACGGGGCGCTGGAGCAGATCGCCAAGAAGGGCGGCAAGGACGCGTTGGAGGTGTTCTCCAGTGCGCTCCAGAATGTCCGCCCGATGGTGGAAGTCAAGAGCCGCCGCGTGGGCGGTGCGAACTACCAGGTCCCTGTCGAGGTGCGCTCGGTACGGCGGACTGCGCTTGCCATGCGCTGGCTGCGGGATGCGGCGCGCAAGCGCGGCGAGAAGTCCATGGCCGCGCGCCTGGGCAACGAGCTGGCCGAAGCGGCCGAAGGCCGCGGCGGCGCCATGAAGAAGCGCGAGGAAGTACACCGGATGGCCGAGGCGAACAAGGCCTTCGCCCACTACCGGTTCTGAGCAGGCGCCCCAACATACGGGGTTTGGATCAGCAGGCGGAGCAGCGAAAGTGCCACGTATCACACCTATCGAGCGTTATCGGAACATCGGCATCAGCGCCCACATCGACGCGGGCAAGACGACGACGACCGAGCGCATCCTGTTCTATACCGGTGTGTCGCACAAGATGGGCGAGGTGCACGACGGCGCGACGGTCATGGACTGGATGGAGCAGGAGCGCGAGCGCGGAATCACGATCACGTCGGCCGCCACCACCTGCTTCTGGAAGGGGATGGACGACAGCTATCCCGAGCACCGCATCAACATCATCGACACGCCCGGACACGTCGACTTCACCATCGAGGTCGAGCGCTCCATGCGCGTGCTCGACGGCGCCTGCCTGGTGTACTGCGCCGTGGGCGGCGTGCAGCCGCAATCGGAGACGGTGTGGCGGCAGGCCAACAAGTACGGCGTCCCGCGGCTCGCCTTCGTCAACAAGATGGACCGGCAGGGCGCGGACTTCTTCAAGGTCTACAACCAGATGCGCCAGCGGTTGAAGGCCAACCCGGTGCCGATCCAGATCCCGATCGGAGCCGAAGACAAGTTCGAGGGCGTCATCGACCTGGTGCGCATGCAGGCGATCTACTGGGACGAGGCCTCGCTCGGCATGAAGTTCGATCTGCGCGAGATCCCCGCCGGCTCTGAAGCGACCTGGCGCAGGAGTGGCGCGAGAAGATGCTCGAGGCGGCCGCCGAGGCCGATGAAGAGCTGATGAACAAGTACCTCGGGGAAGGCGACCTGTCGGTGGCCGACCTGAAGAGGGGGCTGCGCACGCGCACCATCGCCGGGGAGATCGTCCCGATGCTGTGCGGCTCGGCGTTCAAGAACAAGGGCGTGCAGGCGATGCTCGACGGGGTGATCGACTACATGCCCGCGCCGGTGGACATTCCGCCGGTTGCTGGCGAGACCGAACGCGGCGAGCCGGCCCAGCGTGCGCCGGCCGACGATCAGCCGTTCTCCGCGCTCGCCTTCAAGATCATGACCGACCCCTATGTGGGTCAGCTCATCTTCTTCCGCGTCTACTCGGGCGTGGTGGCCTCGGGCGACACCGTGTTCAATCCGATCAAGGGCCGGAAGGAGCGGCTGGGCCGGATCCTGCAGATGCACGCCAACCAGCGCGAGGAGATCAAGGAAGTGCGCGCGGGCGATATCGCCGCGGCCGTGGGCCTGAGAGAGGCGACCACCGGCGATACGCTGTGCGATCCGGGCAAGGTCATCATCCTCGAGCGGATGGAGTTCCCGCAGCCGGTCATCTCCCAGGCGGTCGAGCCGAAGACCAAGGCCGACCAGGAGAGAATGGGCATCGCCCTGGGCCGCCTGGCGCAGGAGGATCCTTCCTTCCGCGTGCATACCGACGAGGAGTCCAGCCAGACCATCATCTCCGGCATGGGCGAGCTGCACCTGGAGATCATCGTCGACCGCATGAAGCGCGAGTTCAACGTCGACGCCAACGTCGGCAAACCGCAGGTGGCCTACCGCGAAGCGGTCAAGAAAGCGGTCGAGGTCGAGGGCAAGTTCATCAAGCAGACCGGCGGCAAGGGTCAGTACGGTCACGTCTGGCTCAAGGTCGAGCCCAACGAGGCCGGCAAGGGCTACGAGTTCGTCGACGCCATCAAGGGCGGCACCGTGCCGCGGGAGTACATCCCGGCGGTGCAGAAGGGCGTCGTGGACGCGACCAGCACCGGCGTGCTGGCCGGCTACCCGGTGGTGGACGTCAAGGTCACGCTGTTCGACGGCTCCTATCACGAGGTGGACTCCTCCGAGCAGGCGTTCAAGATGGCCGGCTCGATGGCCTTCAAGGACGGCATGCGCAAGGCTTCGCCCGCGCTGCTCGAGCCGATGATGGCGGTGGAAGTCGAGACGCCCGAAGAGTTCATGGGCAACGTGGTCGGCGACCTGTCGTCGCGCCGCGGCATGATCCAGGGCATGGACGATCAGATCGGCGGCATCAAGGTGGTGAAGGCCGAAGTGCCGCTGTCGGAGATGTTCGGCTACTCCACCACGCTGCGCTCGCTGTCGCAGGGCCGCGCGACCTACACGATGGAGTTCAAGCACTACTCCGAGGCGCCCAAGAGCGTTGCCGACGCGATCATCAACCGCAACCCCGACAAGGACAAGAAGTAGGAGCGCATCGATCATGGCAAAGGGCAAATTTGAGCGGACCAAGCCGCACGTGAACGTAGGGACGATTGGTCACGTGGACCACGGCAAGACCACGCTGACGGCGGCGCTGACGCTGGTGCTGAGCAAGAAGTTTGGAGGGGAGGCGAAGGCCTACGACCAGATCGACAACGCGCCGGAGGAGAAGGCGCGCGGGATCACCATCAACACGGCGCACGTGGAGTACGAGACGGCCAATCGGCACTACGCGCACGTGGACTGTCCGGGGCATGCGGACTACGTGAAGAACATGATCACGGGGGCGGCGCAGATGGACGGGGCGATTCTGGTGGTGTCGGCCGCCGATGGGCCGATGCCGCAGACGCGCGAGCACATTTTGCTGGCGCGCCAGGTGGGGGTGCCCTACATCATCGTGTACCTGAACAAGGCCGACATGGTCGATGACAAGGAGCTGCTCGAGCTGGTGGAGATGGAAGTGCGCGAGCTGCTGAGCAAGTACGAATTTCCGGGCGACGACACCCCGATCGTGATCGGCTCGGCGCTGAAGGCCCTGGAAGGGGACAAGAGCGACATGGGCGAGGGCAGCATCTTCAAGCTGGCCGATGCGCTGGACAGCTACATTCCGCAGCCCAAGCGGGCGCTGGACGGGCCGTTTCTGATGCCGGTGGAAGACGTGTTTTCGATCTCGGGGCGGGGCACGGTGGTGACCGGGCGGGTGGAGCGCGGGATCGTCAAGGTGGGCGACGAGATCGAGATCGTGGGGCTTGAAGCCCACGGTGAAGACCGTGTGCACGGGGGTGGAGATGTTCCGCAAGCTGCTCGATCAGGGGCAGGCTGGGGACAACGTGGGGATCCTGCTGCGGGGAACCAAGCGCGAGGAAGTCGAGCGCGGGCAAGTGCTGGCCAAGCCTGGGTCGATCACCCCGCACACCAAGTTCGAGGCCGAGGTGTACGTGCTGAGCAAGGAAGAGGGGGGTCGGCACACGCCGTTTTTCAATGGCTATCGGCCGCAGTTCTACTTCCGGACCACCGATGTGACGGGGAGCATCGAGCTGCCCAAGGGGACGGAGATGGTCATGCCTGGGGACAACATTGGGATGGTGGTGACCTTGATCGTGCCCATTGCGATGGAAGAGGGGCTGCGCTTTGCCATCCGCGAGGGTGGGCGCACCGTGGGCTGCGGGCGTCGTGGCCAAGATCCTGGAGTAAGCGACATGGCCGTGCAAAGCCAGAAAATCCGTATCCGGTTGAAGGCGTTCGACTACCGGTTGATCGACCAGTCGGCGCTCGAGATCGTCGAGACGGCCAAGCGCACCGGCGCGGTGGTGAAGGGGCCGGTGCCCCTGCCCACGCGCATCCAGCGCTTCGACCTGCTGCGCTCGCCGCACATCGACAAGACCTCGCGCGACCAGCTGGAGATGCGCACCCACCTGCGGTTGATGGACATCATCGATCCCACCGACAAGACGGTGGACGCGCTGATGAAGCTCGACCTGCCGGCGGGGGTGGATGTGGAGATCAAGTTGTAAGAGACGGTGCTGGGACTAGTGACTGGGGTCGAGTAGCTCGCAGAGGGTTGCTTGAGTCACCAGTCACTAGTCTCACGCCTCAGCAGTTAACCGCTCGGCCAATTGCAGCCGGCACCTCAAACGAGGACAGAAGAAATGACATTAGGACTAGTGGGCCGCAAGGTTGGCATGACGCGGCTGTTCACCGACGACGGCGACGCCGTGCCGGTGACGGTCGTGGACGTGTCCAACAATCGCGTGACCCAGATCAAGACGCCCGCCACGGATGGCTACTCGGCGGTCCAGATTGCCTACGGCCGGCGGCGTCCCAGCCGCGTGATCAAGGCGGCCGCCGGGCATTTCGCCAAGGCCGGCGTGGAAGCCGGCTCGGTGCTGAAGGAGTTCCGCGTCAGCGAAGAGCAAGCCTCGTCGCTGCAGCCCGGCAGCACGGTGGGCGCCGACATCTTCACGGTCGGTCAGAAGGTCGACGTGAGCGGCACCACGCAAGGCAAGGGCTTCGCCGGCGTCATCAAGCGCCACAACTTCTCCTCCAACCGCGCCACCCACGGCAACTCGGTGTCGCACAGCAAGCCCGGCTCGACCGGACAGAACCAGAGCCCGAGCAAGGTGTTCCCCGGCAAGCGCATGCCGGGTCACATGGGCGATGCGCACCGCACCGTGCAGAACCTCGAGATCCTGCGCGTGGACGCGCAGCGCCAGCTGCTCATGATCAAAGGCGCGCTGCCCGGCTCCAAGGGCGGCAACGTCGTGGTCGCGCCGACCGTGCGAGTGAGGGCGTGATGGAACTGCCGATCATCGACGAGCAGGGCCAGCCGCAAAGCGACGCTGGCGGCCCCCGACGAGCTGTTCGGGCGCGAGTACAACGAAGCCGTGGTGCACCAGGTCGTCACCGCCTACATGGCCAATGCGCGCCTGGGCACCCGTGCGCAGAAGGGGCGCAGCGATGTGAACAAGTCCAACAAGAAGCCGTGGCGCCAGAAGGGCACCGGGCGCGCCCGCGCCGGGCGCGCTTCCAGCCCGCTGTGGCGCGGCGGCGGCAAGATCTTCCCGAGCAGCCCGGACGAGAACTTCAGCCACAAGGTCAACCGCAAGGTCTACCGGGTGGGCATCGCCTCGATCCTGTCGCAGCTCGCGCGTGAAGGCCGCCTCCAGGTGGTCGAGAGCTTCGCCGTCGACACCCCGAAGACCAAGCTGCTGGCGCAGAAGCTCAAGGGGATGGGCCTGGACGAGGTCCTCATCGTGACCGACAGCCTGGATGAGAACCTGCTGCTGTCCTCGCGCAACCTCGCGAACGTGCTGGTGGTGGAGCCCAGGAATGCCGATCCGGTCAGCCTGCTGCGCTTCGAGAAGACGCTGATCACCCGCGGTGCGGTCGCCAAGATGCAGGAGATGCTGGTATGACGCGCAGGGCCTTCAATGCCAAGACCGCCGACCAGGGGCGCCTGATGCAGGTGCTGATCGCCCCCCAGGTGTCGGAGAAGAGCACCTTCGTCGGCGAGAAGAACAACCAGTGGATCTTCCGGGTGCGCCCGGACGCGACCAAGCCCGAGATCAAGGCCGCGGTGGAGCTGATGTTCAAGGTCGAAGTGCTGGGTGTGCAGACCCTCAACGTCATGGGCAAGGAAACCAAGCGCTTTGGCCGTGCGGTCGGGCGCAAGCGCGGCTGGAAGAAAGCGTTCGTGCGGCTCGAAGCCCGGGCAGGAGATCAGCTTCGCGCCCGGCGACAACAAGTGAGCTCGCGCAGGCGCTAGCGGAGAATCGATATGGCACTGATCAAAGTCAAACCCACCTCACCCGGCCGGCGTGCCGTGGTCAAGGTGGTCACGCCCGAGCTGCACAAGGGCCGGCCCGTCGCCAAGCTCACCGAGAAGAAGTCGAAGCGGGCGGGGCGGAACAATCTCGGCCAGATCACCACGCGTCACCAGGGTGGCGGGCATCGCCAGCACTACCGGATCGTGGATTTCCGGCGCGACAAGGACGGCATCCCGGCCAAGGTGGAGCGCCTGGAGTACGACCCCAACCGCAGCGCTCACCTCGCGCTGTTGTGCTACGCCGATGGCGAGCGCCGCTACGTCATCGCGGCCAAGGGGCTGACCGCCGGCACGCAGCTGATGAGCGGCCTGGATGCTCCGATCAAGGTCGGCAACACGCTGCCTTTGCGCAACGTCCCGGTCGGCACCACGATTCATTGCGTGGAGATGCAGCCCGGCAAGGGTGCGCAGATCGCGCGCGCGGCGGGCACCTCGGTGCAGTTGCTGGCGCGCGAAGGCAACTACGCGCAGCTGCGGCTGCGCTCGGGCGAGATCCGCAAGGTGCACGTCGATTGCCGCGCCACCATCGGCGAGGTCGGCAACGAAGAGAACAACCTGCGCTCGATCGGCAAGGCCGGCGCGCAGCGCTGGCGCGGCATCCGTCCGACGGTGCGCGGCGTGGCGATGAACCCGATCGATCACCCGCACGGCGGCGGCGAGGGCAGGACCGGCACCAAGCGCGATCCGGTCAGCCCGTGGGGCCAGTACACCAAGGGCTACAAGACGCGCAAGAACAAGCGCACTGCAGAGCATGATCGTGCGCAGCCGTCATCGCGCCTAAGACGAGGTAGACAACATGGCACGTTCAGTCAAGAAGGGCCCGTTCGCCGACCATCACCTGGTGGCCAAGGTCGACAAAGCCCGCGCCACCAACGACAAGCGCCCGATCAAGACCTGGTCGCGGCGCTCGACGGTGCTGCCCGATTTCGTCGGCCTGACCATCGCGGTCCACAACGGCAAGCAGCACATCCCGGTCTACGTGACCGAGAACATGGTCGGGCACAAGCTGGGCGAGTTCGCGCTCACCCGCACGTTCAAGGGGCATCCGGCCGACAAGAAAGTCGCTGCCCCGTCCCCGGGCAAGAAAGGGTAGAGAGCCATGGAAACCACCGCCAAGCTGTGGGGCGTGCGCGTGTCGGCGCAGAAGGGCCGTCTGGTCGCCGATCAGATTCGCGGGCTGCCCGTGGATCGCGCGCTCAATGTGCTCAGCTTCGCTCCGCAGAAGAGCGCACAGATCATCCGCAAGGTGCTTGAATCCGCCATCGCCAACGCCGAGCACAACGACGGCGCGGACGTGGACGAGCTCAAGGTCAAGCGCATTCTCGTCGAGCGCGGGACGTTCCTGCGCCGCTTCCGCGCGAGCTCCAAGGGCCGTGCCTCCCGCATCATGAAGCCGACCTGCCACATCTTCGTGACGGTCGGGGACTCAAAAGACTCGTAACTGGGGATTCGTAATGGGCCAGAAAATCCATCCCACCGGTTTCCGCCTCGCGGTCCTGCGCAACTGGACCTCGCGCTGGTACGCCAACAGCCGCAACTTCTCCGGCATGCTCAAAGAGGACATCAAGGTCCGCGATTTCCTCAAGAAGAAGCTGTCGCATGCGGCGGTGAGCAAGGTCATCATCGAGCGCCCGGCCAAGAACGCACGCATCACCATCCACAGCGCGCGCCCCGGCGTGGTGATCGGCAAGAAGGGGGAGGACATCGAGTCCTTGCGCGGTCAGCTGCAGCGGCTGATGGGCGTGCCGGTGCACGTGAACATCGAAGAGGTGCGCAAGCCCGAGCTCGACGCGCAGCTGATCGCCGACAGCATCGCCCAGCAGCTGGAGAAGCGGATCATGTTCCGCCGCGCCATGAAGCGCGCGATGACCAACGCCATGCGCCTGGGGGCGCAGGGCATCAAGATCATGAGCGCCGGCCGGCTGAACGGCATCGAAATCGCGCGCACGGAGTGGTACCGCGAGGGCCGGGTGCCGCTGCACACGCTGCGCGCGGACATCGACTACGGCACGTCGGAGGCCAAGACCACTTACGGCGTGATCGGAATCAAAGTCTGGGTGTTCAAGGGCGAGACGCTGGGCAAGGGCGAGCAGCCGGCCGTGGCGCCGCCCGCCGCCGAGCCCGAGAAGAAGCCCCGCAGAGCAGGAGCCAAGCATGCTGCAGCCAGCTAGAACCAAGTACCGCAAGCAGCAGAAGCAGCGGAACAAGGGCATCGCCACCCGCGGCAACAAGGTCAGCTTCGGCGAGTACGGCCTGAAGGCGATCGGCCGTGGTCGGCTGACCGCGCGTCAGATCGAGGCGGCGCGGCGCGCCATGACCCGTCACATCAAGCGCGGCGGCCGCATCTGGATCCGCATCTTCCCGGACAAGCCCGTGTCCAAGAAGCCGGCCGAGGTCCGCATGGGCAACGGCAAGGGCAATCCGGAGTACTTCGTGGCCGAGATCCAGCCCGGCAAGGTGCTGTACGAGATGGACGGCGTGGACGAGACGCTGGCGCGCGAGGCCTTCCGGCTCGCCGCGGCCAAGCTGCCGATCCTGACGACGTTCGTCGCCCGGCAGCTCGGGTAAGGAGACGCAGACATGGAAGCGAAAGAACTGCGCGCGAAGAGCGCGGACGAGCTCAAGCAGGAGCTGAACTCCCTGCTCAAAGCGCATTTCGGCTTGCGTATGCAGAAGGCCACGCAACAGCTGAGCAACAACTCGGAGCTGCGCAAGACGCGCCGTAGCATCGCGCGCGTGCGCACCATCCTGCACGAGAAGGCGAAACAGTCATGAGCGAAGTCAGCGCAGAGACCAAGAGCCGCCGGCGGCTGACCGGGCGAGTCGTGAGCGACAAGATGGAGAAGACGGTGACCGTGCTGGTGGAGCGCAAGGTCAAGCATCCGATCTACGGAAAATACGTCAGCCGCTCGCAGAAGTATCACGCGCACGACGAGAAGAACGAGTTCCACCCGGGCGACGTGGTGACGATCGAGGAATGCCGGCCGCTGTCGCGGACCAAGACCTGGCAGGTGGTGCAGCTGGTGGAGAAGGCTCGCCCAGAGTGATCAGGAGCTCAGAGCCTTGCGCCGGGCCGTGCTGGAGTCTACACTAGCGCGGTTTTCCGAGCCCTGCCCGGCTGGGTATGCCTCCGGCGGCAGGGATTCGACACCCGGACGGGTTCCAAAACTGGCCGCCGCAGCGCAGGCGTAAGTGGGCGGAATAAGTTGGAGAACAAACAATGATCCAGATGGAAACAATGCTGGACGTCGCCGACAACACCGGGGCGAGGTCCGTGATGTGCATCAAGGTCCTGGGCGGCTCCAAGCGCCGCTACGCCGGGATCGGCGATGTCATCAAGGTCAGCGTCAAGGACGCGGCCCCGCGCGGGCGGGTGAAGAAGGGCGAGATCTACAACGCCGTGGTGGTGCGGACGGTCCGCGGCGTGCGACGGCAGGACGGGTCGCTGCTCAAGTTCGACAGCAACGCGGCGGTCCTGCTCAACAACAAGCTGGAGCCGATCGGCACCCGCATCTTCGGCCCGGTGACGCGCGAGCTGCGCACCGAGCGCTTCATGAAGATCGTGTCCCTGGCGCCGGAAGTCCTCTAGGAAAAGGGCGAGCGATGCGCAAGATCAAGAAGGGTGACGAAGTGGTCGTCACCACCGGACGGGACAAGGGCAAGCGCGGCACGGTGCTGCGCGTGGTCGACCCGGAGCATCTATTGGTGGAGGGGGCCAACATGGTCAAGAAGCACCAGCGCCCCAACCCGATGAAGGGGCAGACCGGAGGCATCATCGAAAAGGAGATGCCGCTGCACGTGTCCAACGTGGCCATCTTCAACTCGGCGACCAAGAAGGCCGACCGGGTCGGCATCAAAGTGATGGACGACGGCCGCCGCGTGCGGGTGTTCAAGTCCAACGGTGAAATGATCGACGTCTAGAAGAGCGCGCGAGATGGCAGCTTCCAAAGGCACACCTAAGGCCGACAAGGCCGACAAGGCCGACAAGTCCGACAAGGCCGACAAGTCCGCCAACGCCGACAGCGGGGCGAAGGCGCGTCTGCAAGAGCACTACACCGCGGTGATCGTTGGCGACCTCATGCAGAAGTTCGGCTACAAGTCGCGGATGGAAGTCCCGCGTATCCAGAAAGTGGTCGTGAACATGGGGGTAGGCGAGGCGGTCGGCGACAAGAAGATCATGGACAACGCGGTCGGCGACATGACCAAGATCGCCGGGCAGAAGCCGGTGGTGACGCTGGCCCGCACCTCGATCGCCACCTTCAAGATCCGCAAGGGCTACCCGGTCGGGTGCATGGTGACCCTGCGGGGCGGGCGCATGTACGAGTTCCTCGACCGCCTGATCTCGGTGGCGATCCCGCGCATCCGCGACTTCCGCGGCATGTCGGCGCGCTCGTTCGACGGCCGCGGCAACTTCAACATCGGGGTGAAGGAGCAGATCATCTTCCCGGAGATCGAGTACGACAAGATCGATGCGTTGCGCGGGATGAACATCACCATCACCACCACGGCCAAGACCGATGACGAGGCGCGCGCGCTGCTCACGGCCTTCAACTTCCCGTTCAGACACTGAGGTGCAAATTGGCGAAGCTTGCTTTGATCAATCGCGAAAAGAAGCGGCGGGAGACGGTGAAGAAGTTCACCGCCAAGCGCCTGGAGTTGAACGCCACCATCTACAACCAGCGTCTGCCCGAAGAGGAGCGGCAGGCCGCCCGCGACAAGCTGCAGAAGCTGCCGCGCAACGCCAGCCCGTCGCGGCTGCGCAACCGCTGTGCGCTCACCGGGCGCCCGCGCGGCACGTTCCGCAAGTTCGGGCTGGCCCGCAACAAGCTGAGGGACATCGCCATGCGCGGCGAGATCCCGGGTGTGATCAAGGCGAGCTGGTAAGTCCGTTAGGAGCGGTCTATGAGCATGAGTGATCCCATCGCCGACATGTTGACGCGCATTCGCAACGCCCAGGCGTCGGAGAAGGTGTCGGTGGAAATGCCCTGCAGCAAAGTCAAGGTTGCCATCGCAGCCGTGCTGAAGGACGAGGGCTACATCGAAGATTTCAAGGTCAACGACAATGCCGGCAAGAGCGTGCTGGCGATCGGCCTGAAGTACTACGCCGGCCGGCCGGTGATCGAGAAGATCGAGCGGGTCAGCCGTCCCGGCCTGCGCATCTATCGCGGCAGCCGCGACATCGACCCGGTGATGAACGGGCTCGGCATCGCCATCGTGTCCACCTCGCACGGTGTGATGACCGACCGCAAGGCCCGCGCCAGCGGCGTGGGCGGCGAAGTCCTGTGCATCGTGGCCTAAGGGCGCGCCAGATGAAGGCTAGAGGCAACGGGCGAAGCTAAAGGCAATGGGCCAAGGCTAAAGGGAACGACAGATGTCCAGAATCGGAAATCTCCCGGTCAAGATCCCCGCAGGCGTGGAAGTCACCCTCAGCGAGGCGCAGATCGTGGTCAAGGGCCCGCTGGGCACCCTGACCCAGGCCCTGTCGCGAGACCGTGCGGGTCAAGCGTCGATGCCGACCGCGTGGTGTTCGAGGCTGCCAACGATTCGATCGAAGCCAACGCCATGTCCGGCACGCTGCGGGCGCTGCTGGCCAACATGGTGCTGGGTGTCAGCAAGGGCTTCGAGAAGAAACTGAACCTGGTGGGCGTCGGCTACCGCGCCCAGGCTGCCGGCGAGACGCTCAACCTGACACTGGGCTTCTCGCACCCGGTTGCGCACAAGCTGCCCAAGGGGGTGAAAGCCGAGACCCCGACGCAGACCGAGATCCTGATCAAGGGCATCGACAAGCAGCGCGTCGGCCAGGTCGCCGCGGAGATCCGCAGCTACCGTCCGCCCGAGCCTTACAAAGGCAAGGGCGTGCGCTATTCCGACGAGGTCGTCGTGATCAAGGAAACCAAGAAGAAGTGAGTTGAGGACATGATCCAGAAAAAGGTGGCGCGCCTGCGCCGTGCGCGGCAGACCCGCGCGAAGCTCGCGGAATTGAAAGCAGTGCGCTTGACGGTGCACCGCTCGAATTTCCACATCTATGCCCAGTTGATCGACGGCAGCGGCCGCCAAGTGCTGGCCACCGCCTCGTCGCTGGAGCCGGAGCTGCGCTCGAGCCTGCCCAACGGCGGCAACGTGAAGGCGGCTGCGGCGGTCGGCAAGCGCATCGCCGAGCGGGCGCGCGACAAGGGCATCGAGAAGGTCGCCTTCGACCGCGCCGGCTATCGTTTTCATGGCCGGGTGAAGGCGCTGGCCGAGGCCGCCCGCGAAGCCGGACTCAAGTTCTGAGGATACCGTAATGGCGAGATCACCCCAGAAAGCACCCCAGACCGAAGATCGCGGCGACGGCCTGCGCGAGAAGATGGTATCCATCAACCGCGTCACCAAGGTGGTGAAGGGCGGCCGTATCCTGGGTTTTGCGGCGCTGACCGTGGTCGGCGACGGCGACGGCGGCGTGGGCATGGGCAAGGGCAAGGCGCGCGAGGTCCCGGTGGCGGTGCAGAAGGCGATGGAGGAAGCGCGCCGCAAACTGGTGAAGATCAGCCTGAAGAACGGCACGCTGCATCACACGGTGCTGGGCGAGCACGGCGCCGCGAAAGTGTTGATCCAGCCCGCTTCCGAGGGCACCGGCATCATCGCCGGCGGGCCGATGCGCGCGGTGTTCGAGGTGATGGGCGTGCAGAACGTGCTGGCCAAGTGCTTCGGGTCGACCAACCCGTACAACGTCGTGCGCGCCACGCTCAACGCGCTGCAGGCCATGAGCACGCCGGCGGAGATCGCCGCCAAGCGCGGCAAGAGCGTCGAACAGATCCTGGGTTGAGCGATGACATGGCTAAGAACCCGACAGGCAAGAAACTCAAGGTCACGCTGGTGCGCAGCGTCGCCTCCACGCGCGAAAGCCACCGTGCCACGGTACGCGGGCTGGGCCTGCGGCGGATCAACCACACCGTGGAGGTGGAGGACACGCCGGCGGTCCGCGGCATGATCAACAAGGTGGGCTACCTGTTGAAGTGTGAGGGCTAGGATGCGATTGAACACGATCAAGCCAGCCGCCGGTGCGAAGCGCGCGCGCAAGCGCGTGGGGCGCGGGATCGGCAGCGGTACCGGCAAGACCGCGGGCCGCGGGCACAAGGGCCAGAAAGCGCGCTCCGGCGGCTACCACAAGGTCGGCTTCGAGGGCGGGCAGATGCCGCTGCAGCGGCGGCTCCCCAAGCGCGGGTTCGTGTCGCTGTCCGAGGGACTGACCGCAGAGGTGCGGCTGTCGGCGCTGGACAAGCTCGATGGCAGCGCCTTCGACCTGGCCGCGTTGAAAACGGCCGGCGTGGTGGCACATCAGGCCCTGGCGGCCAAGGTGATCCTGTCCGGCAAGATCGGCCGCGCCGTGACGCTCTCGGGTCTGCGTGCCACCAAGGGTGCGCGTGCCGCGATCGAGGCCGCCGGGGGCAAGGTCGAAGAGCCGGCCCCGGCCCAAGCGGCAGCAGCCAAGTAATCTCTTTGAGCCCAAGGCAGGGATAAGCACAGTTGGCCAACGACAATCTCTTGCGCGGCGGGGCCGGGCGCTTCACCGATCTGAAGCGCCGGCTGCTGTTCCTGCTCGGCGCGCTGATCGTCTACCGCGTCGGCACGCACGTCCCGGTGCCCGGCATCGACCCGGTGCGCCTGGCCGAGCTGTTCCGCTCCACGGGCGGCGGCATCCTGGACATGTTCAACATGTTCTCGGGCGGGGCGCTGTCGCGCTTCAGCATCTTCGCGCTCGGGATCATGCCCTACATCTCGGCCTCCATCATCATGCAGCTGATGACGGTGGTGTCGCCCACGCTCGAAGCGCTCAAGAAGGAAGGCGAATCGGGCCGGCGCAAGATCACCCAGTACACCCGCTACGGCACGCTGGCGCTGGCGTCGTTCCAGGCGCTGGGCATCGCGGTGGGCCTGGAAAGCCACCTCGCCATCCAGCCTGGAGTCATGTTCAAGCTGACCACCATGATCACGCTCGTCACCGGCACCATGTTCATCATGTGGCTGGGCGAGCAGATCACCGAGCGCGGCATCGGCAACGGCATCTCGTTGATCATCTTCTCGGGCATCGCAGCGGGGCTGCCACGTGCCGTCGGCGGCACCCTCGAGCTGGTGCGCACCGGCGCGTTCAACATCCCGCTGGTGCTGATCCTGTTCCTGGGCGCGATCGCGGTGACCGCCTTGGTCGTATTCGTCGAGAGCGGGCAGCGCCGCATCCCGGTTCACTACGCCAAGCGCCAGGTCGGCCGCAAGGTCTATGGCGGCCAGAGCTCGTTCCTGCCGCTCAAGCTGAACATGTCCGGGGTGATCCCGCCGATCTTCGCGTCCAGCCTGATCCTGTTCCCCGCCACCATGGCGAACTGGTTCGGCCGCGCCGACCAGGCGACCTGGCTGAAGGACATCGCCGGCATGCTCTCGCCCGGGCAGCCGATCTATGTGGTGCTGTACGCCTCGGCCATCGTGTTCTTCTGCTACTTCTACACGGCCCTGGTGTTCAACCCCAAGGAGACGGCCGAGAACCTGAAGAAGAGCGGCGCGTTCGTGCCGGGTATCCGGCCTGGTGAGCAGACTGCCCGCTACGTCGAGCGCATCATCTTGCGTTTGACGCTGGTCGGCGCCATCTATGTGACCCTGGTGTGCCTGCTGCCCGAGTTCCTGATCGTCAAGTGGAACGTGCCGTTCTACTTCGGCGGCACGTCGCTGATGATCATCGTGGTGGTGACCATGGACTTCATGGCCCAGGTCAAGGCCTACATCATGTCGCACCAGTACGAGAGCCTGCTCAAGAAGGCCAACTTCAAAGGCGGAGGGGTGATACCCACCCGCTAGCAGCCGGAGCGATGTCCAAAGAAGACACCATCCAGATGCAGGGGGAGATTCTGGAGACCCTGCCGAACGCGACGTTTCGCGTGAAGCTGGAAAACGGGCATGTGGTGCTGGGACATATCTCGGGCAAGATGCGGATGCACTACATCCGCATCCTGCCGGGCGACAAGGTGACGGTGGAGATGACGCCCTACGACTTGACCCGTGGACGGATCATTTTCCGGGCCAAGTGAAGCAGAACGAATGAGGAGACACAGCAAATGAAAGTACAGGCATCGGTGAAGAAGCTGTGCCGCAACTGCAAGATCATCCGCCGCAACCGCGTGGTGCGGGTGATCTGCACGGACCCGCGCCACAAGCAGCGGCAGGGCTAGGCGGCGCACCACCTTAGCATCGGCAAACTGGCTCGAGGATAAGCAATGGCACGTATCGCCGGGGTCAACATCCCCAACCATCAGCACGCAGAGATCGCGCTCACGGCGATCTATGGCATCGGGCGCAGCACGGCGCGCAAGCTGTGCGCGGCGGCCGGGGTCGCCGTCAACGCCAAGATCAAGGACCTGTCGGATTCCGACATGGACAAGCTGCGCGAGCAGGTGACCAAGCTCACGGTGGAAGGCGACCTGCGCCGCGAAGTGTCGATGAACATCAAGCGCCTGATGGATCTGGGCTGCTACCGCGGCAACCGTCACCGGCGCGGACTGCCGGTGCGCGGGCAGCGCACCCGCACCAACGCACGTACGCGCAAAGGTCCGCGCAAGGCCGCGATCAGGGCCGGCGTGCAGCCGGGCAAGGTCTGACGTCCGGCGACCGCCCAGCAGACATCCAGCGCCCAGCAGACATCAAACCGAATGGATTCGTAACTCATGGCTAAAGCACCAACCCGGGTTCGCAAGAAGGTCAAGAAGAATGTGGCTGAAGGCATCGCCCACGTTCACGCGTCCTTCAACAACACCATCATCACCATCACCGACCGCCAGGGCAACGCGCTGGCGTGGGCCACCTCGGGCAGCTCGGGGTTCAAGGGCTCGCGCAAGAGCACGCCCTTCGCTGCGCAGATCGCGGCCGAGCAGGCTGGCCGTCAGGCTCAGGAGTGCGGGGTGAAGAACCTGGAGGTGCGGATCAAAGGCCCGGGTCCTGGCCGCGAGTCCGCCGTCCGCGCGCTCAACAACGTGGGCTTCAAGATCACCAGCATCGCGGACGTGACGCCGGTTCCGCACAACGGCTGCCGCCCGCCCAAGAAGCGGCGGATCTAAATACCGGAAGGATCGAGAGATGGCGAGAAACCTTGACGCGAAGTGCCGCCAGTGCCGGCGCGAGGGCGAGAAGCTGTTCCTGAAGGGTGAGAAGTGCTTCACCGACAAGTGCCCGATCGAGCGCCGCAGCTACGCGCCGGGCCAGCACGGCCAGAGGCAGACGCGCCTGTCCGGGTACGGTCAGCAGTTGCGCGAGAAGCAGAAGGTGCGCCGCATCTACGGCATACTGGAGCGGCAGTTCCGCAAATATTACGCGGAGGCTGACCAGCGCAAGGGCATCACCGGCGAGACGCTGCTGGCGCTCCTGGAGAGCCGGTTGGACACGGTCACCTACCGGATGGGTTTCGGCGCGTCGCGCTCCGAGGCGCGCCAGATCGTGCGCCACAACGGCATCACGGTGAACGGCAAGCGGGTGAACATCCCTTCGTACCAGCTGCGCCAGGGCGATGTCGTGGAAGTGGCCGAGAAGGCCAAGGCGCACCTGCGGATCAAGGGCGCAGTCGAGGCCGCCGAGACGCGCGGCTTCCCGGAGTGGCTCGAGGTGGATGCGAAAGCCCTCAAAGGGCGTGTTCAAGCAGCCGCCGCAACGCTCCGAGCTGCCTGCCACCATCAACGAGTCGCTGGTGGTCGAGCTGTACTCGAAGTAACCAGGCATTTCCTCTTCTGGAGGGTCATATCCCTATGCAAAGCAGCACTTTGTTGAAGCCCCGGATCGTCGATGTGCAGAGCGCGGGTGCCTCCCACGCCAAGGTCACCATGGAGCCGTTCGAGCGCGGCTATGGCCACACGCTGGGCAACGCCCTGCGCCGCATCCTGCTGTCCTCGCTGCCGGGCTTCGCCCCCACCGAAGTCAAGATCACCGGTGTGCTGCACGAATACTCCACCCTCGACGGCGTCCAGGAGGACGTGGTCGACATCCTGCTCAACCTCAAGGGCGTGGTGCTGAAGCTGCACAACCGCGAGGAAGTCCTGCTCAACCTGCGCAAGCAGGGTGAAAGCGTGGTCACCGCCGGGGATATCGAGGTGACCCACGACGTGGAGATCATCAATCCCGATCACGTCATCGCGCACCTGGCCCCCGGAGGCAAGCTCGACATGCAGATCAAGGTCGAGCAGGGCCGTGGCTATGTGCCGGCGACGGTGCGCTCGGGCGCGAAGGACGGCCGCCCCATCGGCAGCATCGTGCTGGACGCTTCCTTCAGCCCGGTCAAGCGCGTCAGCTACGCGGTCGAGAGCGCGCGCGTGGAGCAGCGTACCGACCTCGACAAGCTGATCATGGACGTCGAGACCAACGGCGTGATCGAGCCGGAGGAAGCGATTCGCTACGCGGCGCGCGTGCTGGTGGACCAGCTCTCGTTGTTCGCTGATCTCAAGGGCACTCCGGCGATGATGGAGATGCCCAAGACGCCGCAGGTCGATCCGATTCTGCTGCGGCCGGTAGATGATCTGGAGCTGACGGTGCGCTCGGCCAATTGCCTGAAGGCCGAGAACATCTACTACATCGGCGACCTGATTCAGCGCACCGAGACCGAGCTGCTGAAGACCCCGAACCTGGGGCGCAAGTCGCTCAACGAGATCAAGGAAGTGCTGGCCTCGCGCGGGCTCACCCTGGGCATGAAGCTGGAGAACTGGCCGCCGGTCGGCCTCGAGCGGGACCGCGTCTAGACCAGGCCGCCGACAAGGATAGAGGGTTGATATGCGACACCGACTAGGACTGCGGAAGCTCAACCGCACCAGCAGCCACCGCCTGGCCATGTTCCGCAACATGACCAACTCGCTGCTGCGTCACGAGGTCATCAAGACCACACTGCCGAAGGCAAAAGAGCTGCGGCGCGTGGCCGAGCCGATCATCACGCTGGGCAAGAAGCCGTCGCTGTCCAACCGGCGCCTCGCGTTCAACCGCCTGCGCGACCGCGAGATGGTGGTGAAGTTGTTCGACGTGCTCGGGCCGCGCTACTCGCAGCGCAACGGCGGCTACCTGCGCATCCTGAAGTCCGGCTTCAGGCTGGGTGACAATGCGCCCATGGCGCTTGTGGAGTTGATGGACCGGCCAGAGGCAACCGAGCCGCCAAATAGCTGGGCGCAAGGCAGCGTAATCCAGTCCCCTCCCCCTGGCAGGGGGAGGGCTAGGGTGGGGGTCGAACGCCTCCGCCTCGTTGCCACCGCTGCACCCCCATCCCAACCTTCCCCCTGACAGGGGGAAGGAGAACAGTGCGCCCCCATCCCAACCATCCCGCTGCCAGCGGGAAGGGGCGCAGATCATCGTCGCGCCGCCGCTCTACTCGCCGACCGCCATCCTACGATCAGGTCCTGCCAGCAGCGCGGCGAACTCGTCTGCCGGCACCGGCCGGCTGAACAGAAACCCCTGCACCAGATCGCAGCCGTGCTGCCGCAAGAAGGCGAGCTGTTGATCGGTCTCGACCCCCTCTGCGACCACGGCGAGCTTCAGGCTGTGCGCCATGTGGATGATTGCCTTGGCGATCGCAGAGTCCTCAGCGACGCGCGGCAGGTCCTTGACGAAAGAGCGGTCGATCTTCAGCGTGTCCAGCGGGAAGCGCTTGAGGTAAGCGAGCGACGAATAGCCGGTGCCGAAGTCGTCGATGGCCAGCCGCACGCCCATGTCCTTCAGCTTGAGCAGCGTGTCGAGCATCGTGTCCACGCCGTGCGCATCCGCCTCCTTCATCAACATGCTCTCGGTCAGCTCGAGCTCAAGCCATTTCGGATCCAGCCCGCTGCCGCGCAACGCGCGCGCGACCGAATCCACTATCGCGCCGCCCTGGCGGAAGTGCGGGCTGGCGATGTTGACGGCGACGTGCACGGGCCGATAGCCCGCCTTCTGCCACGCATGGTTTTGTCTGCACGCCGTCTCCAGTACCCAGTCGCCGATGGCGACGATGAGGCCGGTTTCCTCGGCTACGGGAATGAACTGGCGACGGCGGCACCATGCCCAGCTCCGGGTGCTTCCAGCGGATCAGGGCCTCGACTCCGGCGACCGCTCCGGTGGTGGTGCTGATCTTGGGCTGAAAGTAGAGCAGCAGCTCGTCGCGCTCCAGGGCCTTGCGCAGCTGCGATTCCAGCGACAGCTTCTCGAGCGCGGTGGCGTTCATGTCGCGGCTGTAGAACTGATAGTTGTCGCGGCCCTGATCCTTGGCGAAGTGCATGGCCGCGCCGGCGTTCTTGGTCAGACTCTCGGCGTCCTCGCCGTCGAGCGGGTACAGCGCCAGCCCGATGCTGGCTGACACGAACACCTCCTGGCCGCCGACGCCAAACGGCTTGCGCAGCTCTCTCAGGAGCCGGCGCGCCACCTTGGCCGCGTCGTGATAGTGGGTCAGCTCGGTCACGAGCAGGCTGAACTCGTCGCCGTCCAGCCGCGCGATGGTCTCCACGGCATCGGCGGAGACGCTCGCTGCGTCGCCTTGGTACTCCATCAAGTCGCCGCCACGCACGACCGCGGACAGGCGTCGCGACACCGCAACCAATAGCTCGTTGCCGGCCTTGTGGCCGAGCGTGTCGTTGATGCGCTTGAACTGATCCAGGTCCAGCGACAACACGCCGAGCTGGCGATGGTAGCGCCGCGCGTGGGCGAGCGCCTGCTGCAGTCGCTCCATGAAGAACTGGCGGTTGGGCAGTCCGGTGGTGCCGTCGTAGTCGCGCAGGTGACGGATGCGTTGTTCGGCCTCCTTGAGCTCGGTGACGTCCTGGATGGTGCCCGAGAGCTGGATGAGCGCGCCGGCGGCGTCGCGCGCGCTGATGCATTGAAGCTGGGCATGGCGCAGCTGGCCGTCCGCTAGTTGCAGGCGCACCACCCGGCCCTCGAACTCACCGGTGCGCATGAAATCGCGCATCGCCTCCTGAAGTCCGACGCGGTCGTCCGCGTGCACGCATTCGAGGACGGTGGTGAAGCGGGGCGCGGCGGCGCCCGGTGTCAACCCGAGGATGCGATAGGTTTCGTCCGACCAATGCACCTGGTCGCGCACCAGGTCCCATTCCCAGCTGCCGAGTCGAGCGATGCGTTGCGCGCTTTCCAGTCCTGCTCGATTCTTGGCGAGGTCGCTGAAGGCCTGACTCGCGCGCAGAATGTAACGCACGCGGTGGCTCAGGATCCCCCAGTTGATCGGCTTGCTGATGAAGTCGGTGGCACCGACCTCGTAGGCGCGATCGATGGATTCCACGTCGTCCAGGCCGGTGAGCATGAGCACTGGGACGAAGGTCGCCAGCCGCTGTCGCGCGCAGGGCGGCACAAGCCGCGTAGCCATCCATGTGCGGCATCACCACGTCCAGCAGGACGATGTCGGGCTGCAGCTGCGGAAAGCGTTGCAGCGCGGCCGCGCCGTGCTCGGCTTCGTGGCAGACGAAGCCGGCGCGCTCCAGCGTCTGCCGGATCAGCATCCGCATCATGAGATCGTCGTCGACGATCAACGCGACCGGCGCGTGCGGCCCGCCCGATGGACTCATGCGGTGGCCTCGCCGATCTCGGCTTCCAGCGCTGCGCGCACCGCCTGGTACGTGCGCTCGAGCGTCTCGGCGTCCGGCAGCCCCGGCCCGAGGCTGCCGGCGCGCGCGGCATGCTCGAGCTGCTTGCACATCTCGGCGAGCGTGGCTGCGCCCAGATTGGCGCTGCTGGATTTCAACGTGTGCGCGGCAACCCGCACGGCGTCGTGGTCGCCCGTGGCCAGTCCGGTGCGTACCCGCGCGATGAGGTCGCTGGCGGACTCGAAGTACAAGCGCACGACCTGGGCGAGCAGGTCGGGCGCTGCCTCGCTTTGCAGGGCGCGGATGGCTTCCAGCGCGCTGCGGTCGAGCAGCGGGCGGTGGGGAGCGGGCGTAGCTTCGGTCATGGCGCCTCCGTAGCTGGGGTCGAACGACCCGTAGGTGGGTTCGAGTGATCCCCAGGTGGTTTCGAGCGACCCATAGCTGGGTTCGAGTGATAAGGGCAGCCAGCGCGACAGCGCCGCGGCGAGGCGCTCGCGCTGGAACGGCTTGGTGAGAAAATCGTCCATGCCGGCGGCAAGGCAGCGCTCGCGGTCGCCCGCGAGCGCGTTGGCGGTCAGGGCGATGACGGGGATCCGCCGTCCGGTTCCCGCCTCGCGGCTGCGCAATGCTTCGGTCGCGCTGTAGCCGTCCATCTCCGGCATCTGGCAGTCCATCAGCACCAGGTCGAAGCGGCTCTTGAGACTCGCCTCGAGGGCCTCGCGGCCGTTGCCCGCGAGCCGCACGCGGCAGCCGAGGGCTTCCAGCATGCGCTGGGCAACCGCCTGGTTGACCTCGTTGTCCTCGACCAGGAGCACGCGCGCCCGATAGGTGCGCGGACCCGCCGCCCGCCGCGGCTAGAGTTCCGGCCGCGGCGGCGGAGCCCGGTTGGATGGCCTCCAGCAGGCGGGCGCGCAAGTCGGACAGGCGTAGCGGCTTCTGCAGGCAGCCGTCGATTCGGGCCGCCTGCAAACGGGACGCGTCCGGCTTGGAGCCCACGCCTGTCAGGAGAAACAGACGGGGCTTGTGTGTCACGTGGATGGCGCGCCCGCATGGCCTCCGCCAGACCCAGACCGTCCATCCCGGGCATGTGCAGGTCGATCAGCATCAAGTCGTAGGCGCGCTGCGGGGCACTCGCACGGGTCAGCGCAGCGGCCGCATCGGCAACCGCGTCGACCTGCACGCCGAGTCCGCCGAGCTGATGCTTCAACACCGCGAGACTGGTGGGATTGTCGTCTACCACCAGCGCGCGCAGTCCGTGCAGCGACGCAGCCGCCGGGTGGACTGGCGCGGCGCCTTCGGGGCCACGCTCGAACGGGAGCTCGAACCAGAAGGTCGAGCCGCTGCCCGCTGCGCTCTCTACGCCGATCCGTCCGCCGAGCATGTGCACGAGCTGGTGCACGATCGACAGGCCCAGGCCGGTGCCGCCGAACCGACGCGTGGTGCTGCCGTCGGCCTGCGAGAACGCGTCGAAGATATGCTCGAGCGCACTGGCCTCCATGCCGATTCCGGTATCGCGCACCTCGAAACGCACGACCGATGGCGAGCGCGATCCATCCTGCACGCTGACTGCGACAGCGACTTCACCGCGCTGGGTGAACTTGATCGCGTTCGACAGCAGGTTGGTGAGGATCTGGCGCAACCGCATCGGGTCGCCCAGCACGCCGTCGGGCACCTGCGCGTGGATCAGGCAAGTCAGCTCCAGTCCCTTGGTCTGGGCGCGCTCGGCGAACAGCGCCACCACGTCTTCCACCGTCTCGCGCAGCCCGAACGGCACACACTCCAGGTCGAGCTTGCCGGCCTCGATCTTGGAGAAGTCGAGGATGTCGTTGATGATCTCCAGCAGGTGTTCCCCCGAGCGCTGCGCGGTGCTCGCGAGGTAGCGCTGGTTGTCGGTGAGCTCGGTGTCGAGCAGCAGCTCGGTCATGCCGAGGATGCCGTTCATCGGCGTGCGGATCTCGTGGCTCATGTTGGCGAGGAACTGCGATTTCGCGCGGCTGGCCGCTTCCGCCGCCTCCTTGGCGCGCTTGAGCTCCTCTTCGGCGCGCTTGCGCTCGGTGACGTCGGCATTGATGCCGGCCATGCGCACCGCCGCGCCGGCGGCATCGCGCTCCACCACCTTGCCGCGCGCCTGGATCCAGCACCACTCGCCGGACAGCTTGCGCACGCGATGTTCACCGGAGTAGTCCGCGCCGCTCTTGAGCAGCGACTTGAAATGCGCGGTCAAACCGAGCGCATCCTGCGGATGCACCCGTGCCACCAGCTCCGCCACAGTGGTCTGGGTTTCGCGGTGCTCTCCCCCCAGCATCGTCGACCAGCCCTCGCTCAGGTACACCGCACCGCTCGCCACGTCCACGTCCCACAGCGCCAGCTGCGAGGCGTCCAGCGCGAGGTTGAGCCGGCGCTCGGCGAGCACGAGGTTGCGCGTCTGCTCGTTCAGCGCATGCGTGCGCTGCTCGACCTGCGCCTCCAGGTTGTCGTGCGCGGTTTCGACTTCACTGCGGTAAGCGCGCAGGCGCGCGAGCATCTGATCGAAGGCGCTCGCCAGCTCTCCGATCTCGTCGTTACCCCGCACATCGATGCGCTGGTCCAGGTTGCCGGCCGAGATACCGCGTGCAGCCTCCACCAGCCGGCGCACAGGCGCAACGACGCGCCGGGTCGCCAGCACCATGAGTGCCGCGCCGAGCGCGACCGCCAGGGTCGTGGCCAGTGCCGCCGAGAGCATCGCCTCGCGCAGCTCGGTGCCGAGCGAATCCTGGCTCATCCCGACGCGCACATAGCCCAGCAGCTGATCCGGCCCGGACGCGCTGGCGTTGCGCGCGTCCGGCTATGTCCGCAGAGCGCACTGGAGCGAGGATATCGAGATAGACCGAGCCACTTGCGGGGTCGCGGCGCAACGTGTACATGACGTTTCCGCGCAGCGTACGCAAGTCCGCCCAGTCGAGGCTCGGCGGGCGCAAGCGTGTGCTGCGCTCCGTCAGCACAGTCCGATCGCTGTCCAGCACCGCGGCGTAAGCGACCTGCTCTGCCGCTATGCTGCGCTCGAGAACCTTCGCCAACGCGGATGGGGAGCGCTCGAGCAGGCCCGGCCCGCTCGCCAGCGCGATGGCATTGGCGAGCTGCAGCCCGAGATCGAGCAGGATGTCCTGGCGCTTGCGGGTCTGCTCATAGACGACAAAACAGGCAACGCTGCTGGCGGCCAGCAGGATGAGCAGGATGTTGAGCAGGTTGAGCTTGGAGACGAGGCTCTTGCGTTTTGCCATCGTCAGGCGAGGCACGCAGAAAATCGACCTGCCGGGGGCCAGCGCATGCGTCCCCCGACCCCGGTGGCCGCCGCTTGCTCCCTCGGCGCTTGCCAGTGGCTATCGGCAGGTGGGGCGGAAAATTGAGCCTTTTGAGGTGCAACCGACCGTCTCGGAAGTGCCGCCGCGCGACCTTCCCGGGCGGCTTGCCGGCCCGCAGAGCGCGACAGGAATCGCCGTCAGGGCACGGCCGCGTATTTCGCAGTTCCTCTGTCCAGGGTGAGAACGGAGATGATCGATCGAGACGACACCGGAGCGAGCGGCAGGACTGGGGATGGCGGCGAGGCGTGCGGCGCGACGCGCGCCAGTGTCGGTCCACACTCCGCAGAGCTCAGCCGTGGGATCTTCCATGGCTGGCTCGTGGTTGCGGGCGCCTTTGCCGTCATGTTCCTGGGGTTCGGCAGCGCCTATTCCTTCAGCGCCTTCGTTGCGGCTCTGGAGCATGAGTTTGGCGCATCGCGCGGGTCGGTTTCTCTGGTCTTTTCGCTGGCCGGGTTTCTCTACTTCGGCCTGGGAGTCGTGAGCGGTCCGCTCGCCGACCGATGGGGTTCCCGTCGATTGGCTGTGATCGGAATGGTTCTGACCGGCGTGGGCTTGGCCGTCGCCAGCACCGCTCGCAGCTTGGCCGAAATCTACCTCGCCTATGGCCTTGGCGTCGGGCTTGGTGTGGGGGCCTCCTACGTTCCAGCCGTGGGAGCCGTGCAGCGATGGTTCAGCCGGCGCCGCGGGTTCGCCTCCGGTCTTGCGGTCAGCGGCATCGGTGTGGGCACGCTGGTGATGCCGCCTCTTGCAGCTCCGTTCTGATTCAAAGCCTGGGATGGCGCAACGCGTACCTCGTTCTCGGCTGCCTGACTGCCATAGTGGGCGTGGGGATGGCCCTTCTCATCGAGAACAATCCACGCAGCCGCGGCCTGCTTCCAGACGGTGATCTCGTGGAGACCGCCGCGCATTCGACTTCACTCGGCTCCTCCGTTGCGTGATGCGATCGCCTCACGTCGATTCGTGGGTCTCTATGCCGCCTGCCTGGTGGGCTCGTTCGCGTTGTTCGTGCCGTTTGTGCACCTCGTTCCCTACGCACTCGATCACGGTGTCGTCCCGTCGTCGGCAGTCCTCCTGGTGGCCGTCATCGGTGTCGGGAGCACCGCGGGACGCTTCTTTCTCGGTGGGCTGGCTGACCGCATGGGGCGCCAGCATGGCGTGCTGGTGATGTTTCTGGGAATGGCGCTCGCACTGGTGATCTGGGCGTTGTCGAACACCTTCTGGGCACTCGCGTCCTTTGCGTTGGTGTTCGGTGTGTTCTACGGCGGGTTTGTTGCGCTGCTTCCCGCGCTCGTGGCGGACTACTTCGGCGGTCGCAACGTCAGCGGCATCATTGGCATTCTGTACACGAGCGTCGCGTTCGGCACGCTGATCGGTCCCAGCGCCGCTGGATTCGCCTTCGATCACAGCCGCAGCTACATGGTGCCGATTCTCGCCAGCGTGGCCGCCAACGTCGTCGCCGCCGCCATCGTGGCGTGGACATCGAGGGCATCGACAGGCCCTCGAACGTCTTGAAGGCAAGGCTTACTCCTGACCGTCCTTGGTGCGCAGCCGGAACAGAGCGATCTCGTAGTCCGAACCTGCTGCGAGCAATCTGACGGGAGACAAGACGTATCTGCGATCGTACAGCGTAGCCTCGATTGCCGAAGCAGTCGAATAGACGGACACGGGCATCAGCAGCTGCATCTCGTTGGCTTTGCAACCCGCACTCGCGAGCCACACGCACAGCGCCCCGTTGTCCGGAATGTCCGCTCGAGGCTCGACGCTGCGCACGGAGACCGCGACGCCACCTTGCGCCACGACCTGGACGCCCACCCCCAATGTGCGGTCGTCGTCTTCATTCAAGTGCCGCACGATGCCGGCATTCCAGATCGCAGCGTCTGCATATCGATAAGCGAGCAGCGCTCCCACCCCGACCCACGCACCATGCGGCCGTTTCACCACGGCGCCAACACCTCCGTCCGCAGCATTCTCGACGATCCAGGTTTCCTGATTGCTCATCGAAGGGTGCTGGATGAGGATGTTGCCAACGTGGGAGGCGACGTTCTCGAACCCGTGAACGACCACGACGCTGTTGGCACGTCGGTGCCGCACGTGCCGGCGGTCGGGCGGCAGCTCACACCAATAGCGGAGCAAATGCTGCAGAGTCGCTTCCAGCCTCTCGTCCGACAGGCTTTGCAGCCCGAGGTCGGCGCGCTGCAGGGTCCCCTTCTGTGCCTCGCGCAGAAGCTCCCGCAGTGCTTTCTCCGCGCGTCCCGCGCCAAAACGACGGGCCGTAAGCGGTGGACGAATCCCCGTCAGTTCACGCGCCGGAGGTGTGCCGGACGCGGGATCGAAGAAGTAGGGTTGCCTGGCCCGCTCGGGATTGCCCAGTGCCAGGTGTTCGCCCAGGGCGGCTATGGTTCGGTCGGCTGCATCGATCTGCTCGGGTAGAAGGGCCGACGGTGAGGCTGCCGCGAGCAGCAACGCCTGCATGAACTCGCTCTCGGGCGTCGACACACGCCCGCCACGGTAGAGCAGTACCTTTTCGTGGGCGCGAGCGCGAACCTCCGCCAGGTAATGCAGCCGATAGATCTCCGCCCACTTGCCGAAGTGCGAGGTGTAGCGCAGGTAGTCCCACTTCAGTGCCGCCGCCTGCAGGCGGATCGCTCTGCCGATGACGCGGACAAAGTGCAGCTGGCCATCGGCAGGGCCGCGCTTGCTGGACAGGAACTGCGCCAGCCACCACTGATAGGCTTCCGCAAGCTGGGTAACGTACTCGCCTGCGGCTAACCAGATGCGGTTTTCCTGGTACTGCGTGAGCCGATGACGATGATTGAGGAACTCCAGCGCGGCGCTGCGGTAATGGGGGCGCCCCGTGCGATCCACCGCATCCGCAATGTCGTACAGTCTGCCCGTGCCGATGCCTCGCGCGATCTTCAGGCCATCGAGCAGTTCACTCAGCCGTTGCAACGCGGAGAGGCTGTCGATGCTCGAGAGTTGCGCGAGCAGCTTCTTGGCATCCTCTTCATCGGCCAACGGATGACTGGATGTCCTCGCTCTCGTCCAGATCGGCATCTTGCCTCGCGAGGCGGACTGGCCGCAGGCGGGCCCTACGCTAGCCGGTGCACGATGACGTGGGCGCCAGGAGGAGCGCGCACGACCGAGACTTCGGCGACAGCTGCTGGTGCTTTTCCGTGTGACGCGTCTGGTCGGCTCAGGTGACAGCTGTCGGCGAGCTCGACCCCAGAACCTCGGGTCGATCAGGCTCGCTTGCCCTTGCGAATACTGGGTCAGCAGCTCCAGCCCCGCCTCTACCGGTCGGGAGGCGACGCAATCGAAGGCGCCTGCCGAAAACAGGCGGAGCAGCAAAGCCGCTCCCGTGGGCGAGACGCGGGGCGCGCCGCGCTCGCTGTCGACGAACAATTCTTCGAGCTCCAGCAGGGTGACCGATACCCCATTGATGGAGGCGGTCCGGCTGCGTGCGCGAGAGGCTTCGTGCTTGGCCTCGCCCAGACGATCGCGTTCACAGACTGGGCGTATATCGGGCAGCAGGCGCAGGGCCTCGACCAGCGAAGGGTAGGGACTGGCGCGGTTGGTGACGGCGCTCATTTGGCAGGTCTCCGATTTTGTTGTAGTTGCTGGGCGGCCAAGCAAACTATGGACCAGTTGATGGGCTGACCGCTCACTCGCAGCGCCTTCCACATCTGGCGAACGGGCGAGATGGTCCATCGCCCGCCAAGGGCTCCCGTACACCTGCTAGGACGGCCGACCGCCGAAGTAGTCTGGGTCGAGTTCCCCCGCGTAGCAAACCGGTGAGCTGAGCGCACTTGGGCCGCCCGCCGGAGGCGCGCCAAGGAACTCCAGCCGCCCGCCGTCGCGCCGGTAGACCCCTCGCTCGGTGACGATCCAGTCCATCGGCACGTCGTGCGTCTGGGGATGGATCGTGTCGAGATGAGCGGTCTCGTAGCCGACCCCGATCACGATCGGCCTTCGTGGAAGGGTCGCGAGGGTGCGGTCGAAGAACCCTCCGCCGTAGCCAAGCCGATAGCCTGCGTCGTCGAAACCGACCAGCGGCACGAGCACGGCGTCGGGTGTCACCTCCCGACTGGCGGCCGGGAACGGGATGCCGAGCACACCGGTTTCGAGAGGAACGCCGGGATGCCACTCCCGGAACACGAGCGGCGTCCGCGGTGCGACGACGACCGGGAGCGCGGTCACCACGCCTCGCTCGCGCAGGGCATGCGCCAGAAACCGGGCATCGTATTCCCCCTTGTGTGGCCAGCATAGCGCCAGGACGCCGTGCGCCAGCCCTGGGAACCCGCGGCTGAGGTGCAGGTCGATCGATTCGCGATACCGGGTCAGCGTCTCGGTGTCGAGAGCGCTGCGCCCCTCGACCAACCGGGCGCGCAGCGTTTTGCGCCAGGCCTTGAGTTCCTCTGGCGTCACGGCCGTCTCCGGCCGTGGATCGATGCACTGAACGCTTCGGCCAATGGCATCCGCGTATGGTACGCCCAGCGCTTCACTTCTCCTGCTGCGGTTTCTCGGCAGCCCGCTTCCTGGCGTCCTTGATATCGTCGAGCGTCTGTTCCAGGATCGTGCTGGGGACGAAGCTCGGCGGGAACGAGCGCGGCGGGAATTCCTTGAACGTCGCGGCAAACTGGAAGACTTGGTCCATCGCCCCGTAGACGCCGCCGACCTGGTTGAGGCTCCAGTCCCAGTACGTGTTGGACGTGATGTCCGCGCGCTCGTAGGGATCCATGAACAGGTTGTAGGTCTTCTGCAAGCGCAGCCGCGTGAACGGTTCCGCCCACACGCCCATGGTGCCGGGCAGACGCTGTTCCGCGTACACGTACTTCATGCTGCCGTATCGGAAGGCCACCAGCAGGCCGTCGTCATCGGTGTAGAAGAACTTGTCGCGCGCGCTCTTTACGCCATTGTTGTTGCCGGCTGTCCCGCTCACTTTGCGCAGGAAGGCGGACTGGTCGTAGCCGTCCAGGTGCACCTTGTACTGCTTGCCGTTCGCGGTGTACCCCTGCTTGAGCTTGTTGATCAGATCGGGCTCGCCGGCGATCGCGGCCAGGGTCGGAATCCAGTCGTTGTGGCTCATCAGCTCATTGGTCACCGTGCCGGGCTTGATCGCGGCCGGCCAGCGCACCAGGCACGGCACGCGGAAGGCGCCCTCCCAGTTGGTGTTCTTCTCCGAGCGGAAGGGGGTCATCGCCCCGTCCGGCCAGGTATTCATGTGCGGGCCGTTGTCGCTGCTGTAGATGACGATCGTGTCGTTGGCGATGCCCATGTCGTCCAGCGCCTTGAGCAGCGTGCCGACGGTCTCGTCGTGCTCGATCATGCCGTCGCTGTACTCGCTGTCGCCGTGCTTGAAGCGGCCGCGATGCTCGGCCCGGACGTGCGTGCGCAGGTGCATGCGCGTGGCGTTCCACCAGACGAAGAACGGCTTGCCCGCGGCGTGCTGCCGCCGCATGTACTCGATGGCGGCCGCTGAGGTTTCGTCGTCGATGGTCTCCATCCGCTTCTTGGTCAGCGGGCCGGTATCCTCGATCGTCTGCTTGCCGATCCGGCCGAAGCGCGGATCGACGGTCGGATCGTCGACGTTCGGTCGCCTTGGTCTTCAGCACCCCGCGTGGACCGAACTTGGCGCGGTAGGCCGGATCCTTGGGATAGTCCGGCAGCTCGGGCTCTTCCTCGGCGTTGAGGTGGTAGAGGTTGCCGAAGAACTCGTCGAAGCCGTTGACGGTCGGCAAGCTCTCGTTGCGGTCGCCGACGTGGTTCTTGCCGAACTGGCCCGTCGCGTAGCCGAGGTTCTTCATCAGTCCGCCGATCGACGGGTCGAGCTGACTCATGCCCATGGGGGCGCCCGGGAAGCCCACTTTCGTCAGGCCGGTGCGGATCCCGTGCTGACCGGTGAGGAAGGCCGCCCGCCCCGCGGTGCAACTCTGCTCGCCGTAGTAGTGCAGGAAGCGGATGCCCTCCTTGCCGATGCGATCGATGTTGGGCGTCTCGTAGCCCATCACGCCGTCGCTGTAGGCGCTGACGTTGGCAATGCCGATGTCGTCTCCCCACATGACGAGGATGTTCGGCTTGCCTTGTGCCTGGACGGCGAGCGGACTTGCCAGCCCGATCGCCGCTGTCAGCGCGAGCGTGCACCGCAGAACCATGCTTCTCATCTATGCACTCCTTTCACTGTGTTCAGATCGACCGCAATGCAGCTGCATGAGCCCTGTCGTGACTGCATCGGCTCACTTCTCGAACGGATAAATCACCTTCCAGTCGTTCTTCATGTCGACGATGGTCCAGCCTCTTGCGATCGCCTCGTCCCAGGCCTTGTCCAGTGTTCCGATCTTCGAGTTCCGGTCGTAGGCCCACTCGCGCACGGCGTCGGTGTGGTGAACCAACCCCATGAAGCGCAGGCCCGACCCGGCGGCGGTCCATTCGAGCATCTGCTGGTCGCCGTCGGAATTGCCGAAGGCGAAGATGGGCCGGCGGCCGATGAACTGCTCGATGCCGACCGGCTTGCCGTCCTTGTCGTCGATGAAGAAGATCTTCGGCTCCTTGATCAGCACGGGCTTGCCGTTGCGCATGGCGAACTTCAGCACCCCGGAGCTGCCCACGACCTGCTCGGGTGGAACCCCGTAGACGCGCTCGCTGAAGACGCGCATGAACTCGACGCCGCCGCCGGAGACGATGAAGGTCTTGAAGCCATTGGCGCGCAGATAGGCCATCAGCTCGAGCATGGGCTGGAACACCAGATCGGTGTACCGGCGCTTGAACCGCGGATGAGCAGCGTTCTGGATCCAGTCTGATACGGCCGCGCTGAATTCGTCGGTTGTCATGCCGGAGTGGGTCGTGGCGATCAGCTCCAGCAGGCCCTTCTCGCCGGTTGCAGCAAGCCCTTTCATATCCCCTTCCAGCACCGCTTTGTACGGCTGCTGGTTCCTCCACAGCGGATGCTCGGGTGCCATCGCCCTGATTCGATAGAAAGCGAACGCGACCTGGAAGTAGACCGGCTGCTCCGACCACAGGGTCCCGTCGTTGTCGAACACGGCGATGCGCTGCGCCGGCGGGACAAAATCAGGGTCGCCTTCTCGTGTCACGCGGGTGACGAAATTGACGATGGCGGCCTTCGCGGCGCCTTCGTTCCAGGAGGGCAGGGCATCATCGGCGCGAGCGACAGCAACCGTCAGAAGAAGCGCGATTCCTGTCAGCAAACGGACTACGCCGGTGTGTGCAGGCATTGGGGGTCTCCTCCGAGCCTACTGGATCGATGACTGATTGTCTTCGAGGCCGTTCATCTGGAGTCGGGGCCGGCCGCGAAGCGCTCGCCCGAGAACCGCGAGCAGCAACCTACCGGTCAGCCGCCGACGCTCCTGAACCGCGGCTGGCCCGCGCGTACGGGTCTGCACGCAGATTGAACGGCCGCAGCCGACCCGACGTGTTGGTCCCCACCTCACGCCCGGCCCGGCTGCGTGAGGTCATAGTATCGAAGGGCACCGCTGCGAGCGATGGGACTTTGTGCCTAGATTCCCGGCGCAGGAGGAGGGGTTTGCGAACGACCCGTCAGGATACGGTGCGAGGAGCTACCTCTGAGGAGGGACCCTGACATCTCCCGTGCGGCTTAGTGCGCCAGGAAGGCAATGATCAGCGGAATCACCTGGTCCGGCGCTTCGTCGATCAGCCAGTGACCTGAGCCCTTGATGACCACACCTTGGACGTTGTCGTCCACGAGCTTGCCTTGTGTGATCAGGAACTCGCCGGAGGCCTTTTCCCCGGTGAGAACCAGCATCGGTATGTTGAGCTTGGTCTTGGCGAAGCCCGAGAAATCCTTGGCGTCCTGTTCGAACGCTCGGAAGACTTCGAAACCGGCCCGCATCCCGCCCGGCTGTGCGTATGCGGCTGCGTAAAACTGCCGATCGGCCTCGGAAACCGAGTGCGCGGGATCGGCGGCAAAGTCGTTCCAGAAGTGCTCGAAGTAGATTCGCTCACGGCCGTCCACAAGCGCGAGCGGCGTCTTGCCGTAGAAGTGGAAGTGCCACAGGTCCCTGAGCAGCCAGACCTGCGTCCAGTCCCCGACCCCGGGCAGGAATGCGTCCATCAGGACGATCCGGCTCACTTCGGTCGAATACTGGGCCGCGTAGGCGTACGCCACCATGAGGCCGATATCGTGGCCGACAACGGCGACGCGCTGGAAGCCGAGCGATGTCGTGAGCGCGTGGATGTCCTGCGCCAACGTCTTCTTGTCGTATCCGGCCTCTGGCTTGGACGAATTCCCGAACCCGCGCAGATCCGGCGCGATCACCGTATGTGTCTTAGCCAGCAACGGAATGAGAGGCAGCCACATATGGCTGGTCTGTGCGTAGCCGTGCAGCAACAATACCGGATCGCCGCTGCCTGCGATCAGGTAGTGCAGCTTGACCCCGTTGACCTCGGCGAAGCGGCTGGCGATGGCCACTGGCTCCTGTGCTGTGGCAGGCGGAACCGCTCCGGCCAAAACCACGGCGACCCCGAACAGCATTTGCAGAAAGGCGCGCACTCGAATCCTCCGTTACCCAGCTGCCTCCAGGAGAGAGGCGTCCGCTGGACAGCAACTATACGTTGGAACCGAGCGCCCGCGCGCAACGACGACGACAGCCGGCGCAAGCAGCGAAGCCGGCTGGGCGGCGCGAGCGGAGCGGCTCGCCTTGGCTGGCTATGGGCTAGGTGGGTGAACCCCTCTCCCTTGTGGGAGAGGCGCGTCGGAGCGCGGAGCAGGGGCCCCGCCTGCGGGGATGCGACCGCGGAGGCGCGCATGGCCCTCGACCGTCGGGTGATCAACCACGTCCCCTCGTGGGAGAGGGCAGGGAGAGGGGTACTGAGAGTCTACTAGTCCGCGTACCCCGGCAGCTCGCGATCGAGTACCCGCATCATCGCTTCCAAGTACAGGCGTTCGCGCTCGCTGGGAGAGTGGCGATCATCGGGCGGCACAGCCTGAACCTGCCGCACGATTTCGTCGGACAGCACTTCGATCGGCTGGCCCGTCGCCATCGCCAGCACCTGCGTGCGGCACACGCGTTCCAGCTTGTAGATGCGCTCGTAGGCCTGTGCGACCGTGTTGCCGACCACCATCACGCCGTGGTTCTTCATGAACAGGACTTGCTTGTTGCCGATCACGCGTGCCAGGCGCTCGCCTTCTTCGAGTGTGTCCGCCGTTCCCGCGTAGGTATCGTCGTAGGCGACGTGGCCGTAGAAATAGGCCGCGGTCTGGTTTGCCGGGAGCAGACGGTTGTTCTGCAGCATGTTCAGTGCAAGCGCCCAGGTCTGGTGGGTGTGCAACACCACCCGCGCGCCCGTGATGCGGTGGACCGGCGCGTGGATGCACTGCGCCGACAACTCGACCACGCCTTCACCTTCCAGGGTCGCGCCTGATTCGTCGAACACGATCATGTCGCTCGCCCGTGCCTCTGACCAGTGCAGCCCGAACGGCAGGATCAGGTAGCGGTCGTCCCGACCGGGGACTGTGACCGTGAAGTGGTTGTCGATGCCTTCTTCCAGCTCGTGCAACACCGCCAAGCGGTGTGCGGCCGCAAGATGGATCCTGGCTTCGCGCACCGGATCGGCAGCGCGCCTGGCGGACAGCGAATGGACGGACATGACAGACCTCCAGCAATCAGTAATTGAGCCGATGATACTACGGGCCACTTCATCCTGCCCCCAAGCACCTGGCATGCCATCTGAATCGATGTCCGTAGCAATCCGCCGCCATGCCGCCGCCTGGGAGGGGTGCCCGGGCTGCATCATCGAGTGAGGTGCGGGTGGCCTTGCTCTGGTGGCGGCGACTGCTCTTGTCCTTCCGCGGACGCATCCCGCGCTCCACATTCTGGTGGAGCCTCGTCGGCCTCGGCCTGGTTTTCATCGTCCTGCTGGTCGTCCTCGAGGGGACGTTCGGCCGCACCGCTTCGCTGATTCTCTATCCACCGTTCTTCTGGGCGCTGGCGGCCGTTGCCACGAAGCGTCTGCATGACCGTGGCAAGCGCCCGGCCTGGTTTCTGCTTCTGCTGATCCCCATCCTGGGGCCGCTCTGGCTGTTCATCGAGCTGGGCCTGCTGCGGGGTACGCGGGGCGAAAACCAATACGGACCCGATCCACGCGAGCGCACAGGAGACTACCTCACCGTAAGGTGAAGTCGACCTTGGCCACGCCTCACCACATCGTCAACGACGTCACCCAGCTCAACCCCGTCGAGGTCTGGGCGGTGGCAACGCCCACCAGCATCGAAGAGGTGCGCGACGCCATCCTGCGCAGCAGCGGCCCGATCTCCATCGGCGGCGGGCGCTTCAGCATGGGTGGCCAGACCGCGAGTCCTGGGAGCTTGCACCTGGACATGCGCCGAATGAACCAGGTCGTGTCTTTCTCGCCGTTCAATCGGACCATCCGCGTGCAGGCGGGCACCCGCTGGTGCGACATCCAGAAGTTCGTGGACCCGCACGGCCTGGCCGTGAAGATCATGCAGACCTACGCCAACTTCACGGTCGGGGGCTCGCTCAGCGTGAACGTGCATGGCCGCTACGTCGGCCACGGACCGCTCATCCTGTCGGTGCGCTCGATCAAGCTGGTATTGATGAGTGGGGAGGTGGTCGATGCGGATCGACAGCAGCGTCCCGAGCTGTTCCACGGCGCGATCGGTGGCTATGGCGGGCTCGGCGTTATCGTCGAGGCGGAGCTGGACCTGGCCGAGAACACTCGCATCGAGCGCGTCGCCCGCAAACTGCCCAGAGCGGATTACGCGACACACTTCCGCGATGAAATCCGCAATGCCCGCACCGCCGTGTTTCACAACGGCGACCTCTACGTCCCTCACTATTCCAGCGTCCGGTCGGTGACCTGGGTGCAGACTTCCAGGGCGGTGACCACGCCGTACCGGCTGCAGCAGCACCGCCGCGCGTATCCACTGGAGAACTACTTCCTGTGGGCGATCACGGAGACGCCGTTCGGCAAGTGGCGGCGCGAGTTCCTGATCGATCCGGTCCTGTATCTGCGCTCGAAGGTTCACTGGCGCAACTACGAGGCCGGCTACGATGTCGCCGAACTCGAACCACCGTCGCGCCAGCATCGCACCTACGTGCTGCAGGAGTACTTCGTCCCGGTGGAGCGCTTCAACGAATTCGTGCCGAAGATGGCGGAGATTTTCCAGCGCCACCGCGTCAACGTCCTCAATGTCTCGATCCGGCATGCGATGCCGGA
>CAVYZA010000013.1:0-85881 GCA_963772865.1 uncultured beta proteobacterium | reverse complement strand
AGGTGTTCCAGCGCATGTCGCAGGTGCGCAAGCTGGTCGACAAGGACTTCTCCGGTCGCGACTGGAACGTCGCCTCGGGCATGGTGATCAGCGGCAAGGCCGGATTCCAGATGATGGGCGACTGGGCCAAGGGCGAGTTCATCAACGCCAAGAAGGTGCCGGGCAAGGACTTCCTGTGCTTCCGCACCCCCGGCTCGCAGGGGATAGTGTCGTTCAACTCCGACCAGTTCGTGATGTTCCGGGTGTCGGCCGACAAGTCCGCTGCGCAGCTGCTGATGGCCTCCGACGTCATGAACCCAACGTTCCAGTCCGCGTTCAACGTGGTGAAGGGCTCGGTCCCGGCGCGCACCGACGTGCCCGACACCGCCTTCGACGCCTGCGGCAAGAAGGGCATGAAGGACCTGGCCGAGGCCAACCAGAAGAACACGCTGGTCGGCTCCATGGCGCACGGCCATGCGGTGCCGGCATCGATCAAGAACGCGATGTACGACGTCATCACCCGCCACTTCAACGGCGAACTCGACGACAAGAAGGCCACCGCGGCCCTCGCGGAGGCCGCCAAGCAGTAGACGGACCGCTCGACGATCCTCGGCGGCGCGCGAGCGCCGCCGGCTGCGATCGTGGCCATGCGATGCGCGCGGGAGCCCTGCCGAAGCCGTTGCTGGGCCCCAGCGTCCGCGGGCCTGGTGGCGTCTACGGCGACATCATGTTCACCCTCGACCTGTCGTTCACCTCGTCCACCCTGATGCCGGTGTACGACTGGGTATGGCGGGTCCAACTACCGGCGCCTGTTCGGCCTGGAGAACTGGGACGTGTCGGTGCGCAATCTCCTGGTGTTCGCCAGTCTGTATATCGGCGTGGCCATCGCGCTCGGGCTCGGCTTCGCGATCCTGATCGATCAGCAGATTCGTGTCGAAGGCGCATTCCGCTCGATCTTTCTGTACCCGATGGCGCTGTCGTTCATCGTCACCGGCACCGCCTGGAAGTGGCTGCTCGACCCGGGTGTGGGCCTGGAGCGCACGATCCGGGATCTGGGCTGGGAGAGCTTCGCGTTCGGGTGGATCAAGCAGAGCGATCTGGCGATCTACTGCGTGGTCATCGCCGCGGTGTGGCAGACGGTCGGATTCGTGATGGCGTTGTTTCTCGCCGGCCTGCGCGGGGTGGACGCCGAGCAGGTCAACGCCGCGCGCGTGGACGGCGCGCGCACCTGGCAGGTGTATCTGCACGTGATCATTCCGCAACTCGGGCCGGTCTTCGTCTCGGCTGTGGTGATCCTGGCGCACATGGCGATCAAGTCCTACGACCTGGTGATCGCGCTCACCAACGGCGGGCCGGGACGGTCCACCTGGCTGCCCTCGGTATTCATGTATCAGTACACCTTCACTCGCAACGAGATGTCGGTGGGCGCCGCGAGCGCGGTGCTCATGCTCGCAGCGATCGGGTTGGTGGTCTTGCCCTACCTGGTAAGCGAGATGCGCAAGGCGAAACATGGGTGAGCACCGGTCCCGCGGCCTGGCCGCTGAGCGCGTTCTGCTCTACGCGGTCCTGCTGTTCCTGGCGCTCCTGTTCCTGCTGCCGGTGTACGTCATGCTGGCCAACTCGTTCAAGCCACTAGAGGAGATCCGCAGCGGCGACCTGATGGCGCTGCCAGTGGCATGGACGGTGGAGCCCTGGCTCAGCGCATGGAGCACTGCCCAGATCGGTGTGCAGCCGACCGGGCTGCGGCCCTACTTCGTGAATTCGTTCCTGCTCGTGGTGCCAGCGGTCGCGATCTCGACGCTGATCGGCGCGCTGAACGGCTACATCCTCACCCAGTTCCGCTTCCGCGGCGCCGACCTGCTGTTCGCTGCCATGCTGTTCTCGGTGTTCATCCCGTTCCAGATCGTGCTCATCCCGATGGCCAAGACGCTCGGCGTGCTCGGCCTGGCCGGCACCGTGAAGGGACTGGTGTTCGTCAACGTCGTCTACGGCATCGGCTTCACCACGTTGTTCTTCCGCAACTACTACGCAGCCTTCCCCTACGAGCTGGTGCGCTCGGCGCGCATGGACGGTGCCGGCTTCTTCGGGGTGCTGACGCGCATCCTGCTGCCCAACAGCGCACCCATCATCATCGTCACGGTGATCTGGCAGTTCACCAACATCTGGAACGAGTTCCTGTTCGGGGCCTCGTTCAGCGACTACTCTTCCTTCCCGATCACGGTGGCCTTGAACAACCTGGTCAACAGCTCCACCGGCATCAAGGAGTACAACGTGCACTTCGCCGGCGCCTTCATCGCGGCGATTCCGACCCTGGTGGTCTACGTGCTGTCCGGCAAGTACTTCGTACGCGGCCTGATGGCCGGTTCAGTGAAGGGGTGATTCGATGGCGGCGTTGGACCTCGTCAACATCCAGAAGAGCTTCGGCGCGACGCAGATCCTGCACGACATCTCGATCTCGCTGGGCGACGGCGAGTTCCTCGTGCTGGTGGGGCCGTCCGGCTGCGGCAAGAGCACGCTGATGAACATCATCGCCGGCCTCGAGGAGCCGAGCGGCGGCAGCGTGCGGCTGGGCGGAGCCGACATCACCGCATTGCCGCCGGCCGATCGCAACGTGTCGATGGTGTTCCAGTCCTACGCGCTGTATCCGAACATGACGGTGGCGCGCAACATCGAGTTCCCGTTGCGCATGCACAAGGTGGACAAGGCCACGCGCGCCGAGCGCGTGCGCAGCGTGGCGAAGCTGCTGCAGATCGAGCACCTGCTCGAGCGCAAGCCGCGCCAGCTCTCCGGCGGGCAGCGCCAGCGCGTGGCGATCGGGCGCGCGCTGGCGCGCGAGCCCAGGCTATATCTGTTGGACGAGCCGCTGTCCAACCTCGACGCGCAGCTGCGCCTCGACATGCGCACCGAGATCAAGAAGCTGCACCAGCGGCTGGGCGCCACCATCGTCTACGTCACCCACGACCAGATCGAGGCGATGACGCTCGCCACGCGCATCGCGGTCATGAAAGGCGGTGTGGTGCAGCAGCTGGGCACGCCCTACGAGGTCTACAACCGCCCGGCGAACACCTTCGTGGCCGGGTTCATGGGCTCGCCCCGGATGAACCTGCTGCCGGCGCGTCTCGCAAACAGCGGGGGCGAGATCGCGCTCGAGATCCAGAACGGCGAGCGCCCGGGTGTGCGTATCGAGCTGCCGCCCACCGCCGCCGCTCTGAGCGCCCATGTCGGCCGGGAGGTCGATCGCCGGCATTCGCGCGGAGGCGGTGAGCCTCGCGCGCGACTCGCGCGCGCCGGGGTCGATGCAACGTGAGATCGATGCAAAGGTCGTGGTGATCGAGCCCACTGGCGCCGACACGCTGGCCGTCCTCGACCTGGCCGGCCACGAGCTCACCGCGCGGCTGGAGCCCGACGCCGCACTGAAGCCGGGGCAGGATGCCAGGTTCCTGGTCGACGTCACCAAGCTGGTTTGCTTCGATCGTGAAACGCAGCAACTGATCGCGTGACTGCCCGGCTGACGAGAGCGTCGACGTCGTCATCATCGGCTCCGGCGTCGGCGGCGGCGCGGTCGCCCTCACGCTCGCGGAGACCGGCGCACGGATCCTAATTCTCGAGCGCGGCGAGCGACTGCCGCGCGAATCGCAGAACTGGGACCCCGAAGCGGTGTTCGTGGACAACCGCTACAGAACCACCGACACGTGGCTCGACGCGGCCGGCAACACGTTTCGTCCCGGGCAGTTCTACTATGTCGGCGGCCACACCAAGGTGTATGGCACGGCGATGTTTCGGTTTCGCGAGCGCGACTTCGACGGGATCGAGCACGCCGAGGGCACAACGGTGCCGTGGCCGATCCGCTATGCCGAACTGGAGCCCTGGTACGCGCAGGCTGAGCGGGTGTTCGGCGTGCACGGCAAGGCGGGCGACGATCCGACCGAGCCGCCGCGCTCCGCCGACTTTCCGTATCCAGCGATTCCGCACGAGCCGGTGATCGGTGAGGTCTTCGAACGCATGCGAGCGCGTGGCCTGCACCCCTCGCACATGCCGGCGGCGATCGACTTCCATCCGGGCGGAACGTGCATCCGCTGCGGCACCTGCGATGCGTTCCCATGCAAGATCGGCGCGAAGGGCGACGCCGAGACGCGACTGATCGACCCGGCGCTGAAGCATCCGAACGTGCGGCTGCAGACCGGCAGCCTGGTCACGCGCCTGCTCACCGACGAGGCGGGCAAGCGCATCGTGGGCGTGGAGGTCGAGCGCGGCGGCGAGAGGTCGATCATCACTGCCCGGTTGTTCGTGCTGTCGGCCGGCGCGATCAACAGCGCCGCCATCCTCCTGCGCTCGGCCGACTCGAAGAATCCGGCCGGCCTGGCCAACTCCTCCCGGACGGTCGGGCGCTACTACATGAACCACAACTGCACCGCGATCATGGCCGTCACGCCGTGGCGCAGGAACGATACCCGCTACCCGAAGACGCTCACGCTGAACGACTATTACTTCGGCGGCGACGCCAGCGACCGGCCGCTGGGAAACCTGCAGCTGCTGGGCAAGATCCAGGAGCCGATGCTGCGGGGTGCGCTCCCCAACGCGCCCAAGTGGTCGCGTGCCTGGCTCGCCCAGCACAGCGTCGACTGGTACGTCATGTCCGAAGACCTGGCGCAGGCCGACAGCTGCGTGCGGCTGAGCAGCGGCGGCAAGATCCAGCTCGTCTGGAAGCGCAGTAACTTACGCGCCCACCAGCGCTGGCTCGAGGTGGCGAAGAAGCTGCTCAAGGACGTCGGCTTCCCGATCGTGCTGTCCAAACCCTTCGGCACCGACACGCCGTCGCATCAGTGCGGCACCGCGCGCTTCGGCACGGACCCCGCAACCTCGGCCCTCGACCCGTACTGCCGCGCATGGGATCACGAGAATCTCTACGTCGTCGACGCGAGCTTCTTTCCCTCGTCGGCGGCGCTGAATCCGGCGCTGACGGTCGCGGCGCAGGCGCTGCGCGTCGGCGCACACTTGAAGACCCGGCTCGAGCGGTTCTGAATGCAGCGTAGCCAGTATTCCCCCGGCAACCAGGCCAACGCCCTCCCTCCCCTTCAAGGGGAGGGCAGGGGTGGGGATGGGTTCGCTGGCGACGACATGACCCATCCCCCTCCTCGCCTTCCCCTTGAAGGGGGAGGGAACGTAGTTACTGCCTACGAGTGCTGCAACAGCATAGGCCGCATCGCGCAGGCGCTAGCATGAGCCCCGACTCCTACGACTACATCATCGCGGGCGGCGGCTCGGCGGGCTGCGTGCTGGCGCGCCGATTGAGCGACGACCCGAGCCTCAAGGTCCTCCTGATCGAGGCCGGCGGAACGGATCGCCATCCGCTGTTCCACATGCCTGCCGGGTTCGCCAAGATGACCAAGGGCATCGGCTCCTGGGGCTGGCATACCGTCCCGCAGAAGCACCTGAACGGACGAGCGCTGCGTTACACGCAGGCCAAGGTGATCGGCGGCGGATCGTCCATCAACGCGCAGCTGTATACACGCGGCGTTCCCGCTGACTACGACGAATGGGTCAGCGAGGAAGGCGCACTCGGCTGGTCGTACCGCGATGTGCTGCCCTACTTCAAGCGTGCCGAGAACAACGAGCGCTTCGCCAACGAGTTCCATGCCTACGGCGGGCCGCTGGGGGTGTCCAATCCGGTCAGCCCGCTGCCGATCTGCGAAGCCTTCTTCCAGGCCGGCCAGGAGCTGGGCATCCCGTTCAATCCGGACTTCAACGGTGCGCGCCAGGAGGGTCTCGGCTACTACCAGCTCACGCAGTTGAACGCGCGGCGCTCATCGACTGCCACCGGGTACTTGAATCCGGTCCGGGATCGGACCAACCTGCGCGTGTTGCTGCAGACTCAGGCGCTGCGCGTGGTGGTCGAGCAAGGGCGTGCCGTCGGAATCGAGATCGCGGAACGCGACAGCCACTCGACTCGCACGATTCGCGCCGAGCGCGAGGTGATCGTTGCCTCGGGCGCAATCGGCTCGCCCAAGCTGCTGCTGCAATCCGGCATTGGACCCGCCGACCACCTGCGCGCGGTCGGGGTCAGCGTGGTGCACGATCTCCCCGGCGTTGGTGCGAACCTGCAGGATCATCTCGATCTGTTCGTCATCGCGGAATGCACCGGCGATCACACGTACGACAAGTACAACAAGCCGCATCATGCCGCGTGGGCCGGGCTGCAGTACCTGCTCCTGCGCAAGGGACCGGTGGCCTCCAGCCTGTTCGAGACCGGCGGTTTCTGGTACGCGCAACCCGGCGCGCGTTCGCCCGACATCCAGTTCCACCTCGGGCTGGGCTCGGGCATCGAAGCCGGCGTGGCAAAGATGCGCTACGCCGGCGTGACTCTGAACAGCGCGTATCTGCGGCCCAAGTCACGCGGCACGGTGCGCCTCGCGAGTGCCGACCCGTCTGCGGCGCCCCTCATCGATCCGAACTACTGGTCCGACCCACAGGACCGGCACCCTCGCGATCGCGGGGCTGCGGCTCGCGCGCGACATCATGCGTCAGCCCGCGTTGAAGCGCTTCGTCCTCGCCGAGGTTCTTCCGGGCGTACGGTTGCAGAGCGACCAAGAGCTGTTCGACTACGCGTGCGCGAACGCCAAGACCGACCATCATCCGGTGGGCACCTGCCGGATCGGCGCGGCGAGCGACCCGGCGAGCGTCGTGACGCCGGACCTGCGCGTCATCGGCCTGGACGGCCTGCGCGTCATCGACGCATCGGTGATGCCACGCGTGCCCTCATGCAACACCAATGCACCGACCATCATGGTGGCCGAGAAAGCTGCCGATCACGTGTTGGGGAAACTTTGAGGATGCTGATCGGTATCTACCCGTCATTCGACCGACCTCGACCTTTTGCGCCGGAGAGATTTCTCCCACCCTGCTACCCGTCGCCGGCACGCGTCGATCGGGAGTGATTCGCAGTAAGTATCCCACGGCAAAGCCGGGGGCTTTCGATTGTAGCCGCTCAACGCGGCTAATCGGGGTGGCTACCGCGACCCCACTGACTAGGCCACCTTACCAGTGGCAGTCAGCCCCGCCGGTTCAGCTGATCGAGTCTTCCTCTTGGTCACGGATGTAGTGTTCAGAGTACCGTGTAAATCTTACCTGTCGGCCGTCGTCGCAGATTTCCTTCGCCGCTTGTAGCAATGCATCGATCGGGCTGTAGATCCCTCGGCCCTGCCGCAGAGCGGTTCTGGCGGTTGCAGCTGGCGACGACGCGCAAGCTCGCAGGCATGAGCCCGGTAGCATTTACAAGCTGCGCGTGACGGTATCGTGAATCGATCCAGACCGATTGTATGTGTCTGTTTCCTGAGACGTTGACATTCGGAATTGCGCGCGAGACACTTGCTATCGGGGGAGGTGATATTGCAATCGGCACAGTCTTAGATAGTGCCAAGCTGTTGGGGACCGCATGTCATATCTCGCCTTCACCCGCAAGTTTACTTGCGTGGTTGTAATCGCAGGCATTCTCGGGGCCGGTCCGGCCACGGCCAGCGTCGCCGTAAGCGAAGACGCTACACATTCTACGTCGCTTCAATTGAAGCCAGCGGGGTCTGGGCACCCTAGTTGCTGGATGTCTGATTGGTTTCCTCAATTCAAGATGACAACGCACTGTTCTCCGTCAGCGTTCAGAATACATCGGGGCGGGGAATGATTGATCGCCACATCGCGAGAAGTGAAGCGCGGATGTGCCAACAAACGATGGCAAGCGGATGCTAAACCTCGCTCCCAGCCTCAGTTGCATGGCGGTGCTCTCAGGCGCTCTCGCCGCCGCACCCACAGATGCAACAGTGCTCATCGGAGACGTCGCGAAATCGACGGCTCGTAGCGGTCCGACGTTCCGCTCCGAGCTGACCTACAGCGACGCCACCATGACGCCTACCGGCGCTCTGCGCAATACGTCAGTAGCTGGCGTCGGGCGGCCGCACGGCCCGCAATTTTTCGTGGCCCGCTTTGGGGGCGGTGTCCTGAGCGACAAGGTGCCGGTGGTGCCCGAAACACCTCATGCAGCGCTGATCGCGGGTGTGATGCTGCTCGCCTTGCGGCTGCGCGCGCGACTACCGCCAGGCTGAGATCAAAGGTGAGCGGGCGGCGGTTTCGGGGAAGTCAACGCTATTCGGTCCTAATGGAGAAGAGCAAATGAAGCGACTGCTAATCCTTGCCGGCATGTTAGGCATATGGGCGAACACCGCCACTGCTGCGATATTCGTAACCTACACCGGAACCGGATTCAATCCCGGCCTCAATTTATTTGACTGGACGTATTCATTAACTCTGCAGCCGGATCAAAACATGCGAGTGGGCGATTTCGCCAGTATCTACGATGTGCCCGGCATCGATGGCACGCCGTTTTTCGGGTCCACCAACTCGAACTGGTCTTTTGGCACCACGGTTCAGGCCATCGGGCTGACTCCCGGCGGGGGACCCTTTCCCGGCGAGGACGGCACGGATAACGTAAGCGTCACACTTAACGGTATTGTAGGCGGCGGCACCAGTATCAATGGCAATCCGGCTGGTGGTCCAACGATTCTTGGAACATTACACATTCTGAGCTTGACCGATGCGAAGAAGACGGCCGATTGGGCCTCAGTGGCCGAGGCCAACGGCGGCGACTCGATCACGACCGGAACAACGCCGGTCCCCGCCAGGGCCATTCCGGAGCCCGGCAGTTTGGCGCTGATGATAGTCGGCTTGCTGTTCGCTGGTGGATTTGCTGTGCGTCGTCGGCAAATTTAGCAGCCGCTCCGCATAGCTCAAACCGGTTCCCGCGGGTGCATCGTTCGAAGTGCGGGAACCGGCTGGCCTTCTCCGATGTGGTTACGTCGGCAATGTTGTTACCGCACACGCGCTCAGCGGGCGCTTTGTTGTTCCCGCACACGCGCTCAGCGGGCGCTTTGTCCAAACACCGACGATGATCGGAGTCTGGTGCGCTCCTGAGCGGCTTCGCCCGTACGGGACCGGAGATCAAAGAGATAGCTCAGACTCGCCTGCGACCACATCGCGGCACGGTGTTACAACTTCAGGTTTAGGAGACTCGAAATGGTGAAGCGTCTATTCGTTTTAATCGCAACGCTAGCCCTAAGTGCGACAGGAGCCAGGGCCGCCGTGCTCGTGAGTGCGATGGGCACACCGACGGAAAGCGGTGGCATCTGGACCTATGTCTACGAGGCCACGCTGCAGGCGAGCGCTGTGCTCGAACCAAATGATTTCTTCACTGTTTATGATTTTGCAGGGCTGGGAGCGGTCAACAACTCGAACTTCGTCAACGCCCCTACCCTTGATCCTACTACATTTTCCTTCGTTGTCACCTCGGCCGACGTTGGACTAACGCCGCCAAGCCTAAAGCTTCCGCCGCCCGATAACGCGTTCGTGCCGAACGTGACCGTTAGCTTGACCGGCTCAGACAACATCGTTCCTTCGGGCACCAACGTGCTGCTCGGAACGTTGACGTTGACCAGCACCGTTGGCCCTGGCGGTACGCTGCACGTCGCCAGTGAGTTTCTGGATGAGCAGGGATCTCCTGCGGGCAACCGCCATACCGTTGTCGCAGGACCCATTCCAATTCCAGAGCCGTCTACTTATGCATTGATGGGCTTCGGCCTGCTCGCAGTCGGCGCACTCGTACGCGGCCGCAATCGTCGTTAGACGACTAGCGGCGAGGTAACGTTCGCGCCTACCTCGCCGCTGCTGCGGGTTTCCGTTAGGCCGCACGCCGTCAACTCCCGCAAGTCTCCCCGTCAGATATCCTTTCCCCGGTGCGTGAGTGCGCCGCCGCGCTACGAGCGCTCGCGGCTCCCGTTGCCGAACCGCCCGCGGTGTTGCCCACTGCGCTCGCTCCCCCGGTAACTTACGCTTGCTTCCTAAGGACAACCCCGGTTTGCCCAACCTACTGGTGAAGTACACCGGCGCCGCCCCTCTCACAGCCGCGACCACCAGTAGTCTCCTCGGCAAGCTGACCGTCACTACACCGATCATTGCGAAAGGCTTCATCGACTATACCAGCACGGCCGGCAACGCTTGCGGCTTCCTGGTCGTTTCCAGCACCCCCGGCCCTGCCATCCCTGAGCCCGGTACGTTCGCGCTGATGGCCGCCGGTGTTGCGGTCGTTGTCGCTATCGGGTTACGCCGGCGCCGACAGATTCACTGATCCAGCGTTCGTTCCTCAAGCGAGGTCAGGCGGTAAGCCTGGCCTTTTTCTGTTTCCTGGACGCACCCTCGCCGTCTCGCGGCGCGATACGGTTCGATCTCTGACCCGTTTCTCATTGCAACAGGTAGTCGAGCTGCGTCCGTGCCACCGCATAGGGCGGCTGGTTCGAGCCACCAGGTCTGGGTCTCCAGCGAGACCGCGACTTCCGTAGGCGCCGGCAGGAGTACCATCGCAGACACGCTCCAGCGCGACTTGTCTGGCTCGCCCGGCTGGCGCTGGCAGGTCTTCCAGTCCGAGCAGGAGATCTTCGGCCGCGACAATTGCTTGGTGTCTCGAAATAGCACGGGCTGCAACAGCGCACCGTCCGGCCCCTGCCCCTCCCCGTTTAGCGTGATTGTGAATGGGGTGCCCGAACGCAGCTTCTCGGACGCCGAGCGCAAGATCTTGACCGAACCTGCGCCCGAGGTGCCCCTGTGCGATCGGCAACGCGCCGAGACCGGCAGGCAACCTGTCCTTCCCGCGCACGATCAACAACGCCAGGCCGCGCGCAACCCGGCGCACGCGCGCCCGACATCTATGCGCTACGCCGGCGTGACGCTGAACCGCGCCTACCTGCGACCCAAGTCGTGCGGCACGGTGCGCCGCTCGTCCTACTCCAGAGCCACCGTGCCCTGCGCCGGATAACAGTTTCCGGTCTGGTCGCAGTTCTGGACGAGGACGGCGGCGTTGGCAGACTGGATGCGGAAGTGCAGGTAAGAGATGTGGACGTGCGGCTGCGGAGTCGTGCTGTCAGCGGCGATATTGAACGTAGCAATGAAGATGACGATCGCCGGCGCAAACGACAGATCGGGAACCACCGGCACCTCGTAGGTGCCGATCTCTTTACCGGTGCGTAGATCGAAAGCCTGCGCGCGAATGCTCGGATTCACCGCATTGTCCACGAGCGTCCCGACGAACCGCAGCGCGTGATCTTGCCACGTAAGCTGGCCGACGGGGATTGCTGGCGGCTGTGACGAAGGGGCCGGACCACTACTGCTGTCCACTGCCGCTCGCGCAGTCCTGCCATCTCGGCGGCTCACATCGTCGGATCCACCAGGAGGATTGGCCGCCGCCGGAGACCGGACTGCTGCACTCTCCCGCTTCGGCGCTTGTCCAGCGGTCGCCAGCGGGGGTGTCGCCGCGCCTCTCGCCACATCCACGCCCCAACTTTTCAGGACGAACTTGACGAACTGGGCGGGTGTGGCCAAACCCATCCCGCGCTGCGAACTGGTGATCAGCCCGACCACTTTGCCTTCCTTCAGCAGGGGGCCGCCGGAGTTCCCCTCTTCGATGCGGCCATCGATCTTCACGTCACGACCGTCCACCGAGATCACTTGCCCCTTGAGCACGGCCCAGTCGCCCTGGCCTTGCCCAAAGCCGATGGTCACGACCTCGTCGGCGCCTTCCAGATCGACGTCCGTCTCGAACGGGAGCGTGCTGAGGTTGGCCGGCAGGTTGTCCCGGCCGCGCACGGCGATCAGCCCCAGGCCCTTTGCATCCCCACCCTCGAGCTTGACGATCTCCGCCTTTACCCGCCGGTTGCGCGCAGTGAAGAACTCCACCTGAGGCGCCGAATCGCCTTCCACCACGTGGGCCGCGGTGGCGATATACACGGCGTCGGGCTCGATTCTCACGATGAATCCGGTACCGGTCCGAGTCTTCCCGTCCGACTGCGAGATGACCTTTACCACCGCCGATTTCTGGCGCTGCAGATCCTCTGCGTTGGCGCTGCCGGCGAACGCGATCAGACACGCCACGGCCAGACCAAGCACGACGGATCGGCTCATCATCGCTTTCATGGCATGCGCAACCCGTCTTGCGGCGTCATTGCAGCAGACAATCGAGCGGCGCCCGCGCCACCGCATAGGGAGGCTGGCTGGAGCCGCCGGCCTGGGTCTCGAGCGAAACGGCCACCTCGGTCGGCGCGGGCAGCAGGATCATTGCGGACACGTTCCAGCGCGTCTTGTCCGGCTCTCCCGCCTGGCGCTGGCAGGTCTTCCAGTCGGAGCACGAGATCTTCGGCCGCGACAACTGCTTCGCGTCGCGGAACAGGGCCGGCTGCAACAGCGCCCCATCCGGCCCTTGCCCTTCCCCGTTCAGCGTAATTCTGAACGCTGTGCCCGATCGCAGCTTCTCGCACGCCGCGCGCACGATCTTGACCGAGCCTGTGCCGGACGGGCTGCGCTCGGCAGGCGGCGGAGTAGTGCTCGGGCTGCGTTCCGCTTGCGGCGGAATGGTGCTCGGGCTGCGTTCCGCGGCGGGCGGATTCGATTCCTCTGCGCGCCTGGCGGGCGGCACGGCAGCCGTACTTGCGTATTGCACGCCCCAACCTTCCAGTATCAACCGCACCAGCGTCGCGGGCACGGCACGGCCGAACTTCCCCGCACCGCCGACTGAAGTGATGACGCCGGCGACCATGTCTCCGGCGATCACCGGGCCGCCGGAGTTGCCCTCGGCAATGCTGCCGTCGAGGGTGAGATCGCGACCCTCGCGCGAGACGACGCTCGCGCGCAGCACCGCCCAGGCTCCGCCGCCCTGAGGAAAGCCGATCACCGTCACCGCCTCACCGCCGCTGAGGTCGGCGCCCTGCGCGATCGGCAATGCACTGAGGCCTGCCGGCAGCTTGTCCTTGCCGCGCACGATCAGCAGGGCCAGGCCGCGCGGATCGCCTCCTTCGATGCGCGCGGTCTCGGCTGGGACCGTGGCGTTGCGCTTGGTGAAGAACTCGATCTGCGGCTGACTGTCGCCCTCGACCACGTGAGAGGCGGTGACGATGTAAGCGGCGTCCGCATCCAACCGGACAATGAAGCCGGTGCCGGTGCGGCGCACCCCCTCGAGCTGCGAAGTCACTTTGACGACCGCCGCCTTCTGCCGATCGAGCGATTGCGCCCACGCACTCATCGCCAGGATCTCGAGAGCGACGAGCAGCAACCCAAGCGCCGGCCATCGGTAGCATGTGCTCATGCCGCGGCAAAGTCCCGGTAAAGGCGGTACGCTCCTGTGCCCACTGCAACCGCCCAGACAGCGATCGACAGCAGCACGGCGACCTGCGCATTGTGCCAGAGCGGCTTCCAGCGCGCTCACGCGCATGTCCTGCTTTACGCCTCCCGAGGATACGTCGAGCTTGCCGGCAACACCGTCGAGGCGCAACTGCATGCCGGCCCCATCCGGTTGGAGCTCCAGGCGCGTGATCGCCGCTGCGCTGAGATCGCCGAGGCCGACAAAATCCCCGGCCGCAAGGGACTTATGCGCCATGCCAGCGTGATCCGGATAACTGAGCTCACCCGCAGCGACAAGGGCGCTTCCGATGCTGCCATCAGCCCCCTGTCGCAGAAACTCGATTTCCTTCACCTCCGTGCGGTCCAGCAGAACGACTGGCCGGTTCGCCCGTAACCCGGCCGTCAGCACAAAGAAACGTCTGCTGCCCTGCAACTGCATGATGGGTTGGTCGGCGGCCAATGTCACCTGCAACGCGATATCGCCGTCGCCGGTAACTGAACGGTCCATGCTCTCGATTGCGGCGTGGGTCGCCGCCAAGCGCACCTCACCGTCCGGCAGCAGGTTCGTCTGCAGGTCCTGTCCATCCATCCTGAGCATCACGCGTGGAGCCGGTCCGGATTTCGCCTCCAGCGTAACGCGGGTGCCGGGATGTCCGGACAGCGGTTGAAGGCGTCCGGCGGACTGCGCATCGCTCCCGCCGGCGGTGGGTTCTACCGTCAGCAGCGGACGTTCATCGCGTGCGCCGCTCAGCACGACCGCCCCATTGGTGGCGATTTCCCTCCACGCCGTGGCGTGGCCGGCGGCATCGCGCTGCAGCAGCATGCGCTTCGGCGTGAATGTCACCTTGTCAAAGTTCTCAATGCTGAGCAAAGCGAAGCTCAGTGCGTTTGCGGGAACATCGACCGGACGGTTCCCCGCGAGAGTGAAGGTAACGCGGTTGACGACGACATCGAGCTGGGTGCGGGTGGGGATACGCCACGTCATCGCAAGGGCGGCCGCAGCGAGGATCAGCGCACTGGGTACAAGAATGAAGCCGACGAACTGAAGCAGTCTGCTTCGCGTCGTCCGCGGGGCAGCTGCCCCCGCAAGCGACGCGACCTTCGATCTGCGGTCGCCGCCTGCCTTACTCGCCTGCGCATCCTTCTCGATAGGCGCGGGCGCAGCGTTGCTCGCCAGCCTGGCCTCGATCTGTGTGACCAGCGCTTTGAGCTCGGGGTAGTCGGGATCGCCGCCCCACTCGGTCAGATCCGCCGCTTGCAGCAGTCTGAACTCGAGCGGGATCTTTACGCCCGCCTCGATCAGCACGGGGATCAGCACTTCGCGCGCCGCAGCCTCCGAGGCCTCGGAGCGAACCCAGCGCGACTCTACCGACGTGCCCGTCCACAGCACGAGCACGCACTTGGCGGCGGCCAGGCTCTCAGCGATAACTTCGTCGTACGCCTTGCCGAACGGGATCTTGCGGTCCCACCAGATCGAGAAGCCCAGCCCCTCGAGAACCTGCGCAAGCGCTTTGGCGTGGTCGCGATCCTCGCTCGCATAGCTGATGAAGACTTGTGTCATCTCACAGCGTATCACTTGATCATGGGGCGTATCACTTGATCATGTGGCGCATCACTTGGCAGCACATCACTTGACGGTGGGCCGATGATAGAACTGCACCACCTGGCTGATCTTTTGATTGGTGTCGAGGAGGTAACCCGACAACACCAGCTTATAGGTGCCCTCGGCGGCGTGTGAGGCCGCAACATCCCACTTGAACGAGAAGGGCCGGTCGCCGAGTTGGCGGCCGAGGTCGCGCACGAACAGCGGTTCCCCGCCCTCCTCCTTGTAGATCGCCCCCTTGAGCTTCGCGTCCTCCCGGATCCGGAACCGGAACACGTAGCCCTCGACCTTGGTGGGAAACTGCGACTGAAAGAACAGCGCCGGCGCCACCTCCTCGATGGCGCTCGGATTCTCGCGACCCAGCCGCGCAACCACGCCCAGGTCCGAGATCCGCAAGTCGCCCAAGCGCTGGACTACGTCGGCGGTGGGCCAGTCGAATTGGTTGCCGAACCCAGGCTGCCAGGGAGACTTGGGCGCAACTTTGTCCAGCCAGTAGTAAGTGCTGATAGTCGAGCTCCCGGACCACCAGATACACCTCGCCCGGCCGCTTCAAGAAGAAGCGCACGTGAAAGCGCTCGCCCAGCTTCTCGGGATTGTCGAGGTAGTCGACCTGTGCGGCCAGCAGCTCGATGTCGAAACCCGACACCGGCTTCGCCCGCACGCCTTCGAAGCGGTTGGCGCGTTTCTGATAGTCGAGAACGTCCTGAGCGTGGACGCACGGGACGGCGCCGGCAAGCAGCGTCGCGGCTGCCAGCAGCATGGTCAAGCCGGTGGGTTTCATGCTCGGTCCCCTCGCGTGAACGTCGGCGCTGGCTATGTTACCGATTGCGGGGGAGATGTGGGGACTACGTGCCCAGGCGCCGGATGTCGGCTCTGGACAGAACGTCATCCGCGCGATCATCGACTGCGCGGATCGACCGATTCAGTGCGAAGCCGTGTGAGAGGTCCGGGGCGTTTGTGTTCGCAACCAAACCGGCGTCTTCGACTTCATGCAGCGGTCTGTGTACGCACCTTGTCGACCTCGGCTTCTGCAGCCAGCCAGTCGCTGAAGCTCCGTACCCGGGCAGGAAGCCCCGTCGCTCGGCACGACAGGTACGCTGCCTTGGCGACTCTGTCGTAGCGCTCCGCCGCGCTTAGGCTGGGCAGAGGTTGCCGGCTCTCTGGGTCGTGCTCGCGGGTCTGCAATTCGCCCTGAGGTTTCTCGACTGCCTGGGTCTCTGCGGGTTTCATGGTGGTCTCCTCGTTTGCTGCGTCGAGCCTTGGTCAGGCCGTTGGCGGTGACGTTGCGCGGGGACGGGCCTAGCCCGTCCCCGCAAAGACGCTACGGCTCTAGCCGCCGCAGCAGCGTGGATCTTGTGGAACGTGGAGTTGGAAACCTCATAGGTCTCAACCCGAGGCGTTCCTTCAACCAGCATCGACAGAAGCTTGGTCACTTCCGCGTACGGTCCGCGGTTGTAAGCTTCCGCGTTTTCCTTGTTGTCCCACAAGCTCACTCCGAAGGCTTCTGTTCCGGTCGGAACCACGAACGTAATCTCATCCTGGAAACCTTTTTGTTTTCGCAGCATGGGGATCACTTCCTTCTCCAGCTTCTGGGTGAATTCGGTTGCGCTGTTGGGCTTCAGATTCAAGGACACTCGGCGTGCATACATGGTCGTTCTCCTTTCGTTGCAAGGCCCTCCAGATAACCTTGGTCTAGTTAAGGCAGTCTGTCGGGATCGTTCGTCTGGCTCAACCATACTGAGTTACTTAACTTGACTTGTCAATCAATATCTGTGAATATTCTATTCACTTAACTCAGTTGTGGTTAATGAAGCCAGGAGTCATTCCGTGGATGTCTGCTCAGTCATCAAAGACCGGCTGGAGGAATTGGGGCTCGAGCAGAAGGACTTGGCGGCAGCCGCCGAAGTCACCGAGTCCTACATCTCCCAGCTGCTGACACGGAAGAAGCTGCCCCCGGCACCCGAGCGAACGGACCTCTACGACAAGATGGGAAGGTTTCTCAAGCTCTCGAGCGGCAAGCTTGCGAAGCTGGCGGATCTGCAGCGCAGGCGAAGCGTCGAAGCGAGGCCTCGAGGAGCCTGCCCGTGCCCCTGTTTGCCGAAGCTCGAGAATTGATTCTGCGCAAGTGCGTGCCGGAGAAGCAGCAACAGATTCGAGCGATCTTCGCGAAGCAGCCGTTTGGCGAACTCGAACGCCTGATCACACAGAAGCTTCTGGACGTGGTCAAGCGCGTAGCCCGAGAAGAGCTGCAAAGCGAAGCGTGGCTCCGCTCGGTGGCTCAGCACAGCGGCCGGAGCTATAAGCAGACGCGCGTGCTGATCCTCGAGTTCCTCGACACGGATGTTTTCCACGTCTCGCTCGAGAACTGCATTTCCTTCCTCGACCCGCTGATCGAATCCTGGGAGATCGACCTTCCCACCTTCGGTATGGAGATCGTGCTGAATCGCAGGCTCGCCCCAGGCCAACCGAGGAGATTTGCGTTTGTCGAAAGCGAGCCCGGCCAGCCTGTCGAGGATGAGCCTGGGCTCACCGGGTTCCTGCAGGATGCTTCGCTCAGCGCAATGCCACCCGCGAGGAGATCGATTTCCTGAGGCGGCTGCGGTTCAAGGGGAAGCGACCTGCCCCGTTGTACTACTATCGGGAGCTGCAGAATCTCAGGGACCCGCTCCACTTTCGCGCTGAGGCAAAAGCGCGAAAGTCAGGGCAGTGAAGATTCGCGGGTCAAGTCGATGAGCTCACGGCTCGCGAGTGACTTCAATCACGCCGGTCCGGCCTTGGGGCGGACTTGCCTCCCCGCGTCACGGAGGCGGTTTCAGGAGCCGGTCGCCGTAAGCAGCGCCTCGACCTCATTCAGTTCCAGCGTCCAATGATTGTCCGACGCAGCGAACGGCCGCTCGAGCACACCGGCAAGAGCGACAGAGATCGACTCCTTGAGACCAACTCGAACCCACAGGGTATAGCTCGCATCGGTTGGACGGTAGAGGAGCTGGCAGCGCACGGATTGCTCCGAGCGGTCGCCGTCTCCGGGCTGCATCAGTGAGGTGACGGCCCTGAGCAGGCGTGCGGTTGACGGGGGATAGAACGGCATGGCTGGTCGCCTCCTGCGATCCGGCCACCTTGGACAAGGCGCAACCGTGGCCGAGTGAGATACCGCGACTCGATCGAAACCGGATCGAAAGGAGCAGTATGCGGGCAGTATGCGGGCCGCCCTAGGCATATATTTTTCCAAATGAGTTGACTTTGGCGACCGAGCTCGGTTGACCGGCCAGGCGTACCGGAGTACAAGAGAGGAGCAGGATCCTCAAGTAGCGAAATCGCTGCTCCGTCGCGTTTCCGCGGCATCCATCCAGTAGTCGTTTCTCTCCCCTTGAAGCTCTCGCGCCAGGGCGCAAGCCTGCCTTTCTCATTCTCAAGGAGCAGCAGACATGACGACGACCGGTATCATCAAATGGATCAATGAGGCGAAGGGGTTCGGGCTCGTTACACCCGACAGCGGCGGCAAGGATCTCTTTGCCCGTTTCAAGCCGACTCCGAGCCAACGGCAGGCCCAGGTCCGACAAGCTGAAACTGAAGCAGAAGGTGTCCTTCGACATCACCGCCGGGCCGGACGGCGATCTGGCGCTGAACATCAAGGCCATCGGCTGATTCACGTCATTGCAGGGGGACGCAGGCACTCGGTCCGCAACTGACCCAACCCGGAACCGTGTATGTATCCGATGCCTCATCGAACAATACGCTGGGCAGCCGCACCGGGCGGCCGGTTGCTTGCGCGCGCTCCTGGACCGCGTTGCCTACGCGCTCAAGCGCAGCGCGGCAAGCCGGCGACAGTCGGCGCATCACGTCCTCGCCCTCCGCTGCGAACGCCATCACGGTGTCCACGTCCACGGTTTGCCCGCTCAGACTGAGCTGGTATCCCCGCAAGTAATAGCCGTTGAGGGCATCGACCTCTTGCTGCGTACACGCGGCTACCGGGGCGGCCTCGACCATAGGCGCTGCCAGCAGTCCCAACGAAAGCGCAAGTCGAAGCACGTTGCAGGTACGCATCATTTACTCGGCGTCATAGGGACGTTCCTGGTTTCTCAATGAGGCTCATGAGCATCGGGCCCACCCACTCCTGCTCATCAGCGCCGGCCAAGTATAGGCTGAGGTCAGGCACGCCGCAGCCAAGCGGAGAGCGGACCCGGCGCTCGCCTTGAGTCCACCGGCGGCGCGTGCTACGGTTTCGCACGGGACCGGTCGGCGTGTGATCGCCCGTACGCGAAGGCCGAATCGAGGGTGCGACGATGATCTGCTCAGCATGCGGCACTGTGGAGATCAGTGCTCTGGTCTGATGCATTGGAGGCCACACTGCATGCCCGATTTCCGCAGTCCCCAGTTCCTGCTCGATCACATCCGCCACACGATGGCGTTCTACCATCCGCGCGCCATCGATCCGCAGGGCGGGTTCTACCACTTCTATCGCGACGACGGCACGGTCTACGACGCACACACGCGCCATCTGGTCAGCAGCACCCGCTTCGTCTTCAACTACGCGATGGCCTATCGCCAGTTCGGCGACCCGGCCTACCTGGCGGCCGTTCGGCATGGCCTCGCGTTCCTGCGCGAGCGTCACCGGCAGCCTGCCACCGGGGGCTATGCCTGGCTGCTCGACGGCGGACGCGTCGCCGACGCTACCAATCACTGCTATGGGCTGGCGTTCGTGCTGCTTGCCTACGCGCATGCAGTAATGGCCGGCGCGGATGAGGCACGACCCTGGATCGCCGAGACCTTCGATCTGATGGAGCAGCGCTTCTGGTCGCCGACCGCGGAGCTGTACGCCGACGAGGCGAGCCCCGACTGGTCGGTGCTGTCGCCGTACCGCGGCCAGAATGCCAACATGCATTCCTGCGAGGCGCTGCTGGCCGCCTTCGAAGCCACCGGCGAAGCGCGCTACCTCGCGCGTGCCGCCACGCTCGCGCATCACATCACCGTCCGCCAGGCTGCGCTCGCGCACGGTCTGGTGTGGGAGCACTACCACGCCGACTGGTCGGTGGACTGGGACTACAACAAGGACGACAAGACCAACATCTTCCGTCCGTGGGGCTACCAGCCCGGGCACCTCACCGAGTGGGCGAAGCTGCTGCTGATCCTCGAGCGGCACGCGGACAAGCTCGCGGCACCGCCGGAGTGGCTGGCGCCGCGTGCGGCTGAGCTGTTCGATGCCGCGCTCGCCAAAGCCTGGGACGCGCAGAACGGCGGCATCGCCTACGGCTTTGCGCCCGACGGCAGCATCTGCGACGGCGACAAGTATTTCTGGGTGCAGGCGGAGTCGCTCGCAGCTGCGGCCCTGCTCGCTCGGCGCACCGGCAGGCAAGCGTACTGGGACTGGTACGACAGGATCTGGGCGTACAGCTGGGAACACTTCGTGGATCACCAGCACGGCGCCTGGTATCGGATTCTCACGCCCGACAACAGGAAATACAGTGACGAGAAAAGCCCGGCCGGAAAGACCGACTACCACACGATGGGAGCATGTTACGAGGTCCTCAACGTGCTGGGGACACCGGGGTAGAAGTACTGGCTGCTGAGTACAGGGTGCTGATCCTTTGGTCCTGGGTTCGAGTCCCAGCGGGCCCACCACAGATCAAGCAGTTCCAATCGAACTCGGCCATCCTCAGCATCGCCCGTATCCTGGCCAGGTGCCCGTTAGCGGTGCCTGCATGCACGCCTGCCTGGCCATCAGTTCCTCGAGCAACCGGGTTCCCGCGCGGTGTGACCCTGAGAAGAGCTCCCGCATGTGTGTTGCCGAACATACGGGAACGCTCGAGACGAGTACCCTGGCCGGTTCTCACTGGGTTTGAGCCCAGACGACACTACCTGACTGATATGGCGATTCACCTTCACGAGGCAAAAAGCATATGAAATTGAACTCCCGGATGGCAGCGGTGATCGCAATGAGCTTTGCCATCGGCGGGCTCGCGGCCTGCGAAAAGGGGCCGGCGGAGCGCGCCGGCGAGAAGATCGACAATGCGGCAAAAAGCGTCGGGGAGAAAATGGAAGACGCCGGCGACAAACTGAAGGACGCGGTCAAGAAGTAGAGAAAGACTGCCGTACACTTTCACTGCTGCGTGATCGAGGGGGTGTTAGTCGCCGGCGAGGACGGGCAAGTCCATTTCGTCGACGATCGGCGCGCCGCCCTCGTCCTGCGCTGCTACATCAAAGGCTCGCCGCAGGGTCCGGAGCAGCGAGCCGCTTCGATTCCGACCCGGAGATCTGGTGAGTCCTTGGCCCACGCGTGCAGCCCGACCTCAAGCTGATCAGTGCTAAGTACTGCAGTCGCGAGCGCCGTGCGCGCACCGCCTCACGGTGCGCACTCGAGTACTCACTCCCTACTGCTTTTGCTTCGGTCCGCCCTTCAGATAGTCGACCGTGAGATTGGCAAGCGCGCGAACGCCGAGGAGCAGCCCGGACTCGTCCACGAAGAAGCGCGGTGAGTGGTTGTAGGCCACTTTGGTCAGGTCCGTGCCCTTGGGCGACCCGCCCAGGAAAATGAACATGCCAGGCGCCTTCTGGGCGAAGAACGAGAAGTCCTCGGCGCCCATCAGACGGTCGCGCAGGATCACGTTGTTGTCGCCCGCCACACGCTTGAGCGTGGGCAGCATGCGCTCCGTGAGGCCCGGATCGTTGATCGTCACGGCGTAGGGACCCTCGATGACAACCTCGGCGCTTGCCCCGGAGGCCTCGGCGATGTGCTCGGCCGTGAGCTTGACGCGCCGGTGGATGTCCGCGCGCAGGGTCTCGTCGAAGGTGCGGATCGTGCCGACCATCACGACCTTGTCGGGGATGATGTTGAATCGGTTGCCGCCGTCGATGCCCCCGATGGTGACCACTGCGGGCTCCTTCGCGATGTTGATCTGGCGGCTGACGATCGTCTGCAGGCCGAGCACGATCTGCGCCGCGACTACGATGGGATCCACGCCGCCCCAGGGAGCCGACCCGTGGGTCTGCTTGCCCTGCACGGTGATGCGCAGCACGTCGGCGGCCGCCATCGTCGCACCGGGACGATAGGCGATCTGGCCGACCTCGTGGACGGAGGTCACGTGCAGCCCGAAGATCGCCTCGGGCCGGGGGTTGTCCATCGCACCTTGCTTGATCATCAGCACGGCGCCGCCTTCCTCGCCGGGCGGCGGCCCTTCCTCGGCAGGCTGGAAGATGAACTTGACGGTGCCGGGCAACTGGTCCTTCAGCTTGACCAGGATCTCGGCCACGCCCATCAGGATGGCGACGTGCGTGTCGTGGCCGCAGGCATGCATCACACCGGCCTCCTTGCCCGCCCACTTCGTCCGCACCTTGGACGCGAACGGCACATCGACCTCCTCCGTCACCGGGAGCGCGTCCATGTCGGCACGCAGGGCCACGACGGGTCCAGGTTTGCCGCCGCGCAACACCGCGACCACGCCGGTGTAGGCCACGCCGGTACGCACCTCGAGCCCCAGCGATTGCAGGTGGTCGGCCACCAGTTTCGCCGTCCGCACCTCGCGATTGCCCAGCTCCGGGTGCTGGTGGATGTCGCGCCGCCACGCGATGACACTCGGTTCGACGCCGGCGGCAAGCCGATCGATTTCGGCCGACAGCTGCTGCGCCTGGGCCAGCGCGCTCACGCTGGCGAGGAGGAAGCCGACGAGTGCTTTTGTCATGATTGCGTCCCGGAGTACCGGCTCGGAGGTTTACGTCCGGTCTTTCGATTTGTATAGCTGCTCGCGCAACTGCTGCGCGCACCGCCACTCTTTGCCAAACCGGGCGCGGTAAGCGAGAATCCCGTCGCGACAGCACGAGCGCGGCGCGGGTCGATGCCGGCTGTAGGACGCAACCAATCACACTGCTGACTGCCCGCTGCGAGGGAGGAAACGTGCGCTTCCTGCTATCGGTCTCGAGTTTCATCGACCGCGTCAACGAGCGCCTGAGCGTCATCGCGAACTGGCTGGTGCTGCTCTCGGCGCTGGTGAGCGCCGCCAACGCGTTCTCCCGCTACGCCTTCAGCGTCAGCTCGAACGCCTGGCTGGAGATCCAGTGGTACATGTTCGGCGCCATGATCATGCTGGGCGCCTCCTTCACCCTCAAGCGCAACGAGCACGTGCGGGTGGACATCGTCTACGCCAATCTGCCGACGCGCGCGCAGATCTGGATCGACATCCTGGGCGCAGCCCTGTTCCTGCTCCCGGCCATGACCATCCTCTGCTACCTGTCCTGGCCGGTGTTCCACAACGCCTGGGTGGAACAGGAGGTGTCCGCCAACGCCGGCGGGCTGCTGCGCTGGCCGATCAAGATCTTCCTGCCGCTCGGCTTCGCGCTGGTCAGCCTGCAGGGCGTCTCGGAACTGATCAAGCGCATCGCGATGCTCACGGGCCGCATGCCGGCCGATCTGCACTACGAGCGGCCGCTGCAATGATTCCCCACGACCTGCCGCTGTAATGATTCCCCACGATCTGATGGCGCCCCTGATGTTCGGGGGGCTGGTCGTATTCATGCTGATCGGCTACCCGGTGGCGTTCTCTCTCGCCGCCGTGGGGCTGGTCTTCGGCTTCATCGCCATCCACGAAGGGTTCTTCGGCTTCAGTCTGCTGCAGGCGCTGCCGGAGCGCGTCTTCGGGATCATGGCCAACGACATCCTGCTCGCCATCCCGTTCTTCACGTTCATGGGCGCGATCCTCGAGCGCTGCGGGCTGGCGGAGGACCTGCTCGACGGGTTGGGGCAGCTGTTCGGCCCGGTGCGCGGCGGGCTCGGCTACGCCGTGATCGTGGTCGGTGCGATTCTGGGCGCGATCACCGGCACGGTCGCCGCGTCGGTCATCGCCATGGGCGTGATCTCCCTGCCGGTCATGATGCGCTACGGGTACGACATGCGGTTCGCCACCGGCGTGATCGCGGCCTCCGGCACCATCACTCAGCTCATTCCGCCCTCGCTGGTGCTCATCGTGCTGGCCGACCAGCTCGGCCGCTCGGTCGGCGACATGTACGCCGGCGCGTGGGGGCCGAGCCTGATCCAGGTGCTGCTGTTCAGCGTCTACGTGCTCGTCGTGAGCATCTTCAAGCCGCACTGGGTCCCGGCGCTGCCCGCCGAGGTCCGCACGCTGTCGGGCTGGCCGCTGATCAAGAAGTGCCTGTGGGGGATCGTCCCCTCGCTGGTGCTGATCTTTCTCGTGCTGGGAACGCTCTTTCTCGGGCTGGCCACGCCGACCGAGGGCGGAGCGATGGGCGTGGTGGGGGCGATCGTGCTCGCCGTGCTGCACCATCCCAGGTTCTCGCGGCGGGGCAAGATCGCCGGACTGGTCTCGCTTGGCGCCATCACCGCAGTTGGTCCTGCCCGGGACTCGATCCTGCTGGGGCAGAGTCGGTGGTGCCCGCGCCGCTGGTGCGCTGCCGCGACCGGGCTTGTTCTGGACGGTCAAGACGCCGCTGTTCGTCGTCTTCTACGCGGGGCTGGTCGGTGGTCCTCTGGGAGGCGGTTCTGATCGCGGAGCTGCGCGGCCTGATCCGCCAGGCGTTCGAGTCGACGATGCGCATCACCTCGATGGTGATCTTCATCCTGATCGGCTCGACCGTCTTCACGCTGGTGTTCCGCGGCGTAGACGGCGACCTGTGGATCGAGCACCTGCTGACGTCGCTGCCCGGCGGGGTCGTCGGCTTCCTGGTGTTCGTCAACCTGTTCGTGTTCGTGCTGGCCTTCTTCCTCGATTTCTTCGAGATCGCGTTCATCATCATCCCGCTGCTTGCGCCGGTCGCCAGCAAGCTGGGCATCGACCTGATCTGGTTCGGCGTGCTGCTGTGCGTGAACATGCAGACTTCGTTCATGCACCCTCCGTTCGGTTTCGCGCTGTTCTATCTGCGCGGCATCGCGCCGAAGGAGGTGAAGAGCTCGGCGATCTACTGGGGCGCGATCCCGTGGGTCGGGCTGCAGCTCATCATGGTCGCGATCGTGATCTTCTGGCCCGGGCCTGGTCACCGCGTTCCTCGACAAGGCGCCGAAGTTCGATCCCAGCAAGGTCGAGATCATCATTCCGACGCCGGAGCCGAGCGAGGCGCCGCCGGGTTTCGGTCCCTCCGGCACGGACCCGCGCGACAGCGCCCGGCCGTCCGGTGCAGACGAGTCGCCTGGAGGACCAGTTCCGGCGGCAGAAGTAGCCGGCCCGGCCCCAGCGACGCTGGATTGACACCCCCACGGGCGCTGGTCATCATATGCCCGCGCTGCCAAGCAGGTTGCTCAGCTCACCCAGCGAGCTCCCCGGACGCCGCCCCGCGCTAGGACATGGGCCGCGCGGCGAAGCACCGCAGCAAAGCCGACCGACAGGGCGCCCGCTTGAGGCGCCGGACAACGGGGAGGAGTTTTAGATGCAGACGAGATGGTGCAACGCCCTGCTCGGGGCGCTGCTGGTGATGGTTGCGACTCCGGCGCTGGCCGAGCGCACGTTCCGCATGGCTTCCCCCTGGCCCACGACCAGCACCCCGCACGCGGGGGTCGCCCGCTTCGTGCAGGAGGTGGAGAAGCTGTCCAAGGGGCAGCTCAAGATCCAGCTCTACCCGGACGGTCAGCTCGGCGACATCCAGGCTGAAGTGACCGGGGTGCAGACCGGCACCATCGACATGGCGTATCTGGGCGTGGCGAATGCGGCGGTGCTCAAGGGCGGCGGCGCGCTCAACGTCGTCTACGTGCCGTACCTGTTCAAGAACAAGCAGGTCGTGCCCGAGATCGTCAACAGCCCGCTGTTCCAGGAGTTCTACGACTCGCTGGCGCGCGAGTCCAACGTGCGCGTGTTCGCGTCCTACGGGTCACGCCTGGCGCGCGCCTGCAACACCGTGAAGGGGCCGATCGTCAAGCCCGCCGACCTGAAAGGCATGAAGATCCGCGTACCGCCCATCGAGGTGATGCGCGCCACCTGGGAAAAGCTCGGCACCAAGCCGGTGATCATGGGCCTGGGCGACATCTACATGGCGCTCTCGCGCGGCCAGATCGAAGGCCAGGAGAACGGCATGGACGCGATCATCGCCTACAAGTGGTACGAGGTCACCAAGCACTACTCGCCACTCGATCAGACCTACGAGGTCTCCGCGTACTACATGAACGAGAAGCTCTGGCAGCAGCTCACGCCGGCGGAGAAGGACATCATGATCAAGGCCGCCAAGCTGGGCGGCGACGCCATGACCAAGGCCGGCGAGGATCTCCAGAAGCAGGGCATCGAGATCATGAAGCAGCACGGGCTGACCATCACCGAGCCAGACCGCGCGGCGTTCCAGGAAGCGCTCAAGGACGTCTACAAACCCTACGAGGGCAAGCTCTGGCCGGTCGGCCTGGTGGAAAAGATCCAGGCGATGCAGAAGTAACAGTGATCGGTGATCAGTGATCAGTGATCGGCACCATCCAGTGACCGCTCAGCCCTGATCACGGATCACAGAGTATCACAGATCACTGATCCCTAGTCACCGTCCCCCGATCATGCTGAAACTCCTGCACCTCGCCGAGCGCCTCTGGGAACTGTCCATCGCGCGATGGTCGCGGCCCTGCTCGTCATCGTCGCGTCGCAGGTGGTCGACCGCTACGTGATCGATCTGTGGACCGACTCCCCCGAGGAGTGGATCAAGATCGGCCTGGTGTGGCTCACGTTCGTCGGCTTCGCGCTGGCGATGCGTCATGGCACCGACATCCGCGTCGACCTCGTCGAGCACTTCCTCCCCCGCAAGCTGGTGACGGCGGTCAACACTGTCTTCGACACGCTGCTGCTGGTGCTGATCGGAATTCTGTGCTTCAAGACCTGGCAGCTCTGGGACGTGTCGAGAGACCAGGCCATCGTCGGCACCAGCGTATCGGTCGCCACGCCCACCGCAGGCCTGTTGGTCGGCCTGGTGCTCATGCTCATCGTTGTGGCGGTCCGGCTCGTTCTTCGCCTCATGCGCCGCGACAACGTGGACGCACACGATCCCACCAAGCAGTTCAACTGATCGCGATGCGCCTCGCATACACCCGGACGCCCACGGCGCCCGCGGCTCGGTGACCTGATGTCCAATATTCTGATCCTGCTGTTCATCTCCTTCATCCTGCTGATCCTGATCGGCGTGGATGTCGGCTGGTCGATGATCCTGTCCGGGCTGGTTCGGCATCCAGGCCAAGGCCGGCCACCCGGTCGACACCATCATGATTCCGCAGTCGATGATGGCGTACGTCAGCTTCCCCGCGCTGGTGCAGGTCACGCTCTTCATCCTGGCCGGCGACCTGATGAACCGGGGCGGGCTGACGCAAAGGCTGATCGACTGGGCGCTGACGCTGGTCGGTCACCTGCGCGGCAGCCTCGGACACGTGTCCGTGCTGACCAATCTGGTGATGGCAGGGGTATCCGGCTCCGCAGTCGCGGACGCGGTGGCGATCGGCAAGCCGCTGATTCCCTCGATGAAGAAGGAAGGCTATGGCGAGGGCTATGCGGGTGCGGTGGTCGCTGCCGGGGCGCTGCTCGGGCCGATCATCCCGCCATCCATCCCGATGGTGGTCTACGCGCAGCTTGCCAACGAATCCGTGGCCAAGCTGTTCGTCGCCGGCGTGATTCCGGGGTTCCTGTTCGCCTCAGGCTTCTTCGTCATCTGCTCGATCATGGCCGCGCGCCGAAACTACCCGCGCTACGAGCGGGTCGGCCTGAAGGGCCGGGTCAGGGCCACCGGACGCGCTTCCTGGGCGCTGCTGATGCCGATCATGATCCTGATAGGCATTCGCTTCGGCGTGTTCACGGAGATGGAAGTGGCAGCCGCCGCGGCAGTCTATGCGCTCCTCGTCAGCCTGGTCATCTATCGGGGGCTGAAGCTCGGCGAGTTGCCTCGCATCCTCTGGGAGTCGGGCCGCACCAGCGCCGCGATTCTGTTCCTGCTCGCCGCAGCGGGCCCGTTCAGTTGGCTGGTGGCGGAGAGTCAGGTCAGCGTGGTCGTGGTCGACGCCATCAAATCCGTCAGCGACAACCCGGTGGTGATCCTGCTGGTGATCAACGTGCTGCTGCTGATAGTCGGCAGCATCCTCGAGCCGCTGCCGGCGATGGTAATCTTTCTTCCGGCGCTGATCCCGATCGGTCACCAGCTCGGCATCGACCCGATTCACTTCGGCGCCGTCGTGGTGATCAACTTGATGATCGGGCTCCTGCATCCGCCGGTTGGATTGCTCCTCTTCGTCGTCTCCAGCGTGGGCAACGCCAAGATCACCAAGGTCGCCTGGGAGGTCCTGCCCTTCCTCGCCTGGGCGCTGATCGTGCTGGTGCTCATCATCGTGTTCCCCCCGCTCACCACCTGGCTGCCGGGACGGATGTAGCCCTCGCAGGCCCCGGCTATTCCGAAGCAGGTTCAGTCGCCAGGCCGGCGTGGACGCGGCCGGCCAAGGGGCATACTATTTCCGTGCGTGGGGCCGACACCTGTCAGGTCGACTCGAACAAGCATCGCGGGGACCATCCGGTCGCCCATATGACAGTCAATTGCAGACCCATGTATCTGAGACGGAGGACAAAGCCGCCGGTTGGGCGCCGCTCGATGTGAAGTGACGCCGAACCCCACAGCGCAGGTGATGTTGGCAGGGCTGGTTGCAGCGAGGAGGAGGATGCAATATGGCCACGCAGGACAAACCGACGTTGTTCAAGGTACCCGACCCCTACCCGCTGACCATCGCGGGCCTGTTCGCCGCATTGGGCCCCCAGGCCATCAATTTCGGCATCTCCGTGGGGGGCGGGGAAACCATGCTGATCCCGAACCTGGCCGCGCAGGGCGCGGTCAACCTGTTCTGGATCATGACCATCTCGACCATCGTGGAGACGGTGCTCGTCATCGAGTGCGTCAAGTACAGCCTCGTGACGGGGCGCTCGTTCTTCACCATGACGCGCGACATTCCGCCGCGCGGACTGTTCTGGCCCTGGACCTGGGCGATCCTGTCGATTCTCACTTTCGCCTGGCCGTTCTGGCTCGGTGGGGCCTCCTCGGCCCTGCTCAAAGCCACCGGCGGCACGGCGGAATCGACGACCTTCGGCATCAGGACCTACTACCTGTGGTGCTGGGGCGCACTGCTCGTCGTACTGGCCGTGTTCCTGTTCTCCAAGACCGTGTACGGCACCATCTCCAAGATCTTCCAGTGGCTGATGTGGATCAATATCGCCGGGATCCTTCTGACCGTCGCCATCACCGCGAGCTTCGACGACTATCGTGCCGTGCTGTGGGGCTACTTCAACTTCGGCCTGGCCGACACCGACAAGCCGGTTTCCTGGAAGTACATCGCCGCGCTCTACAACCAGCCGGGCGGCAGCCTGATGTGGGTGTCGTTGTGGGCGCTCGAGGCCGGCTGGGGCATGGGCCGCTACACCGGCAAGGTGACCGGGGTGCTGCGCCCGCCGGAGCGCGTGAACACAGAGGTGCTGCGCTGGGACTACTCCGACCCGCAGGAAGTCAGGAAGATGCAGGGCTGGGTGGGAATCGGCAAGTGGAGCCAGATTGTCTGGTGGAGCATTCTCGGCGCGATGCTGATGACCTACCTGTATGCCACGGCCGGCTACGCGTACTTCTACAAGGCCGGCATCGTCAAGAGCGGCCTCGAGATCCCGATTCAGATCGCCACGATCGTGGGCGGAATCTTCGGGCCGATCGCGTTCGCGGTGTTCCTGGTCTTCGTCTTCGCCACGCTCTACGACGCGGGCTTCGCCATCATCGACACCTTTATCGGCCGCACGGTTGCCGATGCCGTCGCCGTCACGCCGGGGCTGAAAGACAAGCGCCCCTATCGCTTCTACTACTTCGTGGTCGTCATCGCGGTCATCGCCAGCGGCTTCTATTTTGTAACCGCCAAGGAACCCTATGCGCTGTGGCTGTTCGTCGCGACCTCGGCCGTCCTGCTGCGCAGCATCGCGGCGATACAGATCCTGTACATCAACACGAAGCATCTGCCTGAGCCGTTCAAGCCGGGGCGCATCACCAAGGTCATTCTGTGGTTCACTTTCATCTCCGGCATCGCTGCGTGGGCAATGGGCATGTACGCGACTGTCATGAACGTCTGATGCAATAGACGGTGCGCGACCGCTGATACGGGCATCGCCGCCGCTCGGGGGCGGACGGCAGGCGCGCAGCCACATCCGCCTTGAGTCAGCCGGGAATGCGTGATACGGTGGACGCCCTCCTTCGTTGTCCGTGCCGTCCGGCGGACTCGGGGTCCACGACGGCTCACCCCTAGATGTTTCCAAGATGCGACATGGCTAGCCCTCTGATACGCACCGGAGGGACACCAGGCTGCCGCACAAACGCTACACGCGCCCGCACCACTTTGGCGCAGAAGCATTCGCCTTCTGTGGCGAGCGCCCCGTAACAATGCGCTCTGCGCGGAGGTTGTAATGGAGCGTGATCCGATCGCCGTCGATTTCGGCCTGCAGGGCGGCGGCGCGCACGGCGCATTCACCTGGGGCGTGCTCGACCGCATGCTCGAGGAAAAGTGGTTGCGCTTCGACGGCATCTCTGGCACCTCGGCGGGTGCCATGAACGCCGTGGTGATGGCCGACGGCCTGACCCAGGGCGGACCCGCAGCAGGCGCGCGTCGCACTCGAGCAGTTCTGGAAGCGCGTGTCCGACGCGGCCATGCTGAGCCCGCATGCGACGCGGCCCGCTCGAGATTCTGACCGGCCGCTGGACGCTCGACTACTCGCCGATGTTCGCCATCCTGGACATCGCGGCGCGCGTGCTGTCTCCGTACGATCTCAACCCGCAGGGCACGAACCCGCTGCGCCAGATCCTGGAGGACAGCGTCGACTTCAAGCGGCTCGCCGACGCGCCGATCCGCCTGTTCGTCACCGCCACCAACGTGCGGACGGGCCGCGGCCACATCTTCCGCAACGCCGAGCTCACACCCGACGTGCTGCTCGCCTCGGCGTGCCTGCCGACGATGTTCCAGGCGGTGGAGATCGACGGCGAGCCGTACTGGGACGGCGGCTATTCCGGCAACCCCTCGATGTCGCCGCTGATCCGGGAGTGCACCGCCTCGGACACGATCCTGGTGCAGATCAATCCGATCGAGCGCCCGGGCACGCCGCGCACGGCACGCGAGATTCACAACCGGCTCAACGAGGTCGCCTTCAACTCGACCCTGCTGAAAGAACTGCGCGCTGCCGCTCTGCTGCGTCACGTCGCCGATCCCGGCACCGGTGAGGGTGCGGTGTGGGCCAAGATGCGCGTCCACCGCATCGCCAGCGACGCCATGCTCGATCTCGGCTATTCCTCCAAGCTGCTGGCCGAGTGGGCGTTCTTCTGCATGCTCCGCGACGAGGGACGCAAGGCCGCAACCGCGTTCCTGGACGCCCACGGCAAGGACCTGGGGGTGCGTTCGACCCTCGACCTCGACGCGCTGCTGGAAGGCATCTAAGCCAATGGGTCTGCTCGGCATCCTGCTCGGGCTGGCAGCGCTGGTCTGGCTGTCGTTCCGCGGCTGGAGCGTGCTCGTGCTCGCGCCGATCGCCGGCCTGATCGCCGCAGCAGCGGCCGGCGAGCCGCTGCTCGCGCACTGGACGCAGACCTTCATGGGTGCCGCGGCCGGATTCCTCGGCCAGTTCTTTCCGCTGTTCCTGCTCGGCGCGCTGTTCGGCAAGCTGATGGACGACAGCGGCTCGGTCACGGCGATCGCGCGCTTCATGACCGAGAAGCTGGGCGCGAAGCGGGCGATCCTGGCCGTCGTGCTCGCCGGCGCGCTCGTCACCTACGGCGGGGTGAGCCTGTTTGTGGCTTTCTTCGTGCTGGGGCCGATGGCGCAGGCGCTGTTCCGCGCGGCGAACATCCCGAATCGGCTCATGCCGGCTGCGATCGCGCTGGGCACATCGACCTTCACCATGTCGGCGCTCCCCGGCACACCGGCCATCCAGAACGCGATTCCCATGCCCTTCTTCGGCACCACGCCATTCGCCGCTCCGGGCCTGGGCACAATCGCCGCGGCGATCATGCTCGGATTCGGGCTGTGGTGGCTCGCACGCGCCGAGGCCGCTGCGCGCCGTGCCGGCGAGGGCTACGGTGGCGCGGCCGTCGCGCCGGATGCCGCCGCCGACGACCCGCTCATCCGCGAACGCGCCACCACCGCGGGCGCGTTCGACCCCGCCGAGGCACACCACGGCAGCCACAGCGAGCAGTCGCCTTCCATCCTCGTGGCGGTGGTGCCGCTCGTCGTGGTGGTGCTGGTCAATCTCACGATGTCCATGCTGGTGCTGCCGAGGCTGAACACCAGCTTCCTCGGCGAGGAGCGCTGGGGTTCGATACCGCTGTCTTCGGTCAGCGGCGTCTGGTCGGTGATCGTGGCACTGTCCGTGGCCATCGTGATCCTCGTGCTGCTGAACCGCGCGCGCCTGCCGGCGCTGCGCGCATCGGTCGACGCGGGAGCCAACGCATCGGTGCTGCCTGTCCTCAGCGTGGCGAGCCTGGTAGGCTTCGGCGCGGTCGTGGCCGCGATGCCGGCGTTCGCGGTGGTGCGCGACTGGGTACTGTCGATCGGCGGCGGGCCGCTCGTGTCGCTGGCGCTCGCGACCAATATCCTCGCAGCGCTCACCGGGTCGGCGTCCGGCGGTCTGACCATCGCGCTGGACGCACTCGGCGGCACGTACATGGCACTCGCCATGCAGCTCGGAATCGATCCGGCGCTGATGCACCGGGTCGCCGTCATCGGTTCCGGTACCCTCGACAGCCTTCCGCACAACGGCGCGGTGGTCACACTGCTCGCCGTATGCGGCTCAACGCACCGCGAGAGCTACTTCGACATCGTGATGGTCGGCATCGTCGGCGCGATGCTGGCTCTGGTTGCAGTGATCGTGCTGGGGTCGGTGTTCGGCTCGTTCTAGGTCCGGCAAGACCGACGCCGCAACCGCTGCAGATTGTCGCGATGCCGTCGTCGCGGCCCTCTCGCCCCTCGCAGCCCGGCTGCGCACGCCGCCGGATACCCGCCAACGCTACTTCACCAGCAGCACCGGCACCGGCGAAAGGTGAATGACGCGGGCGGACACCGAGCCGAGCAGCATGTTGGCCAGGGTGTTCATGCCCCGCGTGCCCATCACGATCAGATTGCTTGCATGGTCGGCTGCGTAGCGAGCAATGCACTCAGGTTCCTCGCCCACGCCCACATGGGCCTTGAACGGCACGCCGGAAGCTTCCAGGACCTCGCGCGCGGTCTTCAGCGCGGCTTCCCCTTCCTCCTGGTAGAACTCGTTCAGCTGCTCCTGCGGGATGAAGCGGCGCACATTGCCGGACGCGACCCGGCGCTGCACGTTCAATACATCGATCTCGATCGGTTCGCGATACAAGTCTCGCGTCGAGATTGCGTAGCGCAGCGCGCGCACGGCGGATTCGGAACCATCGACCGGAACGAGAAGTTTCATGCTGATTTCCTCCTTGTGTTGATGCGGCTCACGGTTTCCGCTCGTGGGTATCGGAGCCGTCCACGTCGATGACCCCATCCACATCGATGACCTGGGCACCGCGCAACCGCGCGGCACGCGCGCTCAACACGGTCCCGATCACGACAACAAACGCCGCGCAGCCGATCGCTATCGCGTAGTGCATCCACCCTTCGCCGTGCAGCCAGGGCGCGAGGACCGGCTCGTCGACCAGCATCTCCCCGGCCACATAGCCGATCAACGCCGCGCCCAGCGTGATGATGATCGGGTAGCGGCTCATGATGCGCAGGATGATGCCGCTGCCGAACATGATCAGCGGGATGCTCAGGACCAGCCCGGCGATCAGCAGGCCGAAATTGCCCTTCGCCGCAGCGGCCACGCCCAGCACGTTGTCCAGGCTCATGACGAAATCCGCCACCAGGATGGTGCGAACCGCGCCCCACAGACCTTGGCCCGGCTTGGCGTCGTGGCTGCCCTCGTCGCCGTCCAGCAGCAGGCTCACGCCGATCCACAGCAACAGCACGGCTCCAGCCAGCCGCAGCCAGGGGAGTTGGAGCATCTCCGCCGCGACCAGGGTAAGCACGACGCGCAGCAGAATGGCCGCCGCGCTGCCCAGCACGATGGCCATCCGCTGCTGCTGGCGCGGCAGGTTGCGCGCTGCGAGCGCGATGACCACGGCATTGTCGCCGCTGAGGATGATGTTGACGCCAAGGATCTCGAGCAGGCTGGTGACGAGCTCGGGACTAAGCACCGCGAGGCCTCCGTTCGGTTCTAGTTGTGATCGGTCGGAGCGCCCGAGTATACAGCAGGCACACTGGGGCTCTCCGCCTGTTGGCGACGCCAGTCGAGCTGCGCGAACTGCACTTCGCCGCCTCCCGGATGCTTGCGTGCCTGCCGCTTCACTCGCGCGCCACGGACCGTTTGAGAGCTGACGAGCGCAGCGCTTTCAGCACCTGCGGCTGCTGCAGATGCTCGAAGAACAACCTGGCGCAGGGCGACAACACGGCTTCGCTCTCATACACCAGGTACCAGGTGCGCTCGAGCGGAAAGCCCTCGACATCGAGCGCGCACAGACCTGTCTCGGGCGTGGCTGCGCCGACCATGCAATCGGGCAGGATCGAAATGCCCAGCCCGTCTCGCACGGCGCCCTCGATCGCCTCGTTGCTGCCCAGCTCCATGCGCACCCGCGGCGTGGCGCCATGCCGGGCGAACACAGCCTCGACCAGCATGCGCGTTCCCGATCCCGGCTCGCGCATCAGGAACGGTTGCCTGGCGATGTCGTCGAAACGCAGCCCGCGTCGGCGCGTCAGCGGATGGTCCGCGGGCGCGCAAACCTGCAAGTATGTGGCCAGCAGGGGACGACAGACGAGGCCGGCGTCCTCGGGCGGAATGGAGAGCACGTAGAAGTCGTCGGCGCGCGTGGCGAGCCGGCCCAGCAAGTCATCCCGATTGAGCACGGGAACAGCGATCTCGACGTCCGGAAAGCGCTCGGAGAAACCGCCGAGCAGCCGCGCAGCGAAGGATCTCGCGCTCGTGCCCACGGCCACGCGCAGCGAACCCTGGGCAGGCGAGCGCAGCCCTGCCAGGCGCGCATCGATTTCGCCGAGTCGCGCGAAGATGTCGCGGCACGCGCTCGAAGAGCTCCTGGCCTGCGCGGGTCATTTCCACGCGCCGACCTCCGGATTGGAACAGCGCGACGCCCAACGTCTCGGTCAGCTTCTTGATCTGCACCGAGACCGTGGGCTGCGCCATGCTCAGCTCCTCCGCGGCGCGCGTGAAGCTGCCGTGGCGTGCGACTGCTTCGAACGCCGCGAGGTGCGTGAGGGTGCCGTGCCGGAGGTAACGCCGCAGGTTGCGCTGCTGCATGCCTGGCTGCCATCACCCGGGTACCAATGAAAAGCGGCCTTTACCTCGATCGGCAAAGACCGCCCCGGAAACGCGAGCCTTTGCACGAACTTTTCGGCAAAGGTCTCGCTTGCAGCGTCCAGGCTGCCAGCAGGACCGGGCCGCGAACCACCGGCCGTATTGACGATCCTGCTGCGTGAAGCTACTCCCCTTTGGAGGGACCGCAACTGAACCGCAATTAGACCACGGCTGCAGGGCAGCGGGCAAGGGCCCGATGCAGCGGTCCATTACGAATCGTAATGACTGGCATTGCAAGCTTTCATTTCAACTTCCGTGCGGCACTGCCGATAATGGTTCTCATGCCCGGGGATCTTTGACCGGGCTGCCCTTCAAGGGGGAGTAGCTCCCAGTCGCGGGGTCGTCAACCCGGAGCCTTTCACGCTCCCGGTCCCGCGAGCGCCGCATGCAGGCGCGAGCGAGACCTTTGCCGGACTCCGGCGAAGGTCCGCGCCGCCGAGGTCCGCATCGCCTGCCGCGGGTCCAAGGAAAATGGCATGGAGCTGCTTTCGCCCGAATTCGTCTCGTTCATGTCCGCCCTCGCGGCGATCATCGTCATCGACCTCATGCTCGCTGGCGACAACGCCATCATGATCGCGCTCGCGGCCCGCAACGTCCCCAAGCATCTGCAGCGTCGCGTCATCCTGTGGGGAACCGCTGGTGCGATCATCGTGCGCGTGGCGATGACCCTCGCCGTGGTCTGGCTGCTCAAGATCCCCGGCCTCGCTGCCGCCGGCGGGGTTCTGCTGGTATGGATCGCGTATCGGCTCCTGGCGCACACCGACGCCAGTGAGGGCGCCGGCCATGGTGATGAGCGGACCGCCCATGCAGCCGACGGCTTCTGGGGCGCGATGCGCATCATCGTCGTCGCCGACGCTGTCATGGGCCTCGACAACGTGCTCGGCGTAGCCGGCGCCGCCCAAGGCAGCTGGGTCCTGGTGACGCTGGGGCTGCTGATCAGCATACCGATCGTGGTGTGGGGCAGTTCACTGATGCTGCGCTGGATTCAGCGCTTCCCGGTCATCATCTACCTCGGCGCGGGCGTGCTGGCATGGACCGCCGCGATGATGATCTCGGGCGAGCCTCTCATCCAGGAGCATCTTGCCAGGCAGCCGGCGCTGCGCTGGATCATCTACATCGCGGCGATCGGCGGCGTCCTCGGCGTGGGTTACTTGCGCCAGCGCCGTGCAGCGGCCCAAGCAGCCGGCGCGTGAGAGGAGGAGAGAAGATGTTCAAGATCCTGGTTCCGGTCAACGGGTCGGCCGATTCGACGAATGCGCTCGAGCACGCGATCCGGCTCTGCGCGCAGCGAGCCGACGCGCAGTTGCACCTCGTCAACGTGCAGCCGTGCTTCCATCGTCACATCGCGCGCTTCCTCCCGCGCCAGACACTGGACGAAGAGCGCCGCCGGCAAGGCGAAGCAGTGCTCGCCCCAGCTCGCGCACTGGCCGAGCAGGCCGGCGCGTCGCTCGTCTCCAAAGTGATCGTCGGCCGCACCGCGGCTGCACTCGCCGCCTACGCCCGCGAACTCGCGATCGATCAAATCGTGATTGGAACCGCGCGCAAATCCCCGTTGCTGAGACTGCTCACCGGGTCGGTGACAACTCGCTTGATCGAAGTGACCGGCGTGCCCGTCCAGGTGATCGCGGGCAGCCGTCCCGGGCTGCTGGCGCGCTGGGGCTTGCCGGCGGGCATCGGACTGGGCGTCGTCCTCGCGCTGATCGCCGCGGAGTAACTCGCTCACGCCTGCGCAGCGCTGTGCGTGAGCGCCGGCTGCCGCCATAGAGTCACAGCCGCAATATCCAGCAGCCTCGGGTGAAAGTGCAAGCCCAGCAGGTGCTGCGCGAATGCACCGGCGGCGATCTCCCGCATTCCCGGCACGGCGACGCTCAGGCGCAGCCAGCCGAGCCGCAGCAGCGGCAGTCGATGCCGCGCGCACAGCGGCCGCACGCGTGCTTCGTCGAAATGATGATAGAGCTCGTGGGCAAGGAAGACAGCCCGGCGTCCTGTCGACGCCGAGCGCTCTCCCGAGCCGGGATTGCTGCAGCCGCTGGTCCAGCGCATCGATGACGGGCCGGTAGAGTTCGATCCCGATTGGCCGAGTCCGGTACTGCGCGAAAACAAGGGTGGTGCCATAGCCGCCGTCCGCCTCGATGTCCGCGATCGGGATCGCGTTCCCCGCGGCGATTGCGTCCGGCTCGTTGCCCCAGCGCTGGCCGACCTGCTCGGCCAGCATCGCACCGTCTGCGAGCGAGGCTTGGACGAGAGCGGAAACTTCGTCTGCGCGCAGCGTTGCGGTGTGCGAATCCTCGCGCAGCAGAGCACAGCCCAGCGCATGGGGGGAGATCGAGTCGCTATGCGCGGCAATGCGATCCGCCAGCGCATCGGCTGCATCGCTCCAGACCTCGGTCATACGCCGCGCGCCCCCTGCACGCCGATGATCGCGATCGCGGCTTCGTCCGGCAAGCCTTCGAGCTCGCTGCGCCCGATCGTCGTGGCCTGATCGAGCGCGGTGATCCCGCTCAGGTCGACGACGCGGCGGCCGGCGATCACGAACACGTCCGGGGTGATGACGCTGTCGCCGTTGTAGATCGTCACCTCCTCCCAGCACCTGCGCAGCTGCGCGACGCCGGTCGCGGCGGTGGCGCCGAGCACGACTCCGTCGCTGCGCTGTACGCGGATGACGCCCTCCCGGTCGACCGCGCGCACCGGACGCCGCCGGCTCGTGAAGAACCGCCACTTGCGCTCGACCACCTCGCCCTGGTACACGCGCACCTGGTCGGTCGCGGCAGCCAGTCTGCACGGCCTCCGCGGACAACCCCATCGAGCTGGCCGCGATGGCGCGCGCCTCGGCCTCGGTCACTTCCTTCAGCAGATCCTGCGCACGCATTTCCGAGGCACCCACCGCCGTGGCGCGGACACGCTGTGTCTGTGGATCGACTTCGATGGTCACTTCCACATTCTCGGCCGCCGCGCCCAGCCGCACTGCCGCTTCGGAGGCCTCGCGCTTGATGCGTTGCAGGTCTTCCGGTGTCGGGTTGGGGATCACCCGCTCGATGGTCTCGCGCACCATGGCCAAGGCCACGCCGATCGACGAGATCACCTCGGCGTCCTGGGAAATCTTGAAAGCGAGCCCCATCTGCTCGGCGACGAACGGAATGAGGGCCGCAGCACCACCGCCCTCACCAACCAGCACTGACTGGTCGCGATCCAGGCCATACTCGGCAATGAGACCTTCGACCACCGGGATGACCTTTGTTGCCGCCTTCTCCAGGATGCGCCGCGCGGCTTCCTCGACGCTCACACCCAGCCGCGCTGCCAGCGGCTGCAGCGCTGCGCGTGCCGCCTCGCGGTTGCCGCAGGCGTGCCAGCCGGGCTTGGCGTATTCAAGGACATTGGCGGCACACGTGTTCGTGATCGCGTAGCGCGTGCCATTCACCGTGCGCACCGCGACGTAGTCGTCGGGGTCGCCCGGCTTCGGGCTGAACAATTCGAGCTCCGGTGACTGGATGTCCTCGACCGCGGCGAAGGCGGCGTAGGGCAGTCCCGCGATGTGCGCGCTGCGGGGGCCGACGTCGGCGATCTCGTTGCCTCGCACCCGCACCATGCTGCCCCCCGCGATGCCAAGCACCCGCACGTCGAGCGAGTTGACGTAGGTGTCGTGTCCGCCCACCCGCGCATGCTTCACCGTCGGGCGTCCGTTGCGGATCACGCCGATATTGGTGCTGGTGCCGCCGACCTCGAAGTAGATGCCGTCGGATACCTTCAGATACATCAGCGCGCCGGCCACGCTGGCGGCCGGTCCGGAAAGCATCGTCACCACCGGCCGGCGCCGCATTTCCTGCACGTCCATCACGCCGCCGTCCCCGCGCATGATCATCAGCGGCGCGGCGATGCCGGCCTCGCGCACGCTCGCCTCGGTCATGTCGGCGGTGCCGATCATCTTCGGCAGGATGCTGGCGTTGATCACGGCGGTGCGCGTGCGCGTGGTCAAGCCGTACAGCTTGCTGATCTCGTGTCCGCCGGTGGCGGCCATGCCGAGCGCGGCTCGCCTCGCGCATGACCAGCTCCTCGCCGCTCTGGTCGTCCACGCCGAAGGCGCTGGTCGCGACCACGACCTGCACGCCTGCGCCACGCATCTCCTCGAGGGCTGCCCGCACTGTCGTCTCGTCCAGGCCGTCACGGGTGATGAAATGATGCCGGGGGCGCAGGTAGCGCCCCGGCGCCAGCTCGATCTCCTTGATGCTGCTCTGGCTGCGCGCGAGCAGCGCTTCGACCCGGCTCGCCATGCCGATGATACCGACGGCAGCGACGTCGCCTTCCAGCAGCGCGTTGGTGGCCTGGGTGGTGCTGTGCGCCAGGAACACGACATCGGCGGGATCGACCGCCGAGCGCTCCAGCACGTTGCGAAACACTTCGACCACACCCTTGGCGACGCCGCGCGGATCGCTGTGGGTGGTCAGCACCGAGTAGCGCCCCACCACCTCGTAGGTGGCGTTGTCGATCAGCACCGCCTTGGTGAAGGTGCCGCCGACGTCGATGCCGATGCGATAGGTGCGGCCCTCAGTCATGCTCAGAGGTGGCCCAGCCACGCGTAGCAGATCGCCGAGCAGATGGCGACCATGAGCCAGCCGAACGGCAATGCGGTTCTCAGGAACTGACCCTGCGAGACCTTGGTGTAGCCGATCGTCCACAAGGTCCACGAGTTGGTCGGGTCGACGCTGCCCTGCATGACCGTCGGCGCGAGCCACAGCGAGTACAGGACTGGCACCGGAATCTCTCCGGCCGACAAGCAGGATCGCAAGCAGGGCCGCGCCCGTGCCGACCACCACCAGCGGTCCGCGGTAGATGCTGAGTATCCCGCCCAGCACGCCGAAGAACACCGCGGCCTGCGCCGTGTTGTGCGGCAGAACCGGAGAGAAGATCGGCTTCAGCGCGTCAGCCACCTGCGGCATCTGCCCCGCCACGATGATCATCCCGCAGATGGTCCACAGCGCGGCGATCGTCGCGATGTCGGGGAACGCGTCGTAGAAGGTCTTGTTGAAGAGATTGAGATGTCCCTGCAGCGTGCGGTCGCGCGCGGTCAGCACCAGCGCCAGCACGATGCTCACCAGGAAGCGTCGGGAATGATCTCCCACTTGAGCACCATGATCATCAGCACCGGAAACACGGCACGATGTAGGTGTAGTAAGGCGTGCGCTTGCGAGGTGCTTGTCCGGCCGCGGCTGGATCGACGCTGGCGCGCGGCGCACGCCGAGCTTGCGCAGGTTGAGGTAAATCATCAGCCAGGCGATGGCGATGTAGACGCACACGCCGACCATCCAATAGGTGAGCCAGGGCGCCTCGTACTTGATGCCCGGAAACAGCTTCTCGAAGGTGCCGAACTGCACCAGGTTGACGAACGCGCCGGCCCCGATCGCCATGCTGAAGGTCGGCGCGGCCACGCGCGCCGGGATGCCCTGGCTCATCATGATCGGCAGAGCGATGACGCCGATCGCGATCGCGGCCCCCACCCCGTACATCGAGGTGAACAGCAGTGCGGTGACGAGGTTGATCACCATCGCGGTGATCATCGGGCGGCCGCCGGTCAGCTCCACCGCCGAGCGGATCACGCTTTCGGCGATCCCGGTCTGGATCAGGACCTGCGCGAACCAGGCGCCGAACACGATAACGATGACCGAGCTGGCGTACTTGACTGCCACCGCCCTGAAGCACCTTGGCCTGGATGTCCTGAATGCCGATGCCCGCGATCAAGGCCCACACGATCGCCAGGATCAGCAGCATGATGATCGGGCTCTGGCCGCGGACGATCATGACCACGACGATCAGAAACACGATCAGCAGCGCGATGCCGGTTCCGAGTCCCATTGTTGTTCTCCTCCCGTAATCGTGACTGGTGACTGGTGACTGATCGGTCATGGAGATTGCCACCGACTCACGCTGCGTCTGCCGCGACCGGTCATCCGATCGAGCGACCCACGCACCAGTCACTAATCCGCCGCCGACACTCCGGCGCTGCGAATGATCGGCGTCCACTTGTCGATCTGCGCCGCCAGCCGGTCGCGCAGTCCTGCGGGGGTCTGCTCGGCCTCGGGGACGACCTGCGCTCCCAGCTCGATGAGCCGTTGCGTCACGACGGGATTCTTCAGCGCCGCTCGCAGGGCGGCCCCGACCTTGTCGAGCGCGGCCTTCGGGGTCCCTTTGGGCGCGTAGACACCGTGCCATACCACGACCTCGAAGCCATGTAACCCGCCCTCCTCCAGCGTTGGCGTATCGGGCAGGGCCGCAATGCGGGCCCGCGCGGTAGCGCCATACAGCTTCACCCGGCCTCCCTTGACGTGCGGGATGGTCTGCGTGGTCTGGTCGCACAGCAGGTCTACATGCCCGCCGACCAGCGCGACAAGCGCAGGCGCTGTGCCCTGGAACTGCACAGTGGTGAGCTCGACACCGAGCGCCTGCTGCAGGAGCATCGCACACAAATGCGAGACCGACCCCGCGCCCGCGTGCGCGAAGTTGAGCGTCGCCTTGTTCGCTTTGATGTACGCAATCGCTTCCTGCAGCGTATTGGGCGGAAGATCCTGACGGCCTACCAGGGTCATGGGCACGTCCACGACCTGCGCGATGAACTCGAAGCTGGTGAGAGGATCGTAGGTCAGATTCTTGTACAGCGCTGTGCTCGTCGCCATCCCGGTGTGATGCACCAGCAGCGTGTAGCCGTCCGGCTGCGCCCGAGCGACGTAGGCCGCCGCGATCGTGCCGCCGGCACCCGGCTTGTTCTCGACCACGATGCTCTGCCCCAGCGTCTCGCCCATCGGGCCTGCCAGCGTTCTCGCCAGAACATCGGTGGGGCCCCCAGCGGAGAACGGAACAACCAGCGTGATGGGGCGTGTCGGGTAAGCCTTGTCGGCGTCGCCGCCCTTGCAGCCGGCGAGCGCGATCAGCAGCCACGCACTGAGCAGGACGTTGTGTCCAACCCGTACCAGTCCCCGCCACGGGACCGGCCCCGTCCGGCCCGCATCATTGCAGGAACTCCGGCGATACCAGCTTGGGCAGGAACAGGACCAGGTCCGGCCACAGGATCACCAGCACCAGCACGGCGAGCATCGGGATCAGCATGATAAAGGTGTCCTTGAGCACGTCGACCATGCGCATGCCGGCCACCGCGCAGGAGATCATCAGGCACAGGCCGTAGGGCGGCGTCACCAGGCCGAACGCCAGCGAGACGATGCCGATCATGGCGAAGTGGATCGGGTCGAGGCCCGCGGACTGCGCGAGCGGGGCCAGGATGGTGCCGACGATGATGATCGCCGGGATCGCATCGAGGAAGCACCCCACAACCAGGAACACGCCGGCAATGAAGAAGCCCGTCGCGGTGGAACCCATGTGCCAGGCCTGCACCCCCGCAAGCAACGCCTTGGGAATCTGGTAGTACGCCAGCAGCCAGCCGAAGGCGCTCGCGGTCCCCACGCAGAACAGCGCGATCGCGGCGAGCCGTCCGGTGTCGAGGAGCGCCTCGCGCAGCCCTTTCAGATTCATCTCGCGGTAGACGACCAGCGAGAGCACGCCGGCGTACAGAACAGCGATGCAGGCCGATTCGGTGGCGGTGAACCAGCCGAAGATCTTGCCGCCGATGATGATGACCGGCGTCATCAGCGCAGGAACCGAGACGCCGATGGCTTTGACGACCTCGAGCAACGTGGCGCGCGGATAGGTCGGATAGCCGCGCAGCTTGGCGTAGACGTGCACCGTGCCCATCTGCACGAAGCCGATCAGCAGGCCGGGGATGATGCCGGCGAGAAACAGGCCTCCGATCGAGACCGTCAGCAGACCGCCCCACACGATCATCAGGATCGACGGCGGGATGATGACCGCCAGCACCGCCGACACCGCCGTGATGGCCACCGAGAAGCTGTCGTCGTAGCCCTCCTTGCGCTGGGCCTCGATGAAGATCTTCGACTGGCTGGCCGCATCCGCGGTGGAGGAGCCGGAGATGCCGGCGAAGAAGATCGACAGCACCACGTTGATCTGCGCCAACCCGCCGGGGAAATGCCCCACCAGGGCACGCGACAGCCGCACCAGCCGGTCGGTGATACCGCCCACGTTCATCAGGTTGGCGGTGAGCAGGAAGAACGGCACCGCCAGCAGGATGAACGAGTTGTAGGCGTTGAACGTCTCCTGCAGGAGGTTCTGCGGCGAGAGGCGCTCGTCCCACAGGAAGATGGGCAAGCAGGCGAGCCCCAGCGCGAAGGCCACCGGCACGCGCAGGAACAGCAGGCCGAAGAAGCCACCGAACAGGATCATGGCTGCGGTGCCGGGCGCGATCAGCGTTTCGGTCACTTTGCGCTCCCGAAGGCCACGCGCAGGTCATCGTAGAACTGCTCGCCGAGGAATACGATCCAGGTGGCACCTGCCAGCGGCCACGCGACGTGAATGAGCCACAGCGGCAGCTCGGCCAGCTCGGAGATGCGACCGATCGCGAAGCGCGTGAACTCGATACCCCACCACAGGAACGCCAATGCGGTCACCAGCACGAACAGGTTCGACACAATGCGCAGAACTGCTTGTGCGCGCGACCCCATCTGCGGCCACACGTCCACCACGAAGTGGCTGCTCTCCCGCACCCCGAGCATCGCGCCGAGCATGATCATCCAGACGAACAGGAACCGCGCCATCTCCTCGGTCCAGATGTACGCGGGGATGAGTTCCGTATAGCGCGAGAAGATCTGCAGGCTGACCGGGACGACGAGCACGGCCACGCTCGCCGCCAGCAGCCAGGTCAGCAGGCGCGCGTAGCCTGCAGTCAGGCGCCGCCAGGCGCTGCGCTTTGAGGGTGTAACAGACATCAGGAGTCAACGCCCGCCGGCGCGAAAGCGGAACTCAGGAAGCTCCAACACTTCTGGATCCCCGCTTCCGCGGGGATGACCTTATTCGGTGTTTCGCAAACGCGCTCCGACCAACCACCACACTCCTTCCCCCTTTCAGGGGGAAGGCTGGGATGGGGGTCGAGCGCCGAGATGACTGCAGTGCCCGTGTCGCACCCCCACCCTCGACCCTCCCCCTGGAAGGGGGAGGGAATCGATCCTCGGACCCGCAGCATCATTTGATGCCGTTGATCTGCACCAGGATCGCCTCGACGCCGATGTCCTTGGCGTAGGCGGCCATGACCGGATCGACCAGCTGCTTCATCCGATCGCGCCCGGCGAACGGGATGAGTTTGAGCTTGCCGGCCTTCTGCAACGCTTCGAGCTTCTTGGCGTCTTCGTTCGACTCCTGCTCGCGGCCATACGCGCCGGCCTCCTTGCCCGCCTTGAGGATCGCCGCCTGCAGATCCGCCGGCAGGCGCTTGAAGGTCTTGCCCGAGAAGCAAATGGGCCGGATCGTGATCGCGTGCTGAGTCAGTGCCAGATTGGGCGCGACCTCGTAGAAGCGCATCTGCTCCACGCCTGCAGCCTCGTTCTCGCCGGCCTGGATCACGCCGTTCTGGATGGCGTTGTAGATCTCGTTGTAGGCGATCACGGTCGGCGACATGCCCACCGTCGCAAAGGTCCGGCTCCAGATCGGTGCGCCCTGCACCCGTACCTTCAGTGCTTTCAGCGACGCCAGATCCGGCAGCGGCTTGCTCGCGAAGATGTTGCGCACGCCGCCGCCGGCGTAGCCGATCAACATCACTTCCGATTTCTGCGTGATCTCATCCGCCACCGGCTTGAACAGGTCCTGGTCGAGCACCTTGTGCCAGTGATTCATGTCTCGGAACAGGAAAGGTGCGTCGATGAACGGCGCGGCGCGCGAAAACGTGGACATGTGCGCGGGCGACACGATGGCGTAGTCCACCGCCTTGCCCTGCGCCATGTACTCGAAGTACTGCTTCTCCAGCCCCAGCTCGCTGTTCTTGTGCAGCGCGAAGTTGACCGGCTTGCCGTAGTACTTCTTCACCAGCTCCTCGAACCGCACCAGCGTGCGGGTGAACACGTGCTCGTCGGGGAACTGGACAGCGCCGTGCAGCGTGATGGTCTGCGCACTGGCGGGCGACGCCAGGGCAGCGAGCGCAGCGCTCGCGATGATGCAGCGCAGGAACGCGCGTAGGGTCATGCAGTCTCCTCCGGAATACCCGCGCGGGCTCTCTGGGGTCCGCGTCGGCTGAGCTGGATTGTCGGCGATCCGAGGTTCAAGCTCAAGCATCGGACCGCGACGCCCCTCCTTAGCGTGCCTCCGGCATGCTGAGCAGTTGCTCCACGGCAGCGCGCTCGCCACCGCTGATGTCCAGCAGCGTGACGCGGCCCGGAGCCAGTGCGTTGGGTGAACTGGCCGACATGCGGGCGAGACAGGCCTGGACCGTGGTGTGCAGAAACTCCATCTTCGTGCTGGTGTCCACCAGCAGCGCGACGCGCTGCGCAGGCACCAGGTCGAGCAACGCCTGCAGCTCGAACACGCAACCCTGCTTCTCGGGGCCGAAGCCGCGCAGATCCATCGCGGCCAGGTCGCTGCGCGCCATCAGCGCGCGCACTGCATCACGCCACATGTCGTTGCCGCAGTACAGCTCGCCCACGCGCCAGCGCGCATCGAAGTCGCAGCGCTCGTCCAGTGCGGCCAGGCGCACCGGCAAGTCGGCCGGTTCGAGAATGAAGCGCTGGCGCAGGCGGCCGGCCAGAAAATCGAGGAACTCGTCGGGGTCGATCGTGCTGCTGGCGAGATCCGGTGCGCCGATCATGTGGATGGGCCCGGCATAGCGCCAGCGCGTGCCGAGCAGATCGAACAGGCGCTCGGTGCTGCGCTGGCGGCCGAACACGCGTAACAGCAGCAGACGCACAGGAGTACGCCGGCGCGCCGCGCGCGCCGCCGGCCACATGCCCGCCAGAGTAACGGCCTTGTGCGCGCCGAAGGCGGCCAGCCCAACCCAGCCGGCAGGGCCCATGTCGTGGATGAGGCCGAGCGACAGTACACCCGCCTGGAACAGCCACATCGCGTCGATCATCAGGCTCTGATCCGTAACCCACTTGGCAGCATAGGCCGCACGAAGCAGGCGGCCGGTCCACCAGGCCAGTGGCGCAGCGGCGAGCATGCCCAGCAACATGACGAGTGGCACGAAGAGGGCGGCCGGGACGTGCAACGCCGCCAGCACCTTGCCGGCCACGGAAAAACCTGCGGGCGTCGCGGCAGCCACGACTACGAACGCGGATGCAGTGGTCGCTACCAGCATCATCGCCAGCAGCGCCGGACCGATGGCGCGGACCGCACGGTTGAGAAACAACAGCAGGAATGGCGAGAAGGACAGCGTGAGCACCCAGAATATCAAGCCCTGCAACAGCGGCGGCACAGTTACAGCGCCCAGTTGCATGGGAGGCGTGTCACCCATCGCGATGCGCACGGATATGAGCGCAAGCACGCCGAAGTAGGCGGCCCAGGCCAGGCGCTTGCGGCGGCGGTCGCCGTCCCACACCAGGCCCAGCGCGAGCACGACAGGCCAGGCCCAAGTCCAGCTCATGACGAGGAAGCGGTTGGGGCTGGGCTCGATACCGGCAGCACGCAGCTGCAGCCAAGTGGCCACGACGCCGAAAACCAGGCCGGCTACGGTCTGCACGATAGCTGCGTGGCGCAGCGCCGCTGCGGCGCTGCGGGCTACCTTCGACGTGGCGCCGGACGCGTGGGCCGGCGGCGGGCTCACTTCGATAGCCGGATGGCCCGCCAGCGACTGCTGATCGGCGGACCACGCGGACCCGGCTGGCTTGCTCGCTGCCGCCAGCATCAACCGCGCCACCCGCCGTCGAAAGCGCCACAGCAACACCAGACCGAGCAGCAACGTGAGCACGCCTGCGATTGCCGTGGCTGTCGAGAACATCCCAGGCCAGGCCGAGCGCCCCATCATCGAGTCGTACGGGGCGCGCTGTTGCAGCTCCTGATACAGGGCCTGCGCCTGGTGGAAGCGCGTGGGCGCGCCGGCATCGGCGGTGGGCTGGTCCCGCAGCACCGCGAGCCGCAGCAGCATATCGATCAACGTGTACTGGATCGCCAGATCGTCGGGCCGCTGCGCCGCGAGGCGCTGCTGCAGCGGCAGCACTTCACCCAGCACGTCCCGCGCCGCGCTGTCCTGCCCTAGTGCCTGCAGCTCGGCAGCCAGCGCGTTCCCGGTCTGGCCGAGGTCGCGCAAGGCTTGTTCCGCGGCCGGGTCAGCCGGATCGCGGCCAAAGTGATCCACCGCCTGCTGCGCCAGCTGCATCGCCTCCGTGGCCGCCGCTTGTGCATCGGCATTGCGCCCTTGCACTTGGCGCAACAAGGCTAGCTCCTGCAGCGCAAAGATCTGGGCGCGCTTGGCGTCTGGCGTGCTCAGTGTACGTGCCGCTGCCAGACTGCTTTGCAGCGCGTGCTCTGCTTCCGGGTCCGCCAGCCATGCGAGCGCAAGCCAGATCCAAGGGTCCGAGGGCTCTTGCGCAGCGACGCGCTGGTAGTCGTTCAGAGCCAGTTCGCCCAGCGGCTTGTAGGTGCGGCCGAGCAAGCCACGGTAGCTGCCGGCGCAGCCCGGCTGCATGCGTCCGTCCAATGCAGCCGGAAGCTCGCCGAAAGCAGCCGCCTGACGGATGCGCGCCGGCCCCGCGGGCGCCTGCTCGAGCAACCACCCGGCTGCGGCGTTGGAGGTGCCGTCGCGCGCCAACTCAGCCAGCATCCGCTGCACCTGCAGGATTGCTGCCGGTGTGGTGGCCGTGTTCAGCAGCGCTTGCACCGCCTCGGCTTGCTGGCGCAGCACGTACTCGCGCAGCGGGGCGGTACGGCTGCGCTCGGCGAGACAGAGGAACGCAATGCGCGATGGCGGCGGCTCGACGCGCTCGGCCATCCGTATGCGAGCCGCATCTGCCGACGCACGAAGTTGCGTGGCGGCGTAGTCGGTTTGTGCGAAGCAGCAGAGCGGCGCCCACAACAAGGCGAGCAGTGCCACGCCCAGGTCCTGCAACTTCGGACGGATCTTTTCCCTCATGCCGGCAGGAGGATCATCGAGTCCCCGCGCCGGCGGACACGGGAACGTCGGGCGGAATAGCGACCTGACCTCTTTCGGCACGGGTAGCGGCGGACATGGAGTAGTTTCTCAGGTTGAGCGCGTCTATCAGTCCAGCATATCGCTTTACCAGGCAAGCCGCGTGATTCGCACCGCCGGGCAAGATCGGTGGAACGATCCACAGGATGCATTGCCGCAGAGGCACCCGATCGGGCCGGCCCGGCCAACCCCTTATACTTCGCCTGGCTCGCGTTTCGTCGCACAGACGGCGGGGCGCGGGTGTCCGCAGTGCGGACAGGCGGTGCAGCGCTTGCGGCCGCGTCAAACCAACATCTGGGAGGAGAAGTGCAATGCAGGACACGGAGCCCAGCGCGGCCCGCAGCGGGCCGGCCGGGATCGGACCGTTCGGTCTGGCGCTGAGCGCGCTCTGCAAGTTCGTGGCGGTCCTGGGCGGTCTGGTGTTCGTCGCCCTGGTGATCATGTCCATCGTGTCCATCGTCGGGCGGAAGATCGCGTCCGCACCGGTCCCGGGCGACGTGGAGGTCCTGCAGATGTGCTCGGCGTTTGCGGCCTCCGCATTCTTCGCCTACTGCCATCTGAACGGCGGCGACGTGAAGGTCGATTTCTTCACGCACAACCTGTCCACCCGCATCGTCACCCGGCTCGACGCATTCGGCTCGCTCCTGGTAGGCCTGTTCGGCGCGCTGATCGCCTGGCGCACGGCGGTGGGTGCGCTCTCTCTGAAAGAGGCCGGCGAGACCACGGCGATCCTCGGCTGGCCGACCTGGATCGGGCAGATGCTGATGGTGCCGGGCTTTGCGCTGCTGGCGCTGGCCGGCTTCTACATGATGTGGCTCAACCTGCGAGGCGGCCGTGCCAAGGTGGAAGGCAGCCTGTGACCGGCGTCGGCATCGGCTTCTGCATGTTCGGCGTGCTGATGGTGCTGCTGGTCGTGCGCGTGCCGATCGGCATCGCGATGTTCTGCGTCGGCGCGGGCGGCTATCTCTACCTCACGTCGTGGGGCATGCTGCCGCTGCTCAACTCGCTGAAGAACCTGGCCTACGCGCGGCTTTCGAACTACGACCTGGTAGTCATCCCGCTGTTCCTGCTGATGGGCCAGTTCGCCACGCACGGGGGCTTGAGCCGCAGCTTGTTCCGCTTCGTCAGCGCGTTCCTGGGGCATCGTCGCGGCGGCGTGGCGATGGCGGCGATCGGCGCCTGCGCGGGCTTCGGCGCGATCTGCGGCTCGTCGCTCGCGACGGCTGCGACCATGGGGCAGGTCGCGCTGCCCGAGCTGCGCCGGCACGGCTATGCCGGGAGCCTGGCGACCGGAGCGCTCGCGGCGGGCGGCACGCTGGGCATCATGATCCCGCCCTCGGTGCCGCTGGTCATCTACGCCATCCTCACCCAGGAATCGATCGGCAAGCTGTTCGTGGCGGCGGTGGTGCCGGGCCTCATCGCCATGCTCGGCTACATGCTGGTGGTACAGATCCTGGTGCGCTGGAAGCCCAAGATCGGACCGGCCGGGCCGCGTGTGGACTGGCCCACGCGTCTGCGGTCGCTGGCCGAGGTGCTGCCGGTTCTGGGCGTGTTCCTGGTCGTCATCGTCGGCATCTACGGCGGCTGGGCCAACCCGACCGAAGCGGCGGCGATCGGCGCGGCCGCCTGCGGGATCCTGGCGGTGACCGTGGGCGGGATGCGGATCTCCGGACTGATCGAATGCGCGCTCGGCACGGCCCAGGCCACGGCGATGATCTTCCTGGTGCTGCTGGGCGCGGACATGCTCAACACCGCGCTCGCGCTGTCGCAGATGCCGGCGGAACTGGCGACCTGGGTCAAGGACAGTCACTGGCCCCCGCTCCTGGTGATGGCGATGATCCTGGTCATCTACATCTTCCTCGGTTGCGTGATGGACTCGCTCGCCATGATCCTGCTGACCATCCCGATCTTCTATCCGATGGTGATGGGGCTGGACTTCTGGGGCCTGAGCCAGACGGAGAAGTCGATCTGGTTCGGCATCCTCGCGTTGATGGTGGTGGAGATCGGGCTTGTGCACCCGCCGGTCGGGATGAACGTTTACATCATCAACCGGTCTGGCCAAGGACGTCCCGCTCATCGAAACGTTCAAGGGCGTGGTGCCGTTCCTGCTGTCCGACCTGGTGCGCACGACGTTGCTGCTGTTCTTTCCGGCCATCTCGCTGGTGCTGGTACGCCACTTCGGGGGATGACCGAGCCATTGTCCAAGGAGAAGAAATGAGAATGTCTCGATTTTTGACGTTGCCTGCCGTGGCCGCGCTCGTGGCCGGCGCCATGCTGCCGGCCCATGCCGAGCAGATCGTGCTCAAGGTGCATCACATGCTGCCGGCGACGTCCAACCCGCACCTGAACGTGATTCAGCCCTGGTGCGACAAGATCAACAAGGAATCCAACGACCGCCTGAAGTGCCAGATCTATCCGGCCATGCAGCTGGGCGGAACACCGCCACAGCTGTTCGATCAGGTGAAGGACGGGGTTGTCGACATCGTCTGGACCGTACCGACCTACTCCGCCGGGCGCTTCTCCAAGTCCGAGGTATTCGAGCTGCCGTTCATGGCGCACAACGCCAAGGCGGGCAGCCAGGCGCTGTGGCAGTACGTGCAGAAGAACGCGCTGGACGAATTCAAGGGCACCCGGCTCATCTTCATGCACACGCACGACGGCTCGATGTTCCATTTCACCAAGCAGCCGGTGAAGAATCTGGACGACCTGAAGGGCCTGAAAATCCGCGCGGCCACCCGCATCAATGCACGCATGCTGCAGGCGCTGGGCGCGACCCCGGTGCAGATGCCGCTGCCGCAGGTGCCCGAGGCCCTGTCCAAGGGCGTGATCGACGGCGCGATGGTACCCTGGGAAGGTGTGCCGGCGATCAAGCTGCAGGAGATCGCGAAGTATCACCTGGAGACGCCGCCGGGCGCGCCGAAGTTCTCCAACACGATCTTCGTGATGGCGATGAACCCGGCCAAGTACGACAGCCTGCCGCCGGACCTGAAGAAGGTGATCGACGCCAACAGCGGGCTCGCCGTATCGGCCTGGGCCGGCGAGAAGGGCTGGGATGCGGTGGTGGAAGCGCATCGCAAGCTCGCGAAGGATCGCGGCAACACGTTCGTCACGCTGACCGAGGCCGAGCTCAAGCGCTGGATGAAAGCCACCGAAAACGTCGACGACGAGTGGGTCAAGGACGTGTCCGCGAAGGGCGCCGACGGCAAGCGCCTGCTCGACGAGGCGCGCGCGCTGATCAAGCAGTACGAGTGACGCGCGAGCACACTGCACGGAAGGAATTCACAGGATTAACAGGATTTCTCAGGATGAACAGGATTAGAAGCGCGATTCGCGAGCGTTTTCGGCACTTGTCCCTCTCGGCGCAATCGCTGCATTGAGGAGATCCGTTCAAGCTTGAAAATCCTGTCAATCCTGAGAAATCCTGTTAATCCTGTGAATTCGGTTGAGAAGAGTTCAGTAGAGGAATAGCCGATGTCGTCCGAGTCTCCACTGCGAGCGACGCCCGCGGGCACGCATCCACCGTACTTGTACCCCGACTACAAGAGCACGCCGGCGCGCGCGCCGCTGCAGCCGCCCGTGCCGCTCGCGCAGGGCGCTGCCGAGCTGAGCGTGGCACGCTTCCCAAGCTCGATACTGCGGCCCGCCGATCTCGACCTGACCCGGCAATCGACCGCCGAGCCGCAGGGCCAGCGCATCGTGGTGGGCGGGCGCGTGCTCGACGAGGACGGCAAGCCGGTGCGCGACTCGCTGCTGGAGGTGTGGCAGTGCAATGCCGCAGGCCGCTACTTCCACTCCGTGGACCAGCACAACGCGCCGCTCGACCCGCATTTCCGCGGCCTCGGCAAGATGCTGACCGACGCCGCGGGCAACTATCGATTCGTGACCATCAGGCCGGGCGCCTACCCCTGGGGGAACCATCCGAATGCCTGGCGGCCGGCGCACATCCACTTCTCGCTGTTCGGAAACGCCTACGCGCAGCGCCTGATCACGCAGATGTACTTCCCAGACGATCCGCTGTTCCCCTACGATCCGATCTACAACAGCGTTCCCGCGCAAGCCCGCAGCCGCCTGGTATCGCACTTCGATCTGGACCTCACCGTCGAGGGCACGGCTCTGGGTTTTCGGTTCGACATCGTCTTGCGCGGGCACGGTGCTACGCCGTTCGGCGTCTGAGCCGGCTACCCTGTCGATCTGAACCGCAGAGACGCGGAGGCGCAGAGAACGCAGAGAATGGATACGGAGTGCTGCGAAGGATCGGAGTGGGCAGACGGCTCCCACGCGCACTGGTCATCCATTCAAAACGCTGTCCTCCGTCCTCTGCGTCTCCGCGCCTCTGCGGTTCAACTGCTTTAGAGATGGAGACGGTATGCCGGCACTGACCCCTCGCAGACGATCGGCCCATTCTTCTCGGAAGCATTCAGGTGGGCCATCGAGATGACGGCGCCGCCGCCCGGCGGGGTGCGGGTGAGCGGCCGCGTGCTCGATCGCGACGGCAACGGCGTGTCCGACGCGCTCATCGAGGTCTGGCAGCCGAACTGGGGCGCGCCGCATGCCGCTCGCAGGATGGCAGCGCGTCGCCACCGACGCACAAGGGCGCTTCGTGTTCGCGATGCCCAGGCCCGCCGACGGTCAAGTCCATGCAAACGTCACGATATTCGCGCGCGGGCTGCTGCGTGAATTGTTCACCCGCATCTACCTCCATCCGAGCGACGACGTCGGCGCGCTCGATCTTCCCGCCGGCGTGCCGCAGGCCCGCCGCTCCACGCTCGCCGGCAAGCGCACCGGCGAAGACAGCTACGAGTGGAACGTGCGCCTGCAGGGTGAAGGCGAGACGGTGTTCTTCGAGATCTGAGCTACGGCGTTGACCGGTCCGCTCTACAAATGGGTCGTGACGGGTGCCGATGGTCCGCACCCGTTCGCCGACGTAGCGCTGCTGGAGGCGATGCTGCGCTTCGAAGTGGCGCTGGCCCAGGTGCAGGCGAGGCTCGGGCTGATCCCCGACCGCTGCGCAGCGCTCATCGCCCAGCACGCCGGAACCACTCCGCTCGACCCCGCCGTGCTCGCGCGCGCCGGCGCACAAGCCGGCTCGCTCGCGATCCCGTTCGTGCAGGCCGTCATCGCCCATGTGGCCAGCCACGACCCGGTCGCGGCGCGCTATGTCCACTATGGCTCCACCAGCCAGGATGTTCTCGACACCGCGCTGGTCCTGTGCGCACGGACTGCGGTCACCCAATTGGAGCAGGAGCTTCATCGAGCCTGCCGCGCCGCCATCAGCCTGGCGCGGCGCCACGCCGGCACGCCTGCGCTGGCACGCACGCTATTGCAGCCGGCGGCCGTCACCACGGTGGGGTTCCGCTGCGCCCAGTGGGCGCAAGCGCTGGCGCACAGCCGCGGGCGCCTGCTGGACAACGCCGACGCCGGGCTCGCCATCTCGCTGGGCGGGGCAGTTGGGAATCTGGCGGCGTGGGGAGACGCCGGGGCGCGGTTGCGCGCGGAGCTCGCCAGCACCCTGGGGCTGAGCGATCCCGGCGCCACCTGGCACACGCAACGCAACGCCTGGATCGGGCTCGCGACCGACGCCGCGCTGGCTACCGGCGCAATGGCGAAGGTCGCGCGCGACATCGCCCTGATGGCGCAGGCCGAGGTGGGCGAAGCGGAGGAACCCGCCGCCCCCGGCCGCGGGGGCTCGACCGCGATGCCGCACAAGCACAATCCGGTGCTGTCCATGCGCGTGCTCGCCGCAGCCCAGCCGGTGCCGGCTCTGGTGGCCGGCCTGCTGGCCGCCATGCCCCAGGAGTACGAGCGCGCGCTCGGCAACTGGCAGGCCGAAGCGGCCCAGTTTCCCGACGTGTTGATCCACGCCGTGGCCGCCGCGCGCGCCCTGGCTGAGTTGCTCGAGGGCGTCAAGTTCGAGCAGCGGCGCTGCCGCGCCAACATCGACGCCCTGGAAGGGACGATCTTCTCGGAGAGCCTGGCCAGCCTGTTCGCGCCTGCCCTCGGAAAGCCAGAGGCGCAGGCGCTGGTGGCCACCCTGTGCACAAAGGCGGTCGCCACCCGGACCCACCTGCGCGAGTTGGCTCGCCAGCAGCTGGCCAGCGACAATCGGCTGGCGGCGGTGCCGGGGGCGGATGTGGACGCGGTGTTCGACCTGGACCGGGCCGCGCGCGCCTCGGCCCAGCGGGTGCAGCCGATGCTGGAGGCGCTTTCCGGCAGCTAATCCGGTAGTCTTGGGGAACCTGGGTTGCCCCGACGCCGTGCGTTGTCTACGATGATGGCCAGAACGGGCCCAGGGCCCGGCACCCCAACCATTGGCTCGGCCTGGAGGCGCGAGCGGAACTCGAAGGAGACTCTCATGCCCGTCAAGGTGGCGATGACCGTGAACGGCAAGCCCGTCACGGCTGAAGTGGAGCCGCGCACGCTGCTGGTGAACTTCCTGCGCGAGCAGCTGCGCCTGACCGGGACCCATATCGGCTGCGACACCGCGCAATGCGGCGCCTGCACGATCCACATGAACGGAAGCGCCGTAAAGTGCTGCAACATGCTGGTGATGCAGGCCGACGGGGCGCAGATCGTGACCATCGAAGGCATCGCCGGCGCCGGAGGCAAGCTGCATCCGATGCAGGAGGCATTCCGCGACCACCACGGGCTGCAGTGCGGCTTCTGTACGCCCGGGATGGTGATGAGCGCCATCGACCTGGCCAAGACCCACCCCAACCCGAGCGAGGAGACGATTCGCGCAGAGCTGGACGGCAACCTGTGCCGCTGTACGGGCTATCACAACATCGTGAAGGCGGTCCAGGCGGGTGCTCGCGCGATGGGAGGCCAAGCATGAGCGCAGCCACCCGCCGCTGCGGATACGCGCCGCGGAACCTCGTGCCGCCGTCTTGGCGTCCCACGCACGGGGAGACCACGAAACCAGAGCCTGGCGTTCGGGTTTTGACTTCGCAGGATCAACCGGGAGCGAACCATGTATAGCTTCAACTACCGGAAAGCCGGCAGCGTCGCCGAGGCAGCCGGGGCGCTGGCGAGCAACCCCGAGGCCAAGCTGCTCGCCGGCGGGCAGACCTTGATTGCTTCGATGAAGATGCGCCTGGCCTCGCCGTCCGATCTCATCGACCTGCGCGATGTCGCGGAGCTGCGCGGGATCAAGACCGACGCTGGCACTGTGACGATCGGCGCGATGACACGCCATGCCGAGGTCGCCGCCTCGCCGGAAGTCCGCAAGGCGATCCCGGCGCTTGCCCGGCTCGCCGCCGGCATCGGCGATCGCATGGTCCGCAACATGGGCACCTTGGGCGGATCGGTCGCGAACAGCGACCCGGCCGCGGACTATCCCGCGGCCCTGGTGGGCCTGGGCGCCACGGTGAATACCGATAAGCGCAAGATCGCAGCCGACCAGTTTTTCACCGGCATGTTCGAGACCGCGCTGCAGCCGGGCGAAATCATCACCAGCGTGAGCTTCCCTGTCCCGAAGCGCGCGGCGTATGCAAAGTTCAAGAACCCCGCCTCGCGCTACGCCATCGTCGGGGTGTTCGTGGCGGAGACGAGCAGTGGCGTGCGCGTCGCGGTGACCGGCGCAGCCGGCTCGGTGTTCCGCGTGCCCGACATGGAGAAAGCGCTCGGCGCGCGGTTTTCACCCGATGCCGTCGCGGGAATCCTGGTGGGCGCTTCCGCCCTCAACTCCGACATGCACGCCTCGGCCGAGTATCGCGCACATCTCGTCACTGTCATGGCCAGGCGCGCCGTGGAGCAGGCGATCGCGGGCTAAGCTTCAGCCGACGGCAACACCTCACCGCAAAGGCGCAAAGGGCGGGTCCTTTGCGCCTTTGTGCTGAGAAGTCGCAGCAATGCAAACACACCAAGAGCTCCCCAAATCCATCGACGACACCCTCGCGCTGCTGTCCCGCGGCGATTACGTCGCCGAGCGCAGCCTTGCGACCGCGGTGTTCCTCGCCCTGCGCATGGGGCGCCCCCTGTTCCTGGAGGGCGAGGCCGGGGTCGGCAAGACCGAGATCGCCAAGGTGCTGGCCGCCACACTCGGGCGCCAGCTCATCCGCCTGCAGTGCTATGAGGGTCTGGACATCGCCTCCGCGGTCTACGAGTGGAACTACCCGCGCCAGATGATCGAGATCCGGCTGGCGGAGGCCGCCGGCGGCGCCACTCGCGACGCGCTCGCCCACGATCTCTTCTCCGAGCGGTTTCTGATCCGCCGGCCGCTGCTGCAGGCGCTGGCCGCGGGAGACGGCGCCGCGCCCGTGCTGTTGATCGACGAGCTGGACCGCACCGACGAGCCGTTCGAAGCCTACCTGCTGGAGGTGCTGTCCGACTTCCAGATCACCATACCCGAGATCGGCACGATCAAGGCGGCCCAGCCGCCGATCGTGGTGCTCACCTCGAATCGGACGCGCGAAATCCACGACGCCGTCAAGCGGCGCTGCCTGTACCACTGGGTCGACTACCCGTCGGCCGCGCGCGAGCTCGATATCCTCGCTCGCAAAGTCCCCAACGCTCCGCAGCGGCTCTCCGCGGAGGTCGTCGCCTTCGTGCAGAAGCTGCGCGGCATGGATCTGTTCAAAGCTCCGGGCGTCGCCGAGACCATCGACTGGTCGCGCGCGCTCGTCGAGCTCGACCGCATCGCGCTCGACCCGCAGATCATCGACAACACGCTGGGCGCGCTGCTCAAGTATCAGGACGACATCGCGCGCGTCCAGGGCAGCGAAGCGGCGCGGATTCTGTCGGAGCTGCGCTCGGAGCTGGGCGCGGTGTAGAGCCTGCAACACCACACCGCCCCGGCGCCTGCGAGCGCCACCCCGCCTCGTGAGAGGCGGGGAGAAAAAAGAACCTCCCCTCCTGCCCGAGGAGGGGTGCCCACGCAGTGGGCGGGGTGGTGGGAGCCTGCCAGAGGAGGGGTGGCACGCGCAGCGTGACGGGGTGGTGGGAGCCTGCCCGAACCACCCCGTCGCTTCGCGCCACCCCTCCTTGGGAAGGAGGGGAGTGATCGTGGCAGCGCGACGAGACCAAACCGAACAGCGCATATCGAGGACTAACGTGAAGACAGCAAATCGATTGTTGTTGGGTTTTAGCCTCCCTGCTTGGGCTCATCGCAGCGCCGCTGCGGGCGGACTCGTCCCTGGCGCCGGTCTTCGACGCACACGTCCACTACAACCTCGACATCGGCCGGCCCGTGAGCGTCGAGCGCGTGTTCGAGCTGTGGCGCGAGGCCGGCATCCGGGGCGTGCTGCTCACCAGCCGGCCGAACGACGGTACGCGCGAGCTGCTCGAGAAGGCGCCTGCGGAGTTCAAGACCGTCGCCTTCGCCCGCCCGTACGTGACGATGGCGGACGTGCAAACCTGGTTTCGCGACCCCGCCATCTACGCGATGATCGAACGCGAGCTGGCTCGCGGCATCTATGCCGGCATCGGTGAGTTCCACATCTACGGACGCGACGCCGACAGCGAGGGCTTCGCGCGCTTCGTGCGTCTGGCGGCGCAGCGCAAGCTCTGGCTGCACGCGCATTGCGACGACTACGTGATCGAGCGCATCTTCTCGCTCGATCCGCAGGCCAGGGTGATCTGGGCCCACACCGGGATGAGCACCCCGGAGCCGAGGCTCGATGAGCTGTTCGCCCGCTATCCCAACCTGCACGGCGAGCTGTCCTATCGCGGCGGCATCACCGTAGGCGGCGAGCTTTCCCCCGAGTGGCGAGCGTTGTTCACCAAGTACTCCGAACGTTTCCTGCTGGGCTCGGACACCTGGGTGCCGCAGCGCTGGCCGGAGGTGCCCGACATCATGGCCGGGTATCGTCACTGGCTTGCACAACTGCCACCGCAGATCGCCGAGCGAATCGCATGGCGAAACGGGGCGCGGCTGTTCCTCAGTGAGTGAGCCAGCCATGAAGCTGGCCGAGAACATCATGCACTTCGCGCGCGTGCTGCGCGGGGCCGGTCTGCCGGTGGGACCCGATCGGGTCATCGACGCGCTGCGCGCGCTCGAGATCGCCGGCGTGAGCAACCGCGAAGACTTCTACTGGACGCTCGCCAGCGTGTTCCTCGACCGCCGCGAGCAGTTCGAAGTGTTCGACCAGGCATTCCACGTGTTCTGGCGCAACCCGCGGTTGCTGGAGCGGGTCATGTCCCTGCTGCTGCCACGCGTTCAGGGCCGTGCGCAGACTCCCGAGCGGCCTGCACTGAGCAACCGCATTGCCGATCCGCTCGAGCCGAAGGCTCGCAGCGACCGCGGCGCCGAGCGCGCCGAGCGGGAGATTCAGATCGATGCCACCCTCACCTTCTCCGAACGCGAGCAGCTGCGCAAAACCGATTTCGAGACCATGACGCCCGAGGAGATGGCGCAGGCAAAGCGCCTGATCGCCGGGCTGCGGCTGCCGATCCCCGAGGTGCAAACGCGCCGCCTGCGACCGGACGCCCGCGGCGAGCGCATCGACCTGCGCACCACCCTGCGCGCGAGCGCACGCGGCAGCGCCGACCTGATCCCCCTGCAGCGGCGCTCGCCGCAGCGGCGCCATCCCCCGCTGGTGGTCCTGTGCGACATCTCCGGCTCGATGAGCCGCTACTCCCGGATGTTCCTCCACTTCATGCATGCGATCACCAGCGACCGTGACCGCGTGCACACCTTCCTCTTCGGCACGCGCTTGACCAATATCACCCGCCATCTGCGTCACCGCGACGTGGACGTGGCGCTGTCGGCGGTCAGCCAGGCCGTCGCGGACTGGTCGGGCGGGACGCGCATCGGCGCCAGCCTCACGGCATTCAACCTGCGCTGGTCGCGGCGCGTGCTCGGTCAGAACGCAGTCGTACTGCTGATCTCGGACGGGCTCGACCGCGACGGCGGCACCGAGCTCAGCCAGGCGATGGAGCGCCTGCACCGGTCCTGCCGCAAGTTGATCTGGCTGAACCCGCTGCTGCGCTACGAAGACTTCCGGCCGCTCGCCACCGGGATGCGGTTGATGCTGCCGCATGTGGATGCGTTCCTGCCGGCGCATAATCTCGACAGCCTCGTCGACCTGGCGCGCACCCTTGCGCCGGGCGCAGCCGCGGCAAGGATTCCACCAGGAGACAAGACGCATGGACATGACGGGAGAGCGTTACATCCCGCTGCCGCAGCAACGGGTATGGGAGGCACTCAACGACCCTGAAGTGCTCAAGGCCTGTATCCCGGGATGCGACAGCATCGAGAAGGTATCCGACACCGAGTACAAGGTGGCCTTGACCGCCGCCATCGGCCCGGTGAAGGCGAAGTTCAGCGGCATGCTGCAGTTGTCCGATCTCAACCCGCCGAACGCCTATTCGCTCACCTTCGAGGGCTCGGGAGGCGCGGCAGGCTTCGGCAAAGGCGGCGCACAGGTCAAGCTGTCTCCGGAGGCCGGAGGCACCAAGCTCTCCTACACCGCGAAGGCCACGGTGGGCGGCAAGCTTGCCCAGGTGGGTTCGCGGCTGGTCGATGCAGCTTCGCGCAAGATGGCCGACGATTTCTTCACGCGCTTCAACGACACCGTCACGCCGCCGGCTGCGGCAGCCGGCGGTGGCGCCGAAGAAACCGGTTCCGCACTGGGTGTGGGTGGTCGCGGCGATCGTCGTGGCTGCGTTGATCGGTTTCTGGGCGCTGCATGCTCGTTGACGACTCGCCGGCCTGCTAAAATTCGCCTGTTACTTCGGGAGGAAGCCCATGAATAAGCTTGATCTCGCCGGCCGCGTGTGCATCGTCACCGGCGGCGTGTCTGGCATCGGCCTGGCCGTGGCCCAGCGCATTGCCGAGTCCGGCGGCGCGCTGAGCCTGTGGGACCGCGACACCGCGGCGTTGGAGAAGACGTCCAAGGAACTGAGCGCGAAGACCAGGGTGCACACCGCCCGCGTCGACATCGCCAGCTACTCGGACGTGCAGGCGGCCGCCAAGGCCACCGCGGAACACTTCGGCAAGATCGACTGCCTGGTGAACTCCGCCGGCATCGCCGGAGACAACAAGCTGGCGTGGGAGTATCCAGTCGAGGAGTGGTTGCGCGTGCACAACGTCAACCTGCACGGCACCTTCTACGCTTGCCGCGAGGTCACGCCGCACCTGCAGAAGAACGGCTGGGGCCGCATCGTCAACATCGCCTCGATTGCCGGCAAGGAAGGCAATCCGACCGCCTCTGCGTACAGCTCGTCCAAGGCAGCCGTGATCGGCTTGACCAAGTCGCTCGGCAAGGAGCTCGCCAAGCAGAACATCACCGTCAACTGCGTCACCCCCGCCGCGGTCAAGACCCCGATCTTCGCGCAGGTGAGCCAGCAGCACATCGATTTCATGCTCGCCAAGATCCCGATGGGCCGCTTCGGCCTGGTCGAGGAGATCGCCGCGATGGTGGCGTGGCTGTGCACCGAGGACGCTTCCTTCAGCACCGGCGCCGTGTTCGATCTGTCCGGCGGGCGCGGGACGTACTGAAAACGCTACGCACTGAAAATTGGTCGAGCAGCTTCGATACCCCACCCCCTCCCCCTCGATGGGGGAGGGCAGGGGAGAGGGTGATCGCGTGCCGAGACCAACGGCCCATGCAAGGCGCCTGCGCACCGACTCGACCGACGCCGAACGCCTCCTTTGGAGCCGACTGAGAGCCCATCGTCTGTTCGGCTGGAAGTTCAAACGTCAGCAACCTATCAGCAGGTACATCGTGGACTTTGTCTGCTTCGACGCGAAGCTTGTGATCGAGTTGGATGGCGGCCAGCATGCCGATGCTGTGGACGCGGACGCGGCAAGAGACGGTTGGTTGAGCAGCCAGGGCTTCCGAGTCCTTCGATTCTGGAACAACGATGTGCTGGAGAATTTGGATGGCGTGCTGGCGACGATTCTCGAGCACCTTCCCCCCTCTCCCCTGCCCTCTCCCACAAGGGGAGAGGGAGTCTCGCACGAAGCCCTAGACTGTTTAGCTCCTCGTTGCCTGGATCGTGATGTTTTGGATCTTGTCGCCTTGCGTCCCCACTGTCAGGGCCGGGCTTGGCGTTGAGAGGTTCTGTTACTGTGACTGAAGCAAGATACGCAGACGACGACCTCCTGCGCTTCGCGCGCGTCACCCTCGAGCGCGTCGGTCTCGACACGGACAAGGCGCGCGCTGTAGCGGACATCCTGGTCGAGGCCGATCTGCTCGGCCACGACACCCACGGCCTCAACCTGCTCGCCGCCTATCTGAAGGAGCTGGAAACCGGCGGCATGACCAAATCGGGGCAGCCTCGAGTCGTGCACGACAAGCCCGCTGCCCTCACCTGGGACGGCAAGCGACTGCCCGGCCCGTGGCTGGTGCTCAAGGCGATCGAAACCGCCATCCCGCGCGCACGCGAGCTGGGGACCTGCTCGGTGGTGATCTCGCGCAGCCATCACATCGCCTGCCTGGCTTCGTACCTGCAGCGGGTCGCCGACCAGGGCTTGATGCTGCTGCTGACGACGTCCGCTCCGGACAACGCACCGGTGGCCCCGCACGGCGGACGGCGTGGCGTGATGACGCCCAACCCGATCGCTGCCGGCTGGCCGACCGGGGGCGACCCGGTACTGCTCGACGTTTCCATGTCGCTGGCCACCAATATGGTTACCGACCGCCTGCATCGCGCGGGCAAGCGCTATCCAGGTCAATGGGTCGTGGATGCGGAAGGCAATCCGACCGATGATCCTGCCGTCATGTTCAGCGAGCCACGCGGTGCGATGCTGCCGCTGGGTGGCGTGGACGCGGGCCACAAAGGCTTCGCGCTGGGCCTGCTGGTGGAAGCGCTGAGCGGCGGACTGCCGGGCCATGCGCGCGCCGATCCCCAGGAAGGGTGGGTCGGCAACGTGTTCCTGGAGGTGTTCGACCCCGCCGCCTTCGCCGGCTTGCACGAGTTCGTGCGGCAGATGGCATTCCTGTCGAATGCCGTGCACGCCACGCCCCCGCGTCCGGGCTTCGACCGCGTACGCCTGCCCGGCGAGCGCGGCCTGCAGCTGCGGCGCGAGCAGCTCGCGGCCGGCGTGCGCCTGCACAGCGGCATCATGCCGCAGCTCACGCCGTGGGCCGAGAAGCTGGCGGTTCCGCTTCCGGCGCCCGTAGGCTGACGTGATCGCACCAGCGCCGGTTACCCGTCGCGCTCACCGGCGCGGCGTGCTGCTCATGATCGGCGCCACGCTGTGCTGGTCTACGGCCGGCATGATGGTCCGCAATCTGGACCTGCACGACGGCTGGGAGATCACCTTCTGGCGGTCGCTGTTCATGACCGTATTCATCCTCGGCGTGCTGGCCGTCCAGTACCGCGGCGAGATGTTCCGGCGCATCCGCGCCGTCGGCCGGTCCGGCTTCATCGCGGGCGCGCTGTGGGCGCTCATGTATACCTGCTTCATTCTGGCGCTCGGCCTGACCACGGTTGCGAACGTGCTGGTGATCGCCAGCATCACGCCGTTTTCCGCTGCGCTGCTGGGCCGGCTGTTCCTCGGCGAGCACGTGCCGGCCCGCACCTGGGTGACGATGCTCGCGGCCTTCTGCGGCATCGTGATGATGTTCATGGCGGCAATCGACCGCGGCGGCCTGCTCGGCAATCTCATCGCGCTGGTCGATTCCGTTCGCCTTCGCCGTGAACGTCGTGATCCTGCGGCGGATGGAAGCGCACGTCGACATGATTCCCACGCTGATCGTCTCCGGGCTGCTGTCGATGGCGATCATGCTGCCCCTGGCGCTGCCGCTCACCCCCACGGCGAAGGATCTCGGGCTGCTTGCTATCATGGGCGTGGTTCAGCTCGGCATCGGCGTGCTGATGATGATCCTGGCCACGCCGGTCCTGGCGGCGGCCGAGGTCGGCTTGCTGGCGGTGCTGGAGACCCTGTTCGGCACTTTCTTCGCGTGGGTGGTGGTCGGCGAGCGACCTGGCGCGATGGCGTTGCTCGGGGGAGGCGTGGTGATCGGTGCCCTGGTGATCAACGAGCTGTTCGCCCTGCGTGAGCGCACACGACCGCCGACCGAACAGACAGCGAGCGCCAGGGCCGACAAGGCAGGAAGCGAAGTGGGAAGACCGTCATGACCGACCAATCCGAGAAGCTCGCCACACGCCTGCTCAACTGCTATGCCTCCGCGGTCCACGACGTGCTGCGTGCCATGGGCCATGGCCGCTGCGTGCTGCCTCCCGCAATCGGCCCGCTCGATCCGACCAGAAAGCTGACTGGCGAGATCTACACGGTCAGCGGCCACGTGGATATGACGCGCGATCCGCACGACACCCTGGTGCAGTGGACCGGGCTGCTGTCCAAGGCTCCTGCCGGCAAGGTGCTGGTCTGTCAGCCCAATACTCACGAGGTCGCGCTGATGGGCGAGTTGTCGGCGGAGACGCTGCAGTTCAAGGGCGTGCGCGGCTACGTCGTCGACGGCGGCTGCCGCGACACCGATTTCATCCTGCGGCTGGGCTTTCCGGTGTTCTGCAGCTTCCACACGCCCAAGGACATCGTCGCGCGCTGGGTGCCGGACCGGTTCGGCGAGCCGATCACCATCGGTGAAGTGACGATCAGCACCGGCGACTACCTGATCGGCGACCGCGACGGCGTGGTGATCATCCCCGGCGCCATCGCCGAGGACGTGGTGACCAGGACCGAAGCGGTCATGCAGACGGAGAACACGGTGCGCACTGCGATCCTGGGAGGCATGGACCCGCAGGAGGCGTATCTGAAGTTCGGGAAATTTTGAGCGGAGGTGAAATCTTGAATCGCATCGACCTGACCGGCCGGATCGGCATCGTCACGGGGGCGGCTCGCGGGATCGGCTACGCGATCGCCGAGCGTATGCTCCAGTCCGGCGCATCGGTGGCTCTGTGGGACATCGATGCCGAGGCGCTGGCCGCGGCCGAGAGATCGCTGTCCCCGCACGGGGCGGTAATGTCGACGGCCGTGGACATCACAAGCGAAGACCAGGTCGCGCGCGCCACCGGCGTCGCACTGAAGCGCTTCAACCGCATCGATCTGCTGGTGAACAATGCCGGGATCGGCGGTCCGATCTGCCAGACCTGGGAATACGACGTCGAGACGGTGCGCAAGATCTTCGACATCAACTACCTCGGCACGTTCCTGTGCTGCAAGCACGTCATCCCAGCCATGCGCAAGGAGAACTACGGCCGCATCGTCAACATCGCCTCGCTCGCGGGCAAGAACGGCACGCCCAACTTCTCCGCGTACGGTGCGTCGAAAGCGGCGGTCATCGCGCTCACCAAGGCGCTCGGGCGGGAGCTGGCCGATACCGAGATCCTGGTCAACGCGGTTTGCCCGTCGGCGGCGGATACCGACATCCTCAAGCAGTTCACCCCCGACAAGGTGAAATGGATGGTCGAGCAGGTGCCCAAGGGCCGCTTCGTCCAGACCAGCGAGATCGCGGCGATGGTCGCCTGGCTGTGCTCGGAGGAATGCTCCTTCTCCACCGGGCAGTTGTTCGACATCAGCGGCGGGCGGGCGGTGTACTGAGCGCAGGCGCGAGGAAGCCAGACTCGAGGTATAGACTCAGCCCATTCTCCGCCGAGGAGGTTCTGCCATGTCGATCGTCCCGCGCATTCTGACCGCTGCCCTCGCCTGCAGCCTGCTGGCAGGCGCGGCAACCGCCCGCGCGCAAGACAAGTTCGCGGACTGCCCGGATCCGGAGGCCGCACGCAACTACGTCAAGCAGTGCCGGAACGAAAATCCCTACGCCACGCAGGAGGCCTGCGAGGAGCGCGCGCTGGAGCGGTTCTGTACCGCGAAGAAATAGCGGGCCAGGCTGGCCGTGCCCGCGGCTCAGAGCTGCGCCGGGACAACAACCTCGAGCAGCCACGCATCGCGCAGCTCACCGCTGCGCCACTGCTCGTACTCGCGCAGGATCGTACGCAGGTCCTTCACCGAGCGCTGGAAGTTGTCCTTCACCTGTTGTGTGCGCGGGCGCAACTGCGCGCTCCATTCGCCGCGCAGCGAGTCGGCCCAGGCCAGGTAGGCGCGCCCGAGCTTGCGGCCGAGCGGCGTGCGGCTGAACTCGGCGACGCGCTCCGTCTCCTCGGGACTGAGCGTAGCCTGGGCCCGCGCCGCTTCGAGCCGAGGGCGCAGCGGCTCCAGCCGCTCCACCATGAAACCCCGGAAGGGGGCGGGCGTGCTTGTCGCCATGCCCGAGAGCATGCCTTCGGCCATGCTCGCGTCGAGGTAGCTGGTGAAGCGCTGGCCCTCCGGGGTCGCCAGCCTGGCGACCAGCTCCCGTGCTTCGCTCTGGGTCAGATTGCGCTGCAGCGCGCGCGTCAGGTTCACCTCCACCAGAGGTGTGGGATCCATGCGCGACAGCATTGGCTCCATGCTGCGCTCGACGACTTCGGCCGCGCGATCGTAGTAGCGGTTACCGGGCCGCCAGGTATCGTCGTAGTCGTGGTCGTGGCCTACCTCTTCGAGCACCAGCGCCACCGCTCCGTCGCGCGCGACCTCACCCATCACCCGCAGCAGTTCGCGCGTCAGACCGTCGCGCGGGAGGCTGGCTTCCGCGAGCACCTCGAAAGCCTGCGGATCGCGCGGCTGATTCCCGGCACACGCCGACAGCATGAGCGCCAGCACCAGAGCAGCCGGGGAGGGCGTGGCTGGACGGGGGTTGGACATGGGAGACGGAGAGGACACGGCCGCTGCAAGGACAGTTCACATTCCAGGATGCAAGATCCCGGCCCGTGTCCCTGCACGGAGCCGCTGCTGGTGAGCAGTTACGTGCTCAGAACATGCACACCCGCTGCACCCACTTGGCCTGCTCGCTGCCCTTCGCGGGCTTGACCGGATCGGACGCGCCCGGCGGCACGACCATCATCTTCTGCATCTGGCCGGCGCGGTCGAGCAGGCCGACCGCCGCGAGGGTCAAGGTGCCTTCGTCGCAATTCACTGCATAGCGCACGCGCCGTGGGAAGTAGTCTTCGGGCGGAGGCCGCACGCTGTCGACCCACACAACGCTGACCTGGAAGCTGCCGAGCGTATCGCCGAAGCGGCGGATCGACTGCATATCCAGGCTGACGGACTCGCCTTCCCGCGCCTGGGCAAGCGTCTCGGCATCCACCGGAGCCTGCGCCGCGGCAGGGAGGCTGGCCGCCCAAGCAACGGCCAACCCGAAGCAATTGATGCGCAGGCTCATCTGATCTCCTGGAAGGCTCGACTCCACCTCGCCGCCGAGGTCACGGTCGCGCATGCCACGGCGCACGGGACGCAACCGCCGCCTCCGCAGCCATCTTACCATCGGCAGGTCGGATCGCTGCAGCCTGCCAGCCCGCGATGCTCGCAGCGACGCGCGCGGTTCAGATCAGGGCTGCGTCTGGATGGAATGAACGAACGAGCCGATCTCGTCGTTGAGGAAAACCACGTCCTCTTCGCGCAGGCTGGAAGCCGACTGGTGGCCCTGCAGTGAAGGGATCTCGACCTGGGTGACTTCGGCGATGCCATCGGCCGCTTCGAACGCACCTTGCACCGGATTGAACAGATCGAGAGGAGGCACCAGGATCAACGTCTGCGCCCGAACCGAGGCGAGCGCTTGCTGAGTGCTGCTCATGCCGGGCGTAGTGCCCACGTCGTGGTCCTGGTAGGCCCAGCTTTGATACAGCCAGTCGGTGGCGTCGAAACCGTTGGCTGCGTTGTCGGCCGTGACCTTATCCATCCACGGCAGCACGTCCGCAGCGTTCTCGAACACCTCGCCCAATGCAGCCGGTGTGCGGCCGGCCAGCACGCTCATCACGCCGCTCCAGGCACGCCAGCCACGCTCCGGCCGGGCGGTGAACGCCTCGCCATTCCAGGCCGGATCGGCCATCAGTGCGCGTCGCGCAGTCTCCACCACGGCGACAGCCCACGGACTGGTCCGTGCCATCGGCGTCATCGCCACTACGCAGCGCATGAAGCCGGGGTAGCTCACCGCCCACTGCAGCGCTTGCATGCCGCCCATCGAGGCGCCGATCACGCAGTGCAGCGCGTCGATACGCAATTCCTCGGTGAGCAGCCGATACTGCGATTGCACCATGTCGCGCAGGCAGAAGCGCGGAAACCGCATGCCCGGTTGTGCAGCGCTGTTGCTCGGCGAGCTCGTCAGGCCGTTGCCGATCGGGTCCACGCACACGACGAAGTAGCGCTCGGTGTCCAGCGCCCGGCCGGGGCCGATGAGGAAATCCAGGCGGTGATGGTTGCCGGTGAGCGAGACCGTCACCAGCACGGCGTTGTCGCGCGCTGCGTTGAGCCTGCCGTGAGTGACATAAGACAGCTCGAAGGCCTGGATGCGCTCGCCGCTTTCCAAGTGCAGGTCGCCGGCCGCCCAGCGCCGGTGCGGCGCTTCGATCATGCCGGGTTTCATCGGCGGGTGGCTCATCAGCGATGGCTCAGCGTTAACCAGGAAACACCACGACCTCGCGGATCGTGTCGCCGCGCCGGATGGCATCGAAGCCGCTGTTGATCTCCTCCAGCGGTATACGGCGCGTGACCAGCTCGTCGAGCTTGAGCTTGCCCTCGAGGTACTGGCGTGCCAGCCACGGGAAGTCGCGGCGTGGGCGCGCGCCGCCGTAGCTCGAGCGCACGATCTGCTTCTCGCCCATCAGCGAACCCCAGCGAAACGCCACCTCGGCATCGACATTGACCTTGCCCAGGAACACCACCTGCCCGCCGGGGCGCACGGCCTCCACGGCAAGGCGAAATGCGCGGCCATGACCGGCGGCCTCGAACACGTAGTCGGGTCCGCGTCCCTGCGTCATGTCGCGCAATCGCTCCAGCAGGTCCGGCGAGGATGCGTCGATGCGCACGTCAGCGCCGAACACCTTGGCGCGATCGAGCTTGACGTCGCTCATATCGGCCGCAACGACCAATCCGGCGCCGGCGAGCTTGGCGCCCTGGATCACGTTCAGGCCCACGGCTCCGCAACCGATCACCAGCACGCTGGCGCCCGGCTGGACCTGCGCCTTACGGGTCGCGGCGCCCACACCGGTCATCACGCCGCAGCCGATCAGGCAGGCGCGGTCGAACGGGATCTCCCTGGGCACCGGAATCGCGCCCGATTCGGGCACGACGCAGTACTGCGCGTGCGAGGAGACGACCGAGAAGTGATGCATCTGCCGGCCGTTGCAGGAAAGGCGCGAGCGCCCGTCGAGCAGCATGCCCTTGGGCTGCCAGCGCGTGAACGGCTCGCACAGGATCGGCAGATCGCGCTCGCAGTAGAAGCATTGGCCGCAGTGCGGATTCCACGAGCACACGACGTGGTCGCCCGGCCTCACCTGGGTAACCGCATTGCCGACCGCCTCCACCACGCCAGCGCCCTCGTGACCGAGCACGATCGGCAGCGGATAGGCGAGCGAGCCTTCGATGACTTCGAGGTCGGTGTGGCACAGGCCGCTGGCGTGCACCCGCACCAGCACGTCGGTGGGGCTGAGTTCGCCCAGCTCGATCTCTTCGATCTCGAGCCGCTTGCCGACTGCGTTCAGGACCGCTGCTTTGAATCTCAAGACTTCCCCCGTACCGCATTCACCACAGAGCACGCAGAGGAGCACAGGGTCGCCAGATGACACCCTAGCAAGCCACCCGCGGAATTGATCACCGCTTCCGACTTTAGGCATGTCCTCCCTCGCCTCTGAGGCCTCTAGCAGGGGAAGCTCTGATCGATTCTTATGCTGTCGTTCCCGCGAAAACCGCGCGGCGTGAGCCGCGAAAGGTTTCGAGGAACGGCCAAGCGGGAACCCAGGGTACTCAGGCACTTCTGTATCCCCGTCGTGCGGGGATGCCGGAATCAGAGGTCCCGCATGTTGACGCGCAAAACTACTTCGGCGCCTTGTCCGTCCCCCGGTACAGGATCGCGTTGGCCGCCTCGGTGATGCGTTTGTGCTCCTGCACCGCCTCGGGATCGAGGTCGGCGCGCGGGCGCGGCTCGTAGTCGAAGTGATGATAGTTGTCCACGCCGCGCACCAGGATCGCGCTGTCGCGCGGCCCGGCGATCTGCTTGAGATAGGTCGGCACGTAACGGATGGCGAAGCCGAGCCGGCGGTAGTCGGCGTTGTTGGGATCGGAGCCGTGCACGATGCGCACGTGGTGCAGCGAGAACTCGCCCGGCTCAAGCTCGATGTCCACTACCTTGCTCGGGTCCACCTGCACCATGACTTCCTGGCCGCGCGTCAGCAGGTTGTTGGCGGCGAACGTGTCCTGGTGCGGAAGCTGGTCCATCAAATGCGTCCCCGCCGCGACCCGCATGCAGCCGTTGGCGACGTGGCTCACGGACAGGGCGAGCCAGGCGGTCACCACGTCCGGGTGGCTCAGACCCCAGTAGGTCGAATCCTGGTGCCACGAAATGAAGCTGGGATCGCGCGCCTGCTTCATGAACAGGCTGCTGCTCCACACCAGCAGGTTCGGCCCCAGGATATCCTCGACTGCATCGAGGATGCGCGGATGCCGGATCAGCTCGTCCGCCCAGGTGAACACCAGGTGGGGTTTGTTGCGGTACCCGGTTTTCATCAGCGGCGTGCCGAGCTGCGCTTCCGCCCGCTCCAGCTTGGCGCGATACGCCTGCGCCTGCTCGGCGCTCAACGCCCGCACCGGGAAGTGATAGCCGTTGCGGGCGAACGCTTCCACCTCTGCCCGCGTCAGGACCTTGGGCTCGCGGGTGGCGTTGCTGGCGCTGATGGTTTCCATGACGGCTAATTTCCTCACTGTTACACAAATGCAACGGGCGGAGCCGATGGCCCCGCCCGAGCGCTACTCGCGTGTCTCGCGTTCGTGCCTCGCACCTGCATTATGGCAGCTGGTAGCCTTTCACGCCGACACGGATCTTGTACAGGCTCTTGCCCGAGGTCAGATACAGCAGGTTGGAGTCCGCCCCGCGGCCGAAGCCAACGTTGGTCGGCAGCTCTTTACCGGTCGAGATGTAGGCAAGCTCCTTGCCATCCGGGGTCAGCACCTGGATGCCGGGACGATGCTCGCAGCGCGCCGCGAGCCAGATGTTGCCCTTCTCGTCCGCCACCATGCCATCCGGACCGCTGCAAGGCTTGTCCAGCTTGCCGTAGTCGATCAGCACACGGCGGTTGCTCAGGTTGCCGTTGGCGTCGACGTCGTAGGCCTGCAGCAGGTGCCCGTTCTGCAGGGTCGTCTCGCCCTTCTGCAGGTTCTCGAAGGCGAACCAGCCGTTGTCGTTGCTGATGATGTACATGGTCTTCTGATCGGGAGAAATCAGAATGCCGTTGCACTTGCCGCAGTTGGTCGCCACGCGCGTCACCGTGCCGTCGGGATCCAGCCGGTAGGCGGCAAACCCGTCCTGCTCGATCGGCTCGTGGCCGAGATAGCGCGGATCGGTGAAGTACATCCGGCCCTTCTCGTCGATCGTGACGTCGTTGAGCGCGTTGAACGGCCGGCCGTTGAACAAACCGGCGATGATGTAGCTCTGGCCGGTCTTCATGTCGGTCTTGATCAGCATGCGGCCGCCGTAGTCGGCGCCCAGCGCGGCGATCATGTTGCCGTCACGGTCGAACTTGATGCCGTTGGACATGCCCGACGGGCTGCGGTAGATGCTGGTCTGGCCGGTCTTCGGGTTGTACTTCCAGATGTTGCCGGCCTGCAGGAACTTGCCGGACGGATCCTTGCAGAACTTGGTGAACGTGATGTCGCTGAAGTAGACCATGCCGTCGTGGCCGGCGGCGACCCCTTCGGTGAGAATGCAACCACCGTCGAAGATGCGTTCCAGCCGGGCGCTCGGCGGAACCAGGCTGGGGTCGCCGATCGGCGCGGGGAACCCCGGGTCTGCCGCGTAGGCAGTGCCCGCCGCTGCCAGCAAGGCCAGCGCGGCTGCGGTGCGTTTCAAACCGTGCAGACTACTCATCTTTGTTCTCCTCCGTGGTGTGCGTGCGATTGCCATTGGGGATACGACGACAGGACCCGTTGCCGGGCCCTCAAGGCGGGCGCGCCTCCCAGCCGACGCCACCCGGGTCGCAGCCCTTCCGCCGGAAGTCGGCGGGGACCGCGCTCTTGTTTATATATGAAAACCGGTTTCAAATATAAAAACCGGCCACTGCGCTGTCAACTCGACTCATGCCGCGCCGCACCAGCGTACGCTATTCCGCGCCCGCCCTGGAGAAAGGGCTGGACGTGCTCGAGTTGCTCGCCACCGAGCCGCACGGCCTCGGCCTGCAGGAGATCGCCCAGCGCCTCGCGCGCTCGCCGGCGGAGCTCTACCGCATGCTGGACGTCCTGGTGCAGCGCGGCTTCCTGACCCGCCTGCCGGACACCACCTATGCGCTCACCCTGCGGCTGTTCGAGCTGGCGCACCGCCATCCCCCGGTAGATCGGCTGCTGGACGTGGCGGTCCCCCATATGCAGGCGCTGGCGCGCCATACCGGTCAGTCCAACCACCTGTCGGTGCACCACGATGCGCGCCTGGTGGTGCTGGCGCGCGCCGAACCGCCCGAGCCCATGAGCTGCCTGGTGCGACAGGGCGCGCACTTCGCGTTCCACGACGACCGCGTGTCGGCGCGCGTCATCACCGCGTTCCAGAGCGGAGATCGGCGCAGTCAGTACCTGGACGAGCTGCTGGGCGGGCGACGCTCTCCCGCCCGGCGCCGCAGCCTCGAGCAGCGCATCGAGCAGATCGGCTTGCGCGGGTACGACGAAGGGCCGAGCGACACCGTCGGCGGTGTGGTGGACGTATGCTTCCCGCTGTTCGATCAGTTCGGCGTGATCGCCGCCCTCAACGTGGTCTACCTGCGTCAGCGCGACGCAAAGGTCGGGGTGCCGGCGGTGCGGACGGCGCTGGCGGAGACCGCTGCGGCGATCTCCCGGTCGCTGGGCTGGTCGCCGGCGTCGGCAAACGCGGTCAGACGCCGCCGCTCAAGGCCCCTCCTGCTCCGGCCCGAAAGCGAAGCGAAGCGCTGCGCCTGCGCTGCTCCGCGAGCGACGCAAAGGCCGATGAGGTTCTTGCACGCGTCCGTGCTGCGCAGACAGTTGCGCGATCGACTGCGCCACCGCGCCGAGGCGGTCGACCGGCCGGCGTTTACTTGAGTGGGCGTGACCTGACCTCGGTTTCCGGGCGTCTGCGCGCTGCCGCGCCGAGGCGCATCCTCGGCCTCCACCGCAGAGACCTTCGCCGGCGGCGCGTAGTACACCGGTTGGAGCGGGCTCGCGGCTTCGCGTTGCCAGAGCATGGACGCACTGAGCAGCACAGCCGCCTCGTCCACCTCCAGGAATCGCTGCTCGGGCTTGACCAGCCGCAGGTATCGCCGAGCGGGGGTGGCCGTGACACTGCCGCCGGTCTGGCCAGTGTCGGCCGCTTCCGGGTCGGATCCACGCACGACGAACTCTTCCCACTGATAGAACTCGCCCTCGATCCATTGCACGACCGTGCGGGTCTTCGCCGAAGACGGCGTCGATTGCGGCGCAGCAACCAGGCCCAACTGCTCCGCTGTGCGCATCGGAATCGGCTCTCCCGACAAGGTGCGACGCTCGCCGACAAGACGCGAGAAGCTCATGGGCGCGGCCGAGCGCGATCGCGTTGCGATCGAGCACGAGTTGAGCATCCAGTTCGTGATGACCGCCTGATTCTGCGAGACCAGGCGCACACCGATACCGGTTTGACCATCGTGCCCCCGATTGATCGCCACCAGCCGCCGCGCATCGGTCGCCGCGTTGTAGACCCAGACCGGGGAGCCGCTGGCGCCACCGGTGGAACGCGCTGCATAGCGCAGGAGTCGATCCTCCTGTTTCCTCGACGTTGCCCCATCCGCGCCACTGCTCCTGCTTGGCGCCCGTCCTGTCGCTGGGGAGCTGCTCCGAGGGATATCCGGACAGGTTGACGAAGGTCGGCTCGTGCTCGAACTCCACCGGGATCAGGGTTGCGCTGATGTTGGAAAAGGGCGACTCGATGAAGATCGCGCCGTAGTCGTATTGGCTCTCCCCGGTGTTCTCCCAGCTCGTGTTGGTTGCGAGCAGGACCGCCTGCTTGCTGCCATAAGGATCCACCGCCTTGTCGCGGTCCTCGTCGTAGTAGCTGCCGGGATGCACGCGCTGGATGCTGCGGAACTCGTCCTTCTTGCGGTTGTAAACCACATGGCCGTTGGTCAGGAACGTGCAGGGCGCGACCAGCACCCCGCTGCCGCGGCCGCCGCCGTCCGGACCGATGTCGACCTTCGCGATCGCTTTGAACGGGACCCGCGCGGGATTCTGGATCACCACGCGTTCGTCGCCAGGCGCCCGGCCCGACGCCGGCGGACAATCCGGATCGTCGTCGCAATCCGGAGCAGGAACGCAGCGACCGTCGGCATTGCAGTTGTCCGGCTTGCAATCGGGGTCTCCCGAAATGCCGCACACCGCCGCATTGCAAATGCCGTCGTCCACGCAGCTGGTCATCGGCTGGCTGCCGCCGACGCCGTCCTGCTCGTCGAGCGCGGCCAGCCGCAGCACGCCCGCGGCCTCGGCGGCGGGTGGCGCAGCCAGGATGGCGATCACACTACCCAGAAGCCACACGATCCCAAGCGTGGTCCAGCCGCTGTGTCCTGCTTTCGCACGCTTGCGGGTATAGCCATCGTAAAGGTTCCCGGTATAGCTGTGGAGCAGCTTCGTATGCGTTGCGATTTCCATGTCAGAGCCCTTAACCGAGCACTGCGCCGATGACCGGCTGCGATGCGCAGATCCTAAGTCTGAGCCACGTGCGCCGCTATCCTGCGAACGTTCTACTGCCCATGGGTAAGGGACGCTGATGATCCGCACCTGCATGCGCGAAGACGTTGCGGCTGGAGCGAACACCTGTCGCGGCCGCTCAAGATCGACCCCAGTTGCGGAAGACCGTCGATCTTCCGCCCACCTCCCCTTCCTCCACATCGCCGACCCAGAGCAGATCTGGCGACTTCACCCTTTCTTAGCAGCAGCCGCGTCGTGCGCGGTCTCGGCAGACCTCCACCCACGCGACGCCGGACGGAGCCTGCTAACGAAGTCAGCAAGGAGGTTCGCCTGCACAGCTTTCTCGAGCGGCCGGCCCGCGGAGGCCGCTGCTCTCAATGGAGGACCCGATGTCGGAGCAGGAACGAGCGGATGGATCTCGGCAACGTAGTCACAGGAGCCAATTTCAAGCATCGTGCAGAAGACACAACTCCCGGTCGTACGTGAGAGGTGCCCGGTCGCGGGGTTGAAGGCAAAGCGGCCAGCAGCCGCGGCAGCCTGCAGTCGCTGCACTACCTTCGGGCGGGCTGTCGCCCAGTGAGCCGGATCACCCGTAGGATGTGGGGCAAAGATTACGTCTGCGCCGAATGCTGTCCCATCCGGAAGAAATCCGTAATCCAGTATCACTTGACGCTCAAGCAACTGCGCGACGGGTTCTTCTACCTTTGGGTCACCCCTGGAAAAGCCTCCCGCCAGTTCTCCAATGAATGCGTTTGCGGTACTCTGACTGAAAACCAACAACACCGTCGGAAAGCTCTGGAACAAAGTGCGCAAGAAATACTTTCTCTTCGCAAAGCATTCGTGGACAACCCCATCCCGCCCACTGGCGCTCATGGCCGGCAGCCTGGGATCGTGTGGGTCAGGCTTGGTGGTCCATTTCGCAGATGGACAGGCGATCATATTCGCGTAAGAAAGATCTTCACCAACAGTCAGTCTATGTCCGGCCGGCAAGTTCATGACCTTTGCCAGCTCGTCCAACAACGCCTGGTATGCCTGATACATCTGCTGCTGCTGCAGGTGGGCTTTGACAGCGCGAGAGCCCTGAGAGTCAACCGGTACCTTGAGTTCAAAAGTCGAAGCCGGCGGTACGTCTCCTTCGCCTCCACCGTATTTCGCATAGTCCTTTGCCGACAACTCAAGCTTCGCGGTTGCGCGATAGCGAAAATAGTGAGCAAACTGTTTGTAGTCGTCAAACAGAGGATTCAGCGAACCACGCGTGGCCGGCCACCAACCAGGGAGATTTGGATTGATGCCGACCGCTAGGATCGGCGCTTTGCGACACCCACTCAGCAGCTCCGGGACCAGCGGAGCCCGTCCGACATACTGAACCGGCTGTTGGATCTTCGGTGTCGGCGGTGGTCCGTCGGTTCGGTAGTCGTAGCTGTGGTACGTTCCCCACTTCCGGAAGTAGCTACAGGGATGAGGTTGCGAGCCAGGTTCCTGGGACACGCGTTGCGCATTGCAAGGCATGACCTCAAAAACCAATTCAACCTCGGTCGGAATAGGGCTGTCGCTCATTCCAGCCCCGCGATGATCGCCCAGGTCGCCAGTCCGCTCATGATGCTGGTCCAATAGCCGAACGAGCTGTAGTAATAGACCGCCCACAGCACCTGCAAGCTCTGGTTCTTAGGCTCGTCCTTCAGTAGCCCATTGATCTGTGGATCCGAGCAGTTGCGCACTACGGCCCAGTTCGGCGCGTGCTTTCCCGCAGCCTTCCTCTCTTCGATGGCAAGGCCCAGTACAGCGTCTCCCATTTCCACCGCACAGCCCTCTTTTTCCAGATGATTGACGGAGGTTCCGTACTCGAAGTAGTCCGTGGTGAGGATGGGATGGAACTTGGGCATCGTCTTGCGATGATTTACGACCTGCCCGTCCAGCCAGATATTTGGAATATAGGATCTGACAGGTTTGGGAAAACCGCCCGCAGGCTTGGTGAAACTGACAGTAGGAGGAAGAAACTCGGGCGGCTCCTGAATGTTGTCCTTGAAGCTCGCCATCAAACTTGTCGCGTCAGCGAAGTGGCTCGTAGGAATCTTCCAGTCGCACTTATAGGTCCTACCGTTGAAGGGCTCGTTCTTGAACTCATCCTGCAAGCGGAATTTAGCGGCGCGAGTGACGACGACGTCGCCAAGATCCTGCTCGGCAAAAACTCCGCCCGCGGTCCCGACCGTGAGAATCACGTCTGGTTGCGCCTCGTCGATGATCTGGTTGAAGAGATCCTTCACGGGCAGGGTGGAGGTCCCGGGCGTTGTCTGGGAGCGAATGCCATCCTGGTTCAAGTGCAACTCTGACTTAAAGCAAATGACCGTTTTGCTCTTGACCTTGACTACGAAATAGCTACCCAGCCTGTGGGCGACCTTTGCCGGCGCACCCGCACGGATCAGCGGGTCGAACGTGGGGAAGTTTCGGTTGTAGCGATACCACTGAGCTCGACTTACACCAGGCGTCAAGACGTCAGCCAAGGCATCCTGCTCATCTACCGTCCATGTGACAACAACGACATCTGCCTTGGGCAGAGCGCTGGAAGGGTCGGGAACTGGAATGATAGGCGCGAGAGTCGGAGCCAATCCCGCGGGAAAGGGTATTGCCGGCTTGGCCGCAGCCACCTTTGCCATTGCTGCCAAAGCTCCGACAGCGGGATGAAGCTGCGTGTCGACGTCTTCAATGCCGGCAGACAACAGGGCTCGAGCGAGCTCTTTTTGGAATGCATAGTCGGGCATGATAGTCCTCCAATGGTGCTGCCGTTAGTCACGGCATGTGACGATGTGCGTAATGCAGCCTTCTTCACAAGGCGAGTGGTTCGAGCTATCACACCAGCCGTCGGGATCAGCTGCTGCGGACCTTCCTCTTCAGATGGGCTTCATGCTCCGAATGTTTGCGCCAGTAGGCGAAGAGGAGATATGGGAAGTGGTCTCGTGGAGCTGCGGAATCGGCATGATATGCCCTCGCTGAGGTCGCTCTGCGACTTCACGTGGCGCCAGTGTAGCTCGGGATCCATCTGCGCTGGAAGTGAGCTAAAGGCATAGCCCCCATTCACGCAGTCGTTGGCGGCTGTAAGAGGCGAGCGGAACGATTCTGCGCCGAGATTCGAGGTGATCGCCTACAAGGAGATGCTCTTGCTCATTCGAGCTTGCGTCTTCTCCTGGCGACTACCGCGTGGGCGTGGCTGCCAAACGATATGGCAGATGCCATATTTTCTCGCCCCTTCAGCCGATCGTGCTGGACCCGCTGACGGTGGCTGACGACCCGAACTTCCTGACGAGATTGCGGGACAGCCCAACGTGCCAGAGGCTGTCCGCACCGGCCTGGCGGAACTCTACTAGGGCTACGGGCGGGCCGAGCAATCGGCCGCTCTCGGCCTGACCAGGCCAGCGCGACAAATCCCGAGCTACGCGGCCTTGCCGAAGCGTCCTTCCACGTAGCGCAGCATCTCCGCGGCGCTGGCGAAACGCTCGTCGGGGGACTTCGCGAGCAGGCGCTCGGTGAGCTCCTGATACGGCGCCAGCCGGCTGGGCAGGCGCGGCACGTCGCCGCGCGCGTGCTTGAGCAGGAGTTCGCCGACGCTGTTGCCGGTGTAGGGCGGCTTGCCGGTGAGCATCTCGAACAGCATCACACCGGTGCTGTACAGGTCGCTGCGGCCGTCCACCGCGTGGCCCAGAATGACGTCGGGGCTGATGTAGGTAGGCGTGCCCACGATCTGTCCAGCGCGGATCACCGACGTCTGCTGAGACACGCGCGAGACGCCGAAGTCGACCAGCACCAGCGCGCGCGCGTCGCGGAACATCACGTTGTGTGGCTTGATGTCACGGTGCACGACGCCTACACAGTGCACCACGTCGAGCGCCCGGCCCAGCTGGATCAGGACGTCCAAGGCCTCCTGCGGCGCCAGGCCGAGCGTCATGCGATCCTTCAGGTTGCCGCCCTGCAGGTACTCCATCGCGATGAAGATGTGATCGTCGGCCACGCCGTGGTCGTAGATGCGCACGACGTACGGGCTGTCCAGCTTGGAGATGATGTCGTACTCTTTGATGAACAGGTTCAGGTCGGTGCTTTCGCTGGAGTTCAACGTCAGCACCTTCAGGGCTCCGATCTTGCCGGTGCGCGTGTTCTCGGCCAGAAAAATCTCCGACATCCCGCCCTCGCCCAGCTTGCGCAGCAAGCGGTAGCCCTTGATGCCCACGCGCGCGATAGGGTCCTCCTCTGGCGGCTGGCCCTTGTCGGGCGCATTGGCGGGAGCAGCCGCGCGCTCGACGCGCTTTTGCAGGCCGGCGCGCAGCGCCGCGCCGACCGACTCCTTGGTCAGGTGCTGGCGGGCGTGGCGTCCGATCCCGGTCTGCACCAGCCGCTCGGCGGCCGGCGGAGTATCCGAAAAGACGATCGGCACCGGCTGGCCTGAGCGCCGCCGCAGGGCCTGGAGCCAGCCGATTTCGGCAGCCTCCTCATCGGTGAGGCCGACCAGCACGAGATCGAAGCGAGACAGATCCGGGGGAGCCTGTTCGACGCCGTCGCACTCTTCGACGACCGCATGTGGCCACTCGATCGCGACGTACTGCATGAGCAGCGCTCGCCACTCCTCGGATCGATCCGCAATCAGTACGACCGGATTCATCGCCATCCTCGAGACCGGAAATTGCCCATCGAACTCAACGCTGCGCCACCCCGGCGGAAGCCTTCAGGAATCCACTGATGCGGGCAAGCAGCTCCTCTTCCTGATACGGCTTGCCAAGGTAGACGTTCACGCCCAGCTCCAGGGCGAGCATGCGATGCTTGTCCGCGGTGCGCGACGTGATCATGATGATGGGAAGCTGCCGGAAGCGGCCGTCGCCGCGCAGGCGCCGCGTGAGCTCGAAGCCGTCCATGCGCGGCATCTCGATGTCCAGCAGCATCACGTCGGGGACGGCAGTCTGCAGCTTCTCGAGCGCCTCGACGCCGTCGCGCGCTTCGACCACCGTGTAGCCTTCACGGGCCAGCAGGCGGCCGGTGATCCGCCGCACCGTCAGCGAGTCGTCGACCACCATCACCGTGGGAACCGTGCGCACGATCGTCGTCGTTCCGTGCAGCGTCGCGTTCTCCGGCGACTCGGGCAGCGGGCGCGCGCGCTGGCCGGCGCGGTCGCCCAGCACGACCGGGTTGATGATCAGAACGCTGTCGCCGTTGCCGATCACCGCGGCGCCGGCGATGCCGGTCACGCGCATGAGTTGCGCGCCGATGTTCTTGACCACGATCTCCTGGTTGCCGACGAACTCGTCGACGTGGATCGCCACGCGCAGCGGGCCGCTGCGCATCAGCACCACCGGGTTGTAGCGCCGCAGCCGCGGCACGTGCTGCGTGTCGGCCAGCAGGTGCTGCAGGTGACACAGCGGATAGCGCCGTTCCTGCCAGACCGTTTCACCCGCTTCGTAGAGCCGCGCCAGCTCGTTGTCGCGCACCTTCTGCACGTTCTCGATCATCAGCGTGGGGAGCGCAAAGAGCTGGCCGCCCGAGCGCACCAGCAGCGCCTGCATCACGGCGAGCGTCAGAGGGAGATACACCAGGAACGTCGTGCCGCGCTCAGCGACATAGCTGACTTCCACCCGCCCGCCCAGATCCGTGATCTCGCTGCGCACCACGTCCAGCCCGACGCCGCGGCCGGCGGCCTGCGACACCTGCGCAGCGGTGCTGAAGCCGGGGGCGAAGATCAGCTGCGCGAGTTCTGCGTCGGGGGGTGCGGCGTCGGCCTGCGCCAGGCCCAGGCTCAGCGCCTTCTCGCGGATGCGCGCCAGGTCCAGGCCGCGGCCGTCGTCGCTGAAGGTGACGAGGACTTCGTTGCCTTCCTGGCGCACCTGCACCGCCACCTCGCCGGTCTCGCTCTTGCCGGCTGCCTGCCGCACCTCCGGGGCCTCGATCCCATGCACGATGGCATTGCGCAACAGGTGCTCGAGCGGTGCAGCGATGCGCTCGAGCACGCTGCGGTCGAGCTCCACCTGGGCGCCCTGGATGTCGACGTTTACGCGCTTGCCGGCCTCGCGTGCCGTCAGGCGTGCGACCCGATAGAGACGGTCGCTGAGACTGGAGAACGGCACCAGCCGCACGCCCATCAGCTGATCCTGCAGGCTGCGCGCAACGCGGCGCTGCGCGAGCAGGGCGGCATCGGCCTCGTCCACGTTCTTCATCAGGTTCTGCTGCACCGTGGCGACGTCGTTGATGCTCTCGGCGACGAAGCGGGTCAGCTCCTGCAGGCGGGTGAAGCGGTCGAACTCGAGGGGATCGAAGTGCTCCTCGGTCTGCTGTGCCTGCACCATGCGGGATTGCATCTGGCTCTCGGCCTGGATCTCCATCTCGCGCGCCTGGCTGCGCAGACGGATGATGTTGTCGGTGAGATCCTTGAGCGCGGTTCGCATCGCTCGCATCTCACCGAGGATGCGCGACTGGGCGATGGCCACTTCGCCGGCTTCGTTGACCATGCGGTCCACCAGCTCGGCGCGCACCCTGAGCAGCGCACGCGACGACCGCGCTTCCGTCGGCGCTTTAGCTTGTTCGGGACTCGGCCGATCCCCCGGCACGGCGGCAGGTGCAGAGGTGATGAGCGTGCGGCCATGCAGCGTGCGCGCGTGCAGGGTCGTGTGCAGCGTGCGCTCGTGCAACGTCCGCCCGTGCAAAGTCATGTCGAGCCGCGTCATGGTGAGCGACGTGCTGTCCTGCGTCGTGCGCCACTGGCAGGGGCCGGCGTACCTTTCTCCAGCTCTTCGACCAGCAGCGTGATGCGATCGAACGCCGCCTCCAGCTCCTCGAACAGGCTGTCGGGGATGCTACTCAGCTGGCCGACGTTGACCACGCGCGTTTCCATCGCGTGGGTGAGCTCGCCGATGGCCATGGCCCCGACCATCCGCGCGCTGCCCTTGAGCGTGTGCAGCAGGCGCTTGAGCGATTCGGGAATGAGCCGGCTGGAGGGGTCGGCGCGCCAATCGCGCAGATCCCGGCCCACCTGCGGAACCAGCTCGGCGGCTTCCTCGAGAAACACCGGCAGCATCTGCTGGTCGAGGTCGTCGTCGACCCGATTGTGGCGGCGCTCGATCTGTACGCCAGCACGAGCGGCTGCCGCCTCCGGTGGCTCCGCACCTGGTGCGCCCACATGCGTCAAGTCAACCACCGGACCAATGGCTTCATCGGGCCTGTGCACCGGGCGCTGCAGTTCCATCAGCTCGGCGATCAGCTCGAGCTCTGCGACCAGCTCGGGCTGCGCCTGCGGCAACTGCAGTGCGCGCACCGCCGCCAGCATCTGCGCCAACGCGTCGATCGCGCGCCGCAAGGGGTCCAGCGTGGCCGTGATCTCGTCGCGCGGAAGCAGCTCGAGCAGGCGCTCCAGCGGGCCCGCCAGGGCGCGCACGTCGTGCAGACCAGCGGTGCCGGATATCCCGGACAGCGAATGGATGTGGCGCGTGAGATCCGCCGGAACACCGCGCTCGGGTGCGGCCGCCAGCTCGGCGAACAGCGTCTCGACGCTGGCGAGGCGCTGCGACGATTTCGGCTAGATAGGTGGCATACAGCGCGGGCGAGAGCCGGACCGGGCCGATCTGCACCGTGTGTTCCGCGGGCGCAGCGGCGGGTTGCGGCGGGAGGCTCGCCCCCGCATCGGCCTCAGGCGGCCGAACGGGGGCGCTGGGCTCCCCCAGGCGCTGCTCCCCGCGTTTGAGCCGTTCGGCCCACTGCCCGAGCGCATCCGCGCGAACGTGGGCACGTGCAGTGCGTTTGAGCTCGTCGACGCAGCCGGCCTGGCAGGCGTGAGCGGCTTGCAGGAAGTCCACCAAATCCGTAGTCGCGGGCCGATTCTGCTGGACCCACTCGTTCAGAAGCCGCTCGACATCCCACGCCGCTTCGCCCAGGTGGGTGAGACTGACCATCCGGCCGCTGCCCTTGAGGGTGTGGAAACTGCGCCGGATGGTGCCGAGCGCGGTCGTATCGTCCAGTCGCTGGCGCAGGAGTGCGAGGTTCTGCGCGATCGTCGCCAGCACTTCGTCTGCTTCCTCGAGGAAGATGCCGAGCAGCTCGGGATCGCCCGGCACATCCACCGCCGCAGCGGCCGCCGGCGGCTCGGTCGCCTCCGACTGCACCGATGCATCGAGCGCGCTGTCCTCCGCTGCCTCGAGTGCGTCGTTGGCAGCCTCGGAATACCAGCGCGGCGCAACCTGTGCGCGCAGCATGATGTCCTCGAATTCGGCACTGCCCACGCCCAGGCGCTCGACGAACACGTACAGCGCCGACAGCACGCAGGCGAGTTCCTGCTGCTCGGAGGTCGAGGCGACTCGGCCTTCCTGCAGAGTCGCGATCGCGGCGCCGCAGCGCTCGGCAGTCAAAGCTGCCTGCGGCTGATCCAGGACGACGAGTGCGCCGCGAATCTGGCGCAGCGGCTTGCCGGCGGCTGTCAGATCCTGCGCACCTGCAGCGCTGAAGCTTGCCTCCAGCGCAGTCTGCGCGGCGCTCAGGCTGGCCAGGACCTGCGCGGCCACCTCCGCGCGTATCGCCTTCGCCTCGTCTTCGCGCAAGGCTTCAGACTGCAGGCTCACCTTGGTCGCGGCAGCGTCGGTCTCGCCGCGCTCTGCTGCAGCCAATCGCGCCCCGACTGACGCCACGCGCTGGTCGAGCTGCGGATCGTTCTCGGGCCAGGACGCCAGCGTGTTCTCCAGCAGCAGCAGCGCAGTTGCCATCTCGATGGCGATCGCGCTCTCCGCCGCGGGCGGGTTCGCGGCCAGGCGCTGTGCGGTGTCGCGCAGCATGCCGATCAGCGGCGCGAGCGGCGCGAATGGCACGCTCTCTTGCGACAGCTGGCCGATCAGCTCCGCGAATGCCGCCGGCTGCCCTGGTTCTGCACCGGTGACGGCTTTCTCCCACAGGGGTTTGAGCAGGCGCGCCTTGCCTCTCAGCTCCTCGACCACCTGCACGTCGAGCATGTCCATGCCGCCGCGCAGTCCCGGCATCACGCTGTCCAGGGCATAGGTCTGCTTGATCTGGACGATGCGCTCGGTGACCGGCTGCCCGACGGACAGGAAGTACAGCATTTCCCGCAGCAGATCCTCAGGGGCCTGGATCGTGCCCTCCGAGCTGCGCCGCAGCTGCTGATCGATAGCGGCGCACACCCGCTTGGTATCGCTGGTGTGTGGTGTACTCGGCGCGGCCAGCAGATCGAGCAGCCCCGCCGCGATCCACCACGGCTGCCGCGCCTGCGCACTCGCCTGCGAGGCGTCCACCCGGCCGATGGCTTCGCGCATGCGTGCCAGACCGGAAGCGTCGCCGCGCAGCCAGGCCAGCATGCCCTGCTGGTAGCGCGCGCGTTGCTCGCGTGCCGCCGCTACGGCCGCTTCGGGTGCCACGACGACGTTGGGCTCCGGCGGCAGAGGGCTGCAGTCGAGGTAGAACAGATCGAGCTCCGCAAGCCGTTGCAGGCCGCGCGCCGCCAGCATCTCCTGGTGAATCGACGCAAGCTTGAGCGGCTGCTCCGGCTCGCCCCGCTGCAGCTCCGACAGATAACCGCGCAGGACTGTGAAAGCACGTGTACATAGTGCGGCGGTGCCGGCGCTGAAGGTCGCCGATCCCGCGTCCACGTCCTGGAGCAAGGAATGGATTTCCTGGATGACGCGCGGCACGCCGCGCAGGCCGGCAAGCTCGAGCGCGCCGCGCACCTGCGCGAGCGGCTTGCGCGCTGCTACCAGGACCGGCCGCTCCGCCGGCTCGGCGACGCAGCGCATCAGCGCGTCGGTGGCCTCATCGAGGCTGCGCCCCACCTCCTGGACGATCCAGATCAGGATCGACGGGTCCGCTGCGATTGGTCCGGACATGTGGCTGCCTCCCGCGCTCAAGCGACCTTGAACTGCTGCACGGAGGCGCGCAGCTGCTCGGTCAAGCGCGACAGGTCGCCCATCGAGCGCGAGGTCTGGTGCGTACCGTCGGTGGTCTCGCGAGTGATGCCGAGCACTTCGTGCATCAGCTTGCGCACTTCGTCGGCGATGTCCACCTGCATCTGCGTGCTGACCGCGATGCTCTGGATCAGCTCCGAGAGCTTACGCGTCACCTGTTCGATCTCCTTGAGCGCCTGGCCCGCCGCATCCGACAGCTTGGTTCCCTCGACCACGCCCTGAGTGCTGCTCTCCATGGCGGAGACCGCCTCCTGGGTGTCGCCCTGAATCGTCTTCACCAGCGCGCCGATCTGCTTGGTGGCCTCGGCGGAGCGCTCCGCGAGGCGTTGCACTTCCTCGGCAACCACGGTGAACCCGCGGCCCGCCTCCCCGGCAGTCGCCGCCTGGATGGCGGCGTTGAGCGCCAGCACGTTGGTCTGCTCGGAAATGTCGGAGATCAAGTCGACGATCTCGCCGATCTCCTGCGAGCTTTCGCCGAGGCGCTTGATGCGCTTGGAGGTTTCCTGGATCTGGTCGCGGATCTGGCCCATGCTCGCGACGCTCGCCTGCACCGCCTGGGCGCCACGCTCGGTGGTGTCGAGCGACTGGCGGGCGACCTTGGCGGACTCGTCGGCGCTGGTCGACACCTCGCCGATGGACTGCGTCATGAGCTGAACCGAGCCCACTGCCTGCTCGATGTCGGTGGCCTGGCGGCTGGCAGCCTCGGTGAGACGCCCGGCGATCTGCTGCGCGCGCTCGGTTGCGCTCGACACTTGCACCGCGGTGTCGTTGATGCTCTCCACCACCTTGTGGAGCTGGGCGACGGTGACGTTCACCGAATCCGCGATGGTGCCGGTGATGTCCTCGCCCACCTGCGCGCGTGCCGTCAAGTCGCCGTCCGCGATGGCGGACATCTCGTCCATCAGGCGCAAGATGGCGATCTGGTTGCTCTTGTATTCGTCGGCGACCATCTTGGCGTGCTCCTGGCGCTCGCGGATCGAGTGCACCAGGTTGCGGCCGACCAGCGCCAGGCCAAGCAGCGCCAGCACGACGAAGAACAGGCTCACGCCCTGGGTCGAGAGGCGCTCGCGGCCGCCGCTCGCCACGCGTTTGTCGAGCAGGTCGGTAGCGCGCACGGCGATGGTCTTGGACAGCTGATCGACACCTTGGATCGACTGCGTGGCCCGGTCGAACCACGCGTCCGCATCCACAGCGACCGGCCGGTCCGGGCGGAACAGGTCGTTCGCCTCGTCCAGAATTCGCCGCACATCCGCCAGCGCCCGTTTGCTCGGTTCGCCCAGCGCGGTACGGCTGTCGGGATTCTTGCGGAATGCGGTTTCCAGGCTCTCGCCAGCGGTCTGCAGCGAGTACCCGGCGAGTGCGATGCTCCTGGCCAAGGCCTCGCGCTGCTCCGCCGTGATCTGCCCGGCACGCGCAGCCAGGGTGCCTTGAGCACGTACATCACCAAGCGCCGCGGAAACCGCGGGCAGCACCTGCAGCGACGGGATGATCAGGTAATAGGTCTCGGCTTCCGGGTCGAGCACCAGGCCCGACTCTTCACCCACGCGCGCCAGCACCCAGCGCAGGCGCTCGCTGATCTCACCGTGTGCGCGCAAGCTTTGCTCGGGAGTAAGGCGCGTCACGTCCGCGCTGAGCGCGTTCCAGCGCGAAGTGAGTTGCGCGAACGGATCCTGCACCTTGAACTTCGCAATCGCAGCGGCCTGCGCGTGCGCATTGCTGAGGTTCTCGGTGACCTGTTGGGCAGCCCGTTCCATGCGCTTGTGCACCCCCGCGTCGCCGGACAACAGCTGGGTCGAGAGCCCGCTGTGCATCGACAGCGCCGAGGCGGCGGCGAGAATGGGCCCGGCGAAGCGATAGCCGTCCAGCTCCTTTTGCGCGAAGGCAATGCTTTCGCTCTGCACGTTCGCGACGAACACTTCCAGCACCGTGATCGGCACCGCGAACATCAGCGCGATCAGGACCAGCGTCTGGACCTCGTTCTGGGCCTTGCGCTTCTTCCATCCACGCAGGGTCGGGGCGACCTTGGCGGCGTCGTCCTCCGCCTCCTCCTCGTCCTCTGCGTGACGTCGCGTTTCTTGGAGCCGCGGGCAGCGACCGGATCGGCGACGCGGTCGGTCGCGAGGCTGCGCGCGCCGTGCGACATGACCGGCCCGGGCGGCACCGGTGCGTGGCCGCGCAGACCGCTTTGGAACGCAACTGCGACGACCCGCGCATCAGCAATACGTAGTCCAACCAGTACAGGGACA
>CAVYZA010000012.1:0-198365 GCA_963772865.1 uncultured beta proteobacterium | reverse complement strand
CCGACAACGTCTTCTGCTTCTTGATGCGGCCGGCGCCTGAGCCGGCGGCGCACGGCTCCTTGATGATCTTGCCGCCACCGCTGCAGCGCGGGCAGGTCTGGGCGATGGAGAAGAATCCCTGCTGGATGCGCACCTGGCCCTGGCCGTGGCAAGTCGGGCAACTGGCCGGCTCGGTGCCCGGCTTGGCCCCGCTGCCATGGCAGGTCTCGCAGCCTTCCAGCGTGGGGATGCGGATGCGGGTCTCGGTTCCGCGCGCTGCGTCCTCGAGCGTGATCTCCAGGTTGTAGCGCAGGTCCGCACCGCGGTAGACGCTGGAGCGCGCGCGCCCCTGTCCGAAGATCTCGCTGAAGATGTCGCCGAAGGCATCGGCGAAACCACCCATGCCCGCGCCGCCGGCCATGCCGGCCTGGGCATCGACACCCTGATGGCCGAAACGATCGTAGGCGGCGCGCTTGTCCGGCTCGCACAGGACCTCGTAGGCTTCCTTGGCCTCCTTGAACTTTTCCTCGGACTTGGGATTGTCGGGATTGCGGTCCGGATGGTGCTGCATGGCCAGCTTGCGGTAGGCCTTCCGGATGTCTTCGTCCGAGGCGTCGCGGTTGATCCCGAGCACCTCGTAGTAATCCCTTTTCGCCATAGCCGACCGGATTCCTTACAAACGAACGACCGGAATTAAGCGTCATCGACATGTCGATGACGCTTCAAATGGCCAGATAGAACGTCACGCGTCGACGTGCGTCCTCAACCCCGACACTATCACGCGTGACGGTCTATCACTTCTTGTCCTTCACTTCCTCGAACTCGGCATCGACCACATCTTCGTCGGCCTTGCCGCCTTGCTGTCCGCCGCCAGCCGCTGCGCCAGGCTGCGGGCCGCCGGCGCCGGCTTGCGCGCCGGCCTGGGCATACATCTGCTCGCCGATCTTCTGCGACGCCTTGGCCAAGGCCTCGGTCTTGGCCACGATGGTGTCCTTGTCGTTGGTCTTGAGCGCCTCTTCGGCGGCCTTGATCGCCTCTTCGATGCGGCCTTTCTCGGCAGCGTCGACTTTGTCGCCCAGCTCGGACAGGCTCTTCCTGACCGTGTGCACCATGTGGTCGCACTGGTTGCGGGCATGCACCAGCTCGACCTGCTTGCGATCCTCCTCGGCGTTGGCCTCGGCGTCCTTCATCATGCGCTGGATCTCATCTTCGGTCAGACCCGAGTTCGCCTTGATGGTGATTTTGTTCTCCTTGCCGGTGGCCTTGTCCTTGGCCGACACGTGGAGAATGCCGTTGGCGTCGATGTCGAAGGTCACCTCGATCTGCGGCATGCCGCGCGGCGCCGGGGCGATCCCCTCCAGGTTGAACTGGCCCAGGCTCTTGTTGCCCGAGGACATCGGCCGCTCGCCCTGCAGGACGTGGATCGTCACCGCGGTCTGGCCGTCGGAGGCCGTCGAGTAAGTCTGCTGCGCCTTGGTCGGAATGGTGGTGTTCTTCTTGATCAGCCACGACATCTCGCTGCCCAGGGTCTCGATGCCCAGGCTGAGCGGGGTCACATCCAGCAGGAGGACGTCCTTCACTTCGCCCTTGAGCACGCCACCCTGGATCGCGGCACCGACGGCTACCGCCTCATCCGGATTCACATCCTTGCGGGCTTCCTTGCCGAAGATCTCCTTGACCTTCTCCTGCACCTTGGGCATGCGGGTCATGCCGCCGACCAGGATGACATCGTCGATGTCGGTGAGCTTCACGCCGGCATCTTTGATGGCGATGCGGCACGGCTCGACAGTCTTGTTGACCAGGTCCTCGACCAGGCTCTCGAACTTGGCGCGCGTGATCTTCATGGCCAGGTGCTTGGGGCCCGACTGGTCCATGGTGATGTAGGGTAAATTGACCTCGGTCTGCTGCGTCGAGGACAGCTCGATCTTGGCCTTCTCCGCAGCTTCCTTGAGGCGCTGCAGCGCGAGGATGTCCTTGCGCAGATCGACGCCCTGCTCCTTGCGGAACTCGTCGGCGATGTAGTCCATCAGGCGCTGGTCGAAATCCTCGCCGCCCAGGAATGTGTCGCCGTTGGTGGCCAGTACCTCGAACTGATGCTCGCCCTCGACTGCCGCGATCTCGATGATGGAGATGTCGAAGGTGCCGCCCCCCAGGTCGTAGACGGCAATCTTGCGGTCGCCTTCCTGCTTGTCCATGCCGAAGGCAAGCGCGGCCGCGGTCGGCTCGTTGATGATGCGCTTGACGTCCAGGCCGGCGATGCGGCCGGCGTCCTTGGTGGCCTGGCGCTGGGCGTCGTTGAAGTAGGCCGGCACCGTGATCACCGCCTCGGTGACTGCCTCGCCGAGGTAGTCTTCCGCGGTCTTCTTCATCTTCATGAGCACCTGCGCGGAGATTTCCGGCGGGGCCATCTTCTTGCCGCGCACTTCCACCCAGGCGTCCCCGTTGGGACCCTGCACGATCTGGTAGGGCGCCAGCTTGACCGCCTTCTGCACTTCGGCGTCGCCGAAGCGGCGGCCGATCAGGCGCTTCACCGCATAGATGGTGTTCTTGGGGTTGGTCACCGCCTGCCGCTTGGCGGGGGCGCCGACCAGGATCTCACCCTCTTCGGTGTACGCGACGATCGAGGGCGTGGTGCGCGCGCCCTCGGCGTTCTCGATCACCTTCGGCTTGCCGCCCTCCATGATCGCCACGCAGGAGTTGGTGGTCCCCAGGTCGATGCCGATGATCTTTGCCATGTTCGGTTTCCTCGTAGACGAATCAGATATTGTCGATTCTGGACAAGCAGCTAGGTGGGGCTCCGGGCCGGGGTTTCAAGCCGGGCTTCAGGTCACCGGGTGTCTTGGCGACGGTGACCAGGGCCGGCCGCAGGATCCGATCGTTGAGCGTGTAGCCCTTCTGCAGCACGTGCACGACGGTATTCGCCGGCTTGTCGGACTCCACGGTCGTCATCGCCTGATGGCGATGCGGGTCGAACTTCTCCCCGACCGGGTCGATCTCCCGGACCGCGAACTTGTCGAAGGCCGCATCGACCTGCTTCAACGTCAGCTCTACACCTTGGCGCAAGGCCTCCAGGCTGGCGTTGTCCACGGCCAGCGCCGCTTCCAGGGCGTCGCGCACCGGCAGCAGCTGGGTCGCGAAGCCTTCCACCGCGTACTTGTGAGCGTTGGCGACGTCAGCCTGAGCGCGCTTGCGGATGTTGTCGGCTTCCGCCTTGGCGCGCAGCCACGCGTCGTAGTGCTCCTGCGCCTGCAGCTCGAGCTTGCGGATCATCTCCTGCAGGCTGGGCATCGTCTCGAGCCGCTCTTCCGCTCGCTTGCCGATCCGGATCGATGACCTGCTCCGGCGATCCGGGCTGTGGAGCGGTCAGGCTGGGGTCGTGGTCTGCCATCGGTGAAGGTCTCCTCGCTTGACCCTCTGCAGAATGGGGTTGCGGCTCGGCCATTTCAAGCGGCTCGCGACAAACTGCCGCAAGCCGCGGTCTAGGTGAGCGCCTACTCTCTGAAGGAGGCCTGTCAATCTGCGCCGCAGCGTTCAGCGTGAGCGCGCCGAGGGCGAGGGCGCGCTGGCGCGAAGCGGCTACGTCCGCAGCGGTGCCGGACTGCACCTCGGCAGGTTCTGCCCAACCCTGCAAGTGCGCGAGGCAGATGGCGGCCAACGCCTCGATCCACATCGGCCGCTCGTTCAAGCAGGGGATGTAGTGGAATTCGCCGCCGCCGGCGCTCAGGAATGCCGCCTTGTTCTCGATCGCGATCTCTTCCAGGGTCTCCAGGCAGTCCGATACGAAGCCGGGACAGATCACGTCGACGCGCCGCATTTTCCTGCGCCCGAGCGCTTCGACCGTCTCCTGCGTGTAGGGCTTGAGCCATTCGGCGCGCCCGAAGCGGGACTGGAAGGTGATGACGTACTGCTCGGGCTTGAGTGAGAGCGCCTCTGCCAGCAGGCGGCCGGTCTTCTGGCACTCGCAGTGGTAGGGGTCGCCACGCTCCAGCGTAAAGCGCGGTACACCGTGGAAGCTCATGACCAGCTGGTCCGCGCGGCCGTGGGTAGTCCAGTACTCCCGGACGCTCTGGGCCAGCGCCTCGATGTAGCCGGGATGGTCGTGGAAGTGCTTCACCAGGCGCAACTCCGGCACATTGCGCATCCGGGAGGCTGCTTCGAACACGGCATCGAACGCGCTCCCGGTCGAGGCGGCGGCATACTGCGGATAAAGAGGCACGACCAGCACGCGCCGGCAACCCTGGGCTTTGAGCCGCGCCAGCTCCGCATCGACTGGAGGGGCGCCGTAACGCATGGCCCAGCCCACTACCAGAGGATGAGGGGTCTTTGCGCCCAGACAGCCGCGCAGCAGATTGGCCTGCCGCTCGGTATGCACCCTCAACGGGGAGCCCTCAGTGGTCCAGATCTTGGCGTACTTCTCGGCCGACTTGCGCGGGCGCGTGTTCAGCACGATTCCGTGCAGGATCAGCCACCAGAGTGCTCGCGGAATCTCGACCAGGCGCGGATCCCACAGGAAGTGTTTCAGATACGGCCGCAGCGCTGCGGCGGTGGGCGCCTGCGGCGTGCCGAGGTTGACCAGGAGGATGCCGATCTTCGCGACCGCGCCGTGGTCGTGGGGCGGTTCGGGGAGGTAGCGCATTGCACTGAGACTGGAGAGGCGCTAGGGACTAGGGGCCTGTGAGGGGCTAGGGACTAGGGGCTGGGCGCGAGGGACGTTGAGCCACGATCCCGCGCCTATCTGTAGAACCCACTGGGCGCGAGGCCCGCGTCACTCTGCGACCCATTCGCCCAATCCCTAGCCGCTAGTCCCTAGTACCCTCACTCCAGCGCCCGCACCCGCTGCGCCATCGCCATCGACAGCAGCTTGGCGGTGATCTCCACGATGGGGATGACGCGCTCGTAGGCCATGCGGGTAGGGCCGATGACCCCGACCGTGCCGAGCACCTCGCCCTCCACCTCGTAGGGGGCGGTGACCACGCTGCACTCGTCCAGAGGCACCAGGCCCGACTCTCCGCCGATGTAGATCTGTACCCCGTGCGCCTTGCTGCCCATCTCCAGCAGCTGCAGCAGCGAGGTGCGTTGCTCGAACAGGTCGAACAACCGCCGCAGGCTGGCCACGTTGGACGACAGGTCGTGTACGTGCAGCAAGTTGTGCTCGCCGGTCAGCACGTAGTCTTCCGACGGTCCTGTACTCGCTTCGGTGCCCGCTTCCACTGCCTTGGTCAGGAGCTGGGTCATGTCGTCGCGCAACTGCTTGAGCTCCGAGCGCAGGCGGTCCTTCACCTCGTCGAAGGTCAAGCCGGCGAAGTTCTGGTTGATGAAATTAGCCGCCTCGATCAGCTCCGAGGGCGAATAGGCGCGATCGGTGAGCAGGATGCGGTTCTGCACGTCTCCGTCGGGCGTGACCAGGATCAGCAGGATGCGCTTGTCGGCCAGGCGCAGGAACTCGACGTGGCGCAGCACGGTGGAACGCCGTCGCGGCGTCATGACCACCCCGGCGAAGCGGGTCAGGTCGGCGAGGATGTGCGAAGCCGACTGCAGCATGCGTTGCGTCTGATCGCTCTGCAGCTGGCCTTCGAGCTGATTGATCTCGGCGCGGTCCAGCGGCTTGATGGTGAGCAGCGTGTCGACGAAGAACCGATAACCGCGCGGGGTGGGGATGCGCCCCGCGGAGGTGTGCGGGCTCGCCACCATCCCCATCTCTTCGAGATCCGCCATCACGTTGCGGATGCTGGCTGGCGACAGTTCCAGGCCAGAGTAGCGCGAGAGCGTGCGCGAGCCGACCGGCTGGCCTTCGGCGATGTAGCGCTCGACCAGGATCTTGAGCAGAAGTTGTGCGCGTTCGTTGAGCATCCGTTCCTATTCTACTAGGGGCCAGGGGCTAGGGGCTAGGGACGTGATGAGGGCGGCTCCGCCGCGCAGCACACGCGTACCGACAGTGCTGCCAGAGCAACGAAGCTGTGACAATTGCCCGGTGCTGACGCAGTCCCTGGCCCTAGCCCTAGCCCCTGGCCCCTAATCCCTAGCCCCTTGCTCCTTTATGCTTTAATGCAGGCATGACGGCCGAGTTCAAGATCATTGCGTTGATCGGGAAGTACAAGAGCCCCGAGATCGGCGCACCCCTGCTGCGTCTGGCAGCCTACCTGGAATCGCGCGGCGTGCGCGTGCTGCTCGACCCCATCACCGCGGCGCACGTCGCCCGCAACGATCTCGAAGTCATGCCGCTGGAGCGCGCCGGTGAGCTTGCCGATCTGGCGATCGTGATCGGCGGCGACGGCACCATGCTCAACATCGCGCGCACGCTGGCGCCCTTCGACGTCGCGCTGGTCGGCGTTAATCAGGGCCGGCTGGGCTTCCTCACTGACCTGTCGCTGGAGACCATGCTCGACACGATTGGCGCGATCCTCGACGGCGAGTACGTCACCGAGTCGCGGCTGCTGCTCGCCTCCGAGGTGTGGCGGGGCGACCAGCGCCTGTTCGACGTGCGGGCGTTCAACGACACCAGTATCGCCAAGGGCGCCGACGGCGGGCTGATCGAGCTGGAGGTGCGCATCGACGGCATGTTCGTCTACAACCTGCGTGCCGACGGCCTGATCGTAACGACTCCGACGGGCTCGACTGCGTACGCGCTGTCGGCAGGCGGCCCCATCCTGCATCCTGCGCTGTCGGTGTTCGGCATCGTCCCGGTATGCCCGCACACGCTGTCCAACCGGCCGATCACGATCTCCAGCGATGCGCAGATCGAGATCCTCATGCACCGCTGCGCCGACGCGCGCGTGCACTTCGACAGCCACTCGCACTGCGAGCTGCGGCCGGGCGATCGCATCATCGTACGGCGCTTCCCGCGCAGCATCCGCCTGCTCCACCCGCGCGCCCACAGCTATTACCACATGCTGCGGGAGAAGCTGCATTGGAGCGAAGCCCTGTGACGGGCTGCTGACAGGCTCCGATCCCCGCCCGAGGCAGCGGTGTTAAGAACCCTGAGCATTCGCGACTTCGTGATCGTGGACCGCCTGGACCTCGAGTTCCAGGAAGGCTTCACCGTGCTCACCGGCGAGACCGGCGCGGGCAAGTCCATTCTCGTCGACGCGCTCGGGCTGGTCCTCGGCGAGCGCAGCGACCCCGGCCTGGTGCGGGAAGGCTGCGGACGGGCCGAGATCGGTGCCGAGTTCTCCCTCGAGCCGGCGGCGCGGGCGCAGGCCTGGCTCGAGGCCAGCGACCTCGCCGACGAGACCGGGGTGTGCGTGCTGCGCCGAGTCCTGGAAGCAACTGGCCGCTCGCGCGCGTACGTCAACGGTCGGCCCGCAACGCTTGCGCAGGTCAAGGAACTGGGCGAGATCCTGATCGACATCCATGGGCAGCACGAGCACCAGTCCCTGCTGCGCCCGGCGGCCCAGCGCGATCTGCTCGACGCCTATGCAGGCGCCAGCGAGCTGGCGCGCGAGGTCGCACGTGCCTGGAGGGAATGGCTGGACGCGCGGCGCCGCCGCGAGGCGTCGCAGAGCAACGCACAGGCGCTGGCGGCCGAGCGCGAGCAACTACAGTGGCAGGTGCAAGAGCTGTCCCGGCTGGCGTTCTCAGCTGCGGAGTGGGACACGCTGCAGGCGGATCATCGTCGCTTGAGCCACGCGGCGAGCCTGCAGGAGGCCGTCGAGCACGCGCTCGAGGCTTTGTCCGAAGGCGAAGCCGCCGCGCTTGCCGTCGTCGGAGCTGTCGTCTCGCGGCTGCGCGCGGCCGCCGAGTACGATCCCAGGCTCACGGAGAGCCTCGAAGTCCTCGAGCCGGCGCAGATCCAGATCCAGGAGGCCGTGTACGGTCTGCGCCACTACCACGCGGGCATCGACCTGGATCCCCGTCGCCTGCAGGAGGTCGAGCAGCGGCTCGAGGCGGTGCACACGACGTCACGAAAATACCGGGTTGCGCCCGAGCAGTTACCCGAGACGCTTGCCGCGCTCGCTCAGCGATTGGCGTCGATGCCTGATGAGGCGAGCGCGGAGGAGCTGGAGCGGCGCGAGCGGGTGGCCGCGCAGGCGTACCAGCGGTCCGGCGCAGGCGCTCTCGCGCGAGCGTATGCGCGCGGCCGGAGAGCTCGGTGCTCGCGTGACCGAGCAGATGCAGGGGCTGGCCATGGCCGGTGGACGTTTCGAAGTCGCATTGACACCGATCGAGGCGGGAAGCGCGGAGGGCTCGGAGCGTGTCGAGTTTCTGGTCGCGGCGAACCCAGGTACTGCGCTGCGCCCGCTGGCCAAGGTTGCATCGGGCGGGGAGTTGTCGCGAGTGAGCCTGGCGATTCAGACTGTCGCCAGCGCGGTGGCGGAAGTGCCAACCCTGGTGTTCGACGAGGTGGACGCCGGCATCGGCGGCAGGGTGGCCGAGATCGTAGGCAGGATGCTCAAGACAGCTGGGGCGCAGCCACCAGGTCATGTGCATCACGCACCTGCCCCAGGTCGCGGCGGCGGCCGACCGGCAATGGCAGGTGAGCAAGTCCGACGTGGCCGGCAAGGTGCGCAGCCACGTGCAGCCGCTGGAGCGCACGGAGCGCGTGCGAGGAACTCGCCCGCATGCTGGGCGGAGTGAAGATCACCGAGACGACCCGGCGACACGCGGCCGAGATGCTGGGCGTCAAGCTCTAAACCCGCAAACCCGATGACCGCAAAGGCGCAAAGACGCAAAGAACGGCACGCAAAGGAAAACCACGCGGACAACTGGATTCCGGTACGCAGGCGCGCACGTCCGATGTCCCGCGGCTAGTGGCCGTGATACTGCGCAGGAAACTTGGACGGTCAGCCGCTGGACGCACACATTCACCAGATTTCTGGTGTCGGCGTCTTTGCGCCTTCGCGCCTTTGCGGTGAGGTTCAGGCCTTAGCCTCGAGGCGAGCGTCTTAGGTCCTAGGCCGGTGCGGGCAGTCGGGTTTGGAGCACGTGGCATAGATCTGCAACGAGTGCTCCTGGATGAGGAAGCCGCGGTCCTTGGCGACCTTGACCTGGCGCTTTTCGATCTCGGCGTCGTAGAACTCTTCCACGTGCCCGCATTGAACGCACACCAGGTGGTCGTGGTGTCCACCCTCGTTCAACTCGAACACCGCCTTGCCGGATTCGAAATGATGGCGCATGAGCAGGCCCGCCTGCTCGAACTGGGTGAGCACGCGATAGATTGTCGCCAGCCCGATGTCCATGCCCTCCTTGAGCAGCATCTTGTAGACGTCCTCCGCGGTGAGGTGGCGTACTTCGCTGTGCTCGAACAGGTCGAGGATCTTGAGCCGCGGGAGCGTGGCCTTCAGCCCGATGGTCTTGAGATCGTGGGGAGTGGTCATTGCGACCCTGACAGAGGTAGGGGAGTGCCCGGTATCATAGCGGCTTCGCCCCGGTTTTGGAAACGCGAGCGCCTCCGCGCACGCGCCGGCCGCCTGGTCGTGGAGACCCATGAGCTTTCGCCTCGCCGCCTCGATCTGCACATGCCTGCTGCTGTCAGGCTGCTTTCTGATGCCGTACCGCATCGATGTGCAGCAGGGCAACTACCTCGAGCGTGAGACGATTGCCAAGCTCAAGCCGGGCATGACCCGGGCACAGGTGCGCTTCATTCTTGGGACACCGCTGATCGCCGATCCGTTCAATCCCAACCGCTGGGACTATCTGTACTACGTCCGTCCGCGCGGCCGCATCAAAGACGTGCGGCGTCTGACGCTCTATTTCGAGGACGACAAGCTCAAGCGCGCCTACGCCGACGCGGCAGTCGCGCCGACTGCAGCCGAGATGGCCGCTGCTGCATCGGCTCCGGCGCGGGCCGGCGCTGCCGCACCGCAGGACCCGGCGGGTACTCCCTTCCCGGTGGTCGAACCGGCGCCGCCCGTCGCAGCGCCCAAGCCGCCTGAGCCGGTCAGGTTGCCTCCGTCCAGGTCACCCGTCCTGCCGGGGCGGGGGCAGGGGCAGTGAGCGGCACCGTGAGCCTGCAGCGTATTAGCGTCGCGGGCAGCGCCGGCCGGATGGGGCGCGCCCTGCTCGAGGCCGTGTTTCAGTCCGCGGAGCAGCAGCTGCACGCCGCCCTCGAGCGCGACGACAGCCCCTTCCTCGGCAAGGACGCCGGGGAGCTGGTGGGCTCGCCCTGCGGGGTCAAGATCACCGCGGACCTGCATGCGGCGCTGGCCGGTGCGCACGCGCTGGTGGATTTCACCCGTCCCGAGGGCACATTGCGCCATCTGGAGGTGTGCGCGGCGCTTGGTGTGAACATGGTGATCGGCACGACTGGAATGAGCGCCGAGCAGAAAGCGAAGGTGGCCGACGCTGCCGGTCGCATCGCCGTGGTGATGGCGCCGAACATGAGCGTGGGCGTGAACGTGGTTCTGAAGCTGCTCGATACCGCTGCGCGGGTACTCGCCGAGGGCTATGACATCGAGATCATCGAAGCCCATCACCGCCACAAGGTCGATGCGCCCTCCGGCACTGCCCTGCGCATGGGCGAAGTCATCGCCGGCGCGCTCGGGCGCGACCTCGAGCAGGTGGCGGTATATGGGCGCGAGGGCGTGACCGGAGAGCGGGCGCCCACCACCATCGGCTTCGCGACCGTGCGGGGTGGCGACATCGTCGGGGACCATACCGCGCTGTTCGCGGGCATCGGCGAGCGTATCGAGATCACGCACAAGGCCAGCAGCCGCGCCACCTTCGCCTACGGCGCGCTGCGTGCAGCGCGCTTCCTCGCCGGCAAGACGCGCGGGCTGTACGACATGCAGGACGTGCTGGGAATCTAAAGACAGGGGCTAGGATCTAGGGGCTAGGGACTAGGGGGTTCTGAAACAGGCTCTTCTCAATCCCCCTAGCCCCTAGTCCCTAGATCCTAGCGCCTGATTCTTGTCGTATAATGCCCTGTTAACGAGAGCGGGAAGCGCTTGAGACTTCCCGCTTTTCTACGTCTGCCGTCCTAGGAGCCCCGCCGTGTCAGTCCGTCCACCTGCCCTGCTCGCGCTAGCGGACGGGACAGTGTTTCGCGGCGAGTCGATCGGCGCCCTCGGCGCCGCGGTGGGCGAGGTCGTGTTCAACACGGCCATGACCGGCTACCAGGAGATCCTCACCGATCCTTCGTATTGCCGGCAGATCGTCACGCTGACTTATCCGCACATCGGCAACACCGGCGTCAACCCGGAGGACGTGGAGGCCGAGCGTGTGCACGCCGCCGGCCTGGTGATCCGCGACCTGCCGTTGCTGGCGAGCAGCTGGCGTTGCAGCGCAAGACCTGTCTGCCTACCTGCTCGAGCAGAATGTGGTTGCCATCGCCGGCATCGACACCCGCAAGCTCACGCGCATCCTGCGCGAGAAGGGTGCGCAGAACGGCTGCCTGATGGCCGGCGCCGACGGAGCCCGCGGATGCGGTAGAACGGGCGCGCGGCTTCCCGGGATTGGCCGGGATGGATCTGGCGAAAGTGGTCAGCTGCAAGACAGCCTACAGCTGGGACGAATCGGAGTGGCGGCTCGGCTCGGGCTACGGCCGCCAGGAGCGCACGCGTCTGCACGTCGTGGCTTTCGACTATGGGATCAAGCGCAACATCATGCGCAAGCTGGCCTCGCGGGGCTGCCGATTGACGGTGTTGCCCGCGCAGGCGACGGCGCAGGATGCCCTCGCGGTCAAGCCCGACGGCGTGTTCTTGTCCAACGGGCCGGGCGATCCCGAGCCCTGCGACTACGCCATCCGCGCCATCCGCAAGCTGGTGGACGTCGGCGTCCCGACCTTCGGCATCTGCCTCGGCCATCAACTGCTCGGCCTCGCCAGCGGCGCGCGCACACTGAAGATGAAGTTCGGCCACCACGGCGCCAACCATCCGGTGCAGGACCTCGACAGCGGCCGGGTCATGATCACCAGCCAGAACCACGGCTTCGCGGTGGACGCCGACAGCCTGCCGCAAAACTGCCGAGTCACGCATCGCTCGCTGTTCGACGGAACGTTGCAGGGCTTCGCCCGCACCGACCGCCCCGCATTCTGCTTCCAGGGCCACCCCGAGGCGAGCCCGGGGCCGCATGATGTGGACTACCTGTTCGATCGGTTCATTGGATTGATGGAGAAGCAACACCGGTAAGGGCAGTGATCTGTGATCAGTGATCGGTAATCAGCAAACCTTCGCACCGATCACTGATCACCTATCACTGATCACCTGCGGCTCAACATGCCCAAACGCACCGACATCCACACCATCCTCATCATCGGCGCCGGCCCGATCGTGATCGGGCAGGCCTGCGAGTTCGATTACTCGGGTGCGCAGGCCTGCAAAGCGCTGAAGGAGGAGGGCTACCGCGTCGTGCTGGTCAATTCCAACCCGGCCACCATCATGACCGACCCGGAGCTGGCGGATGCGACTTACATCGAGCCGATCACCTGGCAGATGGTGGAGAAGATGATCGCGCTGGAGAAGCCCGACGCGCTGCTGCCCACCATGGGCGGTCAGACCGGCCTGAACTGCGCGCTCGACCTGGCCAGGCACGGCGTGCTGCAGGCCCACGGCGTGGAGATGATCGGAGCGAGCCGCGAGGCCATCGACAAAGCGGAAGACCGCGAGAAGTTCAAGGCCGCGATGACACGCATCGGCCTGGCCAGCCCGCACTCCGCGCTGGCGCACAGCATCGACGAAGCGATGCAGGTGCAGGCGGCGCTCGGCTTCCCCGTCGTCCTGCGGCCGTCCTTCACGCTGGGCGGCAGCGGCGGCGGCATCGCCTACAACCGCGAGGAGTTCCTCACCATCTGCGAGCGCGGCTTCGAGGCCTCGCCCACGCACGAGCTGCTGGTCGAGGAGTCGGTGATCGGCTGGAAAGAGTTCGAGATGGAGGTGGTGCGGGACCGCAAGGACAACTGCATCATCGTGTGCTCGATCGAGAACCTCGACCCGATGGGCGTGCACACCGGCGACTCCATCACCGTGGCCCCGGCGCAGACGCTGACCGACAAGGAATACCAGATCATGCGCGACGCCTCGATCGCGGTGCTGCGCGAGATCGGGGTCGATACGGGCGGGTCCAACGTCCAGTTCGCCATCAACCCGCAGGATGGGCGCATGGTGGTGATCGAGATGAACCCGCGGGTCTCCCGCTCCTCGGCGCTGGCCTCCAAGGCCACCGGGTTCCCCATCGCCAAGGTCGCGGCCAAGCTTGCCGTCGGCTACACGCTGGATGAGCTGCGCAACGACATCACGGGTGGCGCCACTCCGGCCTCGTTCGAGCCGACCATCGACTACGTCGTCACCAAGGTCCCGCGCTTCGCGTTCGAGAAGTTCCCGCAGGCCGACCAGCATCTCACCACCCAGATGAAATCGGTCGGTGAAGTGATGGCCATGGGGCGCACCTTCCAGGAGTCGGTGCAGAAGGCCTTGCGCGGTCTCGAAACCGGAGTAGACGGCTTCGACGAGCGCACCACCGAGCGCGATCTGATCGAGCGCGAGCTCGTGCATCCCGGCCCCGACCGGCTGTGGTTCGTGGCCGATGCCTTCCGCGTGGGCATGACCCTGGCTGAGGTGCATGGCCTCACACGCATCGATCCCTGGTTTTTGGTGCAGATCGAGGACATCGTTGCCCAGGAACGCGCTCTGAGCGGACGCCGCCTCGCGGATATCGACGGCACCGCGTTGCGCAAGCTCAAACGCAGCGGCTTCTCCGATCGACGCCTGGCCAAGCTGCTGGGGACCGCACAAGATAAGGTGCGGGAGCGGCGCTGGAGCCTGGGTGTGCGGCCGGTGTTCAAGCGGGTGGACACATGCGCCGCCGAATTCGATACGCGCACTGCCTACATGTACTCCACCTACGAGGAGGAGTGCGAAGCCCGCCCGACCGGCCGCGACAAGATCATGGTGCTGGGCGGGGGCCCCAACCGCATCGGCCAGGGCATCGAGTTCGATTACTGCTGCGTGCACGCGGCGCTCAGCCTGCGCGAGGACGGGCTTCGAGACCATCATGGTCAACTGCAACCCGGAGACGGTGTCCACCGACTACGACACTTCCGACCGTCTGTACTTCGAGCCGCTGACCCTGGAGGATGTGCTCGAGATCGTGGCGCTGGAGAAGCCCATGGGCGTGATCGTGCAGTACGGCGGCCAGACGCCGCTCAAGCTCGCGCGCGACCTGGAAGCCAATGGCGTACCGATCATCGGCACCACGCCCGACATGATCGACTGCGCGGAGGACCGCGAGCGCTTCCAGCAGCTGTTGCATGAGCTGGGCCTCAAGCAACCGCCCAACCGCACGGCGCGCGATGCCGACTCGGCGGTCGCGCTCGCTCAGGAGATCGGCTACCCGGTGGTGGTGCGGCCGAGCTATGTGCTGGGTGGCCGCGCCATGGAGATCGTGCACCAGCAGTCCGACCTCGAGCGCTACATGCGCGAGGCGGTGAAGGTGTCCAACGATTCGCCGGTGCTGATCGACCGCTTCCTGAACGACGCCATCGAAGTGGACGTGGACGCGATCTGCGACGGCGAGCAGGTGTTCATCGGCGGCATCATGGAGCACATCGAGCAGGCCGGCGTGCACTCCGGCGACTCGGCCTGCTCGCTGCCGCCCTTCAGCCTGTCGCCCGGGCTGCAGGCCGAGCTGCGGCGCCAGACCGCGGCGCTGGCGCACGGGTTGAACGTGGTCGGACTGATGAATGTGCAGTACGCGATCCAGAACGACGTGGTGTTCGTCCTGGAAGTCAACCCGCGCGCGTCCCGTACCGTGCCATACGTCTCCAAGGCGACCGGGCTTGCGCTCGCGAAGATCGCGGCCCGCTGCATGGTGGGCCGCAGTCTTGCGCGTCAAGGCGTCACACGCGAGATCGTTCCGCCGTACTTCTCGGTGAAGGAGGCGGTGTTCCCGTTCCTCAAGTTTCCTGGAGTGGACACCATTCTGGGCCCGGAAATGAAATCCACCGGCGAGGTGATGGGCGTGGGCGAGACCTTCGCGGAGGCGTTCGTGAAGTCGCAGCTGGCGGCCGGGGTCCGGCTGCCCAGCGCCGGCAAGGTGTTCATCAGCGTGCGCAACGCCGACAAGCCGAAAGTGGTCGAGATCGCGCGCACCCTGCGCAGCCTCGGGTTCATCCTGTACGCGACGCGCGGGACGGCGAGCTGCCTGGCCGACAGCGGCATCGAGGTCACCGCGGTGAACAAAGTCGCCGAGGGCCGCCCGCACATCGTCGATATGATCAAGAACGGCGAGATTGCGATGATCGTCAACACCACCGACGAGCGTCGCGGGTCGATCCAGGACTCCTACTCGATCCGGCGCTCCGCGCTGCAGGGGCGGGTGACCTATTTCACCACCGTGGCCGGTGCGCGCGCCGCGTGCGCGGGCATCCAGCACATGCAGGAGCTGCGCGTCTACTCGGTGCAGGCGCTGCACAGGTCGCTGGACTCGGCGCAGACGGGCGCGGCGCTGAGGGCCTGACGTACAATCGCGCCGAGCTAGGGGCTAGGATCTAGGGGCTAGGGGCTAGGGGGCGTTGAGCGGCGTTGCCGCGCCCTTGGCTTGTTAGCCCCTAGCCCCTAGTCCCTAGTCCCTCACAAATTCCGAACCAGGGGACACCAGCATGAGAAAGGTTCCGTTGACTACGGCGGGCGCGCAGATGCTGCGCACCGAGCTGCAGCAGCTGAAGACAGTCGAGCGCCCGAGCGTGATCCTGGCGATCCAGGAGGCGCGCTCGCACGGCGACCTCTCCGAGAACGCCGAGTACGAGGCCGCCAAGGAGCGCCAGGGCTTCATCGAGGGGCGCATCGCCGAGCTCGAGAGCAAGCTTGCCAATGCCCAGGTGATCGATCCGGCTCACATCGACGGCGACGGCCGCTGCGTGTTCGGCTCGACCGTCGAGCTGCAGGATCTCGACAGTGAAGAAAAGGTCACCTACCAGATCGTCGGCGACGACGAAGCCGACATCAAGCAGAGCAAGATCTCGGTCAGCTCGCCGATCGCCCGCGCGCTGATCGGCAAGTACTCCGGCGACGTGGCCGAGGTGCAGGCGCCTGGCGGGTTGAAGTCGTACGAGATCCTGGACGTGCGTTACCTTTGAAGCGGTAGTGCCCCCGAGGTTGAAATCGTGGCCCAGCTTTGAAGCGTGGTGACCCCGGCTCGTGCGCCGCTGCCCATGATCGAGCTCTCTCCCGCCGAGCGCCGGCGGCTCAAGGCTCACGCGCACAAGCTGCACCCGATGGTGATGGTCGGGGACAAGGGGCTGACCGATGCGGTACTGCAGGCGATCGATGCCGGCCTCAAGAGCCACGAACTGATCAAGGTGAAGGTCGACAGCGACGATCGTGCGGCTCGTGAAGAGTTGCTGGCGAAGATCTGCGCCGCGGTCGACGCCAGCCCCGTGCAGCACATCGGCAAAATCCTCGTGCTGTACCGGGAGAATCCCATCCAGCCGCCGCCGCGTTGAGCAAATCCAGCACAGACCCGCTTTGAGCAAGTCCAGTAAAGCCCGCTTTGAGCAAATCCAGTAAAGCTTGGCTGCACGAGCACGTCACCGACCGCTACGTGCGGCAGGCGAGGCAGGAGGGCTATCGCTCGCGCGCGGCCTACAAGCTGCTCGAGCTCGCGCGGCAAGACCGTCTGATCCGGCCCGGTATGACCGTCGTGGATCTGGGCGCGGCGCCGGGCGGCTGGTCGCAGGTCGCGGCCGAACTCGCCGGGTCGAAAGGTCGTGTCATCGCGGTCGATATCCTGGCCATGCAACCGGTGCCCGGTGTGACCTTCATCCAAGGCGACTTTCGCGAAGACGCGACGCTGCGGGCGTTGGAATCTGCGCTGGCGGGGCAGCAGGTGGACCTTGTAGTGAGCGACATGGCCCCCAACATCTCTGGCATCGGCATGGTAGATCAAGCCCGCGCGGCGCATCTTGCCGAGCTGGCCCTGGAGTTTGCGGTCAAGTCCCTGAAACCGGGAGGATATTTTCTGGTCAAAGGGTTTCAGGGCGAGGGTTACACCGAGCTGCGGGAGCAATTGCGCAAGCACTTTCGCCAACTGCTCACGCGCAAGCCCGCGGCTTCGCGCAGCCGCAGCAGCGAGATCTATCTGTTGGCCAAGGATTTGATTCGCAGCGATTTAACACGCGGGCACGAGACCTCGGACTGACAGGCCGGAGGCAACGGCCTACAATGCAGCGTCGCAGGCAACAACCCCCGAGCCCCGGGGTCACGGCAACAATCCGGGGTCAGGGCAATCTTGGAGCAGCTTTGAACAATCTCATCAAGAACGTCGCCATCTGGCTCGTCATCGCGCTGGTGCTGATGACAGTGTTCAACCAATTCAGCGCGCGCCAGGCGCCGCAGAAGTCGATGGACTACTCCCAGTTCATCGAAGAGGTCAAGCAGGGCCACGTCGCCAAAGTCACCATCGAGGGACGGGTGCTCAAGGGTGTGAAGAGCACCGGCGAGAAGTTCAGCACCTATTCGCCGTCGGACCCGTGGCTGGTGAGCGACCTGCTCAAGGCCGGCGTGATCATCGAGGCCAAGCCGGAAGAAGAGCCCTCGCTGCTGATGAACATCTTCGTGTCGTGGTTCCCGATGCTGCTGCTGATCGGCGTGTGGATTTTCTTCATGCGCCAGATGCAGGGCGGCGGGCGCGGCGGCGCCTTCTCGTTCGGCAAGAGCCGTGCGCGCATGCTCGACGAGAGCAACAACACCGTCACCTTCGCCGACGTGGCCGGCTGCGAGGAAGCCAAGGAAGAGGTGCGCGAGCTGGTCGAGTTTCTGCGCGATCCCGGCAAGTTCCAGAAGCTGGGCGGGCGCATTCCGCGCGGCGTGCTGATGGTGGGCAGCCCCGGCACCGGCAAGACGCTGCTGGCGAAGGCCATCGCCGGCGAGGCCAAGGTTCCCTTCTTCAGCATCTCCGGCTCGGATTTCGTCGAGATGTTCGTCGGCGTGGGCGCGGCGCGCGTGCGCGACATGTTCGACCAGGCCAAGAAGCACGCACCCTGCATCGTGTTCATCGACGAGATCGACGCGGTCGGCCGCCAGCGCGGCGCCGGCCTGGGCGGCGGCAACGACGAACGCGAGCAGACATTGAACCAGCTCCTGGTGGAGATGGACGGGTTCGAGGGCAACTCCGGCGTGATCGTGATTGCCGCCACCAACCGCCCCGACGTGCTCGATCCGGCCCTGCTGCGGCCCGGCCGTTTCGATCGCCAGGTGGTGGTGCCGCTGCCCGACATCCGCGGCCGCGAGCAGATCCTCAACGTGCACATGCGCAAGGTGCCGGTGGCGCCCGATGTGCGTGCCGACGTGATCGCCCGCGGCACGCCGGGATTCTCCGGCGCCGATCTCGCCAACCTGGTGAACGAGGCGGCGCTGTTCGCCGCCCGCGGCAACAAGCGCCTGGTGGAGATGGACGACTTCGAGCGCGCCAAGGACAAGATCATCATGGGTGCCGAGCGGCGCTCCATCGTCATGCCCGAGCATGAGCGCAAGAACACCGCTTACCACGAGTCCGGGCACGCGGTGGTGGCCAAGCTCAGCCCCAAGACCGATCCGGTGCACAAGGTCACGATCATCCCGCGCGGCCGCGCGCTGGGCGTGACCATGCAGCTGCCCGAGCAGGACCGCTACAGCATGGACCGCGAGCAGCTGCTGCAGAACATCTCCGTGCTGTTCGGCGGCCGCATTGCCGAGGAGGTGTTCATGGGTCAGATGACCACCGGCGCCTCCAACGACTTCGAGCGCGCCACCGAGATGGCGCGGCGCATGGTCACGCAGTGGGGCATGTCCGACAAGCTCGGCCCGATGGTGTACGGCGAGAACGAGGGGGAGGTATTCCTCGGCCGCTCGATCACCACCCACAAGAACGTCTCGGAAGCCACCATGCAGCAGGTCGACGCCGAGATCCGGCACATCATCGACCAGCAGTACCGCCTCGCCCGCAAGTTGATCGAAGAAAACCGGGACAAGGTCGAAATCATGGCCCATGCGCTGCTCGACTGGGAGACGATCGACGCCGATCAGATCAACGACATCATGGCCGGGCGCCCGCCGCGTCCGCCCAAGCCGGCGCCGAGCGTCGCGCCGCCGCCGCGGGACAGCGGTCCGAGCGCTCCCGCTCCCAGCGGCACGCCAGCAGAGGCGAAGTAGGCGGGGGCAGCAGGTCCCCTCCTTCCGAAGGAGGGGTGGCGCGAAGCGACGGGGTGGTTTGGCAGGCTCCCACCACCCCGCCCCCTGCGGGGGCACCCCTCCTCAGGCAGGAGGGGAGTTCTTCTTCTCCCCGCCTCTCACGAGGCGGGGTGCCGGCGAAGCCGGCGGGGCGGTGTGGGGTTGAAAGCGTGGTTCGCCGTCCGCCGAGATTTAAGCTTTAGTTGACCGTCGACTCCAGCCTGCAGGCGTAGAATCGCGCGGGTATGTCAGCAATTCCTGCCCCGGAGCTGTTCACCGGTGCCCCGCGCGCGCTGGTGTGCGGGCGCTACACGCTGCCGCTGAAGCGGCCGCTCATCATGGGGATCGTCAACGTTACCCCTGACTCCTTCTCAGACGGCGGCCAGTTCCTCGACTCTGCCCGCGCGATCGAGCATGCCGGCCGCCTGGTCGAGGAGGGGGCCGACATCCTCGACATCGGCGGCGAGTCCACGCGTCCCGGTGCGCAGCCCGTGCCGGCGGCAGCAGGAGCTGGCACGCGTGCTGCCGGTGCTGAAGGCGGCTCGCGACCTGCCGGTGCCGGTTTCAGTGGACACGCTCAAGCCCGAAGTCATGCGCGCCGTTCTGAGTGAGGGCGCGTCGATGATCAACGACGTCAACGCGCTGCGCGCGCCGGGTGCGCTCGATGCGGTACGGGGCACGACGTGCGGCCTGTGCCTGATGCACATGCAGGGCGAGCCGCGCACGATGCAGACCGCCCCGCACTACGATGACGTCGTGGCGGAGGTGAGGGCGTTCCTGGCGCAGCGCATCGACGCCTGCGAAGCGGCCGGCATCGGGCGTGAGCGGCTCGTGATCGATCCCGGGTTCGGCTTTGGAAAGAGCGGGCAGCACAATCTCGCGCTGCTGCGCGGTCTGGGTGCTTTGCGCGAGCTAGGCGTCGCGGTGCTGGCGGGCCTCTCCCGCAAGTCCACCTTGGGCACGATCACCGGCCGCGGCAGCGAGGATCGCCTGGCGGCGAGTCTCGCCGCCGCGCTGCTGGCGGTGGAGCGCGGCGCTGCGATCGTGCGGGTCCACGACGTGGCTGCCACGCGCGACGCGTTGCTGGTCCTGCGTGCCGTGAACGGGTGACACCTGTTCATCCGGAATTCAAATCGACAAAAGAAAGCCATCGCAATGAGCAGACAATATTTCGGTACCGACGGCGTACGCGGCAAGGTGGGCGAGCCGCCTATCACCCCGGAGCTGGTGATGCATCTGGGTTACGCGGCGGGCAAAGTCCTGGCGGGCGTGGACCGTCGCCCTGCTGGCGGTGAGCCACCGGCGGTCCTGATCGGCAAAGACACACGCATCTCCGGCTACATGCTTGAATCGGCCCTGCAGGCAGGGTTGTCCGCCGCTGGAGTGGACATCTATCTGTCCGGGCCCATGCCGACCCCGGCAATCGCCTATCTCACCCGCGCTCTGCGCCTGTCCGCCGGGATCGTCATCAGCGCCTCGCACAACCCGTTCGAGGACAACGGCATCAAGTTCTTCTCCGCGGCCGGGGACAAGCTGCCCGATGCCACCGAGCAGGAGATCGAAGCGCGTCTGGCAGACCCCATCGTGACGGCGCCATCCGCCCAGCTCGGCAAGGCGCGGCGGCTCAACGACGCCCCTGGCCGCTACATCGAGTTCTGCAAGAGCACGTTTCCCACCGACCTGGACCTGCGCGGCATGAAGCTGGTGGTGGACTGCGCTCACGGCGCCAGCTATCACGTCGCGCCGCACGTCTTCCACGAGCTCGGCGCGGACGTCACCGCCATCGGCAACCAGCCCGACGGTCTGAACATCAACCAGGACTGCGGCGCCACCCGGCCGCAGGCGCTCTCGCAGGCGGTTGCGGAGCAGGGCGCGGACCTGGGGCTGGCGCTGGACGGAGATGGCGATCGGCTCATCATGTGCGATGCCGCCGGCACCGTGTACGACGGCGACCAGCTGCTGTACGTGATCGCACGCCAGCGCGCGGCCAGCGCAGCGCTGAAGGGAGGGGTGATCGGCACCCTGATGACCAACTTCGGGCTCGAGCAGGTGCTCGAACAGCTCGCCATCCCCTTCGCGCGCGCGGCCGTGGGCGACCGCTACGTGCTCGAGCTTCTCAAAGAGCGCGGTTGGCAGCTCGGGGGGGAGAACTCCGGCCACATCATCTGCCTGGACAAGCACACCACGGGCGATGGCATCGTCTCGGCGCTGCAGGTGCTGTACGCAGTTCGCGCTGCCGGGCAACCGCTGGATCGGCTGGCCGCCGGGCTGCAGCTCTTTCCGCAGGTGCTGATCAACGTGCGGATCGCCCGCGGCGCGGACCCGCGCAAGGACCCGCTCGTGCAGGATGCCGTGCGCGCTGCCGAGGCAACGCTCAAGGGCAAGGGACGCGTCCTGCTGCGGCCCTCCGGAACCGAGCCGGTCATCCGCGTCATGGTCGAGGGCGAGTCGCAGGACCAGGTCGGCGCTCTGGCCCGGTCCATTGCGGGAACCATCGAGCAGCGCGCGGCCGCCTGAGCGCTGCATGTCCGCGAACGCACTTCCCGCTTCCATGGGCGGGTGGATGGGGGTTGACCGGACTGCCTCGGCGTAGCGCCGCCCGCCCGACATCAGCAATCGAACTGTCACATTACCTGCATACAATGCGGGCAGTCCGACTGCTGCTCCTAACTGGAGAATAGACATGAATTTCAGATACTTAATGCGTACGACCGGAGTGTTCGCCGGGGTGGCTACAGCGCTCCTGGCGATGCCGGCGCACGCGCAGCTGGTCAAGATAGACGGGTCCAGCACGGTGTTCCCGATCACCGAGGCGGTGGCGGAGGACTTCCAGCGTTCCACCAAAGGCAAGGTCAAGGTGACGGTCGGCATCTCCGGCACCGGCGGCGGCTTCAAGAAGTTCTGCCGCGGAGAGACCGACATCTCGGACGCCTCGCGCCCGATCCTCAAATCGGAAATGGAGGCCTGCAAGGCGGCTGGCGTGCAGTACTACGAGCTGCCGATTGCGTACGACGCCCTCACGGTGGTCGTCAATCCGCAGAACGACTGGATCAAGGCGCTGACGCCTGCGGATCTCAGGAAGATGTGGGAGCCGACCGCCCAGAACAAAGTGAAGACCTGGAAGCAGGTGAACCCGGCCTGGCCCGACCAGCCGCTCAAGCTGTTCGGCCCCGGTGCCGACTCCGGGACGTTCGACTATTTCACCGAAGCGGTGAACGGCAAGGCCAAGTCGAGCCGGGGCGACTACACCGCCAGCGAGGACGACAACGTGCTGGTGCAGGGTGTGGCGCGCGACGTCAACGCGCTGGGCTACTTCGGCTACGCCTACTACATCGAGAACAAGGACAAGCTCAAGGCGGTCCCGATCGCGCCGTGCCGCGGGTCAGCCCGGCGTGGAGCCGTCCATGGAAAGCGTGATCACGGGCAAGTATCAGCCGCTGTCGCGGCCCATCTTCATCTATATCAACGCGAAGTCCTACGAGCGCCCCGAAGTGCAGCAGTTCGTCGAGTACTACATGAAGCACTCCGATGCGCTGGTGCGGGAAGTCAAGTACGTGCCGCTGCCCGCCAACGCCTACAGCCACAACATGGAGATGCTCGCCAAGAAGCAGCTCGGCACCAAGTTCGGCGGCGAAGCCCAGGTCGGGCTTACCATCGAGGAGCTGATGAAGAAGGAGGCGAAGCTGTAGTCGTGCCCGCCGCCGCAACGGTCACCGCAAGAGGGGCGTTTCGCCCCTCTTGCACCTTTGGCGCCGGCTTGCGCACGGTGGCGCGAGCGGGCGCACCGGGACTCAAGCCGGCGCGCGCTTGTGCCGCGGGACGGTCGGGCCCACAGCGGCGTCGTCGCAGCAGGCTGGTGTAAACTCGACCCGGTTCGAGCCCCAATGCCTCCCACATCCGCCTCCTACACAACCGGGCTACCTGCGGTGGCTGACAACGTCATAAGCGAGCGGCTGTCGAGAAGAAAAACCCGCCACCTGCGCGAGCGGCTCATCGAATTCATCCTGTTCAGTGCGGCCGCGTTTTCCGTCGCCGTCACGCTGGGCATCGTCTACGTGCTCGTGTCCGAGTCGGTGTTGTTCTTCCGGCACGTGCCGATCTGGGACTTTCTCACCGACACGCAGTGGACCCCGCTGTTCGACGACGCGCACTACGGCATCATGGTGCTCTTGTCGGGGACGCTGGTCAGCTCCGGCGTGGCGCTGGTAGTGGCGATGCCGCTGGGGACCATCATCGCGATCTACCTGTCCGAGTTCGCGCCGTTCAGCGTGCGTGAGGCCGCCAAGCCGCTGCTGGAGTTGCTGAGCGGGGTGCCGACCGTGGTCTACGGATACTTTGCGCTGCTGTTCGTCACCCCGGTGCTGCAGACGATCATTCCCGGGCTGCCCGGCTTCAACCTGCTGTCGGCCGGGCTGGTCATGGGGGTGATGATCATCCCTTACGTGAGCTCGGTGAGCGAGGATGCCATGCGCGCGGTGCCGATGAGCATGCGCGAGGGCAGCTATGCGATGGGCGCGACCCGGTTCCAGACCGCGGTGCGCGTGGTGACACCCGCGGCGCTGTCCGGAATCACCGCGGCCTACATCCTCGGGGTGTCGCGCGCGGTGGGCGAGACCATGATCCTGGCGGTGGCCGCCGGCATGCAGCCGAACCTGACCTGGAACCCCATGGAGCCGGCGGCGACCATCACCTCGTTCATCGTGCAGGTGGCTCTGGGCGACCTGCCTCATGGCAGCATCGGGTACCAGACCATCTTTGCCGCTGGCCTGACGCTGCTGCTGATCACGCTGTTGTTCAACATCCTGGGCCACCTCATGACCCGCAGGTTCCGGCAAGCTTACTGAGGGCCGACCGACGGCCACGCTCACCATGCACAGCACCGAACTGCAGGAGATTCGCAACCTCATCGCCAGGCACAAGCGCTGGGATCTCATCTTCGGGCTGGTGGGGCTGCTGTCGCTGAGCATCGGCGCGCTGGTGTTCCTGGCGCTGGTCATCGACATGGCGATCGACGGCGCCCCGCGGCTCACCTGGGATTTCTTCACCAACTTTCCGTCGCGGCGGCCGGCACAGGCCGGGATCCTGTCGGCGTGGGTAGGGAGCACACTGGTGATGATCGTGACCGCCGTCGCGGCGATTCCCGTGGGCGTGGCGGGCGCGGTATACCTCGAGGAGTACGCGGCGAAGAACTGGTTCACCGCCGTCATCGAGATCAACATCACCAACCTCGCCGGCGTGCCGTCGATCGTCTACGGCCTGCTCGCGCTGGGGCTGTTCGTCTACGCGCTGGGCTTCGGCCAGAGCATTCTGTCGGCGGGCCTGACGCTGGCCTTGCTGATCCTCCCGGTGGTCATCGTCGCCACCCGCGAGGCGATCCGCTCGATTCCCTCGGTGATCCGGGAGGCCTCGTACGCGGTGGGCTCGACCAAGTGGCAGACGACCTGGGACCACGTCTTGCCGTACGCCTTGCCCGGCATCATGACCGGCGTGATCATCGGCATGGCGCGCGCGATCGGCGAGACCGCGCCGATCATCACCATCGGCGCGTTGACCTTCATTGCATTCCTGCCGCCGGCCCCCATTACCCCCGAGTTCCCGTTCCTGTCCTTCGAGTGGCTGACGGCGCCGTTCACGGTGATGCCGATCCAGATGTTCAACTGGACCTCGCGCCCGGAGGCTGCGTTTCATCAGAACGCAGCGGCCGCCGGCCTGGTGCTGCTGCTCATGACGCTGTCCATGAATGCGATCGCCATCTATATCCGCTATCGCCTGCGCAAGCGCATCAAGTGGTGAACCGCTGATCCCGGATCTGCTCCTGCCGTGTCCAACATGACCCCATGTCCAAAATAACCGAGGGCCCGCTCGCCGCGGCGGCCCTGAGCGTCAAGGCCGAAGCCAAGAACCTCGGCTTCTACTACACCAACTTCCATGCGCTCAAGGGCATCAGCATGCCCTTGTACGAGCGCAGGGTCACGGCGTTGATCGGCCCGTCCGGCTGCGGAAAGTCGACCTATCTGCGCTGCTTCAATCGCATGCACGACCTGTATCCGGGCAACCGTTACGACGGCGAGATCCGGCTGTATCCGGACGACACCAACCTGCTGCACCCGCAAGTGGACCCGATCGAGGTGCGCATGCGCATCAGCATGGTGTTCCAGAAGCCCAACCCGTTCCCCAAGTCGATCTACGAGAACGTGGCGTACGGCTTGCGCGTGCGCGGCGAGCGGCGCGTGAAAGTCGTCGATGAGAAAGTGGAGCTGGCGCTGCGCGGCGCGGCGCTGTGGGAGGAGGTCAAGGATCGGCTGAAAGACCTCGCGTTCAACCTCTCGGGGGGCCAGCAGCAGCGCCTGTGCATCGCGCGGGCGCTCGCCACCGATCCGGAGATCCTGCTGTTCGACGAGCCGACCTCGGCGCTCGACCCGATCGCCACCGCCAGCATCGAGGAGCTCATCGCCGACCTCAAGAGCAAGCTCACCATCCTGATCGTGACCCACAACATGCAGCAGGCCGCCCGCGTGTCCGACTACACGGCCTACATGTACCTGGGGGAGCTGATCGAGTTCGACGCCACCGACACCATCTTCATCAAGCCGAAGAACAAGGCGACCGAGGACTATATTACGGGCCGGTTCGGGTAGGGAACTGCGGGCCTTAAGGTACGTGGCTAGTGACCTGACCGCGAAGGCGCGAAGGCGCAAAGGCTACGCAAAGCCCGGCGAGCGCCTTTGCAGGGGAAATGGTGCAGGTTTAACGAGCAATTCTGGCGTCCTTTGCGCCAACTTACCGTCTTTGCGCCTTTGCTCGTCCTCGTAAGCTCACCGCGTGTCCAACTGAGCTAGCCCCCGCGATTTGACCCTCCCCACCCCCAGAGTAAAATCGCCGGGTTTCAGACCGGCTGAACCATCCTCAGGAGGGAAACACAGGGCCATGCGAGCCAACCTGGTCGCGGGAAACTGGAAGATGCACGGCAGTCTTCCGGACAACGCGACGCTGTTGAGCGCCGTGCGCGAAGGCGCCGAGAGGCTGCGTTCGGCACAGGTGGCAGTATGCGTTCCGTTCCCCTACCTGTCTCAGGCCCAGCAGGCCCTGGCAGGCAGCCGCACGGCGTGGGGTGTGCAGACCTTGAGTCAGCACGTCAAGGGTGCGTACACCGGTGAAGTCTCGGCCGCGATGGTGCGGGAGTTCGGCTGCACCTACGCGATCGTCGGGCACTCCGAGCGCCGCAGCTTGTTCGGTGAAGGCGACGAAGTGGTCGCGGCCAAGTTTGGTGCGGCGATACAAGCGGGGCTGGTGCCTATCCTGTGTGTGGGCGAAAGCCTGGCGCAACGCGAGGCCGGCGTGACCGAAAGCATCGTTGCCGGTCAACTCGACGCGGTGGTGGATCGTTTTGGTGTCGCCGTGCTTGACCGGGCTGTCGTGGCGTATGAGCCGGTATGGGCGATCGGCACGGGGCGTACCGCCACGCCCGAGCAGGCGCAGGCCGTGCACGCCTTCCTGCGGGGGCGGATTGCCGGCCAGGACGGCGCTTTGGCGCAGCGCGTGCGCATCCTCTACGGGGGCAGCGTCAAAGGCGCAAACGCTGCAGAGTTGTTCGCAATGGCCGATATCGACGGAGGCCTGATCGGCGGGGCCTCTCTGGTGGCCGAAGAATTCATGGCGATCTGCCGCGCGGCAGATGGCGCAAAGGTGTAATAGAGATGCTTCTAGTGCTGGTGTTGCTGTTTCACGTGGCGGCCGCGGTCGGCATTTGTCTTCTGGTCCTGCTACAACATGGCAAGGGGGCCGACGTCGGCGCTGCGTTCGGCAGCGGGGCGTCGGGCAGCCTGTTCGGGGCGTCCGGCTCGGCGAACTTCCTGAGCCGCAGCACGGGGGTCCTGGCCGGCCTGTTCTTCCTGACGAGCCTCGGGCTGACCTGGATATACGGCAAGCAGCCCCAGTCGACCAGTGTCATGGACAAGGTCAAGGTTGAGCAGCCCGCGGCGCCGGCTACCGGCGGCGCGGTCGCCCCGCCGCAGCCTGCTGCTCCGGCGGACGATTCCAAGGCCAAGGACATTCCCAAGTAGCAGATGACCGCATAGGCGCAATGGGTTAGCCAGCCGACGTGGTGAAATTGGTAGACACGCCGTCTTGAGGGGGCGGTGGCGAAAGCTGTGCGAGTTCGAGTCTCGCCGTCGGCACCAGTCAATAAAGGGAAGGCAGGCAGATAGCTCGACCTGTCCGTGGAGGAGGCTCGGGCCGGCAAGGGTAAGCCCCGCGCCGGCGCTTTCGTCGCATTTTGGGAGCCGCCTGCCCGCAGGGGTCGGCTGACTACGGGTGCTGCAAGAGTACTTTCCGATCCTGCTGTTCATCGTCGTCGGACTGGCGGTCGGCGTGGTGCCGGTCGCCCTGGGTTGGCTGCTCGCCCCCAACCGTCCCGACAGCGAGAAGTTGTCCCCCTACGAGTGCGGGTTCGAAGCGTTCGAGGATGCGCGCATGCGCTTCGACGTCCGCTACTACCTCGTAGCGATCCTGTTCATCATTTTCGACCTCGAGATCGCGTTCCTGTTCCCCTGGGCGGTGGTGCTCAAGCACATCGGCCTGTTCGGCTTCCTGCACATGCTGGTGTTCCTTGCGATCCTGGTTGTGGGCTTCATCTACGAGTGGAAGAAAGGGGCGCTGGATTGGGAGTGACGCGGCGCCCAAAACTCGCCACTCGCAGCGCTGTCTTCTCCTGTGAAGGGGCGCATTTCGGAGCAAGCGTATGAGCATCGAAGGCATTCTCGAGCAGGGGTTCGTCACCACCAAGCTCGACACGGTGATCAACTGGACGCGCACCGGCTCGCTGTGGCCGATGACCTTCGGCCTGGCGTGCTGCGCGGTGGAGATGATGCATGCGGGGGCGGCGCGCTACGATCTCGACCGCTTCGGCATCGTGTTCCGCCCCAGCCCGCGCCAGTCGGACGTGATGATCGTCGCCGGAACCCTGTGCAACAAGATGGCGCCCGCACTGCGCAAGGTGTACGACCAGATGGCCGAGCCGCGCTGGGTCATTTCGATGGGTTCCTGTGCCAACGGCGGCGGCTACTACCACTACTCCTACTCGGTGGTGCGCGGTTGCGACCGCATCGTCCCGGTGGACGTCTACGTGCCGGGCTGTCCGCCCACCGCCGAGGCGCTGCTGTACGGGATCATCCAGCTGCAGCGCAAGATCCGCCGCACCAACACCATTGCGCGGTGAAGGCGCGCACTCCGCAAGCATGCCTGCATCCCTGGAAAGCTTGACTGCCACGCTGACTGAAGCGCTGGGCGACAGGCTGCTCAAGCAGAGTGTGGCGCTGGGTGAGTTGACGGTCGAGGTGAAGCCCGCTGACCTGCTGTGGGTATGCGGCAGGCTGCGCGATGCGCCGGCGTTGCGCTTCGACACACTGGTTGACCTGTGTGGCGTCGACTACAGCCGGCACGGAGAAGGTGCCTGGACCGGCGCGCGCTTCGCCGTCGTCTACCACCTTCTGTCGGTCGAGCTGAACCAGCGGCTGCGCCTGCGCACCTTCGCAGCGGACGACGATCTGCCGGTGCTGGAGTCGGTGACCGGCGTGTGGCCGGCCGCCAGCTGGTACGAGCGCGAGGCCTTCGACTTTTTCGGCGTCGTGTTCACCGGCCACCCCGACCTGCGCCGCATCCTGACCGACTACGGGTTCGTGGGGCATCCGTTCCGCAAGGATTTTCCGCTGTCGGGCACCGTCGAGATGCGCTACGACCCCGACCAGCAGCGCGTGATCTACCAGCCGGTCACGATCGAGCCGCGCGAAATCGTGCCGCGGGTGCTGCGCGAGGAGCACTACGCCGACGACGAACCTAAGGCCTGAGCTGCAGAGCAGAGCGCAGAGGCAAAGGATCGCAAGGAAATCGGAGCCATGCTCGCTCGCCGCTCAGCCGAAGGTCGGCGAACTGCCACGCGAGTCGATGCTTTGCGAGTCCTTCTCTGCGCCTTTGCGGTGAGCGTCTATCGGGTCAGATGGCTGAAATCGCAACTACACGATGAACTTCGGCCCCCAGCACCCTGCGGCGCACGGGGTGCTGCGGCTGGTGCTCGAGCTCGACGGCGAGGTCATCCAGCGCGCCGATCCGCACATTGGCCTGTTGCACCGGGCCACGGAGAAGCTGGCCGAGCACAAGACCTATATGCAGGCGCTGCCGTACATGGACCGGCTCGACTATGTGTCCATGATGTGCAACGAGCACGCCTACTGCCTGGCGATCGAGAAGCTGCTCGGCATCGAGGTACCGCTGCGCGCGCAGTACATCCGCGTGCTGTTCGACGAGCTCACCCGCATTCTCAACCATCTCCTGTGGCTGGGCGCGCACGGGCTCGACATCGGTGCGATGACCGTGTTCCTGTACTGCTTCCGGGAGCGCGAAGACCTGATGGACTGCTACGAGGCGGTGTCCGGGGCGCGCATGCACGCCGCCTACTACCGGCCGGGCGGGGTCTACCGGGACCTGCCCGATCGTATGCCGCAGCACCAGGCGTCGAGCATCCGCAGCCGCGAAGACGTCGCCCGGCTGAACGCCAATCGCCAGGGCTCGGTGCTGGATTTCATCGACAACTTCGCCCAGCGTTTTCCCAAGTGCGTGGACGAGTACGAGACGCTGCTCACCGACAACCGCATCTGGAAGCAGCGCACGGTCAACATCGGCGTGGTTTCGCCCGAGCGTGCCAAGGCGCTCGGCTTCACCGGCCCGATGCTGCGCGGGTCCGGTGTCGCCTGGGACCTGCGCAAGAAGCAGCCTTATGAAGTCTACGACCGGCTGGATTTCGACATTCCGATCGGCGTGAACGGCGACTGCTACGACCGCTACCTGGTGCGTGTCGAAGAGATGCGGCAGAGCAACCGCATCGTCAAGCAATGCATCGAGTGGCTGCGCAAGAATCCGGGCCCGGTGGTGGTGGACAACCACAAGGTCGCGCCGCCCTCGCGCCTGAACATGAAGAGCAACATGGAGGAGCTGATCCATCACTTCAAGCTCTTCACCGAGGGCATGCACGTGCCCCCGGGCGAGGCCTACGCAGTGGTCGAGCATCCCAAGGGCGAGTTCGGCATCTACTTGATCTCGGACGGTGCAAACAAACCTTATCGTTTGAAGATCCGCGCGCCGGGTTTTCCGCACCTGGCGGCGATGGATGAGATGTCCCGCGGCCACATGATCGCAGACGCGGTTGCGATCATCGGCACCATGGATATCGTGTTCGGCGAGATCGATCGATAAACCTGAACCGCAAGCGCAGAAGCGCAGACGATGCGCAAAGGCGCAAAGACGAAAGGTACCGAGAAAGCCGAAGCCTTCTTGAGCGGTCGTTCGCGAGCAAGGCCTGGGTGCTTGTGCGTCGAGGTCGGCGACTCTATCCAGACTCCTCTGGCTGGGATTTCCTTTGCGTGCCTCTGCGCCTTTGCGGTCTCGTCGCTTAAAGGTGTAGTCAAAAATGCTGAGCGGCGAATCGCTGGCCAAGATCGACCGGGCAATCGGCAAGTACCCGCCCGAGCAGAAGCGCTCGGCGGTGATGGCTGCGCTCACCATCGCTCAGGACGAGCACGGGTCACCTCAACCCGCAGCTGATGGATTTTGTCGCCGAGTATCTCGAGATGCCGCCCATCGCGGTCTACGAGGTCGCCAGCTTCTACGAGATGTTCGATCTCGAGCCGCCGGGCAGCCACAAATCGGCCCGCTACAAGCTGTGCATCTGCACCAACCTGCCGTGTGCGCTGTCGGGCGCCAGCGAGGCCGCCGAGCACCTCAAGCGCAAGCTCGGTGTGGACTGGAACGAGTCGACCGCGGACGGCCGCTTCAAGCTCAAGGAAGGCGAGTGCTTCGGCGCCTGCGGTGACGCGCCGGTGCTACTCGTGAACAACAAGACGATGCTGATCGGCATGACGCCGAAGAAGCTCGACAAGTGGCTCGAGGAGCTGGACAAGTGACGCCTTCCTCGATCGCGCCGTTCGCCCCGGACGTGTTCGGACCCGACGCGATCATTCTCAAAGGCTTGACCGGAACGAACTGGCGGCTGCACGACTACGAGCAGCGCGGCGGCTACGCTGCGCTCAAGAAACTGCTGAACGAGAAGATCCCGCCCGAGACCGTGATCGCCGAGGTGAAGAAATCCGGCCTGCGCGGGCGCGGGGGCGCCGGGTTCCCGACCGGGCTGAAGTGGAGCTTCATGCCGCGCAACCTGCCCGGAGCGAAGTACCTGGTGTGCAACTCCGACGAGGGTGAGCCGGGCACGTTCAAGGACCGCGACCTCCTGCGCTACAACCCGCATATCGTGATCGAGGGCATGGCCATCGCGGCCTACGCGATGGGCATTCCGGTGGGCTACAACTACATTCACGCCGAGATCTGGGAGACCTACGAACGCTTCGAAGAGGCGCTTCGAGAGGCCTACGCCGCCGGCTACCTCGGCAAGAACATCCTGGGGTCGCCGTTCAGCTTCGACTTGCATGCGCACCACGGCTACGGCGCCTACATCTGCGGCGAGGAGACCGCGCTGCTGGAGTCCCTGGAAGGCAAGAAGGGTCTGCCGCGCTTCAAGCCGCCTTTCCCGGCCAGCTACGGGCTGTACGGCAGGCCCACCACGATCAACAACACCGAGACGTTCGCTGCTGCGCCGTGGATCATCAACAATGGCGGCGAGGCCTTCCTGCAACTCGGCCGGCCGAACAACGGCGGCACCAAGATCTTGTCGGTGTCAGGCAGTGTCGCCCGCCCCGGCAACTACGAGGTGCGCCTGGGTACCCCGTTCGCGAAGCTGCTGGAGATGGCCGGCGGCATGCGCGACGGCCGCACCCTGAAGGCCTGCATCCCGGGCGGATCGTCGATGCCGGTGCTGCCGGGCGCGATCGATGCTGCAGACCGACATGGACTACGACTCGATCGCCAAGGCCGGGTCGATGCTCGGCTCGGGCGCGGTCATCTGCATGGACGAGCGCACCTGCATGGTCCGCGCGCTGATGCGGCTGGCGTACTTCTACTTCGAAGAGTCCTGCGGCCAGTGCACGCCCTGCCGCGAAGGGACCGGCTGGCTGTATCGCGTGGTGCATCGCATCGAGCACGGCCAGGGCCGACCCGAAGACCTGGACCTGCTCAACTCGGTGGCCGACAACATCGCCGGGCGCACCATCTGCGCGCTGGGCGACGCGGCGGCCCTGCCGGTGAAGAGCTTCATCAAGCACTTCCGCGACGAGTTCGTCTACCACATCGAGCACAAGCGCTGCCTGGTGGACGAGCCGGCGTACGCTTAAAGAGTCGAGGACAGGACCAGGCGCATGGCGAACGTGAATCTGGAGATCGACGGCAAGCCGATCGAGGTGCCCGGCAACACCATGGTCATCGAGGCGGCGAGCCGGCTCGGGATCTACATCCCGCACTTCTGCTATCACCGCAAGCTCGCCATCGCAGCCAACTGCCGCATGTGCCTGGTGCAGGTCGAGAAGGCCCCCAAGCCTCTGCCCGCGTGCGCAACGCCGGTTGCCGAGGGCATGAAGGTGTTCACGCACTCGGCTGCCGCCGTCCAGGCGCAGAAGGGCGTGATGGAGTTCCTGCTCATCAATCACCCGCTCGACTGTCCGATCTGCGACCAGGGCGGCGAGTGCCAGCTGCAGGATCTCGCCGTGGGCTACGGCGGCAGCGCCTCGCGCTACACCGAGGACAAGCGCGTCGTCACCACCAAGGAGATCGGACCGCTGGTCGCCGCGGAGGAGATGACGCGCTGCATCCACTGCACGCGCTGCGTGCGCTTCGGCCAGGAGATCGCCGGCATCATGGAGCTGGGCATGGTCGGCCGCGGCGAGCACGCCGAGATCCTGGCCTTCGTGGGCAAGACGGTCGACTCGGAACTGTCCGGCAACATGATCGACCTGTGCCCGGTCGGCGCACTGACCTCGAAGCCATTCCGCTACTCCGCGCGCACCTGGGAGCTGACCCGGCGCAAGTCCATCAGCCCGCACTGCGGTCTGGGCTCGAACCTGATCGTGCAGGTCAAGCAGGACCGCGTCATGCGCGTGCTGCCGCTGGAGAACGAGGCGATCAACGAGTGCTGGCTGTCGGACAAGGACCGTTTCTCGTACGCCGGTCTGAACAGCCCCGAGCGCTTGACCCGGCCGATGCTCAAGCGCGACGGCAGATGGGAAGAAACCGAGTGGTCGATCGCGCTGGAAGAGGTGGTGCGTGGTCTCAAGCGTGTGCGCGAGACGCACGGCGCCCAGGCCATCGGCGCGCTGGCGACGCCGCACTCGACATTCGAGGAGCTGCATCTGCTGGGCCGGTTCATGCGCGGCATCGGCAGCGGGAATGTCGACTTCCGCTTGCGCCAGACCGACTTCGCGGCCGACGCGCAGCCCGCCGGTGTCCCATGGCTGGGAATGAGCATTGCCGAGCTGAGCGGATTGGACCGTGTCTTGGTGGTGGGCAGTCACCTGCGCAAGGATCACCCGCTGATTGCGGCGCGCCTGCGCCAGGCGGCGCGCAAAGGGGCGCAGGTCAGCGTGCTGCATTGCCTCGACGACGAGCTGCTGATCAAGCTGCGGGAAAAGATCATCGTCGCGCCTGCCGCGCTGCCGGCGGCGCTCGCGGAGGTGGTGCGCGCGGCTGCTCAGATCAAGCAGACCGAGGCGTCAGGCTGCGGCGAAGTCGCTGGGTGATTCCATCTCCCCTGCGGGACAGCGCGTCGCAGAGAGCCTCGCTGCCGGGACCAACGCCGCCGTGCTGCTGGGTAACCTCGCGCAGCATCACGGCCAGGCCACGCTGTTGCACCAGCTCGCGGCCGAGCTCGCGCAGCTCACCGGCGCGCGGCTGGGCTTCCTCGGGGAAGCGGCCAACAGCGCGGGTGGTTATCTCGCCGGCGCTGTGCCGTTCCTGGAGCCGCGCGGGCTCGATGCAAGTGCGATGCTGGCGCAACCGCGCCGCGCCTATCTGCTGCTTCACGCCGAGCCCGAGCTGGACTGCGGCAATGCGCGGCAGGCGCTCGCGGCGATGCGAAGCGCCGAGCTGGTCGTCGCCATGTCGCCGTTCCAGCACCGCGCGCTCGACTACGCGCACATCCTGCTGCCGATCGCTCCGTTCACCGAGACCGCCGGCTCCTTTGTGAGCACGGAAGGGCGGCTGCAGAGCTTCGTTGGGTGTGGTCAGACCACTGGGAGAAACGCGTCCCGCCTGGAAGGTCCTGCGAGTGCTCGGCAGCCTGCTCGGCGTGCCCGGATTCGAGCTCGGCAGCGCCGAGGAAGTCAGGACGGTGGCGCTGAATGGAGTCGATATCGCTGCACGTCTTTCCAATGCTCCGGGTGTGGTGAGTGCGGGGCCTGCCGTGCACCGCGCTGCGATTCAGCGCATCGCCGAGGTGCCGATCTATTCTGCCGATGCGCTGGTGCGCCGCTCCCCGCCGCTGCAGGCCACGGCCGACGCCGCCGCTCCGGTTGCCGGTATGCCTGGCAGCTTGATGGAGCGCCTGGGCGTGCGCGACGGCGACCTGGTGCGCGTAGCGCAGGACGGTGGAGAAGCGGTGCTGCCCGCGGTGCTCGATGAGCGGGTTCCGGCGGGCTGCGTGCGCATCCCGGCTGGTCATCCCTTGACCGCAGACCTCGGCGGCATGTTCGGTGCGGTGGAACTGTCGCGCGTGCCCGCACCGGAAAGGGCGACGGTCTAGGCCATGCTTGGCGCCCTGGAACAAACGCTCGGGCCGGTCTGGCCGTTGATCTGGACGCTGGTCAAGATCGTGGCCATCGTGGTGCCGCTGATGCTCTCGGTGGCCTATCTCACGCTGGCGGAGCGCAAGGTCATCGGCTACATGCAGGTGCGCATCGGCCCCAACCGGGTCGGTCCGCGCGGGCTGCTGCAGCCGATTGCCGACGCGATCAAGCTGCTGTTCAAGGAGATCATCATCCCGTCGGGCGCGAACAAGTTTCTGTTCGTGTTCGCGCCGGTGATGGCGATCATGCCGGCTCTGGCGGCGTGGGCAGTGATCCCGTTCGACTCGGGTGTGGTGCTGGCGGACATCAACGCCGGCCTGCTGTATGTGCTCGCCATCACGTCGATGGGCGTGTACGGCGTGATCATTGCCGGCTGGGCGTCGAACTCCAAGTACGCTTTCCTGGGCAGCCTGCGGTCGGCCGCGCAGATCGTGGCGTACGAAATCGCCATGGGCTTCGCGCTGGTGGGGGTGCTGGTGATGAGCGGCAGCCTGAACCTCGGTGCGATCGTCGAGGCCCAGCATGGCCGCTGGGGCCTGCTGTCCTGGAACATCATCCCGCTGTTCCCGCTGTTCCTGGTGTACCTGATCTCGGGGGTCGCGGAAACCAACCGCGCGCCGTTCGATGTGGCCGAAGGCGAATCGGAGATCGTCGCGGGCTTCCATGTCGAGTACTCGGGCATGGCGTTCGCCATCTTCTTCCTCGCCGAGTACGCCAACATGATCCTGGTGTCGGCGCTGTGCTCGGTGATGTTCCTGGGCGGCTGGCTCTCGCCGCTGCCGTTCCTTCCGGATGGCTTCCCCTGGCTCCTGATCAAGATCGCCTTCGTGCTGTTCCTGTTCCTGTGGTTCCGCGCGACGTTTCCGCGCTACCGCTACGACCAGATCATGCGGCTGGGCTGGAAGGTGTTCATCCCGATCACGCTGGTCTGGCTGGTCGTGATCGGCGGCTGGATGCAGACGCCGTTCTGGCTGTGGGGGCACTGAACATGATCGGGCGCATCCGCGACTTCTTCCAGACCTTCCTGCTGTTCGAGCTGGTGCGGGGCATGGCGCTCACCGGGCGCAATTTTTTCGCGCGCAAGGTGACCGTGCAGTTCCCCGAGGAGAAGACGCCGCAGTCGCCACGCTTCCGCGGCTTGCACGCGTTGCGCCGCTATCCCAACGGCGAGGAGCGCTGCATCGCCTGCAAGCTGTGCGAGGCGGTGTGCCCGGCGCTGGCGATCACCATCGAGTCGGAGCAGCGCGCCGACGGCACCCGCCGCACCACCCGCTACGACATCGATCTCACCAAGTGCATCTTCTGCGGCTTCTGCGAGGAGTCCTGTCCGGTCGACTCGATCGTCGAGACGCGCATCCTGGAGTACCACGGCGAGAAGCGCGGCGATCTGCTCTACACGAAGGAGATGCTGCTGGCGGTCGGCGATCGCTACGAGGCGCAGATCGCGAAGGATCGGGCGGAAGATGCCCGCTATCGCTGAAGCAACGAGGCTTCACCTAGAACAAGAGCACTGACCTTCCAACCGCCATCTTCTACGTCTTCGCCGCGATCCTGGTGTTCGCGGCCTTGCGCGTGATCACCGCGCGCAACCCGGTGCACGCGGTGCTGTTTCTCGTGCTCGCCTTCGCCACCGCCGCCGGCCTGTGGATGCTGCTGGAAGCGGAGTTCCTGGCGATCGCCCTGATCCTCGTGTACATCGGGGCGGTGATGGTGCTGTTCCTGTTCGTCGTGATGATGCTCGACATCAACATCGATCGCCTGCGCGAGGGCTACTGGGATTACCTGGTTCCGGGTCTCGCGGTGGCCTTGATCATGGTTGCGGAGATGGCGCTGGTGCTGGGGGGCCGCCGGTTCGGCTTGCTCGAGATGCCGGCGCCACCGGCCCGCCCACCGAGCTACAGCAACACCGAGGAACTGGGGAACGTGCTGTACACGCAGTACGTTTACCCGTTCGAGATCGCGGCGGTCATCCTCCTGGTGGCCATTGTCGCGGCCATCGCGCTCACGTTGCGGCGGCGTCCGGATTCCAAGTACCAGGACCCGGGCCGCCAGGTAGTCGTGCGCAAGGAGGACCGCATCCGCATCGTGACGATGCCGGCGGAGAAGCGGTGATCACCCTCTCGCACTACCTGGTCCTCGGCGCGATCCTGTTCGCCATCAGCGTGGTGGGGATCTTCCTCAACCGCAAGAACGTCATCATCCTGCTGATGGCGATCGAGCTGAACCTGCTGGCGGTGAACATCAACTTCATCGCCTTTTCGCACTTCCTCCAGGACATCGCCGGCCAGGTGTTCGTGTTCTTCATCCTGACGGTGGCGGCCGCCGAGTCCGCCATCGGCCTCGCCATCCTGGTGTGCCTGTTCCGCAACCGCCACACGATTCACGTGGAAGATCTGGATACGCTGAAAGGATAGGCGCGAGGCCGAGCCCGCCGAGGGAAGCCAAACCACAACATGAAAGCGCTCTACCTCATTGTCCCCTTCGCCCCTCTGCTGGGTGCGATCATCGCCGGGTTCCTGGGCTGGCTGATCGGGCGGCGTGCCACGCATCGGGTGACGATCCTGTGCATGATCGTCTCCTTCGTGGCCTCCTGCCTGGTCCTGCAGGATGTGCTGAAGGGCACTACCTTCGACGGACCGCTCTACACCTGGATCACCAGCGGCGGTGCCGCGTTCCACATCGGCTTCCTGATCGACCCGCTGTCTGCCCTCATGATGGTGGTGGTGACGTTCGTGTCCCTGGCGGTGCACATCTACACCATCGGCTACATGGCCGACGATCCCGGCTACCAGCGCTTCTTCAGCTATATCTCGCTGTTCACCTTCTCGATGCTGATGCTGGTGATGGCCAACAACTTCCTGCAGCTGTTCTTCGGCTGGGAGGCGGTGGGCCTGATCTCGTACCTGCTGATCGGCTTCTGGTACACGCGGCCCAGCGCGATCTTCGCCAACCTGAAGGCGTTCCTGGTGAACCGGGTCGGTGACTTCGGCTTCCTGCTCGGGATTGCGCTGGTGCTGGCCTATATGGGCAGCCTGGAGTACGCGGTGGTCTTCAAGACCGCCCCGAGCCTCGCGGACAAGACGATCGAGATCTTCCCGGGGACGCCCTGGCTGCTGATGACCGTGATCTGCATCCTGCTGTTCGTCGGCGCGATGGGCAAGTCGGCGCAGTTCCCGCTGCACGTGTGGCTGCCGGACTCGATGGAAGGTCCCACGCCCATCTCGGCCCTGATCCATGCGGCAACGATGGTGACGGCCGGCATCTTCATGGTCGCGCGCATGTCGCCGCTGTTCGAGCTGTCCACCACTGCGCTGTCGGTGGTGCTGATCATCGGAGCCATCACCGCCTTCTTCATGGGGCTGGTGGGGATCGTGATGAACGACATCAAGCGCGTTGTCGCGTACTCGACGCTGTCCCAGCTCGGTTACATGACGGTCGCGCTGGGCGCTTCGGCGTACGCCTCCGGGATGTTTCACCTGATGACGCACGCGTTCTTCAAGGCGCTGCTGTTCCTGGCGGCAGGCTCGGTGATCATCGCGATGCATCACGAGCAGGACATGCGGAAGATGGGTGGGCTGCGCAAGTACATGCCGATCACCTACTGGACGGCTGTGATCGGAGGCCTGGCGCTGTGCGGCATTCCACCGTTCGCCGGTTTCTTCTCGAAAGACACGATCCTCGAGGCGGTGCGTGAGTCGCACACGCCCGGTGCCGGCATCGCCTATGCCGCGGTGCTGTCCGGCGTCCTGATCACCGCGCTGTACACCTTCCGCATGATCTTCATGACCTTCCATGGCAAGGAGCGTTTCGATCCAAGCGGCGGTGTGCACGGTCACGAGGGCGGCGGCAGTCATGGCGCGGCCCACCATGGTCAGGATGAGGGTGACGCATGCCGGCCATGGTCACGGCGCCGGGCACGACTCGCACGACCACGGCCATGCCGGTCCGCCGCGGGAGTCTCCGTGGGTCGTGACGGTGCCTTTGATTGCTCTTGCCATCCCTTCGATCTACGCCGGCTGGGTGTACGCCGGGCCGCTCCTGTACGAAGGTTTCTTCGGCACGTCGATCTACGTCGACCCGGCGCATGATCCGTTGCGCAAGCTCGCGGAGGAATGGCACGGCCCCGCGGCCTTCGCGCTGCACGGCTTCGTCGGTCTGCCGTTCTGGCTGGGGGTCGCCGGGATTGTGACGGCGTGGTATCTGTACTTGAAGCGTCCGGACCTGCCGGCTCTGATCGCGGCGCGCCTGCGCCCGCTGTATACGCTGCTGCGTCAACAAGTACTACCTCGACGAGATCAACCAGGCCCTGTTCGCGTCCGGCGCGCGGCGCGCGGGGGAGGAACTGTGGAAGGTCGGCGACCGGGGTGTCATCGACGGGTTCTTCGTCAACGGTTCGGCGGCCGTGGTGGGCTGGGCGGCGGGCGTGATCCGGCGCGTGCAGTCGGGCTTTGTCTACCACTACGCCTTCATGATGATCATCGGTGTCCTCGCGCTGCTGACCTTGTGGTTCGCGCGTACCTGATGGCCGTCCTTTCTCACAACAACAACAACTGATGCTATTCGGTTTGCCTCTACTGAGCCTGGTTGTCTGGGTCCCGATCGTCGCGGGGATAGTGGTGCTCGCAACCGGGTCGGATCGCAACGCGCCGGCAGCGCGCTGGCTGGCGCTGGCCGGGTCGCTGCTCAGCCTGCTGGTCGCGCTGCCGTTGTGGAGCCGCTTCGACGCGTCGGCTCACGGCTTCCAGTTCCAGGAGACTGGTCTCCTGGATTCCCCGTTTCAACATCCACTATCACCTCGGGATCGACGGCATCTCCCTGCTGCTGATCCTGCTCAATTGCCTGACCACTGTGCTGGTGGTAGTCGCAGGCTGGCGCGTCATCACCACGCGCGTGGCGCAGTACATGGCGGCCTTCCTGGTGCTGTCGGGGCTCATGAACGGCGTGTTCGCGGCACTGGATGCCGCGCTGTTCTACGTGTTCTTCGAGGCCACCCTGATTCCGATGTTCATCATCATCGGTGTGTGGGGCGGACCCAACCGGGTGTATGCGGCGCTGAAGTTCTTCTTGTACACGCTGCTGGGCTCGCTGCTCACGCTGGTCGCGCTGATCTACCTGTACAACGTCTCGAACGGCAGCTTCTCGCTGCTCGAGTACCACCGCATGAAGATCGAGCTGGTGCCGCAGGTGCTGGTGTTCCTGGCGTTCTTCATGGCCTTCGCGGTCAAGGTGCCGATGTGGCCGGTGCACACCTGGCTGCCCGACGCTCACGTCGAGGCGCCCACCGGGGGCTCGGTCGTGCTGGCGGCCATCATGCTGAAGGTGGGCGCCTACGGCTTCATCCGGTTGTCCCTGCCGATTGCGCCCGACGCGAGCCACGTCCTGGCCGGATTCGTCATCGCCCTGTCGCTGATCGCGGTGGTCTACATCGGCCTGGTTGCACTGGTGCAGAACGACATGAAGAAGCTGATCGCCTACTCGTCGATCTCGCACATGGGATTTGTTACTCTGGGGGTGTTCATCTTCAACCCGCTGGGGATGGAAGGCGCGGTGCTGCAGATGATCTCCCACGGCTTCGTCTCGGGCGCGTTGTTTCTTTGCGTGGGCGTGCTCTACGACCGGGTGCACTCGCGCCAGATCGCCGACTACGGCGGCGTCGTCAATACCATGCCGGTGTTCGCGGCTTTCTTCATGTTGTTCGCCATGGCCAACTCCGGGCTGCCGGCGACCAGCGGCTTCGTCGGAGAGTTCCTGGTGACCCTGGGATCGCTGCAGGTCAACTTCTGGTACGCGGCGCTCGCGGCAACCACGCTGATCCTGGGTGCCGCCTACACGTTGTGGATGTACAAGCGCGTGGTGTTCGGTGCTGTCGCGAACCACCATGTAGCGGAATTGCAGGATATCGGCCTGCGCGAAGCATTCTTCCTGGCGGTGCTCGCGATCGCAGTGCTGGCGATGGGCATCTATCCGCAGCCCTTGAGCCAGGTTCTGCACACCTCGGTGAACGACCTGCTCGCGCACGTGGCGCAAAGCAAACTGTAGGCACGATGCAAGGAGGAGGCTTGAGAGCAGGACACGAATGCGGACACGGCCGCCAGGTGCGGGCGCAAGGATATGACCGCTCTCGATCTGAACCTGCAAGCTTCCGCGCCGGAGATCTTCATCCTCGCGGCCGTGTCGGTCATCCTGTTGATCGACTTGTTTCTCGACGATGCCCGCCGCCACTGGACGTACCTGTTGACCCTGGCGACGCTGGCGATCGCCGCCGCTCTGACGCTGGCGAGCGCCGGTGCGCCGGTGCAGCGTGCATTCAACGGCATGTTCGTGGTCGACCCCATGGCGGTGGTCCTGAAGCTGTTCGTCTACCTTGGCGTGGCCGCCATCCTGATCTACTCGCGGGAGTACACCCGTTCGCGCCAGCTGTTCCGAGGCGAGTTCTTCGTGCTCGCGCTGTTCGCGACGCTGGGCATGCTGGTGATGATCTCTGCCAGCCATCTGCTCACCTTGTACCTCGGGCTGGAGCTGCTGAGCCTGAGCCTGTACGCCATGGTGGCGCTGCGGCGTGACTCCGACACGGCGACCGAGGCGGCGATGAAGTACTTCGTGCTCGGGGCGCTCGCGTCCGGGATGCTCCTGTATGGCATGTCGATGGTGTACGGTGCGACCGGGAGCCTGGCGATTGCCGATATCGCGCATCGAGTCGCCGAGGGCAAGGCCCTGACCCCGATCATGATGTTCGGGCTGGTGTTCGTCGTCGCCGGTATCGGCTTCAAGCTGGGCGCGGTGCCCTTTCACATGTGGGTGCCGGACGTCTACCAGGGCGCTCCTACGCCGGTGACCGTGTTCATCGGCTCGGCGCCGGAGCTCGCTGCATTTGCCCTGGCCATACGGCTGCTGGTCGAGGCCCTCGGAGCCCCGGCGCTGCTGGCGGAGTGGCAGAGCATGCTGGCGATCCTGGCGTTCCTGTCCATCGCGGTGGGCAACGTCACCGCCATCGCCCAGACCAATCTCAAGCGCATGCTGGCGTACTCGGCCATCGCGCACATGGGCTTCATGCTGCTCGGCATCCTCGCCGGCACGCCGAACGGCTACGGATCGGCGATGTTCTACGTGATCAGCTATATGCTGATGACGCTCGTCTCCTTCGGCATGATCCTGCTGCTGTCGCGCGAGGGCTTCGAGGCGGAGAACCTGGACGACTTCAAGGGCCTCAATCAGCGCGACCGCTGGTACGCCTTCCTGATGCTGCTGACGATGTTCTCGCTGGCGGGGCTGCCGGTGATGATCGGCTTCTGGGCCAAGCTTGCGGTGCTGCAGGCCGCTTTCCAGGCGGGGTATACCGGGCTGGTGGTGGCGGCGGTGCTGTTCTCGCTGGTGGGTGCGTTCTACTACCTGCGCGTGGTCAAGCTGATGTACTTCGACGATCCTGTCGACCAGTCGCCGATCATCGCCAGCGCCGGCCAGCGCGCCGTGATCTCGGTCAACGGCCTGGCGGTGCTGGTGCTGGGCATCGTCCCCGGCTGGCTTCTCGCGCTCTGCCAGCACGCGATCCAGGCGTCGCTGTAGAACAGCGGGCAAGGATTCTGGCGCGGGACGTGCTCGCGCTGCACGCGTTCCCCTTCTCCAGGAGTGCGAAATGTCCGCCGACTACACCGAGAAAACGCTCGCGTCGCGCACCGGCTACGCCGGCAAGCTCCTGACCCTGAAGGAGGACGAGGTCCAGCTTCCGAACGGCCAGGTCGCCTTGCGCGAGTATGTCCTGCACCAGGGCGGCGCGATGATCGTGCCGCTGTTCGAGGATTTCAGCCTGCTCTTCGAGCGCCAGTTTCGCTATCCGGCGGGCAATCATTTTCTGGAGTTGCCCGCAGGCAAGGCGGACCGCGGCGAAGCCCCGCTCGCTGCGGCGCGCCGTGAGTTGCTCGAGGAGACCGGCTACGTCGCCGAGCAGTGGCGCCACCTTGCCACGCTGTATCCCAGCGTGGGCTACTCCAACGAGCGCGTCGATCTGTACCTGGCGCAGGGGTTGAAGCACGAAGGCCATCCCGGCGAGGACGGCGAATTCATCGAGTGCGTCCGCATCGGGCTGGACGAGGCGTTGCACATGGTGGCCCACGGCGAGATCACCGAGGCCAAGACGGTTGTGGGGATTTTTTGGGCGGACCGGATCAGGCAGGGGCTAGGTTAGCCCCCCAACTGCACCGCCCCACTGTCCTCGGCCGGCTCCGTGAACGGCAACGCAGCGCGCTCGGGAAGATCGTCCCACAGGGGCGCCGGGCGGTGGAACAGATAGCCCTGGCCGTACAGCGTTCCCATCTGCTTCAGGATCGCCAGGGTCTCGCGGTTCTCGACCCACTCGGCGACCACCTGTTTGTTCAAGCCGCGCGCGACGTCGCATAGCGCCTTCACGAAGATGCGGTTACCCTCGTCGGTCGCGAGGTCGCGGACGAAGCCGCCGTCGATCTTGAGGTAGTCGACGTCGAAGCGCTTCAGGTAGTAGAAGGAGCTGAAGCCGGCGCCGAAATCGTCCAGCGCGAACCGGCAGCCCATCTGCTTCAGCTCGCGGATGAACTGCTGAGTGACGTCGACGTCGGACATCGCGGCGGTCTCCGTGATCTCGAACACCAGCTGCGAGTGGTTGACGTCGGCCCCCGCCAGCATGTTGTGAAACTTGCGCACCCAGTGCTGATCCGAGATGCTGACCCGTGACAGGTTGACGAAGTAGCGGATCTTCGTGTTGCGCTGATCGGACTGGCGCAGGTACTCGATCAAGCGCTCGACCACGCGCATGTCGATCTCCTGCACCATGCCGAGCGATTCCGCGCACTCGATGAACTGGCTGGGCGCCACCACGCTGCCGTTGTCGTCGCGCATGCGCACCAGGATCTCGCAGTGGACCGTGGCGAGGTCGGTCAGGCGCACCACCGGCTGGCAGTAGAGCAGCAGGCGGTCGGCATCGAGCACCTCGCGCAGCTTGTTGGCCCACAGCACGCGGCTGTGCGTGCGGCGCAGGCTTTGCGCGTCCTGGTCGTAGAGCACCGCGCGGTTGCGGCCGGTGTCCTTCGCCTGGTACAGCGCGATATCGGCGTTGGACAGTAGCCCAGCGACGTCGCCGCCGTGGAACGGATACAGCGCGATGCCGATGGAGGCTGTCATGCTGGACACGCGCTGCTGGCCGGAAGCCCGGAAGCGGTAGTGACGCAGGGCTTCGAGCAGGTGCTCGGCGGCGCTGGTGGCGCTGCTGCGCAGGGCTTCGGGCAGATAAATGGCGTACTCGTCGCCGCCGAGCCGGAACACGTGGCCGTTGAACTGTTTGACCGCTTCCTTGAGCACGCCGCTCACCCCGACGATGAGCTGATCGCCCTGGCGATGGCCGAAGTTGTCGTTGACGTACTTGAAGTGGTCGATGTCCACGAACAGCACCGCGCCGACGTCTCCGGCCAGCAAGGCCTGCTCCAGCGTGCGCTGCAGGCTGACCCGGTTGGGCAGCCCGGTGAGCGAGTCGTGGGTGGCCAGGTATTCGATCTGCAGCGCCGCTTCGTGCTGCTCGGTGACATTGCGGGCGGTGCCGCGGATCCCCACGATCTGGCCATCGTCGTCATACTGCACGCGGGCGTTGATGCCGATCCAGCGGTCGGCGCCGTCGGGCGCCAGCAGGTGGGTGATGTAGTTCTTCACCTCACCGTTCTTCTTCAGCGTGGAGAAGAAGCGGCGGTTGGAGATGTGCGAGGGCTTGGCCTCGTAGTCGAAGAAGCAGCAGCCCAGCAGGTCCTTGGGCGGGATGCCCAGGATGTCCATGGCGCCGTTGTTGAGGTAGGTGAAGCGGCCCTGCGCGTCGGTGGTCCAGATCAGGTCGTGCGAGGTCTCGACCAGGTCGCGATAGCGGGCCTCACTGTCGAGCAGGAGCTGGATGATGCGGCGCTTCTCGCGCAACGACTTGCGAGCGATGGCGAGCTCGTCGCCGTACTTGTCGACCGGCAAGCCGAGCGAGGTGCGCGCCAGTCCGTCGATGATCTCGCAGGCGTACCGGCGGTGACCCCCGTCGGTGCGCCTGGCCACCAGCACGCCCTGGGCGTCCCAGCGGCGCAGTTTCTGGACCGGCACCCCCAGCTTGGCCGACGCCTCCTGGATGGTGTACTCCGATGGCAGCCGCGACATTTCTGCGTTCCCCCTTGTACCGGCGCCGCGGTGGTCCCGGACCGCGGTACCTTCCTCCTCCGGCTTCGAGTGGACCGGGCGGCCCGCTCGATGCAATTCCTTCGCGCCTCATCTCAATGCACGACGCCGCCGGACGCGATGTCGTTTTGTCGCGACACCAAGCGCTGCACCAGCTTCAGATCCCGGCTGCTCAACCGCAGCGCGCAATCTGCCCACAGGTGCACCACGTCGAGCAACTCCTGGAACGTCACCGGGTTCACCCGGCGGCGTACCGAAGCGATTCCAAGCAGCCCGTTGCGGTTGCGGTTCTGGCGCCGGATCAACCCCGCCACCTCGGCTTCGCCCGCGCCGCTGGCAGCCACCCGGTCGATCACGCCCATCGCCAGCATATCATCGGCCGAGTAGGTTTTTCCAGTCGAAAGAAGCTCTTCCGTGACACGCCGGCCGACCCGCCGGTCGAGGAACGAATACGCCCCCATCCCCGGGAACAGATTGAACATGATCTCGGGGAAACCGAAGCGCACGTGCTTTTCGGCGACCACGAAATCGCTCGACAACGCAGCCTCGAATCCTCCGCCCAGGCAGTCGCCCTGGACCAGCGAGATGGTGGTGATGGGCAGGTCCGTGCGCGCAGTAGTTCTGGTACAGAACGTGAATGCAGGCGGTGCCGTACTCCACCAGTGCGGCGCGGTCCTGCGATTCGATCAGGCGCAGGAACAGGTCGAGGTCGCCACCCAGGTTGAACACGCCGGGGACGCCGGAGCACAGGACCGTGTATTCGATCGGCATGGGCTGCGGTTTTCCCTCCAGCGTGTCTTCCGCCTGGGGGACGAAGCCGTCGCCGGCGCGGATGAACCCGTTGTTGGCACGAATGAACTGGGCGCACCGGTCCAGCGAGCGCAGCACTTCGGGGTTGAAGCTCGGGCGTGGGGCCGGCGTCCAGCGGATCCACAGCGCCTGGTTGGACGCCTCGTAGGTCGCCGACAACTGTTCGGAGAAGAAATAACCAGGGCGATCGGCGATGCGATACGGCCTGGGTGTCTGGGCGACTTGCAGCAGCGCTTGCGGGATATGCATATCCATGGTGACAGCCTCCTCAAGGGGAACGACGGTGGTCATAGGTTTTCTCGGTGGTTGTTCGGCCCGACCTCCTGTGCAGCCGGGCTTCATGGTCCAATCTAAGAGAGGTGCACAGCGCGGAGCAAATCTCACAAATTGTGAGGTTCTGTACCATTGACTCAGGGAATCAGGGAATTAACCGTCAGACCGGATTGACCCCCTGCGTCGAAGTCACTACAAAGACATCTATCGTGATTGGTTGCCAGGCCATGCCAACCGGGAACCCGGTGAGTCCAGGATGCTGAGGATTGCCTTCGGGCTGGGGCTGCGGACCCTGCTGCGTCTGCGGGTGGAAGGCCCTGCGCCGCTTTCGGGTGCAGGCCCGCTCCTATATGTCATTGCCCATCGCGCGCGTCTCGACAGTGTGCTGGCCGGACTGTTCCTCCCGCACCGGCCGCTGGTGGTGCTGCCCGCCGAGGAGATGCGGCCGCTGTGGATGCGTCTGTTGTTGCGATGGGTCGTCCCCCACGCCGTCATGGATGTAAACGATCCGACCAGCGTCAAGAAGCTGATTCGCCTGCTGGAATCGGGACGTGCCGTGGCGCTGTTTCCGGAAGGGCGGTTAGTGCGCTCGCCCACGGTCATGAAGAACTACGACGTGCCGGCACTGGTGGCTGGCCGCACTCACGCGCTCGTCGTGCCTGTCGTCGTCCAGTTGCAGCCGGGTTGGCTGCCGAGGGTGACGTTACGATTGAGCGCGGCGCTGCTGTCCGCGGGGGGCACGCCTGCGGGCGTCTCGGGTGCGCGGGCGCGCCGGGCCTGGGCGACTCAGCAGCTCCAGCGCGGCCTCGAGGCGGCGGTCCTGGACGCGCGCGAGCGCCTCAGCCTCTTCGATGCGTTCCTGCGCGCGTTGGCGGTGCATGGACGGCGCTTCGAAATCATCGAGGACGCGCGCGAGCGGCCCAAGACCTACCACTATGTGCTCAAGGGCGCCCTGGCCATCGGCCGATGGATGGGTGCCCGCACGCAGCGCGGAGAGACTGTCGGCGTGCTGCTGCCCAACGTCATTCCCACCGTGTGCACGATTTTCGGGTTGATGGCCTTCGGGCGGGTGCCGGCGATGCTCAACTACACCGCTGGACCGGTGGCAGCCCGCAACGCCTGCGCTGCGGCACGCTTGCGCACGGTCATCGCTTCACGAGCGTTCGTCGAACAGGCGAATCTTGCGCCACTGGTTGCTGCGCTCGAAGGGATCGACATCGTCTATCTCGAGGACATCCGGCGCGAGTTCGGCTGGACCGACAAGCTCTGGCTGATGGCGTTCGCGCTGTGGTTTCCCCGGCTGGTCACCCCCCGTGCGCAGGCCGACGATCCCGGCGTGGTGATGTTCACCTCCGGCTCCGAGGCGCGGCCCAAGGGGGTGGTGCTCAGCCACGACAACATCATCGCCAACTACCGGCAGATGGCCACGGTGATGGACTTCACGCCCGCCGATCGCATCCTCAATGCCCTGCCGCTCTACCACACCTATAGCTTCACCGCAGGACTGATGCTGTGTCTGCTCTCGGGCACGCGCTTGTTCCTGTACATCTCGCCGCTGCGGTATCGGGCGATCCCGGAGATCGCGTACCGCCGTGACGTGACCGGCCTGTACGGGACCAGCACGTTCCTGAGTTACTACGCGCGGCATGCCAACCCGCTCGACTTCCACGCCGTGCGCTACGTCATCTCGGGCGGCGAGAAGCTGGGCGAAGACGTGGCGCGGCTGTATCTGGACAAGTTCGGACTGCGTGTATACGAGGGTTACGGTGCGACCGAATGTGCGCCGGTGATCGCGCTGTCCACCCCGCAGTGCTACCGGCCCGGGACCGTCGGGCGCGTGCTGCCGGGCATCGAGCACCGCCTCGAGAGGATCCAGGGCATCGAGCATGGCGGGGTGCTGCACCTCAAGGGGCCCAACGTCATGCTGGGCTACTACCGGTTCACCAATCCGGGCGTCATAGAGCCTCCGCGCTCCATCTACGGCGAGGGTTGGCATTGCACCGGCGACGTAGTGGACCTCGGCGAGGACGGGGTGGTGAAGGTAGTCGGACGGCTGGGGCGCTTCGCCAAGGTGGCCGGGGAGATGGTGCCCCTGGACGAGGTCGAGCGCATCGCCCAGCACGCCTCGCCCCACGACCGGCATGCCGCAATCGTGCGCGCGGAATCCGCGAGCGGCGAGACCACGGTTCTGTTCACGACCGACCGCAATCTGACGCGCAGCGCGCTGCTGCGCGCGGCGCGCGACCTGGGCAGGCGCGACCTCGCCGTGGCCCGCCGCGTGATCTGGATGACCGAGATCCCGCTGCTCGGCAGCGGCAAGACCGACTATGTCACCCTGCAGGCCGTGGACATGGAAGAGCGCGCTGCAAACGATCCGGCCGCGCTGATCCTCAAAGCGGCGGAGCCGACCGCGCCGTATCGATAGGCACCGAAGCTGCGGTAACGCCAGCGCTGGTGCTTCGAAGGTGCTTTCCTTTGGTTTGCTGTCAGGGTGTTTGCTGTCAGGGTGCCATTCAGTCGCGAAGGTATCCGGGCTAGCTCCACCTCCATGCACCGGAACAGCGCGGCCGCTCGGCCGCCGGCACTAAAGAGTGGCGTGCCGGGAGCGGACGGCCACCCGGTACCCGGCACTAACTCGCTCACTCGTATGCCAAAAGCACTCGCCGCGCGACAGTGGCACGGCCGTTGCGAAGTGCGTCAGCCAGTGCGGGCGCGCGCGTGCGGCCCGCACCACCAAAAACCCACGAGGAGATCGTCGCCAACAAGCTGCTACGCATCATGTTGTCCCCTCGCGAGGGGGAAGGAGCCCTGCGTGTGATTTCTTCGAAGGAGCGTGACCTATGAGCGGACTGGGTGGCCTCTACAAGTCCCCGAACGACGTTGTGCACGGCCTGGTGCAGCGGCAGCTCAGGAAGGTGCGCGAGTATGCCTGAGCGCCAGGTAACTGCCGACCCGTATCCGTGGCCCTACGACGGCGATCTGCGCCCGGAGAACACGGCGCTCATCGTCATCGACATGCAAACCGACTTCTGCGGCATCGGCGGCTATGTCGACAAGATGGGCTACGACCTGTCGCTCACCCGTGCGCCGATCGAGCCGATCTGCCGCACGCTCGCGACTATGCGCGCCAAGGGCTATCACGTCTTCCATACACGGGAGGGTCATCGCCCCGATCTGTCCGATCTCCCGGAGAACAAGCGCTGGCGTTCGCGGCGCATCGGTGCGGGCATCGGCGATCCCGGTCCGTGCGGCCGCATCCTGGTGCGCGGAGAGCCGGGCTGGGAGATCATCCCCGATCTCGCACCTTTGCCCGGCGAGGTGGTGATCGACAAACCCGGCAAGGGTTCTTTCTGCGCGACCGATCTCGAGCTGATCCTGCGCACGCGCGGGATTCGAAATCTGGCCCTCGCCGGCATCACCACCGACGTGTGCGTGCACACCACCATGCGAGAGGGCAACGACCGCGGCTTCGAGTGTTTGCTCCTGGAGGACTGCACCGGCGCGACCGACTTCGGAAATCACCAGGCTGCGATCAAGATGGTGAAGATGCAGGGCGGCGTGTTCGGTGCGGTGGCAAGCTCGGCTGCGCTGATCGGTGCGATCGCCTGAGCGAAGCGTTGCCTGGATCCCCGCTTGCGCGGGGATGACCTCGTGGTTGTCATTCCCGCGCAGGCGTGAAAACCAGAGCCGAAATGAATTTGAAGCAGTCCGCAATCCCGCCTGAACGGGGATGACCCCTGGTTGTCATTCCCGCGCAAGCGGGAATCCAGGCGCTGAAGGAACTTAGAGCAGAGATCGCGGCAGGGTCAGGGCCAGCGGGCAGACAGCTCCCCCTCGGCAATTTTCCACTGCCCAGGCGGGAAGTGCCGTCAACGGGTCTCAACACCAGTGTGGTATCGTGGCCTTCAGGGCGTCACGGAGGACCATCATGGCCACAATCTATCGATATCAGTTGCCGGTAGAGCAGACCGGCTGGATGCTCAATGGCGAGACGCAGACGGCGTTCACCTGGGAGTATGAAGACGAACGCGAGAAACTGCTCGCGCTCTACGACAAGGGCAAACAGCAGCAATGGGACGCGGCCACGCGCATCGACTGGTCGCTCGAGCTCGATCCCGAGAACCCGCAGGAGATCGACGATCGCTTGATCCCGATCTACGGCTCGCCGCTGTGGGACAAGATGAGCGAGAAGGACAAGATCACTCTGCGCCAGCATCAGCAGGCGCAGTCGCTCTCGCAGTTCATGCACGGCGAGCAGGGCGCGTTGATGGCGGCCGCCCGGATCGTGCAGATGGCGCCAGATCTGGACGCGAAGTTCTATGCCGCCACGCAGGTGATGGACGAAGCGCGGCACGTGGAGGCGTACGCGCGCCTGCTCAACGAGAAGCTCGGTATCGCGTATCCGATCACCCCCGGGCTCAAATCGCTGCTCGAGACGGTGATGACCGACCGCCGCTGGGACATGACCTATCTCGGCATGCAGATCCTGATCGAAGGCCTGGCGCTCGCGGCGTTCCAGCGCATCCGTGACTACGCGAAGAACCGTCTCGCTGCATCCGTCAACGCGTACGTCATGCAGGACGAAGCGCGCCATGTCGCGTTTGGACGGCTCGCGCTGCGCGATCTCTACCCGCAATTGACCGATGCCGAGCGGCGCGAGCGCGAAGACTTCGTGGTCGAAGCCTGCTACCAGATGCGCGACCGCTTCAATCAGCGCGAGGTGTGGGAGCACCTCGGTCTGCCGGTGGAGGCCGCGGTCGACGCCGCGATGTCTTCCGAGAACATGCGGCTGTTCCGCAAACGCCTGTTCAGCCGCATCGTGCCGACCGTCAAGGACATCGGGCTCTGGGGCGAGGGTGTGCAGAGGGCGTTTGTCGAGATGGGCGCGATCGAGTTTGCCGACATCGACAGCGAAGCGGTGCTCGAGGAGGACCAGCGCGTCGCCGAGCAATTCGACGCGGGCGACTTCGTGCGCAAAGCGATAGCGTAGTTGACGCCTTGCCAGGTGTGGAGGTGGATCAAGACGGTATCGCCTTAGACCCCTACTGCGACAGCAGATCCGCAAGCGCACGCGCAACAACCTCGGTCGCTTTGCGCAAATCCGACAGCCGCAGGTTCTCGTCCGCACGGTGCGCATTCGCTTCCAGGATGCTGCGCGGACCGGCTCCGTAGAGCACGATCGGGATGCCACGCTCCGCATAGTGGCGCGCGTCGGTATAGAGCGGCACGCCGTTCGCCGGGATGCGCTCTCCCAGCACGTCCTGCGCGTTGCGCACGATCGCGTCCGCCAACCGTTCGTGACCGGGCAGCGGCCGCAACGGCTGCGCCAGCAAGATGCGCTTGATGTCGCAGCGCACGCCGGCGAACGCGGCAGCAGCTCCTTGAATCACGGCCGTGAGATCGCGCTCCACGTCAGCCGGGCTCTCTTCGGGGATCATGCGCCGGTCGAGGCGGAACGTGATGAGGTCGGGCACCACGTTGGTATTCACACCGCCATGGATCAGACCCACGGTGAGCTGCGGCGAGCCGATGCCCGCGACCTTGGACACCAGGCGCGAATAGCCCTGGCGATGCTGATACAGCGCGGTCAGAACGGCATTCGCAGCCACCAGGGCGTCCACGCCCGTGTAGGGCATCGCGGCGTGCGCCTGCTTGCCGTGCACCTTGACTTCGAGGTGCAACACGCCGTTGTGTGCGACCACCACGGCGTACGCAAAGCCGGCGCCGAGCGCGAGATCAGGCCGGCTGGTGCCCTGCTCGAGCAGCCGGCGCGGACCGATCTCGCCGCCCGATTCCTCGTCGTACGTGATGTGCAGCTCGATCGTGCCGCCGAGTCGACTGCCTTGCTCCGCTGCGGCCTCCAACGCCTTCAGCGCGAACGCGTAGGTGGCAATATCCGACTTCGACACGGCGACGCCGCGGCCGAACATCGTGCCGCCGACGATGGCACCGCCGTACGGATCCTGGGTCCAGCCTTCACCAGGCGGGACCACATCGCCGTGAGCATTCAGCGCGATCACGGGACCGGGTCCGAAGCGGCGGCGCACCACGAGGTTGACGGCCGAGCGCATGCCCACAGCCTCCACCTCGGGTTGCGGCACCGCGTGACGCTCGACGCTCCAGCCGAGTCGTTCGAGCAGTGCCGCGGTACGCTCGGCGTGCGCGGCACAATCGCCCGGTGGATTGTCGCTGGGGACCCGCACCAGCTCGGCCAGCAGGTCGACCTGTTGCGGGAAGGACTGGTTCAGGAACGCCTGGATTGCGCGATGCGCGGGTGTGTGCGCTGCGACCGCCAGCGTGCCGATCGAGGAAACGATCTGGCGTGCTCATGGTGCCTGGAAGTGCTCGAGAAAGTGCAGCAGGACCGCGGTGGCGATCTCCGCGTCCTCCACTGCGAGAATCTCGTCCGGATGGTGGCTGATGCCGCCGTTGCCACACCGAACGAACAGCATTGCGATTGGCGCGACGGCCGACATCGCCATGGCGTCGTGGCCCGCACCGCTGGGGAGCGAGAACGGTGCGATGCCGTGCGCTTCGACACTGCGTGCGATCTGACCCTGAAGCGCGGCGTTGCAAGGCGCCGCAGCCGCCGTGTAGTACTCTTCCCAGGCGATCTCGCAGCGCCGCCGCAGCGCGATCTCATGGCAGGTACGCCGCAGATCCGTGACCGCTTCGAGCCGTGTCCCGTCATTTCCGCTGCGCACGTCCAGGGTGAATTCGACCTGTCCCGGGATGACGTTCGCGGCGCCGTCACGGACGGTAAGCTGGCCCACCGTTCCGACCAGCATATCGCCGCTGCGACAGCGCTGCTCCACCGTGAGGATCATTTCCGCGGCCGCTGCGAGGGCATCGCGCCGCCTGCTCATCGGTACGGTGCCGGCATGACCCGACAGGCCGGTGACGCGGATGCGCGCACGCGTAGCGCCGGCAATGGCGGTGACTACGCCTACCGCCAAACCTGCGTCCAGCAGCACCGGTCCCTGCTCGATGTGCGATTCGATGTAGGCCAGCGTTGCGCGTGCGCGAACGCCGCAGCGCCGGGATTGCGTCGGGGTCGCCGCCGAACCGGCGCAGCGCTTCCGCGAAGGTCACGCCATCGGAGTCCGTGCGGCTCAACCACGTCGCGTCGAAGGTTCCGGCCAGCGCGCGGCTGCCGCTCATGGTGATGCCGAAGCGCACGCCTTCCTCGTCGCCGAACGCAATCACCTCCACCGCGAACGGCAGCCGCTTGCCCGCCTCGTGGAGTGCGCGCACGCAGGCGATGGCGGTGAGAATGCCGAACAGTCCGTCGTAGCGGCCGGCGTTGCGCACGGTGTCCAAGTGCGAGCCAAGCACGACGGCGGGCGCGCCCGGGGTTGACCCGTCGTAGCGGCCCACGGCATTCCCGATCGCGTCGAAGGCGGCCTGCATGCCGGCCGCACGCATCAGGTCGAGAATGTATTCACCGGCGCGGCGGTGCTCGGGCGTCAGGCAGCGGCGCGTCAGGCGCGGCAGATCCTCGCTGAACGCCGCGAGCTGCTGTGCCTGCTGCATGATTGCGGGCCCGAAGCGCATGGTGCTCACTTCCACGGATGGGTCTTCGCCCAATGCTGCGCGATGTCGACACGTCGGCAGATCCAGACCCGGTCGTGGCTGAGCGCGTAGTCGACGAAGCGCTCCAGCGCCGCGGCGCGCCCCGGCCGACCGACCAGACGACAATGCAGACCGACCGACATCATCCTGGGCGCGTGCTCGCCCTCGCGGTACAGCACGTCGAAGCTGTCCTTCAGGTAAGTGAAGAACTGGTCGCCGGAGTTGAACCCCTGCGGCGTGGCAAAGCGCATGTCGTTGCAGTCGAGCGTATACGGGACGACGAGATGCGGCTTCGCGCCTTGCGCGGTCTGGACCTCGACCCAGTAAGGCAGTTCGTCGGCGTACGAATCCGCATCGTAGAGGAAGCCGCCGTGCTCGACGACCAGCCGCCGGGTATTGGGGCTGTCGCGTCCGGTGTACCAGCCCAGCGGGGCGCTGCCGGTCAGACCGCGGATCGACTCGACAGCGAGCCGGATATGCTCGCGCTCGGTGGCCTCGTCGACGTCTTGATAGTGCATCCAGCGCCAGCCATGGCTGCAGATTTCCCAGCCGGCTTCGAGTATCGCCGCCACCGCTTCGGGATTGCGCTCCAGCGCCGTCGCCACCCCGAACACCGTAAGCGGCAGCTGCCTGCCCGCAAACAGGCGCCACAGCCGCCAGAATCCCGTGCGCGACCCGTACTCGTAGAGCGACTCCATGCTCATGTGGCGTGCCGGGTAGGCGCGCGCACCGACGATCTCGGAGAGGAAGATCTCGGATTCGTCGGTCGCCGTCCAGCACGCTGCGCTCGCCGCCTTCCTCGTAATTGACGACGAACTGCAGCGCCACACGCGCGGCGTTGGGCCACGCGGGATCGGGCGGATTGCGCCCGTAGCCGACGAAGTCGCGCGGTGATGGGCTGGGCGAGCTCACTTGTCGGCGCTCGTTCTGGGAGCGGCGCGTACGTTGCGGCCGCCGAAGATCTCGGCCACGCCGGCACGCTGTGGCGTCGCGCGCGGGGTCAGCCGCTGTTCGATCTCCTGCAGATGCTTGCGCATTTCGAGGGCAGCGCGCGCCGGCTCACCGCTGCCGACCGCGTCGATCAGCTTGACATGGTCGTGCGACTCGCACATCGGTGACCCGGGTGCGTGGTACAGCGAGATCAGCAGCGAGGTCTGCGGGATCAGCTTGGCGAGCAGCCCGGCCAGCACCGGGTTCCCGGCCATCTGGGCCATGCGCAGGTGGAACGTGCCGGACAGCGTGATCGCGGTCGCATAGTCGTTGCGCGCGAGTGCAGCCGCTTCGGCTTTGGCGAGCGCTCGCAGTTCGCGCAGATGCTCGGCGCGATGCACCTGCGCGAGCTGGCGTGCGATCGCGCTTTCCAGCACCTCGCGCGCGACGAAGATGTGGTGACCGTCATCGCGGCTGGGCTGCGCCACCTCGGCGCCACGGTTGTGGCGCAGCACCACGATACCGTCCTGGCCGAGCTGGATGAGGGCCTGCCGCACCAGCGTGCGGCTCACGCCGAACACGCTCGACAGCTCGGCCTCGCGCAGCTTGGTGCCGGGCGCGAGCCGATGGTCGACGATCGCAGCGCAGATCTGGTCGTAGATCGCGCGCGTCGGATTGTCCGGGCTGTCGTCGGCGTCCATCTACTTAGACTGTAACAGCCGTTTCGATAATACCCCTCTCCCCAACCCTCTCCCACAAGGGGAGAGGGAGTGCATTATCGGTCTCGACACTACAGTCCATCAGACCCCCAGGTACAGCCGGCGGACGTGGTCGTTCTGAGCCAGCTCGGCGGAGGGGCCGGTCAGGGCTACGCTGCCGGTTTCCAGCACGTACGCGCTGCGCGAGAGCTTCAGCGCCATGCGCGAGTTCTGCTCCACCAACAGGATCGTTACGCCGTCTTCGCGATTGACCGCGAGGATCGCCGTGGCGATGGCGCGCACCATCATCGGCGCGAGGCCGAGCGACGGTTCGTCGAGCAGAAGCAGCTTCGGCCGGCACATTAGCGCCCGGCCGACCGATACCATCTGCTGCTCCCCGCCGGACAGCGAGCCGGCGGCCTGGTGCCAGCGCTCCCGCAGCCTGGGAAAGCGCGCGCAGACGCGATCGAGGTCGGTGCGAATGCCGGCGCTGTCGCGGCGCAGGTAGGCGCCCATCAGCAGATTGTCCTTGACGCTCATCTGCGGGAAGATGCGGCGTCCTTCGGGGACCATCGCAACGCCCGCGCCGACGACGCGCTCGCTGCCGAGCTGGTCCAGGCGCGTGCCCATCCACGTCACCGTGCCGGCGCGCAGGCGCGCAAGCCCGGTGATGGCGCGCAACGTCGTGGTCTTGCCCGCACCGTTGGCGCCGATCAGCGCCACGATCTGTCCCGCGGGAACGCTGAGATCGATGTGCTTGAGCGCCTCGACCCGGCCATAGGTCACGCTCACGCCGCTCAGTTCGAGGCTCATGTCAGACTCCGAGCTCCTCGTCTTCCTGTCCCAGATAGGCCTCGATCACCTTGGGGTCCGCCTGGATCTGCGCCGGCGTGCCTTCCGCGATCATCGTGCCGAAGTTCAGCACGACGATGCGGTCGCTGATGCGCATGACCGCGGGCATGTCGTGCTCGACCAGCACCACGGTGACGCCGCGCGAAACGATCCCCCGCACCATGTCGACCGCACCCGCGGTCTCTTCCGGGTTCAGGCCGGCGAACGGCTCGTCCAGCAGCAACACTCGCGGCTTCACCGCCAGCCCCATGGCAATGCCGAGCGCCCGCAGCCGTCCTTGCGGCAGGTTGACGGCCAGCTCGTCGGCGTAGGCGGCGAGCCCGAGGGTCTGCAGGATCTCGGCGGCGCTGCGCGCAGCTTCGGCTTCGTCCGTGCGCGAGCGGGCGGTCGCGAACAGCGTGGCCAGCGGGCCGGCGCCGACCTGCAGATGGTGCGCGACGCGCACGTGCTCGAGAGCCGTCATCTGCCGGAAGATGGTGGTCTCCTGGAACGTGCGCACGAGACCGAGGTGCGCCGTGCGATGCGGAGGCAGCCCCGTGACGTCGCGCCCGTCGAACACGACGCGTCCCGAGGTCGGCTTGAGAAATCCGCAGATCAGCTTGAACAAAGTGCTCTTGCCGGCGCCGTTGGGTCCGATGACCGATACGATTTCGCCGGCTTCTACCGCGAAGCCGATGTCGTTGTTCGCCACCAGGCCGCCGAAGCGGCGCGTGAGGCCTTCGACCTGCAGCAGGCTCACCGGGCGCCTCCGCGGGCGACCGGCCGCGCAGAATGGAAGATCGGAAAGCTGATGATCCCGTTCGGCAGCAAGCAGCATGGCGAGGATCATGATCCCCGCGTAGATCAGGGTCTGGTAGGTCTGCAGTGCGTGCAGCACTTCGAAGCTGAGCACCAGCGTGAACGCCCCTACCAGCGGCCCGAGGACGTAGTCGAGGCCGCCGAGGAAGCAGTAGAGCATGTAGTTCATCGAGTCGGTGACGGTGTAGCTCGCCGGATAGATGTTCTGCTGGTACACCGCGTAGAAGCTCCCGCCGATGCCGCCGATGCCGCTCGACAGCGCGAAGGCGAGGACGCGGTACGCGGCGACGTTCACGCCGATGCTGCTCGCCAGTTCCTCGTTCAGGCGCAGCGAGCGGAACACCCAGCCGATGCGGCAGTTCATGATCCGCCACAGGAGCAGCAGGGTGCCGGCCAGCAGGAGCGCGGAGAGATAGTAGAACGGCAGCGGGCTCGAACCGTCGAACGCGGGGATGATATCGATGCCGGCACGGTGACTGCGCTCGGGCCGGGGATGCCGACGATGCCGCTCGCCTCGTTGGTCAGTCTGCCGCCGTTGAGGAAAGCCAGCCGCACGGCCTCGGTCAGGCTCAGGCTGATCATCGAGAAGTACACGCCCTTGAGCCGCAGCAGCGGCCAGCCGATGAGCGGCGCCGAACGCCGCCGCGACCAGCGCGGACAGCGGCAGGCACAGCCAGAACGGACACGGCCGTAGCGCGTCGTGAGAATGGCGGTGACGTAGCCGCCGATCATGCAGAACGCACCCTGGGCGATGTTGATGCGCCCGATCGCGAACGTCAGCCACACGCCCGACGAGACGACCGCCGCGATCGCAGCGTTGGTCAAGCACGCTGAGCACATAGGGCGGAGCCGCGAAAGACGAACGGAATCGCCAGGAAATACACGCGCAGCGGCACACGCTGACGGCAATGAGGGTGTTCCGCCGCATGGGTCAGCGCTCCGGGCTTGCCCAGGATCCCCTGCGGGCCGGATGATCAAGAACAGGATCAGCCCGATGAAGATGATGAGATAGGTGACCGACCCGGGGAACGCCTCGTAGCCGATGGCCTCGGCGAAGCCAAGCGTGAGCCCCCCGAGAATCGCGCCGGCGATCACGCCCGCTCCTCCGAGCATGATCATGGTGAATGCCTTCACCGATACGGCCGTCCCGGTGCCCGAGTTGATCGCGAATACCGTCACCAGCAGCCCGCCGGCTGCACCGGCCAGGGCCGCGCCGATGGCGAAGCCGAGCGCCGAGAGGCGGTCGACATTGACGCCCTGCAGCTAGGTCGCCTCGCGGTCCTGCGCCAGCGCGCGCATGGCGCGGCCGGTGCGCGTGTAGCGAACGAACAAGATGCAGGATAGCCACCAGCAGCAGCGCCAGCACGGTCACCAGCAGCCGCGAGTACGGCAGGTAGGCGTCGCCGATGCGCATCACGCCATCGACAAGCGGCGGGACGCCGCGCTGCTTCTCGCCGAACGCGAGCAGGGCGCCGTTCTCGAGCAGAATGGCGGTGCCCATCGCCAGCAGCATGGTGTTCTCTTCGCGTGTCGCGACGCGCATCACGCGCCGGAACAGCAGGAGCTCGAAGAGATAGCCGACGATGCCCACCAGAACGATGGCGAGCACCAGCGCCACGAGGTAGCTGATCTTCGCCTCCGCGTACAGGTAGTAGACCACGAAGGCGCCGAGCATGTACATCTGGCCGTGCGCGAAGTTGACCACGCGCATGATGCCGAAAATCAGGGTGAGGCCGAGCGCGATCAGGGCATAGATCGACCCGGTGACCAGACCGTTCACCAGAGTCTGCAGACTGAGTGCGCCGAGCAGGTCTTCCATCGCGCCGGGGGTGGCGCCGGAGGGTGGCCTCCGGCGCGCGCCTAGAGAACCTCTGATTGAGTGTCATCCCCGCGCAAGCGGGGATCCAGAAGCGCTTGCACAGCCTGGGTTCCCGCTTGCGCGGGAACGACAGGGCAGGAGGATTTCATCACGTCCGCCTGCTGTTCACCGGTGTCGATTCGTCTTCGACCGCACCCACGAACAAGGTCTGGAACTGCCGCCGCGGAACTCGTTCACGACCATCGGCACGCCGATCTGGCGCGGCTGCTCGAAGTACTTGGTGCCGATGTACTTCAGCTTGGTCGGGTCCTTGACAAACGGGTTGTTCATGTCGAACGAGGGCATGGTCTTCTTGAACGCGGCGACGTTGCCGATGGCCTTGGGGTTGCGCTGCAGCGTGGCAAGGATGATCTCGAGCGCGTACACCTTGGTGCCGGCCTCGTCGTTCCACTCGCCGACGCCGCTTGGTGTAATCGCTGCACGAACTCTTCCATGTACGCGCTGCGGATCGCGGGCGTGGTTGCGCCGCCCACCCTGATGAAGCCGTTCGCCGTGTCGCCGGCGACCTGCGCCAGGATCTTGATGTCCTGCGCGGTCTCGGTCGAGAGTGCCCGGTGAAGCCGAGCTCGCGTCCGGCCTTGATGATCAGGTCGGCGCATCGGCCGGCGCCACGCCGGACAGCACGATCAAGTCGGGCTTGCCGGCCTGACGACCTTGGACATCACCGGGAAGAAGTCGGTGGTGCCGGGTTCGTAGGTGTCCTTTCGGAGACGCTGATCAGGCCCAGCGCCTGCGCCGCCTCGACGCCTTCGTTGCGCTGGTTGAGCGGGTCCGACTCGTTGCGGGCGACGAAGGTCACCGACTTCACGCCGCGGTTGTCCATCAGGTACTTGTAGATGATCGGGCCGGCCTGGTAGCTGGCGATCATGCCCAGCACCGCGTTGCTCGCCGGCGGCGTGTAGAGCGACTTCGAGAACGCGTACGGGAAATAGATCGCGCCGTTCTTCTCGGCGACCGGCCGAACGCTGGTCGCGGTGGTGTCGATGTTCGGGCCGATGATGTACTTGATCCCGTCCTGCTGGGTCAGGCGCTCGGCGCCCGAGACCGTCAGCTTCGGGTCGTTCTTGTCGTCGATCGCGACGATCTCGATCTTGTACTTCTCGCCGCCGATCTCGACGCCGCCCTTGGCGTTGATCCATGTTGGCGGTGGTCTCGGCGCAATACTTGTTGGTCAGCCCCCAGGACGCCGCCGGGCCGCTCATCACACCGAGCACGCCGATCTTGATTACATTGTCTTCTGCCGAAGCGGACCCCGCGCCGACCAGCAGCGCGGCCGCTCCCATGGCCAGCAAGGACCTCAGGTTTGCGCTCACGACTCGATCTCCTTGAATGCCCGCCCTCCCCGAGGGCCGGCGCGCGGGGCAGGCTGCAGTCGCGCTCGGCTCCAGTCCGCTGCCACTGGACTGACGCAGCCAGTATGCCAAACGATCTTCATGTTGCATACTGGTTGGCGATAAAATGTATGCAAAGCACTGTAGAAGTGCATGCAATGAGCGCCATGCACCCGTTTGGCGCAGACTTGCCGCCGCTGCGGCGTGGGCCCGCGGCCCGCCTTGCCAGAGGAGCACGCATGAAGATCAAAGTCATCAACCCCAACACGACGCCTGTCGATGACCGAGAAGATCGGCGTTTCCGCGCGTGCGGCGGCCGGCGCTCGGCACCCAGATCCTCGCCGTCAGCCCGGCCATGGGCCCTGTGTCCATCGAGGGACACTACGACGAAGCGGTGAGCGCCCTGGGCGTGCTCGACGAAGTGCGCAAGGGCGAGCAGGACGGTTTCGACGGCTACGTGATCGCATGCTTCGGCGATCCCGGCCTGCTGGCGGCGCGCGAGGCAGCGCGAGGGCCGGTGATCGGCATTGCCGAGGCCGCGATGCATGCCGCCAGCTTCATCGCCACGGGGTTCTCGGTGGTGACCACGTTGAAGCGCACCTGCATCATCGCCGAACACCTCGCGCACGCTTACGGGATGGATCGCTTCTGCCGCGGCATCCACGGCACCGATCTGCCGGTCCTGGAGCTGGAGCGGCCCGAGTCGGACGCCTACCGAGTCGTGCTGGCCCAGTGCCGCGAGGCCTTGGCGCGCGATGGCTCTGGCGCAATCGTGCTCGGCTGCGCCGGCATGACCGATCTGTGCCGTGGCTTGAGCGGTGAGCTCGGGGTGCCGGTGATCGACGGCGTCAACGTCGCCGTCAAGCTTGTAGAGCTGCTGGTGTCGCTCGGTTTGCGCACCAGCAAGGGCGGGGACTTCGCCTACCCGATCGCTAAACCGTTCACCGGCATGCTGGACGGCTTCGCATTCGGTTCGACGCAATGAGCACAGGGTCACGATGCCCGCATAACTTCCTTCGATCTAGAGCTTTCGGCAGATTCAAAGCCTCAACGTCTCGGCGCATCGTGCATTCCAGGAAGCTGTGCTTCCAGTCCGAATCAATGTCAGCCTTGCTGCGCATGCTTCGGAAGCCGCCGAGAAATTCCAGCGCGTGCGACGGAATGTCTTGGATCACCGTTCGAATGACCGGGCAGGCGCTCGGCGTCGAACCAACCCTCTAAGAAGGAGTTCTGCAATGAGCAACGTAGCGCAATCCAATGAAGGTCTGCGGCCTCTCGACGCCAGCGCCGTGGAACTGGTCGCCGGCGGTTTCGACGACACCAACTGGTGTGGAACCGTGGTGCCGCGTTTTCCGTTCCCGCCGCGTCCCACGTTCGACCTGGGTCAGGTTCTGACCATTCCGACCCTGATGGCCTAGGGCAGTACCGCTCGGGCGCGGCAGCGGTCCGCGCCCGAGCGCCGTGACGCGGCCGCTTCGGACTCGCCTTGACGCGGCCGGGGAAGGGTATACGATGTGTTCGGCACGAGATTCCGTAACAGCAGTCTGGCTGCGGGGAGGAATCGATGGCGACGCAGAGCGGCACCGCGAAGAGCCTGCCCTGGTGGAAAGAGCCCACCAAGGATCAGTGGCTGGCCTGGTGGGCGGCGTGGTTGGGGTGGACGCTGGACGCCTTCGACTTCACCGTGTTCCTGCTGATCATGGTGCCGATCTCGAAAGAGTTCGACGTGCCCCTCACGGCGGTGACCGCCGTGTTCGCAGTCACCCTCTGGCTGCGCTTGCTGGGCGCTACGGCATCCGGCTGGCTGGCGGATCGGATCGGACGCAAGACGCCGCTGATGATCTCGATCGCCTGGTACTCCGTGTGCAACTTCATCGCGGGCTTCGCGCCGAGCTTCTGGTTCCTGTTCCTGTTCCGTGCGCTGCTCGGCATCGGCATGGGAGCGGAATGGCCGGCTGGAGCATCGCTGGCGATGGAGTCGTGGCCGGCGCGCTCGCGCGGGCTCATGAGCGGGATCCTGCAAGGCTCCTGGTGCATCGGGTTCCTGTTGTCGAGCGCGGCCTATGGTCTGCTCTTCGACCACATCGGCTGGCGCGGCCTGCTGTGGCTCGGCATCCTGCCTGCGCTGTCGATCGTCTACGTGCGGTATTTCGTGAAGGAGCCCGAAGTCTGGCTCAAGAACCGCAAACTGCAGCGCGAGCAGAAACGCGAGGTTCGCGCGCCGCTGCTGAGCATCTTCAAGCGCGGACTGCTGCGCAATACCTTGACCGCGTGCTGGTGGATGGCCAGCGGATTCGTCGTCTACTACTCGATCTGGGCGCTGTTCGCCACCCATCTGCAGAAGGATCTGCAGCTTTCCCCGGCGCTGGTGGCAGCTCCGATCGCGCTGGCCAACCTGACGGCCTTCCTGGCCAGCGGATTCTGGGGCTGGACCGCGGACCGCATCGGCCGCCGCTGGTCGATGATCATCCCGGCCACCATCGGGATGTTCGTGGCCCCGCTGTACCTCCTGAGCACTGATTTCACCTGGATCGCGGCGGGTTTCGTGTTGCAGGGGCTGTTCGCCGGGGCGATCTACGGCCAGAACCCGAGCTATCTATGCGAGCGCTTCCCCACCGAAGTGCGCGGCACAGCGAGTGGCTTCTGCTATCACCAGGGGGCGATCTGGGGCGGGTTCGTCGCTCCGATCGTCACCTACTTCGCGATCAACCACAACCTCGGATTCGGCATCCCCATGCTGGTTGGCACGGTGGTCGGATGCGTCAGCTTCGTGATCGCGCTGCTGCTCGGGCCGGAGACGAAGGGCAAGGAGCTGGTGCCGGATCTGGTGGTGACGTGAAGGTTGCCGCCGGGTGACGCCGGGCGATTCAGCGGTAGCTCACCCGGTACACCACGCCCGCCATGTCGTCCGAGATCAGCAGCGCGCCGTCCGGCATCACCAGCACGTCGACCGGCCGTCCCCAGGCCTTTTCGTCACGCATCCAGCCTTCGGCGAAGACCTCGTAGCGGTCGACCTTGTTGTCTTTCAGCGTGACCATCATGACGCGGTAGCCGCTCTTCTTCGAGCGGTTCCAGGAGCCGTGCTGGGCGATGAAGATGCGGTTGCGGTACTCCGGCGGGAACATGCTGCCGGTGTAGAAGCGCAGGCCGTTGGGCGCGACATGACCGCCGAGCTTCAAAGCGGGAGGGACGAAGTCGCTGCAGGGATGCTTGGCGCCGAACTCCGGGTCCGGCGTGTCGCCCTGGTGACAGTACGGGAAGCCGAAGTTGAGGCCGGCGCGCGGCGCATGGTTCAGCTCGTCGGAGGGCATGTCGTCGCCCATCATGTCCCGGCCATGCTCGTCGAACCACATCTGTCCGGTGCGTGGGTCCCAGTCGAACCCTACGGTGTTGCGCACGCCGCGCGCGAAGACCTCGTAGCCGCTGCCGTCCGGATTGATGCGGGAGATCAGCGCGTAGCGGTCGGGGTCAGGCTCGCACACGTTGCAGGGCGCACCCACCGGAACGTACAGCTTGCCATCGGGGCCGAACGCGATGAACTTCCAGCCGTGATGGGTCTCGGTCGGGAACCGATCGGTGACTACAACCGGCTCGGGCGGGTTACGCAGGCGAGTAGTGATCCCGTCGTAGCGCAGGATGCGGTTGATCTCGCCCACGTACAGGGCGCCGTCCCGGAAAGCCACCCCGTTGGGCACGTTCAGGCCTTTGGCGATCTGGATCACCTCCGGTTTGCCGCCCGGGCGAGGGACCAGCGCCGTGACTGCGCCGGAGCGCTGGGTGCCCACGTACACGATGCCGTCGTCGCCCAGCGCCAGCGAGCGGGCGCCGGGGACCTCGGCGTAGACCTCGATGGCGAAGCCCGGCGGCAGCTGGATCCGCTCGAGCGGAAGGTCGGCGGCGCAGGCGGTCGCGGCGAAGAGGGCAAGTGCGGCTAAAATTCGGGCCAGAGCGGCTGGCATCGAGACTCCTGCTTGAGAGTGCCGGCGGGGACTTGAACGCCGCCATTTGGACCCTATTATCCCGAAGTCGTTCAAACCGGGGAGACTAGAGATGAGCGAGGCAACTTCCACCAGAGAAACCCTGGGCTTCCAGGCCGAGGTCAAGCAGCTGCTGGACCTGATGATCCACTCCTTGTACAGCAACAAGGAGATTTTCCTGCGCGAGCTGATCTCCAACGCCTCCGACGCGTGCGACAAGCTGCGCTTCGAGGCGATGGCCGATCCCGCCCTGTTCGAAAGCGATGGCGAGCTCAAGATCCGCGTCACCTTCGACAAGGCGGCCCGTACCCTCACCGTAGTCGACAACGGCATCGGCATGTCCCGCGACGAGGTCGTCGCCAACATCGGCACCATCGCCAAGTCGGGCACCCGCGAGTTCTTCAAGAGCCTGACCGGCGACCAGGCCAAGGACGCCCACCTGATCGGGCAGTTCGGCGTGGGCTTCTATTCCTCCTTCATCGTTGCGGACCGCGTGACCCTGGTGACCCGCCGCGCGGGGATGGGCGCCGAGCACGGGGTGCGCTGGGAAAGCGACGGGCAGGGCGAATACTCGCTGGAGACGGTGGATAAGCCGGCGCGCGGCACGGAAGTCACCCTGCATCTGCGCGAAGGCGAAGACGACCTGCTGTCCGGTTACCGCCTGCGCTCGATCATCCGCAAGTACTCCGATCACATCACCCTGCCCATCCTCATGCAGAAAGAGGAGTGGGACAAGGACAAGAACGAAAACGTGCTGAAGGAGGAAACCGAGCAGGTCAATCAGGCGTCGGCCTTGTGGGCTCGCCCCAAGTCGGAGATCACCGACGAGCAGTACCAGGAGTTCTACAAGCACGTCTCCCACGATTTCGAAGCGCCGCTGGCCTGGGCGCACGCCAGGGTCGAAGGCAAGACCGAGTACACCCAGCTTCTCTACCTCCCCGCGCACGCGCCGTTCGACCTCTGGGACCGTGACCACCGCCACGGCGTCAAGCTCTACGTGCGGCGCGTCTTCATCATGGACGATGCCGAGCACCTGATGCCGGGGTACCTGCGCTTCATACGCGGCGTGATCGATTCCAACGACCTTCCGCTCAACGTGTCGCGCGAGATCCTGCAGGAGTCGAAGGTCGTCGAAACCATCAAGGCCGGCAGCGTGAAGCGCGTGCTGGGCCTGCTGGAGGACATGGCGGAGAACGACAAGGACAAGTACACCAAGGTCTGGAAGGAGTTCGGGCGGGTGCTGAAGGAAGGGCCGGGTGAGGACTTCGCCAACCGCGAGCGCATCGCCAAGCTCCTGCGCTTCTCGTCCACGCAGACCGACAGCACGGACCAGACCGTCTCACTGGCCGAACTACGTCTCGCGCATGAAGGAAGGCCAGGACAAGATCTACTACATCACCGCCGACACCTTCGCCGCAGCGAAGAACAGCCCGCACCTGGAGATCTTCCGCAAGAAGGGCATCGAGGTGCTGCTGCTGCACGAGCGCGTCGACGAATGGATGAGCTCGAACTTGAACGAGTTCGACGGCAAGTCGCTGCAGTCGGTGGCCAAGGGCGATCTGGATCTCGGCAAGCTCGCCGACGAGACCGAGAAGAAGGAGCAGGAACAGCAGGCCGGCGATTTCAAGGAGCTGACCGACAAGATCCAGAAGGTGCTGGGCGAGCGGGTCAAAGAAGTGCGCGTGACGCATCGGTTGACCGCATCGCCGGCCTGCCTCGTGAGCGATCAGTACGGCATGAGCATGAACCTGGAGCGCCTGCTCAAGGCCGCCGGTCAGAACGTTCCCGCGACCAAGCCGATCCTGGAGATCAACCCGACCCATCCCATCGTCCAGGGTCTGAAGTACGAGGCCGACGAGACCCGCTTCGCCGATTGGAGCCACATCCTGTTCGACCAGTCGCTGCTCGCCGAAGGCGGTCAGCTCGAGGACCCGGGCAGCTTCGTGAAGCGGCTGAACGAGCTGATGCTGGCTTTGGCCGGGAAGGGCTGAGCCAGCGCTGGCCCTCTTCATGACCGAGCCGCTGATTCCCCGACCGGCGGCGACGCTCGCGCTGTTGCGCGACGGCGAGCGCGGCCCCGAAGTGCTGATGATGCGGCGCACGCACCTGGCCGAGTTTGCAAGCGGCGCCTACGTCTTCCCGGGCGGCGCGGTGGACGACGCCGACCGCGACCCGGCGCTCGCGGTGCTTGCGCGGGGCACGGACGATGCGCAGGCGAGCCGCACGCTCGCCATGCCGGAAGGCGGGCTCGCGTACTGGATCGCCGCCATTCGCGAATGCTGCGAGGAAGCGGGACTTCTGCTCGCGTATGACCGCGGCGGGGATCTCGTGGCGATCGAGGGCGATTCGCGCCGCGCCGAGTTCACCAGGCAGCGTCGCGCGCTCGCGCAGGGCGATCTCGCGCTCGGCGACCTGCTGCGTGAACGCAATCTCACGCTCGCGACCGACAAGCTGGCCTACCTGAGCCGCTGGATCACGCAGCCGGGGCGGCCGCGCCGGTTCGACACGCGCTTCTTCGTGGCCCGCGCGCCCTTGCACCAGCAGTCGGAGCACGATGGAACGGAGCTCCTGCATCACGTCTGGCTCGTCCCCGAGGACGCGCTTGCCCGCAACGGGCGCGGCGAGTTGCACCTGTTGTACCCGACCATCAAGACGCTGCAGACGCTGACGCAATTCAAAACGGTCGACGAAGCGCTGGCGTACGCGCGTGCCGATCGCGCGATGCCGGCGATGACACCGCGCGCAGCAGCGAGCCGCTCGGGGCCCGCCACGCTCTTCTGGGGAGACTACGCCTACGCCGAAGTCGGCAAGCTGGATCCCGCATGGGACCGGTGCAGCGAGCTGCGAGATCGTTTCGGGCCAACCCGTCAGGCTCTCGCCGCGGGTACGGCGGATCACTGCAGCCGAATCCGGGGATGATGACCGGACCGGGAACGAACACGTACCTGCTGGGCGATGCGACGACCGGCATCGCGGTCATCGACCCCGGCCCGGCCATCGACAGTCATGTCGACGCGATCGTCGGCGCCGCGAGCGGTCCGATCCGGTGGATCTTGTGCACCCACACCCACATCGACCACTCGCCGGCCGCCGCGCCTCTCCAGGCGCGCACGGGCGCGATGACGTTCGGCATGCTCGCCCTGCACCCCGAACGCCAGGACCCCACGTTCCAGCCCGACACGCGCCTGACTCACGGCGAGCGGATCGCGCTGGCCGGATGCACGCTGCGGGTGCTGCACACGCCTGGCCATGCGTCCAACCAGCTCTGCTACCTGCTCGAAGAGGAGAAGCTCCTCTTCACGGGCGATCACATCATGCAGGGCTCAACGGTCGTCATCAATCCTCCCGACGGCGACATGCGCGCCTACTTCGACTCGCTTCGTGCGCTGCTCGCGGAAGACGTGGCGTATGTCGCTCCCGGGCACGGCTTCCTGATGGACAAGCTGCCGGAGGTGGTCGACCGTCTGCTGCTCCACCGGCGTGATCGCGAGAACAAGGTGCTGCGAGCATTGCGCACGCTCGGCCCGGCGACAGTGGAGGCGCTCGTACCCACGGTGTACGACGACACTCCGCCGGGCCGGCACGGCATCGCCGCCCGGTCGCTTCTTGCGCATCTCGTCAAGCTCGAAAGCGAGGGGCGTGCGCGCCAGGCTCCAGGCGAGCGCTGGGCCGCGACCAGCTCCTGAAGTGGTGGGCTCGCCCAAGTGGAGAGGATAGGGTGGCAGCGTGGAGTGGTCGGTTGATCAGCTGCCTTCGTCTTTCCGTCTGAACCGGAAATCACAATGACTGGCGCCTTCCATGATGGTTTGCGTGCGCTTCAGCGTGAGGGCGGGACTGAACCCTTCGACCATTGCGAAGTCACGATTGCAGTGAAACAGGCGCCCGAGCTCGGGAAGACCAAGCGCTTTGAAGAATTCGGCGTACTGGCAGCGTGTGACGTTGAAGTCCAGCCTTTCCGCTGACTTTCCAACCGGTTCGATGTCAAGGCTTCCGCCGGCAGCCCAGAGGCCGGAGGTCCTCTCGATGCCTGACAGATCGTTCCCGAACTGCTGTGCCCATCGGGCTCCATCCTTTCGGGCGAGCTCGATGATTACCTCTCGGGCGATCTCATTCGCCCGCTCCTTCCCGATCGCGCGCTGAAACGCTTCGATCATGGGTATGAGCACCCCTGCCTCGATCTTGCGGCGCTCGAGATGCGTGATAGTCGTTTCCGGCATGCATAGCTCCTATGACTGAGGGCGCTGGACGCTCCCATCTGAGCCTCGTCGCTGGCTGTGATTCCGTGAGTCTCGTCTTCCCTCTTCCGACGATCCCTTGTGAACCTCCAGCCCGAACAATTCACGATCGACTCCGCACCTTGGTGACTGGACCACACCGCCTCGGCAACTGCGGCACCAGATCGCATCCGGATACCGGGTCAGCTCCGGGTTCCTCAGGCGACGAAGCCTGCGACCTTTGCGGCCGGCACGACCTCCACGTTTGCTGCGAGCGAGTAGGACTTGTTGCCCGGGTAGATGACGATCAACTGATCGAGGTGTAGATCGTCGAGTGCGATACGCATGGATGGTGTGAGGTTGGGTGCGTCTGCCCGCTTGAACTCCACTCCCACCCGCCGCCCATGCTTGAACATCAGCAGGTCGAGCTCGGCACCTTGATGCGTGGCCCAGAAATAGGCTTCGTCGGGTTGCGCAAGCTGCAGCAGCTGCTCCAGCAGGAACCCTTCCCAAGAGGCACCGAGCTTGGGATGGGCAAGTTGCTCGGCTTGGCTGCGCAGCCCGAGCAGCGAATGCAGCAGTCCGCTGTCGCGCACGTAGACCTTGGGTGACTTCACCTGACGCTTCCCGATGTTCTCGAACCAAGGCTGCAGTTGTCGCACCAGGTAGGCATCTGTCAAGAAGTCCAGGTACCGGCGCACAGTCGATTCCGACACCCCCAGCGAGCGCGCAGGCTCTGCGGAATTCCAGACCTGTCCGTGGTAGTGCGCCACCATTCCCCAGAAGCGCCGGACTGCCGTGGCCGGCGCCCCAAGACCCAGGCCGGGCAGATCTCGCTCGACAGTAAGGCGGATAAAGCCTTCACGCCAGCTGCTGCTGTCCGCGTCCGTCTCGGCCAGGAAGGACAGGGGAAAGCCGCCTCGCAACCAGAGCGTGTCCATGCGCTGAACACCAACCTCAGGAACGGACAGTCCCGCCATCTCGACGATCTCCAGCCGCCCTGTCAGGGACTCGCTGGACTGTCGCAGAGCGCAGGTGAAGCGCTGCCAGGACAAGAAACCGCGGGGCACGCCTTCACGGTCGACGGGGCACGCCTTCGCGGTCGATCAGCACGCGAAGGACCGGGAAGAGATCTGGCCGTCGCTGCACTTCGTCGATGACGACCAGGCCCCGGAGGGGTTCGATCGCGCTCACCGGTTGCGCGATTCGCTCCAGGTCCAGTGGATCTTCCAGGTCGAAGTAGTTGGGCGATCCGGGCGGCAGGAAACCGCGTGCCAACGTCGTCTTGCCCACTTGGCGCGGCCCGATCAGCGCAACCGCTCGGCTGCGCCCGAGCGCAGTGCGCACGCAGGCGGTCAGCCCAGGACGATCGATGAAAGAGCGCATCGCCGGCAAATCCTACCATGAAAATCCTGCATAGGATGAGGGATTTTCATGGTAGTCGCGATCGAGCGGATCCTTCACGGGAGAACGCGACGAGCCTGCCGTCGTCACCGGCATGCAGAAGCTGATGGACAGCGACGGTGGGGGAGGTGGTCGCCAGCGAAACGACTGCTGCACCGAATGCGTAGCGCGCTCGCCTCAGCGCCTCGCCACACCGGAGATCCTTCGTCAGACGCGCAGCTCGTCGAGCAAGGCCTTGGCATCGTGCAGGTCGGCGGTGTCGAATCCTTCGGTGAACCAGGCGTAGATCGGCGTCAGCAAGTCGCGCGCGTCGCTGCTGCCGGCCTTGCTTCTGCCAGTGGCGGGCGAGGCTCACGGCCGCGCGCAGCTCGAGGGACTTGGCTTGCTGGCGCCCGGCGATGGCGAGCGCCCGCTGGAAGCATTCCTCCGCCTCGGCGTGGGGCTCGAGGGAGCGATCCGTGCGCGAGACGCGATCCGCCAGCAGCAGCTCTCCCTGCAGGCGGTGCAGCTCCGCTTCGTGCCACCGCTCGCCATGCCGATGTGCTCCAGCCAGCCCTTCCGACAGCATCGTCAGTCCAGCTTGCGGCCTGGCCGGTCTGTCCGCACGCCTCAGCCAGCAGCGTCAAGATAGTACGGCTGGCGCAGCTCGGCGCCCGTGGCCCGTAGCGCGTCCAAGCCGTCGCGCATCTGCGCCGCACCATCTTCGCCTTGCCCCAACGCCGCCAGCTGCCCAGCCCTGCATGATGGTCGCCCACGCGAGGTAGTAGGGGAAGCCGTGGTCCCGGCACAGCACCATCGCCGCTTCCGCCGTGCGCTGCGCCTGGTCGGCCTCGCGGCGAAACTGATGAAGCATCGCCGCATACGCCAGGGCCAGAGCCCGGCTGAACGGGTGGGCAAGCTCTTCAGCCAGGCCGAGCGCCTCGTGGATGCGCTCCAGCGCCTGGTCCGGGTAGCCGAGATGCCAAAGCGTGTGGGCCGCAAAGCAGCGGCAAAACACGCCGAGATCGCCGGGAAAGCCGGCATGCGCACTCAGGCCCGTGGTGTTCGTGCGGATCGTATAGCGCGATGCCCTGCTCCAGGTGCGCGCGTGCAGGCAGCAGCGACCCCTGGAACAGCGAAGTCATGCCAAGCGCGAAGTGCGCGACCATGCGCAGGCTGGTGTCGGCCGGCTGCTCGGCCAGAGCCAGGAGCTGCTGTACCACGTCCCAGGCGGCCGGAATCTCCGCCGCGCACGACATGAAACGAGAACAGGCCCAACAGGACCTGAAACAGCTGTGCGGGCGCGCGCTGGCCCTGACACAACGCGCGGGCGCGCGAGTAGGTGCGCCCCACTTCGACGTGCGCCTGGCCCTTGGTCGCCACCAGCGCGAGGCCGAGCGTGGTCAGGAACGACAGCTCGTGCTGCGCGCGCTCGGCGGTGTCCGGCAGCGAGCCGAGCGCTTCCAGCCCTTGCGTGACATGGACGATGCCCTCCTGATAGGCGCTTCGGCGCAACGCATTCTGCCCGGCGAGGTGCAGGTAGTGGATCGCGCGCCGGGTGTCGCCTCCAAGCACGAAATGCATGGCCAGCTCCGCTGCAATCTGGCGGGCCTGCGTGCCGTGTCCTGCTTCCTTGCGCGCCCCGATCCGCCGATGCAGGTGCATGCGCCGCTCGGCGGATAGACGCGCGTACACCACCTCGTGATACAGGGCGTGCTTGAACCGATAGCACGCGGTCGTCGTGCCGTCCGGCCAGGTCTCGGTGCCATCGGCCCGGATGAACTGTCCCCGGCGGGCGAATGCCGCGCAGCGCGCCTCGAGCGCCGCGGCAGGCTGCGCGACTGCCGCGGCCACGGCGGCAACCGAGAACGTGCTGCCTGCTACGCTCGCGGCCTCGAGCAAGAGCTGATCCCCGCCCGACAACCGTTCGAAGTTCTGATCGATGTACTCGCGCAGATTCGCGGGAACGTATTCACTCGACCGCGCGAACCTGCTCCAGGCTCTCGTCAGCACCGCCCGCCGTTTGCCGGCGCTTCGCGCGCAGCAGCTCGTCCACCATCGCGACAATGAACAGGGGGTGCCCGCCGGTGCGCTGGTAAACCAGCTGCGGCAGGCTTGCCGGCAGTTGCGTCGCTGCACATCGCTCACTCAGATACGCTGCGACGGCGGGTGCAGACAAGGGATCGAGCACCAGCTCGACGCACTGGGCGTGCGGCCGCAGCGCCGCGAGGAGGAGCCCCAGCGGATGCTGCGTGTCTGAAGACCTCGCCTGGTTCGGTAAGTGCCCAGGATCAGCACGCGCGCGGGGTCGCGTCGCTTCGCCAGGTAAGCCAACCAGGCCAGTGTGGCGCGATCGCTCCAGTGCAGATCTTCCAGGACCAGCACGAGCGGCCGTGTCGCCGTGAGCACCTCCAATGCGTCCGTCAACTCCCGCAGCATCTGGGCTGGCGTCACGACGTGCGCGCTGCGCGCAAGCGCTTCGCGCTCGGCCGGCGGCAGCACGCGGGCAAGTGCGCAAGCCAGCTGGGAGCGTAGTGGCGCAGGCAGGAAACCAACCGATCGCCGTCGACGCCACGGCACATGCGCCCCAAGGCTTCCAGCACCGGCAGATAGGGTTCCCCCGTCCCGTAGTGATCCATGCACTGGCCGCGAGCGAGCGAGACGTCCTCCGCGGCCGCCAGCTGGGCGACGAACGCGTCGACCAACGCCGTCTTGCCGATTCCGGCCTCGCCCACGACGAACGCGACTTGCCGCATACCGCTGCGCGCCGAGATCCACAACTGTGTGAGCTGTGCCAGCTCGGCATCGCGCCCGACGAAATGCGGAGGCGGGCTGAACAGCGCAGGTGCAGCCTCGTGTGCCGATCCTGCGAGCGGCGCGGGCGCTGTGGCGGAAGCAGGGATCTCGAGCCCTGCAGTCAGCGAGCGGAATATCGGCCCCGCCGGGCGGCCCCGGCGTCGCCGTGCGGCTGCGGCCAAAGAGCCGGCGCGGGATGCATGCGCACGGACAGCCACGTCGGCAGTGAAGCGGTAGCCTCGCCCGTGCACGGTCTTGATGGCAGTGCTGGCTCCTCCCGCTGTCGCCGATGGCCTTGCGGATGAGCATCAGGCGCTGCGCCAGGATGGCTTCGCCGACGACGCGGTTGGGCCACAGCTGCTCGAGCAGCTCTTGCTTGGTGACGACCCGCTCGCGATGCTCGAGGAGGTAGGCGAGGACATCTACGGCGTGCGGCTCGAGCGCGCACGGCATTCCGGCGCGGCGCAGCTCATAGCGGTCGGTGTCGAGCGTGCAGGTCCCAAAGGCATAGATCATCGGGACGCTCCTTCCCCAGGTGCCGCCGTTCCGCGGCTCTCCGCGCGCGACCTGGAACGCGCACAGCTATGCAGAGATGGCACTCGTACCCGGATCATCATACCGGAGTTCCCGCAGCGGTCTTGAGGAAATCTTGAGCAAATCTTCATGTCTGCGGGCCGGGTCTGCGGCACACTGACCTTCCATCTGCGAGGAGGTCCCATGAAAACATCGGTTGGCTATCGTGTGATCGTTCTGAGCGCAGTCGCTTTCCTGGTGGTGGTGTCGCATGCCGCCCAGCAACAACAGGCCAGCACGACACCGATCGTCGCGGTGGGCGCGAAAGAGGGCACCGTGCGCTGGTTCAACCCCGACAGCGCCGCGGTGCTGGGCGGCGGCGCGCTGCTGAACGTCAAGATCGACCGGGTGTCCGTTCCGCACACCACCCTGATGGTTATGACGCAGAAGCTTGCCGCCTCCGGCATCCCGATGCACATTCACAAGTGGGAAGATGAGGTGATCTACGTGATCGCCGGGCGCGGGTTCGCCGTGATCAACGCAGAGCAGACGCCGGTGCCGATCGAAACCGGCAGCGTGCTCTACGTCCCGCTAGGGGAATGGCACGCGTTGAGAAACGTCGATCCGAAGGACCCGATGGACGTGTTGATCGTCACCACCCCGGTGAAGCCCAACGGGCTCGGAGACTTTTTCCGCTTCGCCTCGGTCCAGCCCGGGCATCCGCCGCTCAACCTGCCCGAAGGAGAGTTCCTCAAGCTGGTCAGACAATACGGCATGGAGGTTCCGCCGCAGAACTGAGCGTCCGAGCAGCACTCACAACTCTCCTTCGGAGAGCTGCGCCGCCCAGGGTGTCAACAACCTCGGGGGTGTCAATGACCCCAGGGTGTCAATAACCGAGGCGGTAGCGGGGGCGGGCAGCAGGCCCGCGTCACCGCGCTGTGGTACTGTCTGCCCGCATCCGGCCGACAGAACCAGCGCGAGACCGCACCCCATGCCTACCCGACCCTCGCAGCAGACTCCAGCGCCGCTACCGGCAGCCGGGTTCCTCGGTGCCCTGTGGGGCTGGATCGACGGCAACATCGTCGACCTCGGACGCCAGATGCGTCTGTCCTATCTGCCGCCGTTGATGGTGTACCTGGCGGCGGGTATCCAGAGCCTGACCAGCATCGTCGGCACCTTTTTCATCAAGGACTACCTCAACCTGTCGGCGCAGTTCCTGGCGTCGCTGGGCTTCTGGCTGATTCTGCCCTGGGCCCTGAAAGTGCCGCTCGGACACTTGGTGGACCTGATCTGGAAGCACAAGGCCGGGCTGGTGTACCTGGGGGCTGGCCTCATCGCCTGCAGCCTGCTGATCATGATCGGTCTGCTCTCCGATCCGGCTGGGATGCGCACCGTCATGCCGGCCGAGGCCTGGTTCATCGTCTCCGTGTTGCTCGCGCCGGTCGGTTACGTGCTCCAGGATGTCGTGGCGGACGCGATGACCGTCGAGGCGGTACCGCGGGTGGACGAAGCGGGCAACCCGCTCTCCGAGGAGGAGCGTCGCATCGGCCACACGACCATGCAGACGCTGGGCCGCGTCGCCATCATCGGCGGGGCGTTCCTGGTGTCGCTGGTCAACGTGGCGATGTTCAGCGGAGTGGAATCGATGTCCGGCGCCGACAAGGTGGCGGTCTATGTGCAGATCTACCAGCTGGCGCTCATCATCCCCGTCGTCTCCGTCGCCGGCACCGTGCTCGCCAGCTTCCTGCGGCGCCGCCACGCGCGCCGCCTCGCGGCGCACGGCATGAGCCGCGAGCAGATCCACTCCATGATCTACGGCGATCGCGGCGAGACCGAGATCAACTGGTGGATCCTGGGCGGCGGCCTGGTGTTCGCGGTGTTCTCGATCGCGATGGGGCTGGCCAAGATCCCGTTCAACCAGGAAATCATCTTCGCCGGGTCCATGGTCATCGTGGTCTTCCTGATGTGGCGGCTGGTGCGCGAGCTGGAGCCGAGCGCGCGCGCGACACTGGTCGGCACGGCCATCGTGATCTTCGTGTTCCGCGCGGCCACCTTGCTCAGCCCGGGACCCGGGGTGACGTGGTGGATGATCGACTCTCTCGGCTTCGACCAGCAGTTCCTCGCCAAGCTGGGCGCGCTGTCCAGCGGCCTCACGCTGCTGGGGCTGTTCCTGTTCCGCCGCTTCGTGGCGGTGCGCTCGATCGCCTACGTGGTGGCGTTCCTGGCCATTGCCCAGACCTTGCTGGCCCTGCCGACCATCGGGATGTACTACGGACTGCACGAATGGACCGCTGCCCATACCGGTGGGGTGATCGACCAGCGCTTTATCGCCCTGATCGACACCGCCGTGGCTTCGCCGCTCGAGCAGGTGTCGATGATCCCGATGCTGGCGTGGATCGCCAACTCGGCGCCGGACAAGCTCAAGGCGACCTATTTCGCCGTGATGGCTTCCTTCACCAACCTGGCACTGTCGCTGGCCAACCTCGGCACCAAGTATCTCAACACCGTCTTCACCATCACGCGCGAGGTGAAAGACCCGGCCACGGGCGCCGTGACCACCGCGGCAAACTACAGTCAGCTCGGGGAGCTGCTGATCGTCGTGCTGGTCATCGGTCTTGCCCTGCCCATGCTGGCGGTGCTGTTCGCGCGCGTCACGCGCTTCCGGAGCGCGTGACTACGCGTCAGCGCACAATCCCTGACATGCCCCCGCTCTTGACGACCAGGAACTGCAGCCATGACCGCCAGCCGTCCCCGTGGAGTGCCAACGCCGTTGATCGTGAACGACCGCGTCATCGTTACCGAGTGGCGCTTTGCCCCCGGAGCCGAGACCGGCTGGCACGTGCACGGCTACGACTACGTGGTGGTGCCGCAGAGCAACGGGCGCCTGCTGCTCGAAACGAAGGAAGGCGACCACCACGCCGAGCTGCGCGTCGGCCAGCCCTACTTCCGCAACGCCGGCGTGGAGCACAATGTCGTCAACGCGAACGAGCACGAGTTCGTCTTCATCGAAGTGGAGCTGAAAGCGGCGCGCTAGCTCGCGTGCGGCCAGACGCGACGCCGATCGGGTGTAGTCCAAGAGCAGGTTTCGCGGTCGGTCTTCGTGACTCGATCAGGATGGGTGGAATGCGTACGGCATAGCAGGGCGGCCCGACCCCCATCCCAACCTTCCCCCTGGCCAGGGGGAAGGAGCCTGGCGGTGGTCATGCCAGCGGCCGCAGCAATCCGCAGGAGTTTTTCTCCCCACTGGCCAGGGGCAAGGAGCCTGGCGGTGGTCATGCCGGCGCCGCGGCAATCCGCAGGGAGTTTTCTCCCCCTGGCCAGGGGCAAGGAGCCTGGCGGTGGCCATGCCAGCGGCCGCAGCAATCCGCAGGGAGTTTTCCCTCCCCCTGGTCAGGGGGAGGGGTAGGGTGGGGGTGGAAGCTTGCCCGATTGCATTTGGTGGATGGGAACCGAGAACATAACTATCTTGTCCACGCTGTTGCTGGACACCTCTTCAGACTGACCTGCTCCAAAGGGAGGAGCCATGACGAATGCGAAGGACCCGCGGGCCGGCGGGCGTTGGAGCCGGCGCGGATTCATGGCCAGTATGGCCGCGGGCGGATTTGCGCTCGCGGTGCAGCCGGTTTCCGCGCAGACCATCACCACCGACGCCAAGGGCCTCAGCGAAGGCCTGGTCGAGTTGCCCACGGGAGACCGCCCGATCCCGGCCTATCATGCACTCCCGCAGAGCGGCGGACCGTTCCCGGTGGTGATCGTGGTGCAGGAGATCTTCGGCGTGCACGAGCACATCCGGGACGTGTGCCGGCGGCTCGCCAAGATCGGCTATTTCGCCGTGGCGCCAGCGCTGTTCGCGCGCCAGGGCGATGTCTCCGGGATGTCCGACGTCCAGCGCATCATCAAGGAAGTGGTGAGCCAGGTGCCCGACGCCCAGGTGATGAGCGACCTCGACGCCACGCTGGGATGGTGCCGCTCGCACGGTCGCGCCGACAGCGCTGCGGTCGGCATCACCGGGTTCTGCTGGGGCGGACGCATCGTGTGGCTGTACGCCGCGCACAATCCCGGCATCAGAGCCGGCGTGGCCTGGTACGGCCGCTTGACAGGCCAGACCGATGACCTGCACCCGCGCAACCCGGCCGATATTGCCGCGGGACTGACGGTGCCGGTGCTCGGCCTGTACGGCGGGGCCGACACCGGGATCCCGCTCGAGTCCGTGAACAGAATGCGCGCCGAGCTCGGCCGCGGCAAGAGCGGATCCGAGATCGTCGTCTATGACGGCGCCCCGCACGCTTTCTTCGCGGACTACCGCCCGAGCTACCGCAAGGATGCGGCAGGCGACGGCTGGAAGCGCATGCTGGCGTGGTTCAAGTCCAACGGGGTCGAGGCGTCCGGCCTGGTCAGCTCGCTGTAGACACCCCCAGTCGTTCCCGGCCAAGGGCGCATCCAATCCGCGCCGGGCCGCGTATATCGCTCGCCGGAGCCGCAATGCCGGGCCCAGGCCGGCGCGGCTGCGCGGGCAGGCGATATACTGAACCCATCGCGTGGAACCCGGTCTGACCAGGGGCTGCTGTGCAGTGCCCTGCCCGCGAGTCTGTCATCGCCGGGTTCACGTGTTTCCACAAGGGGTTGACATGTCGAGAGTCCTGTTTGCGTTGTCCTTGCTGTGCCTGTGGCTGCTGGCCGTTCCAGCGCAGGCGATGAACATCAGCGAGGTCATGCCCTGCCGCCCGAACATGCCGAAGGAGGTGCAGACCCTGTCCGGCCTGATTCGCGTGCACGTGGTATGCGATCACGTCCTGTTCGAGATCCCGCCCGACAAGCTCGAGCGCGACATGCTGGTCAACATCGAGTTTGCCGCGCTGTCCACGGGGTCCGACTTCGTGGCGCCGGGGTCCGTGGCGCACAGCGGGGTGGTGCGCTGGGTGCGGCGCGGGAACAAGGTGTTCCTGGAATCGGTGAAGTACGACATGTGGGCCGAGAACGCGCCCAGCCTGCAGCGCGGAGTGGAAGCCGCCAGCCTGGGCACGGTCATCAAGACGTTCGAAGCGGTGGGCGAGGGCAAGGACGGCGCGCCCATCATCGAGATCACCCCGCTGTTCACCTCCGAGGTGCCGATCGGCTTCGCCTCCGAGTTCAAGCGCCATTTCCACATGCAGGACATCGACGGCAAGCGCTCGTACATCGAGGACGTCAAGGCCTTTCCCAACAACGTCGGCATCCGCTTCTATCAGACCTGGACCCCCGACCCTGCCGAAGTGATCAAAACCGCTGGCACCGATGACGCCGTGCCCGGACAGCTCGGCTTCATCTTCCACTTCAGCCTGTACCTGCTGCCGGACCAGCCCATGCACGGGCGCTACTGGGATCCGCGCGTGGGCTACTTCGCGAGCTACTTCCGCGACTACGGCACCGACATGCATGGCGGCGTGACGCGTGGCTTCATCCAGCGCTACCGCCTCGAGAAGAAGGACCCGGAAGCGGAAGTCTCGGAGCCGGTCAAGCCGATCGTCTTCTACATCAGCGCCGAGGTCCCGGACAAATGGCGGCCCTATCTCAAGCAGGCGGTCGAAGCCTGGGCGCCGCTGTTCGAGCAGGCCGGTTTCCGCAACGCGATCCTCGCGCGCGATGCGCCGACGAAAGAAGAAGACCCCACCTTCGACCCCGAGGACGTGCGCTTCAACGTGATCCGCTGGACCCCGAGCGGCCGGCAGAACGCGATGGGCCCGGCGGTGGTCGATCCGCGCAGCGGTGAAGTCATCTCCTCGCATGCCATCTTCTGGCACGACGTGCTGAGGCTGGCGGAAACCTGGTACTTCACGCAGGCGGCGGCGAGCGATCCGCGCGCCCAGAAGCTGCCGCTGCCCGACGACTTGATGGGCGAGCTGCTGCGCTACGTGGCTGCGCACGAGATTGGCCATGCGCTGGGACTGCGGCACAACTTCAAGGCCCCGGCGGCGGTGAGCGTGGCGCAGCTGCGCGATCCGAAGTGGACGAAGAAATGGGGCACCTCGGCGTCGATCATGAGCTACGGGCGCTTCAACTACGTCGCTCAGCCCGAAGACAAGGTCGACCTCATCCCCAAGTTCGGCCCCTACGACTACTTCGCCATCGACTGGGGCTATCGCCAGTTCGACGAGGAGCAGACCTGCGACAGTGAATGGCCGGTGCTGGATGCGATGGCGGCGAAGCAGGGGGAGGACCCCTCCATACGCTTCGGTGGCGAAGACGCCTCGGCGGAGGTGGACTCCAGCATCTCGACCAACGTGCTCAGCAACGACCCGATCGAGTCGACCGAGCTCGGCCTGCGCAATATCGATCGCATCGCGCGGCTGCTGGTGCCGGCTACCACACGCAAGGGCGAGAGCTACAACATGCTCGGCGAGAAGTACGCGGCGCTGGTGATGCAGCGCCATCGCGAGCTGACCTACGTGGCCAAGCTGGTCGGCGGAGTCGATGAGACGCGCTATCAGGCGGGGCGCGGCGGTCCTCCGTACACGCCGGTGCCGCCCGAGCGGCAGCGTCAGGCGGTGCGCTTCCTGGTGGAGTACGGCTTCACGGCGCCGACGGCGCTGGCGGACCAGGACCTCCTGCGCCGCATCACTCCGAACGGTGCAACCTCGGCGCTGAAAGGCTCGAGCACGGACTTGCTGCGCAGGCTGATCGATCCCGAGGTGTTCCAACGCATGGCCGAAGCCAACCTCGGGGTGGAGAACAAGTACGCCGGCGTGGATATGCTCTACGACCTCAACGACGGCCTGTTCAGCGAGCTGGATGCCGAAACGCCGCAGATCAGCCTGTATCGACGCGACCTGCAGCGCAACTACCTGACTGTCTTGCTGGCGGCTACGGGCACGATCAACGACCCGGCGAGCTCCAGCCGAGGCATCGACGCGGATTCCGTCTACGTCGACTCCGGCTCCATGACGCCCAAACAGAAGGCCCGCGTGAAGCCGAGCCGCGAGTTCTACTCGCCGCTCGCCGAAGTGGACGACCAGTATCGCGGCGGGCGTGGCCGCCCCAGTGAGTTCCGCTCGTCTTTGCGCGCCGCGGTGTCCCACCTGTACAAGAAGATCGAGGTGGCGCTCGAGAAGATCGAGGACGCCGAGACGCAGATGCACTTGCGCGAGCTGAGCGCCGAGCTCTCGCAGGTGCCTTGAGCGATTGCGCGCGCTGCTGTGTGAGACGCGGTGCTACTGCGAGTTCTGCTGCAGGTACCTGTGGACGAACGCGATTGCCATGCTGCCTTCGCCGACGGCGGAAGCGACGCGCTTGACCGGGCTTAGCCTCACGTCGCCACACGCGAAGACACCCGCGACACTCGATTCGAGGAGGTAGGGATCGCGGCCGAGCGACCAGCGCGCGGCCTTCACCACGTCGTCACCGGTCAGCACGTATCCGCGCTTGTCGCGTGCGATGTCTTCCGGCAGCCAGCCGGTCTCCGCATCGGCGCCAATGAAGACGAACAGGCCACCACAGTCGTGCCGGCGCACCCTTGCGTCGGCGCCCTCGCGTATGTCGATCGCCTCCAGGTGCGTGTCACCGTGTGCAGCCACGACTTCCGACTGCAGCTGGACCGTCAGGTTCGCCTTTCCGGCCAGCTGCTCGATCAGGTAGCGCGACATGCTCTTCTCCAGCGAGTCGCCCCGGACCACGAGCGTAACGTTGCGGGCATGATTGGCGAAGTACAAAGCGGCCTGGCCGGCGGAGTTGCCTCCGCCGATCAAATGAACGTCGAGACCATGAGTGGCACTCGCTTCGCTGCGCGCCGCCCCGTAATAGATGCCTTTGCCGATGAGGCGATCGAAGCCGTCGATGGCGAGGCGGCGCCAGGTGACGCCGGTTGCAAGAATGACCGTCCGGGCCTGAACGATGTCTGCGCCGTCGAGGTACACCCGGCGGGTTTTCGGGTCGAGCCGGGCGACCGAGCGGGTGACCAGAATCTCCGCGCCGAGCCGCTTTGCCTGCTGCAACGCACGGCTCGCGAGCTCATCGCCCGAGACGCCGCTGGGAAAGCCGAGATAGTTCTCGATGCGCGAGGACGTGCCGGCTTGACCGCCCGGCGCCTCGCGCTCGACCACCAGTGTGCGCAGTCCTTCGGACGCCCCGTACACCGCTGCGGCGAGGCCGGCCGGCCCGCCACCGATGATCACGGTATCGTATTCATCGGGACCTGCCTTGGTTTGAAGGCCAAGGCGCTCTGCCAGGTCGCGCGTCGACGGTCGGCTGAGGAGTGTCCCGTCCGCCAACCGAAGCACAGGGCAGTCATCGTCCTGCGGACGGACGCCCGGCCAGCGCGTTGACAGTTCCGGTGCATCCGGCGTCATCCACTCATGGCTGATCTGGTTGCGCGCAAGGAACTGACGCAAGGCGCTGCAGGCGCTGTCCCAGCGGTGGCCGACCATCGTCACGCGAGGCTTGGGGGGTTCGGCGATGATGCCCTTCAGCCCGCCGATGCGCTCGAGGGCGAGCGCGCCGACTTGCGCTAAGACCGCGGGCGATGTCGCGGCAACCGTGTAGTACTCCTTGGCATCCACACGCAAGACGCGCGACGGTTCCGACGCTCGATACGCCCCCGGGAACACCGTACCGAACGTCATCGGCACTTCGCCGAAGATCGCGCCCGGCAGGCGCCAGCCCAAGGTCCGTTCGATGCCGTCGATCAGCTTGACGACCTCGATCTTGCCGGCGAGAACCGCGTAGAGCGCGCGCTCGGCCCCCTCGTTGACTGCGAACTCTCCGGCAGCCAGATGCAGGTCGGCGGATGTCCGCGCGAGCCGCTCGAGCTCGGCAGCGGTGAGTGTGGAAAACAGCGGAATCGCCCGGATATCGTCAATTGTCAGCATTGGTCTGTACGCGAAGCGCGCAAAATTTCAAGCATTGCAGGGATCAAGTCTCGAATCAAGGCGCAGATTTGGCCGCCGTGCCCTCCCGTGGCGGCGGCAGCGCATCGGCCGACGGTTGCGGCGCGAGCGCATCGGCCCGATCCACCCATCCGCCACCCATCGCCTGATAGATGCTTACCAGCGAACTGAACACCTGTGCGCGCGTGCTGGCTCGGTTCAGCTCCGAGGGAAACAGCTGCTGCTCGGCCTGCAGCACCGTGGAATAGGGCGCATAGCCGCCGTTGAACTGAAGGCGCGCGAGCCGCGAATACTCCGACAGCGCGTGCACCAGCCGGTCCTCCGCGGCAAGCTGCTCGCCGAGCTTCGCGTTCGACACGAGCGCATTGGCGACGTCGGCGAATGCGTTCTGGATCGAGAGCTGGTACGCAGCGAGCGCTGCTTTCTGCGCTGCCGTGGCCTGCGCGACCTGGCCGGCGATCGCGCCGCCGGTAAAGATCGGTCCGACGATCGAGCCGCCGTAGCTCCACACGCGCGCCGGCCCGGTGAACAGGTCGCCCAGCTCCGGGCTCACCGATCCGAATGCACCGGTCAGCGAAATGGTCGGGAAATAGAGCGCCTTCGCCGCACCGATCTGCGCATTGGCGGCGACGAGCTGCTGCTCGGACTGGACCAGATCGGGGCGGCGCTCGAGCAGCTCGGACGGAACGCCGGCGGGGATCGCGGGCACCTGCAGTGTGTCGAGCGTCTTGCCGCGGGTGATCGGCCCGGGGTTGCGGCCGAGCAGGACCGACAACGCCTGCTCGGTCTGCGCGATCTGGTTCTCGATCAGCGGAATCTGCGCAGCCGCGGTCTCGTATTGTGAGCGCGCCTGCTCGACGTTCATCTTCGAGACCTGGCCGTACTTCTTCTGCAGCTCGAACAGCTTGACCGATTCCCCGTAGGTCCCCAGCGTGCGCTTCGAGATGACGAGCTGCTCGTCGAGTCCGAGCAGCTGCAGGTAGGTCGACGCCACCGACGCGACGAGCGAGAGCACCACGCCGCGGCGCGCGGCGTCGGTCGCCAGCAGGTTGGCGCGCGCGGCCTCGGTCTGCCTGCGGATCTTGCCCCACAGGTCGATTTCCCAGCTCGCGCCGGCCAGGACCTGGTACGTGTTCTGAGGATTGCCGCCGAAATTCTGGAGCTGCGTGCCGGTAGAGCTCGTTGAAGCGCTGGCGCGTGGCGTCGGCCTGGTAGTTGACCTGCGGGAACAGTGGCGAGCGCGTGGTCGTGAGCACGCCGGCAGCCTGTTCGACGTTGGCGACAGCGATCTGGACGTTCTTGTTGTGCGCCAGGGCCTCGGCGATCAAGCTGTCGAGCACCGGGTCGCCGAACGCCTTCCACCACTCGGTGTCGGCGGTCTGCGCCACTTTGCTCGGCTCGAAGCGGAACGCAGCGGGCGTCGATATGGATGGCGCTTGTAGTCGGGGCCGACCATGCAGCCGGTCAATGCGCCGGCGAGCGCCGTCGCGAGCGCGAGTGCGCCACGTCGTCGGAAGATCGAGTTTCCTCTCCGCTTGCGGGCGAGATTGCATGATGCTCGCGTTTCGAATCGGGCCCATGAACAGTTCCCTCTCCCCTCGCGGGAGAGGGTTAGGGTGAGGGGGCTGCGTGGCCTGCTTTCACCCTCACCCCCAGCCCTCTCCCGTCAAGGGCGTCAAGGGAGAGGGAGCCTCCTCTGCGATCAGTCCCCTCTGCCCCTGCCGGAGACAGCGCACCCACACCACCCCCGGCCGTCGACCGACTCCTCCTCGTGAGCAGCAGCCCGCTGACGCGGGCAGGTGTGCCCGAAAAAGAAGCCATGCATCCAAGCACATACCTTGGCTTCCTTGAGAGAGGAGGGGAGTTGTACTTCTCCCCTCCTTTTCAAGGAGGGGTGGCACGCGGAGCGTGGCGGGGTGGTCAGGCAGCCCCTCTCCCCTTGCCTGAGACGGCAGGGTGACGGCGGGCTGAGGGGCAAGCATCAGTCGCCCTCCCGCGGTGCGTGCGGTGCACGCGGTCGCTGTCGGGGCACCAGCCGGCGGCGGCGGTGTCCGCAGCGCCTTGCGCTCGTTGATCCGGTCGAAGATGTAGAAGAACAGCGGCACGTACAGCATGGCGAGGGTCGTTTCGCCGATCATGCCGCCGAGGATCCCGGTGCCGATCGAGTGGCGGGCATTCGCGCCTGCGCCCACCGCGATCGCGAGCGGCAGCACGCCGAACGCGAACGCCACCGAGGTCATGATGATCGGCCGCAGCCGCTGCTCGCCCGCCTCGATGGTGGCCTGCATGATCGACCGGCCCGCCTTGCGCAGCTCCACCGCCGCGGTGACGCGCAGCACCGCGTTCTTCGCGCCGAGCCCGATCAGCACGAGCAGGCCGATCTGGAAGTACACATCGTTCTGCAGCCCGCGCAGCCAGATCGCGGTGAGCGCGCCCGAGCACCCCGAACGGCACCGCAGTCATGACCGCGCCCGGCAACGTCCACGATTCGTACTGCGCGGCGAGCACGAGAAACACGATGATCAGCCCGAACACGAACGCGAGCATCGAGGTCCCGCCCGCTTTCTTCTCCTCGAACGCGAGCCCCGACCACGCGAACGTGAAGCCCTGCGGCAGCACCTCGCGGGCGATCGCTTCCATCGCGGCGATCGCCTGCCCGGAGCTGTAGCCGGGCGCGGCGTTGCCGGTGATCTTCGCTGCCGGGAAGCCGTTGAAGTGCGGAAGGAGGTCCGGGCCGGTGACCCAGCGCGTCGTCACGAGCGCCGACAATGGCACCATCTGGGTCGACCGCCTGCCCCTGGGTTTGGTTCCCTTGAGTCTGGCCGTACCCCTGGTTGGAGCGCGTATAGAGGCGCGTCAGGTCCTCGGGGGTCTGGCGGTACTTGGCGTCGGACTGCAGGATCACCCACCACACCTGGCTGAACTGGTTGAACTGGCTGACCGTCATCGAGCCGAACTGCGCCTGGATCGCGCTGTAGACGTCCTCGACCGGCACGCCGAGCAGCGTCGCCTTGTCGCGATCCACGTCGGCGCGCAGCTGCTGAGTGGTCGACCGGAACGTGGTGTGCAGGCCGGTGAGCTCGGGGCGCGCGGCCGCCTTGCGGATGACCTCCTGCGTCAGGTCGTCGAGCCGCGCCGGCTCGCCGGCGGTGGTGTCCTGGACCCAGAACTCGAAGCCGCCGGTGGTGCCGATGCCGGGAATCGGCGGCGGCGGCGCCGGGAACACCGTCGCGCCCTCGATCGCCTGCACTTCCCGGTAGAGCGTGGTCAGGATCGTGCGCGCGTTCTGCTCGCTCGCGGTTGCGATCGATGCGTAGCGCTCCTTGAAGTCCCTGAACGTGATGAAGAAGGTCGCGGCGTTGGTCTTGAAGCCGCTGTCGATCAGGCTGTAGCCATTGATCATCGAGCGCTTCTCGACGCCCGGGATCTTCGCCAGCATCGCGTCCACCCGCTCGGCCACGGCCGTCGTGCGCTCGAGGCTGGCCGCATCCGGCATGACGACCACGGCGAAGCCGTAGCCCTGGTCCTCGTTCGGCACGAAGCTCGTCGGCAGCGTCGCGAACAGGTGCCAGATGGCGATAGAGGAACACGACCAGCAGCACGAGCGCGATCGTCATGCGCTTGATCATGATCGTCACCGCGTGGCCGAATGCGTGCGTCACGCGGTCGACCTCGCGGTTGAACCAGGCGAAGAACCCGCGCTCGGCGGCAGCTTGTGCCGCAGCAGCACGCTGCACATCGCCGGCGTCAGCGTGAGCGCGACGAACCCGGACACCGTCACCGACACGACGATCGTGATGGCGAACTGCTTGTAGAGCTGTCCGGTCGTGCCGGGCAGGAAGGCCGCCGGGACGAACACCGAAGCCATCACCAGCACCACGGCGACGAGCGAGCTGCCGATCTCGTTCATGCCCTTGATCGTCGCTTCCTTGCGGCGACAGATGCTCCTGGCCATGATCCGCTCGACGTTCTCGACCACCACGATGGCGTCGTCGACCACCATGCCGATCGCGAGCACCAGCCCGAACAGCGTGAGCAGGTTGATCGAGAAGCCGAGCGCGAGCATCCCGGCGAAGGTGCTGACCAGCGCCACCACGATCGCGACCGCGCAGATGAACGTGGTGCGCAGGCTCTGCAGGAACAGGTACACCACCAGCACGACCAGGAGCACCGCGATGATCAGCGTGTGGATCACCTCCTCGATCGACAGCCGCACGAAATCGTTGGTGTCGAGCGCGATCGTGTAGTCGATGCCGTCGGGAAAACGGGTCTTCATCTCCTCGAGCGTCTTGCGCACCGCCGTCGACACCACCAGCCCGTTGGCACCCGCCTGCTGGTACACCGCGATGAACGTGGCCGGCGCGTTGTTCAGCCGGCTGTCGACGATGTACTGCTGCAGGCCGATGCTCGGCGCGCGCCACGTCGCCGACGCGCACGATCGACGCGCCGTCCTGGCTCGCGCGCAGGATGATCTTCTCGTACTGCTTCGGATCGGTGAAGGGGCGCTGGGTGATCACCGGGAAGCTCAGCTCCACCGGCGCGGCGGTGGGCTGCTGGCCGACCTGGCCCGCGCCGAACAGCGCGTTCTGGGCGGCGATGGCGTTCTGGATGTCGGTGGTGGTGATCTCGAGCGAGGCCATGCGGTCCGGGTTCATCCAGATCCGCATCGCCTGGTTGGCCACGCCCAGGACCTGCGCCTGGCCGGCGCCCTGCACGCGCTTCAGCGCGTCGAGCACGTAGACGTTCGCGTAGTTGGCGACGTACTCGGGGCTGTAGCGGCCGTCCTTCGCGAAGACCGCCACCAGCATCATGATCGACGAGGACTTCTTCTGGACGTTCACGCCCAGCTGCGCGACCGCGGAGGGCAGCTGCGGCATCGCCAGGTTCACCCGGTTCTGCACCTGCACCTGCGCGATGTCCGGGTCGGTGTCGAGCGAGAAGTAGACGGTCAGCGTCATCTGCCCGTTCGACGAGCTGGTCGACGACATGTAGAGCATGTTGTCGACGCCGTTGATCTGCGTCTCGATCGGCGCGGCGACCGATTCGGCGACGGTGCGCGAGTCGGCGCCGGGGTAGGTCGCCTGCACCGTCACCTGCACCGGCGTGATGTTGGGATACTGCTGAACCGGCAAGCCGGTCAGCGACACTGCGCCGGCCAACGTGAGCAGCGTCGCCACGACGACCGCGAAGATCGGCCGCTCGATGAAGAACCGCGAGAACACGGGCGCTTGCGGCTAGTTCGCCCCGGGCTTCGGCGCGAGCGCTTGGGGCGGCGCTGCCGGGGCTGCCGCCGCCGTCGCTACGAGCGGCTTGGGATTCAGCGCCACGCCCGGCCCGAGCTTGAGCCCGCCGTCCACGACCACGCGGTCGCCCTCGCGCAGGCCCTCGCTGATGACCCAGTCGTCCCCGGACCAGTCGCCGACCGTCACCGGGCGATTCTCTGCCTTGCTGTCCTTGTCGACGACCCACACGAAGTGGCCCTTGGCGCCCTGCAGCACCGCGCGCTGCGGAATCAGGATCGCATTCGGCCGCGTCGCACCCTTCACGCGCACGCGCACGTACTGGTTCGGGCGCAGCAGCCCCTTCGGGTTGTCCACCTGGGCCCGGATCAGGAACGTGCCGGTCTGCGAGTTGTAGGCCGGGTCGGTGAACGTGATCTGACCGGTGTGCGGAAACATCGACCCGTCTACCAGCACGATCTCGACGACATAGCTGCCGGTGGGCGCCCGGCGCAGCTGGCCCGTCTCGACCTTGTCGCGCAGGGCCTGGTACTCGTTCTCCGACAGGCTGAAGTTCACCCACATCGGCGAGAGCACCGCCACGGTGGTGAGCTGGCTGTTGCTCTGATTGAGGTAGGTCCCGTCGGCCTGCGCGGCGGCGCCGCTGATGCCATCCACCGGCGAAGTGATCGTGCAGTAGGACAGGTTGAGCTGCGCAGTCGTCAACTGGGCCTTCGACGCATCGAGCGAGGCGGATGCAGTCTCGAAGTTGCCGGTGGCATCGTCGAGGTCCTTCTGCGACAAAGCCTCGGCCTGAGCGAGCGGCTTCACCCGATCCAGGTTCTGCTTCGCCACGTCGAGCGCGGCCTGCGACTTCGACACCTGCGCCTTCGCCGCGTCCACCTGCGCCTGGAACGGCTTCATGTCCATGAGGAACAGGACCTGCCCGGCCTTGACGATCGAGCCCTCGGTGTACACGCGCTTTTCGAGAAACCCGTCGACGCGAGCCTGGATGTTGACCTGCCGCGAGCTCTGGGTCTGCGCCACGTACTCGAACACCGCCGGCACGTCGCGCGCGCGCGACGGTGATCACGGAAACCTGGACCGGGCCCTTGTTGACCGGTGGGGGCTCCTGCCTGCCGCAGGCGGCGAGTAGCGGGAGCGCGAGCGCGACGGCCGGCAGCAGCCCGTACGCGACGCTCATCCGGGCTGCACCCCCCGCGCGCGGTCGAGACGCTGGCGGCTCTGCTTCGCCCAGTTCGTCGCGCCGTTGCGCAGATCGTCCCAGGTGAGCTGCTTGCCGATGAACAAGTGGTAGTCGCGGCGGATGGCGACCTCGGCGAACAATCGCTCTTTGGTCGCGCCGTCGAGCGCTTCCACTTCTCCGGAAATGACGATGACGGTCTTGTCCGTGCCGGTTGCATAGCGCGTCGCGTCCACGGCGATCTTGACCGGCAGCAAATCGAGCGGAGTGAGCCCGGGGCGCTCGGGCGTGACGCCGGTCAGGGCATAGCGCAGCACGAGTACGTTCGGGCCCGGGCTGGTCGACGATCTCGTAGCCGCCGGCACGGAATTCGTCCGCGGTCAGGGTGCGGAACGTGTCGGTCATCTGCTTGTAGAGATCAGGCTGGACCACCGGGTAGGCGGACGCGGGATTGATCCACACCTCGACGGGCGGGATGAAGATCTTGGTGTAGGGACGCCAGTTGACGCCCGGCTTGACCCATTGCCATTGATCCGCTTGACCCGGGACTCGGGTCAGCTTGCTGTAGTCACCGAGGAAGCCGGATACCTGCACGTCGGAACCCGGCAGCACCGCCCGGGTGCCTGTGGTTGTGGATGGTTGCTGGGCGCACCCGAACAGCAGCAGCGCGGCAGCCGCGATCAGAGTAAACGAACGCATGCAAGGTCCCCCGTTTGTGCAGGCGCGCCCGTCGGACGCAGCCCTATCGGCCGCGCAAGGAGCGCGGCGCCCGCCGGTCCAGCGGTGCGCCAACGGCACAAGCGGACCCGTCGGGCCGCCGGATCGATCGTCGGACGGGCACCATACCGTATTCGAGTCTCAATTGCATGACGTCTCGATTGCCTCGACATCCGCCCTTACCGAGCGGGTTCGTAAGCCCGAGGGGCGCAGGCCGGTGAGACGGCGCCTGCGCATCAGACGATGCCGCTGATAGCAGCGTGGTATCGCTCTGACCGCCAGCCTGGCCGATCTGGGGCGTCACTCGTGGCCTTCCATCTTCCCAGTGCGTCTGATGCGCAGCAGCCGGCACAACCTCGGGCTGAAAGGGAACCAGGGATTGCTCAAGCGCCGATCATGGCTGCTATCGCCAGAACTGCGCGCGCTCGGTGCGGGTGAGTTTCGCGTAGCGTTCGGTGTCCTTCGCGACGCCGTCCAGGTACCCGACGGCGAGTTCCCAGAACATGCTCGAGCGCTCATCATCGGTCATCAGTCTCAGTACCTGCGGGGCATAGGAACCGAACATGTAGACCTGCGTATGCCGTGGCACTGCCTTGTTGTTCGCCAGGATGGCGAGCCGTTCGATCTCGAGAAGCAGAAGGTGAAACCTGTGCTCCATTGCGAGATCTGCCGGGTCGCGTCGCATGGTGCCGGCCTCGATGGCGATGAGATTCAGCGCGAGGTAGGTATCGACCGCGAAGAGCCGTTGGTGAGCTTGGTTGAATCGGGTGAGGTTCTCGATTCGTCGATTCCGGCTCTGAGAAAGCGCGTTCACAATGAAGACGAGCAGCGCTACCGTCGCTGCCAGCACGGTCGCGTAGTCGCGCAGTTCGCTGGTGCTCATGTGTTGTCAGGCAATCCGGCTGGTTCGACGATATCCCGCGAGAGTGGGAGCCCAGTGCGTGCCCCCTTGTTCTAACCCACCCTTTGGGCCTCCATCCATCGTCTATCCGCGAGGACAACCGACGTTTCGATCTGCCTGACGGGGATCGACCAGTATGTGCGCAGCAAGCGGTCCTTGTCGCTGTCGGAGACCAGGGCAAATCCGTTCCGTCGATAGAATTCGATGGCCCAGGACGCAGCCGCCCAGGTCCCGATCAGAATGGGCTTGTCGGCCAGGCTCTCCACGTGGCGCAGCAGCCGCGTTCCCACGCCCTTCCTCTGCGCGGCCGGCGTCGTATACGCGTGGCGCACCAGGGCGACCTCGCCTTTGTCCTGAATCCCCATCACGCCCAGCATCTGCCCTTCGTCCTCTGCTACCCAGAACACGATGCCGCCGGAAACTTCCTTCGTCAATTCATCGGCCGGCATGTACGGTTCGTGCCAGCGGTCTGCCGGTATCACGCCGCGGTAGGCCTGAGCCGCGTCGTTGATGATTGCCAGCATCGTCGCGAAATCTGCTGCGACACTCTGTCGAACCAGCATGCTTCCCTCCAGCCCTGCGTTGCCGGTGGAGTCACCCACCAATCGAGTCGAACCCAGTTACGTGCGCTTGCGCAGGAAGACGTGGGTCGCGCGTTCGCCCGCGACAGACCGCGAGCACTCATAGCCCAGACCAGGTCTGCGCGGATCGGCTACGGCGAGCTCTTGATGATGCCTGCGTCGGGTCCTGCTGTGAGGGTCAGGATGCCGACCACCGGCGCGCGGTCGCTGGTCTGGGCCGGCAGCCGATGGGGAGCAACGACCAGGAGCACCGCCCACAAGAGCAAGCGGAGCGATATCTTCATCGGAGATCGGCTGCGTCCGTGTTGATGCACGTGTGTACGCCAGGGCGGAACCGCCAATATGCTACGCGGTCCGATCGCGCTTAGCATGGGTCGTCCGCTGACGCGGGAGTCTTCGGCGCGGTATCACAGGACGAGGCAAATGCCCCGTGTGTGCGGAGATCTGGATTCTCTTCGTCTCCTAGTGGACTGTAAGAGTTACAGTAAGAGGAGAGCGGGCCCTCTCTCCGTTTGTGGGAGAGGGCTGGGGTGAGGGGTACTACCGAGATGGCTGTTACATCCCACCAGCGGCCGCGTGCCTACTGCGGGTACGAATGCCTGTTTCGCTAGTCTGACGTCCCAGTGCACCGGGCGGTGATGTCGGGCTGATGCCGCTCCGGTGCCCCTGGTAGTTGGACGTCACATTCTCGGACGCGCCACGGTTCGTGCGTCCGGTTCAGCGGGATGCCCGGCGTCATCCGCTGGCGCGCAGCCCGCGATCCGCGCCGTCTTGCGCCAGCTATTCGTAGTAAGAGTCCGGCCCGACGATCCCGAGAAAGAAAGTGCATCCATCCGGGCACGTTCCCCAGTGGGCCAGTTTCGGCGGGATGAACAGGAACCCTCCGGCGCGGACTGTTTCCTCGCGGCCACCTTCGAAGGAGATGACCATGGAACCCGCCGTCAGGACCACCTGCTCGGCGTTGTCGTGCCAATGCCTGGGAAAGGCGAAACCCCTTGGAAATCGCAGCATGATTTCGGAGGCCTCCTTGGCAGGGTCCCCGCGCATGACAAAGCGCTGGCACGCGTTCCACGGTGGATCCTTGCCACAGGCAGCCCATTTGACGTCGGGTTGGTTCACCACGACCGCCCCATCGGCGGCCCAGGTTGTGGCAGAGAGGAGAGCGGCGGCGAGCACGGCGAGATATTGGAACAAGCGAAGAAGAAGGGTCATCACTTTTGCCTCCAGTTCCATGCAGCGCCCGATTTCGGTAGGCGCACCCCGCTCGCGCATGGGGTGCCTTCAGCGGGGCATGCTTAGCCCCACCGTTCCGCGACCGGGCAACCGCGCGCGAGGGCAGCCGCCCGCGATCCAATGAAGGCTGTGCGTCGAAGGCTGTGCGTCGAAGCTGACAGGCTAGCATCTGGACACTTACAGATGACATACCGATGCACGTCCAAGAGCACCGGTGGGTGGGAGGCGGCGTGCTGGTACTCCGGTGCGCCTGGGGTGCCGGAAGCGGCACCGCCGAGGGTGGACTACGACGCTATTTCGTCATAGCCGCGTCCAAGGAATCGCACATAACAGAACCCGTGACCGGAATGTACTCCGCGGTGAAGCTGATCTGCGTGCCACATCGTGGGCAGAAGCCGCGACGACATCCGGGCGAAGACTCGTACACCGTCGGCGGGGTGTCGCCGAACCGGACTTGCGATTCGTTGTACATCGCCCACGCCACCGTGGGAGCGGCATTGGCCCGGCGACACATGGAGCAATGGCAGAGGGCTGCCATGATCGGAAGGCCGGTAATGCGGTACCGCACGGCGCGACACTGACAGCCACCTTCAAGCGACGGTTCGGACACGTGACCTCCTTCTCGCGTGCGGCCGGTTGGCGCAGTTCCCGGGCGGACCGCTGTCGGTCCATAACCTGGTCAAGTTCGATTGATCGAGACTGCGCGCCGCGACTGGGCGCGCAGCGGGTTAGGCTCCCTTGTGCAGCGCGTGCTCGATGCGGCGGTCGGGAACAAGCCACAGCAGCGCCACCAGTACATACAGCGCCTGAGCGACCCATTGCACCCAGAACGTGGATACGATTGCAACAATGTAGAGCAAGGGTGAGAGCTTTCCCTTCCAGTCACTGCCGACGGCAGTCTTGAGAACGGAAGCCTGCCCCTCGCAAGCGATGATCGTCTGTTGGAGGATCCAGTAGGCTATCGCTGCCATCAACAGTACCATGCCGTAAAGAGCCGACGGCATCGGGGCAAAGTGGTTCTCACCCATCCAGCCGGTCGCAAACGGGAAGAGGGACAGCCAGAACAGTAGATGAAGATTCGCCCAAAGCACGGACCCGGAAACCCGCGTGCAGGCGTGCAGCATGTGGTGGTGGTTGTTCCAGTAGATACCGACGTATACGAAGCTGAGCACGTAGCTCAAGAAGACGGGTATGAGCGGCAGCAGGGACTCGAACGATTCGCCATGCGGGACCTTCATCTCCAGCACCATGATCGTGATGATGATCGCAATGACACCATCACTGAACGCTTCCAGACGACTCTTACCCATGACCTCTCCCGCAGCGACTAATCATCTGACTCGAAGACTGCGGCGCGCGCTTTCGGGCGGTAGAGAAGCAACGCTGTTGCAGCGAGAGCCGCGAACCATGCTCCGGCTACAAACGTGGCCGAGGCACCGAAGGCATCCCATAGCGAGCCCGCGATGATGCTTGCCGCCAAGAGTACCCCGCCACTCACCAGATTGAAACATCCGAAGGCGATGCCACGAAGGTCCGCAGGTGCAGTATCGGCAACAAGTTTCGACAGCAACCCCTGCGTGAACGCCATGTGCAGCCCCCAGAAAGCCGCGCCGAGGAATGCGGTCCACGGCGACGCAGCGATCGCCAGCATGACATCCGCGACAACCAGCATCCCAAGACCGAACACGAGCAGTATCCGCGCCGAAACCCGGTCAGCGGCCGCCCCCGCCGGGTAGGCAAACAGGGCGTAGGCAATGTTCATGACAATCATGATCGCGGGCACATAGCCGACTGCAAGCCCGACGTCCCGTGCACGCAGAATCAGAAACGCCTCGCTGAAGCGAGCGAGAGTGAAGACCGCTCCGAGGGCGACAACCAGCCAGTAACGCAGGGGCAAGCGTTTGGTATCGGCCAAAATCAGGTGGCTTCCGGGCCTCGAGGCCTGTTCCGAGGGCTCGGGTTCCTGCACCGCCGCGATCAGCAGAAGGACCGCAAGGAATGCCGGTACCACCGCCACCCACAGCACTGCCTTGATGTCGTTCGCGAGCCATATCATGAATATCACGGCGAGCAGCGGCCCGACAAGGGCTCCGACCGAATCCAGCGCCTGGCGCAGGCCGTATGCCGCGCCCCGTAGCCGCGGCGATACGATATCGGCAATCAGTGCGTCGCGCGGGGCGCCACGGATGCCCTTGCCGATGCGATCGACAAAGCGTGCCCCCAACACCCACCCTATCGTGGTCGCGAGCGGGAACACCGGCTTGGTGATGGCGGCCAGCGCATACCCAAGCACGACCAGTCCTTTGCGTTTCCGGAAGTAGTCGCTTATCGCGCCCGAAAAGACCTTGGTGATCGCTGCCGTGGCCTCGGCGACGCCTTCGACGACCCCGATCGTCGTCATGGAGGCGCCGAGTACAGTGGCCATGAGGATCGGCAACAGGCTGTGGACAAGTTCCGATGACGTGTCCATGAACATCGAGACAAGTCCAAGCACCCACACGCTTCTCGGCAAGGTGCGATAGGTCCTCGCAGCGGCGGTCAGCGGTTCAGCGTCACTCGGCTGTGATGGCACGGCTGGGCGTCATATCTTCGGACGAATGGGAGGCTTCTCGCCGCCGGGAGGCTGCTCGCCGGTCAATGTTTCCCGCCACCAAGCCAGGCCGTTCATGATTATCCAGGCGAAGAACCAAATGAACGGAAATGCCACAACCAGTGCAGCGAATGCCCAAGGCGATTGCTGCGCGGGATAGATGCTCCACACCACCGCCGCCAGTACCAATGACGTGACCACCGCCACGAGAAACGCAACGGCAATCGGATGCCTCATAAAGGCTGCGTAACGCCCTGCACAGCATCGATTCCAGTGGCGAAACTGATGGCCGCACCCTGTGTGATGTCTGCCTTGCCCGCCGCTACTGCGGAGCCCCCGTTTGGGTACCGATCACCAGTCCGCTTCGCGATGCGTGCGAGCTTTTTCAGCGCCTGCGCCTCTATCTTCAATTCGTCGGCCGGTTCACCAGCTGTAACCGCACCAGGGGATAGAAATAGGGCGCCAATACTTAGCAGCAAAGGTATCGGAACAGAGGGCCTTGACATGGAAATATGGTGGAAGCCTGAACGTCGCCCATCAGCGGTCTGGCAGCGCTTGGGTGCCGGTCGATGCAGAGGTTAGACCGCCTGCCGGTCTTGTGCACCACATGCTACCGAATGAGGTCATCGGCCCGTGAGAGTTGTCCGGGAGAACGCCGTAACCTAAGCGCTCTACACTTCATCGGATGACCTCGTCGGCGCGCTGAAGAATCGACTGCGGGATGGTCAGGCCGAGAGCTCTGGCGGTCTTTAGGTTGACGACGAGTTCGAATTTTGTTGGTTGCTCGATTGGCAGGTCGCCTGGGTTGGCACCCTTGAGGATGCGGTCCACATAGATGGCGACCCGGCGATTGAGCTCCGCCCTGACCGGTCCATAGGCCATCAGCCCGCCGTCTTGCGCGATCTCTCCCCACTCGTACATCGCTGGGATGCGGCGCTTCGCTGCCGCCTCGATAATCCGCTGGTGCTCGTAGTAGAACCGCGGAAAAGAGAGTACCAGGACGCCGTCGACGCGTGCCTTAGCCATGGTGTCGAATACGCGGTCGTAGCCCTCTAAGCCGGGTGGGTCGGTGACGTGGAGTTGTACCCCCGCCATCCGTGCCGCTTGGCGTACCTCTGTGAACGTCCAGCCGTGACCGGGATTGAGCACAGCGACGTTCTTCGCGTTCGGCAAAGCTTCCAGGAGCAGCTCGAATCGCTTTGCGTCCAGTTCAGCGGCAAGCATGTAGACGCCGGTAATGTTGCCACCCGGCCGGGCGAAGCTCGCAACGACCCCAGATTGGATCAGACCTTCTCCGCCCCAAAATCCCATGACGATCGGGATGGTGCTGGTCGCCTGCTTTGCCGCCAGAATCGCCGGCGGACTCACCGCCACGATGATATCCACCTTCGACCGGACCAGCTCGGCCGCCAACTTCGGAAGCCGATCCAGATTGTTGTCCGCAGCGCGAACCTCGAAAGTGATTGTCTGATTCTCGACGTAGCCAAGTACACGCAACGCTGCGATAAACGCCGGCCAAACACCTCCGGTCGCCGGGGTTAGGAAACCGATCCGTGCGGGCTTCGCTTGCGCCCAGCACTCTCCAGTACCTGTCAAGGCAGTGAGTGACGCAGCTGCAACGAGCAGGACAGCAGCAATTGGATCTCTCATACTCCCTCTCCACGAGCGGTGCTGCAGAGTGCCATCATCATCGTATGGCCGTGTCAGTTGCAACTTCCGCGATTTCCACGTCGCGGGCCCGCCCGTGCGCAGGGGTACCGCGACGCCAGGCGCAACACTTAGCGTAAGAGTGGGTATGGCAAGGCGTCGAACTCAACAAGGCATCGCACAGAACATTTGGAGTTCGGCTGCTCACGTGGACCTGTAAGTGACGCTCAACGACAGCAATCACCGCCGGCACCGGAGGGCCAAGCCCGCCTTTGCTGGTCGGGTGCACTGCTAGGTTGGGCTTCCGCTTCACACCTGCGATTACCTTGGTAACGTGTTCTTGTAGATCCTTCCGTCCTTCATGATGAGGACGAAGTTCTTGACCGGGTCCTCGACCAGCTTGATGTCCTCGATCGGATTGCCGTCCACCAGAAGAAGGTCGGCCAGCGCGCCTTCCTCGACGACGCCCAGCTTGCCTGGATAGGGGTTGCGCTTTCCGGACATCGCCAGCAACTGGGCATTGGTTCCTGTGGCCATCACCAGCGCTTCCGCGGGGGTGTACCAGCGCGCCAGCTTGGCCAACAGAGCGCCCTGGCGCTGCGCCAGGGCCTGAGAGAACAGGACATCGGTGCCGAATGCGGTCTTGAGCCTGTACTTCTGCGCCAGCCGGTAGGCCGTTTCCGTCGCGGCGAGCACCTCCTGTGCCTTGGCCCACTCTTCCGAACCGGGCGGAAATACGTCCGCCATTTCGTCGGGGAAGGGCTGGATGCTCAGCCAGATGCCGCGGTCGGCCATCAACTTGGCGGTGGGTTCGTCCATAAGGTGGCCGTGCTCGATGCACCTTACGCCGGCGGCGATCGCCCGCTGGATCGCAGCCGGCGTGTAGGCGTGCACAGTGACGTACGTTCCCCAGTTCTCGGCGGCTTCCACGGCGGCATGCAGCTCTGCCTCGGTAAAAGTCGACACGTCGAGCGGACTGTGGGGTGAGGCGACGCCGCCGCCTGCTGTCAGCTTGATCTGCGTTGCGCCCAGCATCAACTGCTCGCGCACGCGCATACGGACCTCATCCGGACTGTCGGCGACCATGCTGGCGCCCAGGATCTCCATGCGCGTCAGCGGGCCACCGAGGGTGCGCGGCAATTCGAACAGCTGACGGAAGTCGCCGTGACCGCTGGTGACTGTAATGATCGCGCCGGCCGGAAAGATGCGCGGGCCAGCGACAATGCCCTCGTCGATGGCGCGCTTGAGCCCGAACGCTGGCCCACCCAGATCGCGAACCGTGGTGAACCCGCGCATCAGCGTATCAGTCGCTTCGGCGCCAGCCACCAAATTCGTGTAGCCGATGTCCGCCGCCATGGCGGCAGCGGGTGTGGGCCGCACGAGCATCGTATGCCAATGCACGTCGATGAGGCCGGGCATCAGCGTGCGTCCGCCGCCCTCGATCAGGACGGTGTCCGCGCGCCGATCGGTTGCGATCGGCGTGGAGGAGATCCGCTCGATCCTGTTCCCGCGAACGAGCACGTGCGACGGCCCTGAGAGCTGGCCGCTCTTGCCGTCGAAGATGCGGACGTTCTGGAACACCGTCGTAGCCGGCGGTGGCGTTTGCGCATTGAGCGAGGCTGTGAGCCCACATGCGAGGGCGAAGGTTATTGACCTGGCGATCACCATTGCTGTTCCTTCACGTGGACAGTGCGTTCGCGTTACCTTGGTGGGATCGAGCGGCTCCCCCCGAGACGAGCTCAGGCGTCATATCACTGAATCACCTCGTCGGCGCGAAGCAGCATCGACTCTGGGATCGTGATGCCGAGCGCCTTGGCGGTTCTAAGGTTGACGACGAGCTTGAAGTTCGTGGTCCGCTCGACCGGCAGGTCGCTCGGTTTGGTCCCCTTGAGCAGTCGGTCGATGAAGTACGCCGCGCGCCCCCAGGTATCGGCCCACCTTGGTCCATAGGACAGAAGTCCGCCGGGCTCAACGTAGTCGGGTTGCGAAATCACCATAGGCAGCCGGTACTTGACAGCCAACGCTCCGATCTGGGCGCGTTGCGCATAGAACAGCGGAGAGAATAATAGTGTGACTGCACCTGCCCCCTTTTGCTTGGCGGCCTTGAAGGCCACCTCGAAGTCGTAGGGTGCGCGCAATTCGACGAGCTGAAGCTGGATACCGAGCGAACGGGCGGCAGGTTCGAGCTCTTCGAGTTGTCGCCGGCCAAATGAATCCCAAAAGACCGCAACCCGCGAGACACCTGGGAGCGCTTGCTTGAGCAGTTCCAGCCGTTTGCCGACCAACTCTGACTGACGCGTGAAGAGACCCGTGATGTTTCCACCAGGGCGGCTGAAGCTGTCGATCAGTTCGGCGGCCACGGGATCGTAGTCGTACAGGACCATGACGATCGGAGCGGTGCTGGTAGCTTGCCTGGCGGCCCGGACGAGCGGCTCCGCTCCACGACGAGCACGTCGACATTCAGCCGCACCAGTTCGTCGGCCAGGCGTGGCAGTCGGTCGGCGTGGCCTTGCGCTCCGCGGTACTCGATTCTGATATTGCGGCCGTCCACGTAGCCGAGCTGGCGCAGCCCGTGCGCAGCGCCTCGACCTGTCCGTCGTTTGCACCAGCGCTGACCATGAGTACACCCACGACCGGGACTGTATTCGCTTGCTGAGCCCACGCGGCGGTGGCCAGCAAGACGAGATGCCACGCGACAGCGACGCTCAGTAGAAGACGGCATCGGCCCATCGTGTCACCCCATGGCGAGCATCAACCTCGCATGCGTCAAGCCCGGCCCTCCTCGTGACGCCGAACCCCCGCGTTCAGGGGGCCGGAACAGCGGCGGCGCCGCCGTTCGGCTCCCCTGCCGGGTTAGGCGATATCGTCATTGGTTGCCGGGCGTCAGCTGTCATGCCACCGTTCCGAACAGGGCCCCGACGCCTGCCGTCAGAGCCATGGCAAGTGCGCCCCAGAACGTGACGCGCATCGCGCCCACCGTCACACTTGCCCCGCCCACGTGGGCAGCCAACCCACCCAGAATCGCGAGGAACAACAGCGATGTCCCGGAGACGACCGGGATCAGACTCGACCCGGAAACGGCGGCAACAGCCAGCAGCGGCATGGCTGCGCCAACGGCGAAGCTCGCCGCCGATGTGAGCGCAGCCTGAATCGGCCGCGCGCTGAGCGTCTCGGAGATGCCGAGTTCGTCGCGCGCATGCGCGCTTAGCGCGTCATGGGCCATGAGTTGCTCGGCAACCTGCTTCGCGAGCGCTGGGTCGAGGCCGCGGCCAACGTAGATCGCCGTCAGTTCTCGTCGCTCTCCCGGGTCGTCTGCTTTGAGTTCCGCGCGTTCCTGGTTGAGCGCGGCCTGTTCGGAATCCGACTGTGAGCGGACCGACACATACTCACCGGCAGCCATCGACATCGCGCCCGCAACCAGGCCGGCGATCCCGGCGACCATCACATTCCCATGCGTCGCATTCGCGGCTGCAACACCGAGCACCAGGCTCGCCGTCGAAACGATGCCGTCGTTGGCACCCAATACCGCGGCGCGCAACCAGCCGATGCGGTCGGTGCGGTGCCGTTCCCTGTGGCGTGTCGCCATTGTCGTGCGTCTCCTCCCTGCTGCGCGGTGTTAGGCGCGGGGTTTCGTAGGCTTCGCGTGTGCTGCTTGCTCATGAACCGCCCCGTGCGGACCCGCATGCCGTGGTGGTGCGGGGACGGTGGGCTCGACACCGACCCTTACCCGATTGGGCGTCACGGAACGTTCTCCAAGAACTTCGCGGCCCCAAGCAATTCGACGAGAGGCCGCTCGCCACTCACTTCGAACCGTGTCCCATCGGCGAACTCCAGAGCCAGGGTCGCCCTTCCGCGGCGCCGAAACGGTAAGGGAATAAGCTCATGGCGAATAGCGCCGACCTCCAGATACCCGTCTGAGATTGTGTTCGGAAGCGCGGGCAGAATCCCTGAGTGGCTTGCCGAAGTGAGTACCAGTTGAGCTTCCTGGCTCCAGCCAGTTCCGGGATCCTTGCCAGGTGTGCCAGATGACTTGTGGATGTACGCGTGCGGGAAATGAATGATTGCAGCGCCGTCTACCAGAGCGATCTGGTCCAGGCGTGAATCGTGGAGTTCCAAGGCAGCCTTCAACTTTCCACCGTTGGGCGTCAATTCTCGTTGTGCGGTGGCCAGAAGCGGTCATACACGATAGGCCTCGCAGTGAATGCATTGGCCACGTAGGAACGCGTCGTGTGAGAGAACAGCCATCACATAGCGTGGCCCCTAGACTGCCGGGATCACGGTAACCAAGGATAGCAGTATCTCAGCGCAGCTTGCGAGTCGTGGAATGTGATCTCATCCCGAGGCGCGGGACCTTCGCCGACGGTTGCGCATCACAGACAATCGGGGCCGAGAGGATGCTGAGGGCGCAGTAGAATATGATTCCGACCGCTCGCAGGCTCATCGCCTTCTCCTCTTCGCAGTCAGTGAGAGGCTAGCCACAGCGCAAAAAGCCGAGTTTGAAACGACGACGGTTCATAAGAGAACGCGCCCTGACGTCGTTCAGTGCAATCGATGGCTCAGCACAGGAAGGGCATGACGAGCAGCGAGCGCGGGTCGATGCCGGTCCGCTGGCACAATGCCTGCGCTTTGCGGAGGTAGTCTCGAGCGCTGGCCAGGTCGTCGACATCCAACAGCGCCGATGCGAGCCCGTCGTAGCATTGGAACAGGACCTGCGGCTCGTCCAGCGCCTCAGCCAGCCCCAGTGCCTCGCGGTAATAGCCGATCGCCTGCCGCGGTTCACCGTGGCATTGATAGAGCTGTCCGAGCGCGATCAGTGGCATCGGCAGGTGATCGATCAGATTGAGCCGTCGGTCGAGCTCGATGGACTTCTTGACCGCCTCTACCCCTTCCCGATCGCAGCGCACGTGAAATGTGCAGAAGGACACGCCGAGGTTGGTATACAGGGTCGACTGCAGGCCCAGATGCCCAATCCTCTTGGCGATGTCGAGACCCTGCTGACTGAGCTTGATCGCGCGCTCTGGATCGCGGTTGCCGTACAGGATGCCCAGATTGGCGCATGCGCGACAGATGGCTTGGTCGAACCCATGCAGCCTCCGCCATCTGCAGGCTTCGTTCGACGTGCGCGATCGCGTCGTCGATTTGCCCAATGCGCGCGTAGGTGACGCCGAGGGTGTTGTTGGCCTCGGCAACCACCGCCGCTGCGCTGGCATTCGGTTTGGGGCCCGCCTCGTCACTACTCTGCGAACCGTCTTCGAGGAATGGGAGCGCCACGGCGATCGCGCGCTCGGCCCATTCCATGGCCCGATGGTGATCGCCGCTACGAAACGCGAGCCGACCCATCTCGTGGCACAAGAAAGCGCGCTCGATCGAGTGGTCATGGGGTTGCAACAGGCCGAGCGCGCTCTGGAGCTCTGCATGGGCACGATCTCGAGCGCCGGCTTCCCAGTAGAGGCTCGCGATCTTGCGGTGAAGCCTGGCTTTGCCGATAGCGTCGCTCGAAGCGACCAAGTCGAGGAGGGCCTGGTAGTGCTGCAGGGCCTCGTCGCGCTGGCCCACGATGGCGAGCAGATCGGCGAGTCGTTCGAGCACACCGAAGCGGTCCGCTTCGGTCGTAGCGCACGCCTCGACGAGTGCAAACGCACGTCGGTAGTGCCGCAACGCGTCGTCGTTCGCATAGAGCCGGCGCGCCCAGTCACCAGCGTCGACCAGATAGCGGATCGCCCTGGCCCTATTGTCGCTGAGGCTGAAATGGTGGGCCAGCGCCTCGATCTCCTCCAACCGGTTCGGGGACTCGCCCGACGCCGCGCACAGCACTTCGCCTACGCGGCCATGCAGGACCTCGCGCTGCTTCATCAGCATGTTCTCGTAGGCCACCTCTTGCACGATGGCGTGGTTGAAGCGATAGAGGCGATCGTGACTGTCAGACGGTGTTACCGGTACTTGGGCTCGGCTAACCTCCCGGATCAGCTCGGCGTCACACAGTGCTTCCAGCGCCGTGTCCAGCTCCGGGACCGGGGTCCCGGTGGCGCTCGTCAACACAGCCCGGCTGAACGTGACGCCGAGCACCGAGGCTTCCTGGGCCAGCCGTCGAACCTCCGGAGCCAAACGGTCGAGCCGCGACATTAGCAGTCCCTGAATAGTCAGCGGAACATCGGAGGGTGTCGCTGTGTCCGTGCATCGCCAACCGTCCGCGTGGCGCGCCAGGACTCCACTCTCCACCAGGCTGCGGACGATCTCTTCGAGGTAGAAGGGGTTGCCGCCGGATCGGTCGACGACGAACTGCCGCAGCTCGTTCGGCAGCAGATCGTCGGCGCCACCGAACAGGCCCGACACCAAAGTCCGGCTGTCGGTTGCGGATAGGTCGGCCAGCCTGAGAGCAGTCTGAGAAGCACGGCTCGAAGCCAACATGTTGGCGTCGAAATCGGGCCGATGCGTCACCACCAGCATGAGCGGGCGGTCATCCAACCGATCGACGAGATAGCGCAGGTGCTCCACCGAAGCCGCATCCGCCCAATGCAGGTCCTCCACCACCAGCAACAGCGGTCCTTCCAGCAAGCTCTGCTCGGCCAGACTCCAGGCGGCCATGAAGATCTGTTTCTTCAGCTGCTCCGGTTCCAGCTGGGCGAACGTCGCATCCCCGGTCTCGATCCCCAGTACGAAGGCGAAACACGCGGTGAGGTGGGCCCGTTCTGTTTGGCTGACGCCGATCGCGGCGAGCCCATCGATCAGTTTCTTCTGGATTGTGTCCACGGGGTCATCGTGGGCGATTGCGAGGCCGTCACGGACCAGGCTTGCGAGCGCGCCGAAGGTCTGATCTCCGAGAGGAGAGCAGGCGGCGCGGCGTAACACTACCTCGCGGTCGAGCCGGCTCAAGAACTCCTCGACCAGCCGCGTCTTGCCGCAGCCCGCCTCGCCAAACACCCGGACAACCTGGGCATGTCCGCGCACAGCCTGGTCGAACGCGCTGCGCATTTGCGACAGTTCGCTGTCGCGCCCCACCATGGGTGCAGTCAGGCCCAATGCCGCCAGGCCCCGCCCGGATCCGCTCTGCGGCCGAATCCCGACCAGGCGGTAGGCCTGAACAGGATCGCGTTTACCCTTCATCTCGAGCGCACCTACGAGCTCGAACATGAACCGATGCTCGGTCAGGTGGTGGGTCGACGGCCCGACCAGGATCTCGTGTTGGCCCGCTGCCGCCTGCAGCCGCGCTGCCGTGTTGACCACGTCTCCAGTGACCGCGTAAGCGCCCGCCCCGGTGGCACCGAGGGTTCCCGCAACCACCCGTCCCGTATTCACCCCCATATGCAGCGCCAAGGGCCTGCCCAACCGCTCTTCCCAGCGCTCGTTCAGTGCCTGGACCCGCTCGCGCAACGCCAAGGCAGCGCGGATGGCCCGTGCAGGATCGTCTTCATGTGCGACGGGGGCGCCGAACACCGCCAGCACGGCATCGCCAACGAACTTCTCCAGGAAGCCGTCGAAGGAGGCAATCACCGAGGCCGTTTCCCGGTGCAAGTCGCTCTGAAGGGCGCGGAGATCCTCTGCATCGAGCCGCTCGCCGAGCGCGGTGAAGCCAGACACGTCGGCAAACAGTACCGTCACCGGTCGGCGATCAGTCTCCGAAACAGGAGTCTCGAACAGCTCGGTGGGTCTGGCGTGGTCTTCCGACTCCGACAGGCCATCTGCCCGGTTGCGCAGAGCGGTGGCTGCCTTGAGGAATCGCTTCCGGGGCCCGAGCGGGAGCCCGAGATCCTTCAGGTCGGACTCGACAAGTTCGGGGATGTCGTCGAGACCAACCTGCTCACGCTCGAAGGCGTCGGCGAACTCGCCGAGCCCCACGTGTTCGAGCCATTCGCGGATCACCATGCCGGTGTCGGCTCCGCTTCCTCGCCCCTCCTGACCGCTTTACGCGGCGAGGCGCTGCGCGGCAGCAACGATTTGTGGGTTGCTTGCGATATGCCCCCAGTCGGCAAAGCCGCCAGGTGCTTCCACATCGACCCAACGAACGATCCCGTGCTTGTCGATCAGCACCAGTCCGCTCAACTGGTTCCATGTCGCTTCCAGCTCGCGAAGATCGTCTTCGTTCTGCCTTGAAACCATCCTTGGCATCGAATCTCCGCACCGCCTCTCCCAAGGACACGGGCTCGGCGATTTCATTGGCCGTGTAGACTGGCACCACCTCCTCGATATCGTCAGGATTGACCGTCAACGGCCAATCCGTTGCCCCCGCCGAGATGATTTCCGGCCTTGGTAACCCGAAAGCCTTGTATGTGGTCATATCGGGGTCGGATGCGAGCGGGAGCGTCGTCGGATAGAACTCGGCATAAACGCGCGCCCGTTGGACGGGTGTCGTCACGACCACGAGGATCTCCACCGATTCCTTCCGAAGCGCGTCGGCGATCTCGGCGAGCTGCACCATCTGCCGGCGGCAATACGAGCAATAGATGCCCCGAATCATGGCGACGAGCAATCCGGTCTTGCCTCGATAGTCATCGAGGCCGACGGTGCCGTCGCGGTGCACCGCTGGGAGTGTGAATGCTGGTGCGGCATCTCCGACCTCCACCAGCCGTCGTGTGGCGATTGTGGTCATCCGCATCACCTCCGTCCTGCGCGCTTCGGCTGCCCGCGGCTGCAGCAAGAACTGCCGTTCGACTCCGGCCCAGCACCACAGCGGCACCAGTTCTGCCACTTCATACCTTACACAAAGCTTACACCGCCTACGGTGATGAATCCAGTTATCCAATCAAGCAACTTCTGCCTCGTTCGTTGGCAATCTGGACGGAGACTGGACGGGTGTCTTGCTTTTGCGATCTACATACCCGCGCACGCGCGTTCGCTGCACGCGGAGGGTAGCCCTCAGCCCAGAAGTCACCCAATACTCTGTCCGCCCGTAGGAGGACCCTGTCGGGTACCGTGACACCTAGGGTCCTGGCTGTTTTCAGGCCCGACTGCAGGCTACATAGGATAGATACGAAGTATCTACCCACCGTCAACTTCAAACGGTTGCTCGATATTGCCCTGCCGATTCCGAGAACGCACTTCGCGGCCTCCCTGGCAACCCAACCCAGCTCGACCATATAGCGATCGATCTATGCACTCCGCCTAAGTGCGCGCGCCTTCGCCCTGCGCGCAATATCCGCTATCCAACCTTTGGCGAGGAACCGCCATGCCACTCCGCTCCATCCTCATAGCATTAGCCCCACTCGCATTCCTCTGCGCGCCCTTCTTCTCCACCACTGCCTACGCCGGCTGCGAGATCACGATCGAGATCAAGAACGACCACGACGATATGGTCACGGTGAACTGGTGGCACAGCGAGGTGAAGATCAAGAACGGATTCTGGAGAGACCTGAGCAAAGATCTCACCGGCACCAAGATCCAGGATTCGATGGAGCCCGGCGCGGTGGTGTCGAGAGTTTACGGAGCAGACTTCGGCTGCGACAAGCAAAGACAATATCGATTCGAGGTCTTTACAGCGGAATCGCGCTACTGGATCGAAACCTTTCCGCGCGATACCGACTTCACGACGAAGACGCACTTCACGGTACACGTGAAGCCGTAATTGGCTGGAGACTTGAACGGCTGTAATGCCGCGAGCGCTCATCTCACTTTCCAGAATAGCTCGGGCTTCGGGCACCAATTCTCCTTGGGCCAGACGCTGAAGCTCCTCATCGTTTACCGCTCCGTACTGCTCGCGAAGAAAGGCTGCATGGATCATGGCAAAGCCTTACGGCAAAGCTGAGGGGGCGCCGGCGCGCGAAGCGAAGAGGGGGCCCAACAGCGGACCGCTGTTGGGCGCTCCCCCGACGCGGGGGTTGGGCGTCATGGTTCCTCTACCCCGATGCCTTCGACAGCTTTCTTGTGCGCGCGTAGGTCGTTAAGGATGGCATAGGCACTCACAAACCGTATTTCGTCCATCGGGGCATACAGCGAGACAACCGCCTGACTTTGCTTTCCCTCGCCGTCGATGAAGTATCCGACGAAATGGTATCTGTGCGCAAAGAACCCGCGACAAGCTGCACGCAATGGGTTCGCGCCGCCTAGCACCTTCGCCACGAGGTCGGCGGAACGCTCCGCGGTGGATGCCATCTCGGGTCCATACGCCAAAAGGCCACCCGCTTCGGCAAAAGACACAAGCATTGACGTGGCAGGCAGTCTCTGCTGTTCCACGAGCTTTGCAATGCGAGCGCTATATGCGAACGTCAATGGAGAAGGCAGGACGACAACCGCTTGCGGCCGACCCTGAAACAACGACGGGGCATTCTCAATGTCCTCGGCAGTGCGAAGGTGAATAACCTGTAGCTTCACGCCAAACGACGGGGCGACGCGCTGCACCGCTTCAAGCGGGACCGAGCCAGAAGTGGGGTCCCAAAACACTACCGCGCGCGAGAGCTTTGGGACGACGCTCTTCAGCAGCTCGATCCACTTGTCCGCCAGATCGGGCGTATCTTGAAACAATCCCGTCAGACGCCCACCTGGTCGAGTATAAGTCTTCGCATAGCCAGCCGCGACAGGATCGGTCTCCAGGTCATAGGCGACGATGGGAATCTCTCCGGTCGCCGCGAAGGCCGCACGGACGGCGGGCGGACCAAGTGCAAACAGCACATCAACTCTGAGCTGGATCAGCTCAGACAGCGGTTCTGCAAACCGCCGCGCATCACCGCCCGCGGAGCGGAACTCGAAGGCGACGTTCTTCCCTTCGACCCATCCTAGCTTTTCCAGCCTGCGATAGAACGGTTCCAAAAACTTGCGCACTTCCGCGTGATCCGCGATGCCGAGGATGCCCACCTTCTTGACCTTGTCCTGTGCCCAGCTTTCGTCGACCAGAGCTAGCGGACAGGACAAGAGAGCCAAAATCAAGCGACGGCGCAGTTCCTGGATTGGGTTAGACATAGGTCATTGTGACGCTGCTCCGTGGGCTAACGCCCGCGCTAAGCGGCGCGCCGCCGAGATGCCGGCAAAGCACGACGACGCTTCTCGGCGCGTCCGCTTGAGCGCGAAGTTAGACGTGATGGCCTCTCTACCAAGCGCCCAGACACGAACTTGTGCAACACGCTGGTGATGAGCGTTTGATACGGCACCCCTTCCTCCAGGGCACGAGCTTGAATATCCATCAAGTCGGGTGACGACAGACGAATATTCACTCTGCGATTCTTAATGAACGTCGCTCGCGCAGCCGCCTTGTACTTCCTCAGTTCAGCCTTAGAAGGAGAAATCGACTTGAGCTTGCCGCTCTCGAAGGCCTCAACGATCTCCTTCTCAAAGGTCACATCACGCTTCTTCATCGTCCTCACCATTCTTTAAGTAGTCACGCGTCGCCTTTCTACTTGGAATGATCGTCTTGAGAAAATAGTGATCTTCCTCTTCGACAAACGGAACTAAGTAGGCGTAATCGTCGACGGCAACAACGAACACGAACTGTCTCGGATACTTCGCTGGGTTGGGATGCTTCAGGACATCCCGCAATCCACCGCCCTCTATGGCTAGAACGATTTCCTCGAATGAAATGTGCCTCTCGGCCTTCAATTCCTCGTTCTTCTCGTGGTTCCAGCGGAAGGGTTTCACAGCGTTAGTGTAGACGCATGTGTGCCTTTTGTCACCACCCAGAGGCGGTGACGATCACGTCCAACGCCCCGCATCACCTGCCGGCGGAAGCGGGCGAAGCGCCGCTGTAGCCGGTCCAGGTGCATGCGGGTCGTTGGGCGTCGCTATCGCCATATGTATCGGTCCGGTGCTAATCGTCCAGCTTGAACCCGATTTCCCTGACTAGACGTTGCATCGCCTCAGTGTCCGACTCAATGCGTTTCGCAAGCTGTTGCGGCGAACCGGCAACGACTGTTGCACCATCAGCTGTTGCCGCACGGACGAATTCCGAGGACCTGGCGACTGTTGCAGCTTCTTTGTTAAGGCGTTCAATAATTAGTGCGGGGGTCTTAGCCGGAGCCAGTAGGGCGTACCAGATTTGAAGGTCTAGACGCTTGTACCCCTTTTCAGCGAAGGTTGGCACTTGTGGCATTGCCTCCATGCGCGCGGCGCCTGTGACACCGAGGGCGCGTACCTTCCCAGCGCGAATGTAGGGACCTGCCATGACTGATGTAGCGAACATCATCGACACTTGACCGCCCAGCAGGTCGGTGAGCGCTGGTGCTCCTCCCTTGTATGGCACATGAACGATATCGAGCTGAGCGGTGGCCCGCAGTGTTTCGCCCAGAAGATGCCCGGCGGTTCCAGGACCCCAAGAAGCGTACGTGAGCTTCGCGTCTGGCTTGCGTGCATAGGCCAGGAGATCGTCGATGTTGCGGGCCGGAAACGACGATGCGACGATGAGTACCAGTTGCGCTTCGGCGATGAGGATGATCGGCGCGAAGTCGCGCTTCGGGTCGTAGCCGACGTTGGTGCGAAGGACCGGTTCGATTACCAAAGTGGAAGGCGTTCCAAGAAGAAGCGTGTGCCCGTCCGGCGTCGCGCGGGCAGCGATGTCAGCGCCAATGCGTCCTCCTGCACCGGGACGGTTCTCCACAACTACCGGCTTTCCCAGCTTTTCCGCTAGACCTTTCGCGATTAGCCTTGCCTGCGTATCAGCGCCGCCTCCCGGAGAGAGGGGAACGATGATCGTTACTGATCTCGACGGAAAGCTCTGTGCGACGGCATGCCCGTAGAAGACGGCAATCATCACGGCAAGGACGAGCGCGGTTGCCTGCATCGCCCGTCGCTCGTTCGACAACCATGTGTAACTCATCGTCACCTCGTCTCGCGACGCCCAACGTTTGAGTTCACCCGCTCGCGGAAGCGGGCGAAGCCCGCTGTAGCGAGTCGGGTGCAACGAAGGGTTAGGCGGCAGCATGTGGTGGACAGACTTCGAGCGTTCTGGCTAGAGTTACTGGCGAAGGTACGGTTCGAAGAACGTCTTGGGCGAACCGCAGCCTCGCTGGACGAACAGGGCATCATTCATGAAGAGTGTGCGGAGCGTATTCGTCTTGCCGGGGTTGGGGAACATGCGATCTGCCATCACAAGGGCACGGGGCACCCGCTTCCAGGTGCACTCACCGTCGACCCCCAGCATCATATTGGTGTAGGTGGTAATCAAATAGGCTTGCTGCCGCATTGGGTCGTCCGTCGCCTCTTTCATCCTTACCGTCTTGCCTTCGTATTCCCACGTCGAAGCCTCGGCGAGCGTCGGGACGATGCGAAGCTGGTTGTGAAGGACGAGCGGCGCGTAGCCCGGCTTCAACAGGAGCATCGACGGGTTTTCGTAGTTCGTGTTGAGGAAGAACGGCTGACTGCTGAAATCCTGCCTTGGGAAGTGGAGCTCGCCAGATTCGACCGAGTACCGCCTCCACCGCGAAGAGGATCGCGCGCTTGCCGCCGTGGCCTGTGATCGTGCCCTCGCGGGCCGTTCCCCAGAACAGCGCGACAAGGCCCGGGATCGGCGTCCCGTCGTGCTCGTCCACCACCTTCATCTTCACCGCGGGCATGGTCGCTGCGATTACGGGGATCGCGGCAAGAACGAGCGACAGCGTTAAGCTCTCGACGACGAACCGTCCGTTTGCGAAGACATTTCTCACAATGCTCCCGCGCTGGTCTTGGTGCTGCCTAACGAGAAGTAGAACTCCGAACGACGGAGTATCCAGCGTCGCCTTGACGAATAAAAATCCTTGGCATACAGTAATAGCTGTATATAAACAAGGGCTATCCACTTAGCTCCACCAGCTCGACCACTACCTCGACGCGTTCGGTTCCGTTCGTAGGGCTTGGAGTGGCGCTGGGTGTTCGACGGACTGCTCGAACAAGCGATGGTCTCCGAGCCGCTCAGCAGGGCTCGCATCGTCGCGAAGAGGCGTTCAACGCGATGGCATCGAGCTGGTGGAGCTAAGTGGATAGGCCCATATATAAACACAATACTCGCGGCGACACGTCAAACCGTGAATGTCCCTGATCCTGCCGAGCCGCGGCGAAGCCCTTGCTGGACCAGCTACGGGACAGGATCCGCCTGAAGCATTACACCATACGTACCGAGCAGGCTTATGTCGATTGGGTGTGCCGGTACGTCGTGTTCCACGGCCGCCGCCATCCGCGGGAGCTGGGGTTCAGGCACGTTGAAGAGCCGGCGGAATCACGGGATTGCTGCGACGCAGCAGTCTATGGCTGCTGGCGGACTGCGTGACTCGTACCGGCCCGAAGCACCACCGCATTCGGACACGGCCGCCTATGTCGATCAGGTATGTGGCTTCCGGCGTCCCGGCTCCCTAAGGATAGGTGGTGACACTGCCGTGAGGCCGCCAGGCCGGAACCGGGCACCACACGCGCTGCGGGCGCGTCGTCATTGGTAGCGCAGCGCATCGATCGGTTTGAGATCGGCAGCCTTGCGCGCCGGATAGAAGCCGAAGAACACGCCGACTGCTGCTGCTACGACGAAGGCCAGCAGCACCGAAGTGGCCGTCACCACCACGAAGGTCCCGGTGTCTGCGTCACCATGCAACGCGCCGCCGACGCCGAGCAGCACGCCGATGAGACAGCCCACGATCGAGACGATGATGGCTTCGAGCAGGAACTGCAGCAGGATGTCGCGCCGGCGTGCGCCGATCGCCATGCGGATGCCGATCTCGCGGGTGCGCTCGGTGACGGACACCAGCATGATGTTCATGATGCCGATGCCGCCCACCACCAGCGACACCGAGGCCACCGCGCCGAGCAGCAGCGACATGACGCTTGGTGGTCTGCGCTTGCACGTCGGCGACCGCGCTGACAGGTTGCGAATGGTGAAGTCGAGGTCCGCGGCCTCCGGGAATGCGATGGCGTTCGCGCAGCAGTTCGGTCATCGCGCGCTCGGTGCGCGACATCATCTGGTCTCCGAGGCGCCTTGCACGAGCATGAAGCGCACGCTGTCGGGAAACGACTGCCGAATAGAGCTTGCGTTGCGCCGTGGTGAGCGGAACCAGAATGGTGTCGTCCTGGTCGCGTCCGTCGATGCTCTGGCCCTTGCGGGTGAGCACGCCGATGACGACGAAACGGACTGTTGCGGATGCGAATCGTCTTGCCGACCGGGTCCTCGTCTCGCGAAACAACTGCCGGACCACGGTCTGTCCCAGGATCGCGACGCGCGCGGCGCTGCGCATCTCCGCGTCCCCGATGGCTGCGCCCGCTCGATCCCCAGTCGCGCACGTCGAAGTAGCTCGGGGTCACGCCGTAGACCTGGGTATTCCAGTTGTTCGAGCCGTAGATGATCTGCGACGGACCCGGATGCACCGGAGCCACTGCCTGCGACCGAGGCAGCTCCGCCATGGCCGCGGCGTCGCGGACCGTCAGCGTCGGCGCGTTGCCGGAACCGCTGCGCACGCCGGCCGTGCTGGAGAATGCCGGACAGTACGATGAACAGATTGCTGCCCAGCGACGCGATGGTCTGCTTGACCAGGATCTGCGCGCCCTGTCCGATGGCCAGCATCAGGATCACCGCGCCCACGCCGATCACCATGCCCAGCATGGTGAGGAAGGTGCGCAGCTTGTTGGCGGCCATCGCCTGCCAGGCTTCGCGGAGCAGGTTGCCGATCATGGTGAAGACCGTGATTCGTGATTCGTGATCCGTGATTCGTGAATCGGCGGTGAGCGGGTCGGATTCGTGGCTGACGGATGCTGGCAAGCGTCGCGGCGATGGTCATGATTCGTGGTGTGATTCATGGCTGACTCAGAACGCATGCAAGTTGCTCGCGACGACTGTCCGACCATCACCGATCACGAATCACTGATCACGGATCACGTGAACGCTTACCGATTCCTCGCTGGAAAACTGCCTCGTCGGGCCGTCGAAAGCGATCTGTCCATCGATGAAGTTCACCACGCGCGCGGGCGAAGCGGGCGATGTCCGGCTTCGTGTGTGACCAGCACGATGGTGATGCCCTCTTGTCGCGTTGAGCTGCTCGAACAGCCGCATGATCTCGTGGCTGGTGGCGGTGTCCAGATTGCCGGTCGGTTCGTCCGCGAGCAGCAGGCGTGGCGCGTTCACCAGAGCGCGCGCGATCGCCACCCGCTGCTGCTGCCCCCCGGAGATCTGATTCGGCATGTATGCTCGGCTTGACGTTCCAGGCCCACTTTGCGCGAGCAGGTCGCCGCGCCGCGCCTCGCGCTCGCGCTTGCGCACGCCCGCGTACAGCCAGCGGCAGTGACACATTGTCCATCAGGCTGGCGCGCGGCAGCAGGTTGTAACCCTGGAACACGAAGCCGATGAAGCGGTTGCGCAGCGCCGCGAGCTCGTCCGAGGTCCAGCTGCGAAGTATCGTGCCCCTCCAGCCGGTAGGTTCGCCGCGGTGGGTACGTCCAGGCAACCGAGGATGTTCATGAAGGTGGACTTGCCCGAGCCGGACGGACCCATGACGCAGACGAACTCGCCCGCATCGATGCGCAGGCTCACGTCCCGCAGCACAGGGTAGACCCCGGCCTCGGTGCTGTACTCCTTGCTCAGGGCGTGCACCTCGACGAGGCGCAGCCGGGTCCGCGCGGGGCTGGACTTGCGCGAGCGGCAGGCATCAGAACGGGCGCATCCGGAAGGGTTGCTGCGGCCGCCGCCGGGCTCGGATGCAGGCAGCTTGTCCTGCACGACGACCTGGTCGCCGGCCTTGAGCTCTCCGCCGGCGACCTCGGTGGAGTGGCCGTCGGAGATTCCGGTCTGCACCGGGACGCTCGCCAGCGCGTTGTCTCGCAGCACGTACACGCTGCTGGCCCACCGGACGTCGCCCGCGCTGTGCGCCGGGCGGGCGTCTCTCGGCTGCGGCCGCGCCCTCGCGGGGCTTGCCACGGCCGCTGTCAGCGCTGTCGAGGCGGAAGCGCAGCGCCGCGTTGGGCACGAGCAGGGCGCTGCTCGCGGTCGATCGATCACGAAGCTCACGTACGCCGTCATGCCCGGCAGCAGCACGAGGTCGGGATTGCTCACCGAGACCACCACGTCGTACGTGACGACGTTCTGCTGGTTGGTCGGATTGAGACTGCATCTGCTTGACCTTGCCCTCGAAGCGGCGACCGGGGAACGCATCGACGGTGAAGCGCGCCGGTCTGGCCCGACCGTGATGCGGCCGATGTCGGCTTCCGCCACGCTGGTGTCGATCTGCATCTGCGTCAGGTCGCGGGCGATCTGGAACAAGGTGGGCGTCTGGAAGCTTGCCGCCACCGTCTGGCCGAGGTCCACCTGGCGTGAGACCACGACCCCGGACACCGGCGAGCGGATGCGGCTGTAGCCGAGATTCGCGACGGTCGCGCTCCGAGCTTCGCGCGGGCGGTCTGCACCCGTGCCTGCGCTCCCTCGCGCGTCTGCACCGCCTTGTCCATTTCCTGGCGCGACACGTACTCCTGGCTCGAACAGCTCGTGCAGGCGCGACTCGTCGCTCTTGGCCAGGCGCAGGTCGGCCTCTGCGCTCGCCAGCTCGCCGCGGGTTTGCTCGACGGTCGCCTGCAGCGTGGTGGGATCGAGTTCGAGCAGCAACTGGCCGGCCTTCACTTCCTGGTTGAAGTCCGCGTGCAGGCTCTTGACGGTGCCGGACACCTGCGTGCCGACGTTGACCAGGCTCACGGGGTTCAGCGTTCCATTGGCCGTGACCGTCTGTGTCACGTCGCCGTAGCCGACCTCCTCGAACTCATAGCGCTCGCCGATCGGTACCTTGGAGCGGGATTGCCACCACATCCAACCCCCGCCGGCCGCGCCGAGCACGGCCGCGACGACCAGCAGCTGCACCAGGTGGCGCGTGAGCCTCTTCATCGCGTTGCGCCTTGCGGTTGCGGCGGTCGCGTGTGCTCGGCGATCAGCGTCGGGTCGAGCACGCCGATGGCGCGCGCCAGCGTGACCTTCGCGAGGTTCCAGCGGTAGTGCGCCTGGATGCGTTGCAGTTGTGCGCTCGCGAGCGCGCTTTGGGCGTTGAGCAGGTCGATGATGGTTCCCACCCCGGCCTTGTAGCGGGCGAGCGCGGCGTTGTAGGACTCCTGCGCGCTGGCCACCAGCTCCTCGGTCGTGGTGAGCGACTGGCCCTGGGTCTGCAGATCCTGGTAGGCGCGCCAGACGTCGAGGCTGACGTCGGTGGCGAGACGGTCGCGGTGTCGCCTGCTGAAACTCGAGCTGGTCGCGTGCCTGCAGGATCTGGTAGGTGCTCTGATAGCCCGTGAACAGCGGGATGCGCAGCTGCAGTCCGATGCTGCCGGTATTCGGATCCAGGCCGGGCGCGAGCGCGGTGGCGCCCAGGCCGGCGAACAGGGACAGGGTGGGCTTGCCCGCCGACTCCTGTACCTTGATGTTGGACTGTGCAGCGCGCACCTGCGCCTGAGCGGCGGCGAGGTCGGGACGCCGCACGCGCGCCACTTCGATCAGCTGTGACACCGCGCGTTCGGCGACCTGCCGTGCCTCCAGGTCGGGCGGAGGGGCGATGGTCAACGGCTGCTCGGCCGACAGCCCGAGAGTGTTGGCCAGGACGCCGCGCGCAGTCGCGGCATCACCGTTCGCCTGCGTCGTGTTGAGCTGGGACTGGGAGTAGGCCGTCTGCGCCTGCAGCACGTCGGCGCGCGTGGCGGTGCCCGCGCGCTGACGGGCGCGCGTCGCGTCGAGGCTGTTCAGGCTGGCCTTCTCGGCGGCCAGCACCGCAGCGACCGCTTCCTGCGTGGCGTACAGCTGGTAGTAGGCCTGCACTGCGCCCAGCAGTACGCTTTGCAGCGTGGAGTTGTGCGTCCAGTCGGCGGCGAGCAGCGACTGGCGGGCCTGCTCCAGCGCCGCATCACGGCCGCCGAAATCGAACAGCAGATAGTTGAAGGTCAGCGCGCCGTTGAGGTTGGTCTCCCCGCCCGAGTCCGGCACGTTCCAGGTCTGCTGCGCGCTGGAGCACCGCCGCGGCGTCGATGCTCGGCAGATAGTCCGAACGCGCGATGCCCACCTGCGCGGCCTGCACCTTGGCGTTTGCCCAGGATTGCCGCGTCTGCGGGTTGTTGCACAACGCGACGTCTACTGCGTCGGCCAGCCGCAGCGGATCGGGCACCTGCAGAGGCGCCGCGCAGGTGCCACGGGGCCCTTCCCAGAAGCTGGACGGGGTGGCCGGCCGCAGGCGCTGCACGTCGAAGGGATCGCGGTTCTGCTGCGCATGACCGGTGGGGCCGCCGGGTCCGGCAAGCGCAAGCATGAGCATCAGCGGCGCGCTGTGGCGGCGCAGGGCAGGGTTGGAAAATGAAGCAGCGTCCACGAGGTTCCGGTTCGGTCGCGACAGCCGGCGCGAGATCATATCCTGCGACCGGAGCGCGCGGGATTGGTTGCATGAGCGGCAGTGCCCGATCATGGCCGTCTTGCGCAAGCATCGCTCACGGCCCCAAGCATCGCTGCACGGCGTTGGCTCGTCGGATGTCATGAGCGTAAAGATTTGTGAAGCGTTGCTGCGCATCGCTCCCGCCCGTTGCGGGGGGCAAGAAACCACAATGGCCCCGCGGGAGGGCCATTGTCTTACGCCAGGCTGCGGTGTCCGGCAGTCATCGGCCGGTCCATTGCGGTGGGCGTCTCTCGATGAAAGCATCGATGCCTTCACCAGCGTCCGCGGCCATCATGTTGCAGGCCATGGTCTCGGCCGCATAGTCGTAGGCCGCCGCCAGCCCCATCTCGAGCTGCCGGTAGAACATGCGCTTGCCGATGGAAACGGCCACCGCCGACTTGGCGATGATGCGCTGCGCCAGGCCGGATACGGCCTGATCGAGCTGCTCGGCGGGCGCCACGACGTTCACCAGCCCGTAGTCCTTCGCGGTAGCGGCATCGACGAATTCTCCGGTGAGCAGCATCTCCATCGCCTGCTTGCGCAGCACGTTGCGCCCGAGCGGCACGCTGGGCGTGGAGCAGAACAACCCGACGTTGATGCCCGATACGGCGAACTTCGCGGCCTCGGAGGCCACGGCCAGATCGCACTGCGCGACCAGCTGGCAGCCAGCCGCCGTGGCGATGCCATGCACTCGCGCGATCACCGGTTGCGGGAGCCGGGTGAGCGTGAGCATCATCTTGCTGCACTGGGCGAAGAGCTTCTGGTAGTACGCCTTGCTGGGATTGGCGCGCATCTGCTTCAGGTCGTGTCCCGCGCAAAATGCCGCGCCGTTGCCGGCGATCACCACCACGCGCACCGACTCGTCCTTCTCGATCTGCTCGAGCATCGACTGCAGCTCGTTGAGCAACTCTTCGGACAGCGCGTTGTACTGCTTGGGACGGTTCAGCGTAAGAGTGGCGACGCCCTGCGCATCGGTGCGCAGCAGGATGCCCTCGGCTGCGGCGGTAGCCAGGTCGGTGGGGGAGTTCATGATCGGGTTCCTTCAGCTTAGCAAGCGCGCACTCCATATTATAGGCGGCTTGGCGGTCTGTGGGCGGCGCTGGGGGAGCGTGGCGACCCAGCCGTGTCCTGCTCATCCGCGTCAGTCTCGACTCGACCTCCCGTGTGAGATTGACGCGCGACAGCCAGGGCGTTAGTGTGGCCGCTGCCCTCCGCACGGTTCGCCGGTCCGTCGCTGCGGAAGAAAGCCGCGTCAGCCTCGAGTTCCGAACAGGACAACGGATGCCTTACGACGTCTTCATCAGCTACGCCCATCGCAACAATCAACCGCTGGCCGCGAACGATGAAGGATGGGTGACCCGATTCAAGAAGACGCTCGAAGTCCTGCTGGGCGAGAAGCTGAACGATCCCAAGATCTGGATGGACCCCGGGCTCGCTCGCAATCGCCCGCTCGACGACCAGATCATGGCTGCGTTGCAGGACACCCGCGTGCTGGTGGTCATCGTGTCGCAGGCCTACCTGGAATCGGAATGGTGCACGCGGGAGCGCGAAGCGTTCATGCAGCTTGTCGCCGACAAGACCAATGCGGGCTACCGCGTCTTCGGCATTCTGTATGACGACTTGAAAGAAGGCGATCTGCCCCGCGAGCTGCGCAATCTGCTCGGCTGGCGTTTCTGGACGGCCGATGGGGAAGGTTCGAGCCCCCGACCGCTGGGACGTTACCCGCGTGTCGACGAGGATCAGTACTACAAGCAGATGAACGACCTGGCCGCGCAGATGGCCAAGGAGCTCAAGCAACTCGTCTCGTCCGGAGGTTCCGTTCCACCGCGACCCAAGGGCCCTGCGGTGTTTCTCGCGGACGTGACCGACGATTTGCTTCGACGCCAGGACGAGATACGCCGCTTCCTCAACCAGGCCGGCATCGACGTGCTGCCTCAGCCGCAGGTGTGGTATCCGCAAGACGATCCGGACGCCCTCGAGCAGGCGATGCTCGCGGATCTGCGGCGAGCCAAAGTATTCGTCCAGCTGCTGAGCGACAACGCCGGCAAGCGGCCGCCGTTCTTGCCTCAGGGCTATCCGGTGTTTCGGGCGCAGGTCGCACGCCGGGCCGGTCTGCCCAGGCTGTGCTGGCGCAGCCCGGACCTGGATCCTGCGGCGATCGAGGACGCGGATCTGCGCGCCTTGCTCGAAGGCGAGGCGCAGGCCAGCGGATTCGAGGAGTTCAAGCAGGCGATCGTGACCGAAGCACGGCGGGAACCGAAGCCGGCGCCGACTCGCCAGCAGGATGCGCGCTTCGTGTTCGTGAACGCCGATCTGCCCGATCGGCCGATCGCGGCGCAACTGCGCGACGCGCTGCGGGCAAGCGGACTGGGTTGTGCGTTGCCGCTGGCACAGGGTTCGCCCGAGGAAGTCCGCCAGGATCTGGAAGAGAGCTTGCGCCAATGTGACGGCATCCTGTTCCTGTACGGGGATACCACCGCGGGGTGGTTGCGCACGCAGCAGCGCTACGCGCTGAAGGTCACGGCGGGACGCGCAACTCCGGTTGCTGCGATCTGCGTCATGCCGCCCCATTGCGAGCAACCCGTTGACCTCGACCCGATCCTCCCCGGGGTCATCCAGCTCGACCTGTGCCGCGGCCTGGATCTGGGCCCGTTCGTCGACCGCCTCTCGTCCTGAACCGTTGGCCCGTGTCACCATGAAGCCCTATCCCGGGCTGCGGCCGTTCAACTCGGACGAGTTCCATCTCTTCTTCGGCCGCGAAAAGCAGACCGACGAACTGCTCGCGAAGCTGCAGACCAGCCGGTTCCTGATGGTGGTCGGATCATCCGGCTGCGGCAAATCTTCGCTGGTGCGTGCGGGGATGATTCCGGCATTGGAGACCGGTTTCATGGCCGCGGCCGGTGGCGCGCTGGGAGGTGGTGCAGTTGCGCCCGGGTGACCACCCGATGACTCGGCTCGCTGATGCGCTCGTGGAGCGACGCGCGCTGGCCGAGCCGATGCGGGCAGAGGCGGTCGCGCTGACGCAAGCGAAGCTCGAGCGCGGACCGCTCGGTCTGGTCGAGGCCATGCTGGACACGACGCCGGCGGGGAGCGCCAATCTGCTGGTCCTCGTGGACCAGTTCGAGGAGATCTTCCGCTTCCGCAAGCAGGGCAACGCGGACGAAGCCGATGCCTTCGTGCGGCTGTTGCTGGCGAGCGCCGCGCAACGCGATCAGGCGATCTACGTAGTGCTCACCATGCGATCGGACTTCCTGGGCCATTGCGCGCTGTTCATGGGCTTGCCGGAAGCGATCAACGGCGCCCAGTATCTGACGCCGCGCCTGACTCGGGAGCAGTGTCGCGAAGCGATCGAGGGACCGGCACGGGTCTGCGGCGGATCCGTGGATGCGCAACTCACGACCCGCCTTCTCAATGATTTCGGCAACGATCCGGATCAGCTGCCGCTGTTGCAGCATGCTCTGATGCGGATGTGGGCGCGCCGCCTCGCGCAGGGCGCGCCGGATCCGACGCCACTCAGGCTGACCGTCGATGACTACGTGAGGGTCGGCAACTTGCAGGAGGCTCTGGCAGCCCATGCCGAAGAGGTGATGGAGGCTATCCCGCAGCCCCAGCACTTCCTGGTCGAAAAGCTGTTCCGCTGCCTGGTCGAGCGCGAGAGCGACGAGCGCGACGTCCGCCGGCCCTGCCGTCTGGGCGAAGTGGTGGCGGTTGCCGGACTCCAAGACGTCACCGCACTGGTGCCGGTCGTAGATGCGTTTCGGGCGCCCGAGTGCAACTTCATCATTGCATCGCGCGACGTCGCGCTGTCCCCGCGCACTTTGCTCGACATCAGCCACGAAGCGTTGATCAGGCGGTGGCCTCGCTTGTCTCAGTGGGTTCGCCGCGAAGGGGCGGACGCCGTCGAATACCGCCGCATGCTCGACGAGGCGAGGCGCTGGGAACGGCACGAAGCCGAACTGTGGGGCGGCGTCAACCTGGATCGCGGACTGGAATGGCTGAAGGCGGGGCTCAACGCTGCCTGGGCGGAGCGTTACAGCCTGGCGCCGGCAAGTGCCGCCGATGCGGAGCGGCGTCGCCTCGCCGAGGAAGAAGTAGCGCTCGTGCGCCGCTTTCTGTCGGAAGCTTCGGCGGCCCGTGAAGCCGCGCGCGCGCAGCAGCTGGAAGAACGCGAACGCCGCCAGCGCGAGGAGATCGACAGGCAGACCGAGAAAGAGCGAGCCAGGCGCTTCGAAGCCGAGGCGAAGGCCGGACGCGCGTTCAAGCGCTGGGCAGCCGTTTTGGGCGTTCTGCTTGTAGTCTTGTTCGTCGTCGCGGGGATTGCGTGGCAGCAGAGACAAGACGCGCTGTCGGCAGCGGACAAGGCCAGGCGGCAGACGCTGGAAGCCGAAAACGCCCGACGCCAGGCCGAGGATCGCACCAAGGAACTGCTGCTGCAATTCGGCTGGCAAAGCGATCGAGTGGCGACGGCCGCCGCAGGCGGGAGCTCAGTCGACCAGAGTCTCAAGGCCAACCAGGCGATTCAGCAGGCGGCCGCGCGCGCGCCGGCAGCCAGCCGCGGGAACGTCGTGGTCCAGTACTTCCCGAAGAACGTGGATGGAAACAGGGTCGAAGCCGCGCTCACCGAGCTGGGATTTCGCCTGGATCGGCGCTCTGCCCTGGTGCCCGCGTTGCCGACCAACTCGATCTGGTACGGCACGCCCGTCGCTCTCGAGGACGTGAAACTGGTCGCATTGACGCTCATCCGTGCCGGCGTACAGATCCGCGCGATCAGACCCTTCCCGGACTATTCGCCGCGCAAGGATGCCTCGCTGATTCAGGTCGGCGCCGATGTGGCAGTCGCCGATCGCCCTCCATTGACGGTCGACGCGATTCGCGATGGGACAGCGTTTCATCAGGGCGGATAGCGCTGCCTGATCTGATCTCCCGGCCCGCAAACCCCGCTAGAATGAACAGCCATGACGACCGGCATCCTCACCGAGACCTTTGCCTACGGGCACGCCGCGGCCGCCAGCTGGCGCCAGGCGGCGGAGGCTTGCCTCGCCCAGTGCGGGAGCGGGGTGCGCACCGCCACGCTCGGGTTCGTCTACGCGACGGACGCGTTGGCCGACAGCTTCGGCGAGATCGTGGACTTCCTGCGCCGGCGCACCGGCATCGCGCACTGGGTGGGGACCGTCGGGCTGGGGATCTGCGCCAGCGGCAGCGAGTACCTCGACGAGCCCGCGCTCGCGATCATGTGCTGCAGCTTCGACGACAGCGCCTTCCGGGTCCTGCCGCTGCTGCAATCCCCGCGCGAGGTGGCGCAGGCGCGGATGGAATGGGGCAACCACGCCGCGAGCTTTGCCGTGCTGCACGCCGATCCGTCCAGCTCCTCGCTGCTGTCGCTGCTGCGCGAACTGGCGGCCCGCACCGAGAGCGGCTTCGTGGTGGGAGGGCTGACCAGCTCGCGGGGGCGCAGCGTCCAGTATGCAGACGGGGCGGTGGAGGGCGGATTGTCCGGGGTGTTGTTCTCGGAAGAGGTGGTGATCGCCACCCGGCTGACTCAAGGCTGCTCGCCGATCGGCCCGCGCCACCGCGTGAGCGCCGCGCGTCACAACGTGCTGATCGAGCTCGACGGCCGGCCGGCGCTCGAAGTGCTGCGCGAGGACATCGGCCCCGAGACGTCCGGTTCCAGCCTCTCCGCGATCGGCGGGTTGATTTTTGCCGGCCTGCCCATCGAAGGCAGCGACACCGGCGACTACGTGGTGCGCAACCTCGTCGGCATCGATTCTTCCCACCAGCTGGTGGCGATCGGCGAGGCGGTCAGCCCCGGCGGAGAGGTCGATGTTCTGCCGGCGCGACCGCGGCACCGCCAGCGACGACCTGGAGCGCATGCTGACCAGCATCCGGACCGGCCTGTATCGGCCCCCGCGCGGCGCACTCTACTACTCTTGCCTGGGCCGCGGCGCGGCCCTGTTCGGCGACGATTCCCAGGAGCTGCGCATGATCCGAGACGGCCTCGGGGACGTGCCCTTGGTGGGTTTCTTCTGCAACGGCGAGATCTCCCACAACCGGCTGTACGGCTACACCGGCGTGCTCACGTTGTTCCTCTATGGTCATGAAGGACTCGGATGATGCGCGCCAGTTCCGGCGCCAGTGTGGTGGCCGCCGCCGTGGCACGATGGTGCGAGCTCGATCCGGCAATGGCGGGCAGCCGCTGGCCGGAAATGCCGCCAGCGCCCGTAACAGTGGTCTCAGGAGCAGCAGCGAATGCTCCCATCTTCGCTTGTGGGAGAGATCGCATGACCGCTCGCGTCACGAATCGAGCCCATGACAGTTCCTCTCCCCTCGCGGGAGCGGGCTAGGATGAGGGGGATGTCGGACAAGCGTGTCACCCTCTCCCCCGCCGTTCCCATCAAGCGAGAGTGGAGTCCGTTACTGCCTCCAGCAGGTTCATGGGTACGGGCAGGGGTGAGGGTACGGCACAGCGCGGTACCGAATCAGCGCTACTGGCCTCTAGGCGGCCTATTTGCCCATGTCAAAGACGGCCCCATCGCTTGCCGAGTTGCTGCGCGCTTCTGCGCAGTCACGCCGGTATCCCTTCCTTGAGCGCGCTGCGTTCTGGGAAGAGCGCCTCGGCGTGCATCTGCCGGACCTCGCGGCCGTGCTGGAAGCGCCGGTGGGCGGCGACATGCTGCCGCTGCCGGCGAAGGCCAAGCTGGAGATCACGCCGCCGCGCGATGCCGAGCCGCCGAAGCGCAGCGACGACCTGTGCTTCGCGAGCGCCGCGGACATCGCGACGCGGGTGCGCTCCCGCGAGCTGTCGCCCTTCGAGGTGGCGCGCGCATTTGTCGAGCGCGCCGACGCGCATCGCTCCCTGCATGCGTTCATCACGTTCCGCCCCGAGGCGGTGCTGCGCGAGGCGCGCCAGCTCGAGGTGCGCATCCAGTCCGGCGAGGACATCGGTCCGCTGGCCGGCGTTCCGGTCGCCGTGAAAGACCTGATGCCGGTGGCGGGCTACCCGATGACCTGCGGGACCCGCGCCATCGAAGCACTGGAGCAGCAGCATGATGCAGAGGTGGTGGCGCGCCTGCGCGCGGCGGGCGCGCTGGTGATAGGGACCGCCAATCTGCACGAGCTTGCCTATGGCGTCACCAGTGCGAACGTGCATTTCGGTGCCGTGAGCAACCCGGTCGCTCCCGGCCGCATTCCGGGTGGCTCGAGCGGCGGCTCGGCGGCGGCGGTCGCGGCCGGCCTCGCGGCGATCGCTGTAGGCACCGATACCGGAGGCTCCATCCGCATCCCCGCCGCGTGCTGCGGCATCGTCGGTTTCAAGGGCAGCTATGACGCGGTCACCCGTCACGGCGTGTGGCCCCTTGCCTTTACCCTCGATCACATCGGTCCGCTTGCGCGCAGCGTCGGCGACGCCGCGCTGGGCTTCGAGGTGATGGCCGGGCTGCCGGCTGGCTGCGCGAGTGCGAAGCAGGTCGAGCGGCCGCATCTGGTGCGGCCGGCCAGCTTCTTCTTCGAGCACGTCGAAGACGTCGTTCGCGAGCGGGTGGACGCCGCCATCGCCCGCCTCGGTGCAGCGGGTGCGCAGGTGGACGAGCGCACGATCGAAGGCATCGACCAGGCGCCGGCCGTGCAATTCATCACCCTGTGTACCGAAGCCTGCCAGGCCAATTGGGAGCTGCTCACTACCCATCCAGAGGGCATCGCCCCGGACGTCCGCCTGCGGCTGGAGGTAGGGCAGTTCATCGGCGGCATCGACTACGTGAAGGCGCAGCGCTTGCGGCGGGCGCTGCGTGACCACTTGCTGGCGGCGCTGGGGGATGCGCACGTCATGGTCACGCCGGCCCTGTCCGTGCACGTGCCCAGGTCAGGGGTTGCCAGCATCGACATCGGCGGTCGGGTCATGCCGGTTCCAAGCGCGCTCACACGGCTGTCGTCGCCCTTCAATCTCGCGGGCCTGCCGGCGATCAGCCTGCCTGCGGGAACCGATGACGCCGGTGTTCCGGTCAACCTGCAACTGGTCGGCCGCCCGGGAGCCGATGCCACCGTGCTGGCCGTTGCGCGCTGGTGCGAGCGCGTGCTGGGGAACCCGTGAGCGGCGCGCCGCGCTGGGCGGTGATCGGGGCTCTGCTCGTCGTCCTGGCGGGCGTGGTCTGGTGGATGCGCGAGGAGCTCGGCGCGATCAGCTGGCTGTGGGAGCCCGACAAGCCGAGCGAGGTGCGGGTCGCAACGCGACGAGGCCAATCGCGCGTTCGACCAGGCCGGCGTTGCCTTCGACCAGGGTCGCTTCGAGGAAGCGCGCGCGCTCTACCTGCAGGCCGCCGGATTGTACGGGCAGGCGCTGGACGAACACAACCGCGCAGTCGCGTTGGAAAACCTCGGGCTGGCCGAATACAACCTGCGCCGCTACGCGGAAGCCGATAGGCACTATCGTCAGGCGCTGGCGATCTACGAGCGCACGCACGAGTCCGATCGCAGCGCCGCCGTCTACAAGCAGCTCGGGGACAGCGCACGCGCCATGAACCGCTACGAGGACGCGCGCCAGTTCTACCGCGAGGCTCGCGCTCTGCTCGGCCCCTCCGGGGACCGCCGGATGTCGGCGCGGGTCACGTTGATGCAGGGCTTGACCGAAGACGACATGCAGGGGCTCGATGCCGCCGCCGACTTCTACACCCAAGCCGCGGCGCTGGCGGCCAACGAGAACGACCCGCATCTGCTGGGGGAGATCGCGGAGGCCATGGCGCGCGTGGAGCAGCGGCGCGATCGCCCGGCGCAGGCGCACGAATTGCTCGACAACGCGCTTGCTCAATATGGCGCAGCGGGCGACCTGGCTGCCCAGGCGCGAGTGCGCGAAACCCTGATGCAGCTCGATGCCGCGCGCAGGCCGGTCGCCGAACCGCGCAACTGATTTCCCGGCGCGGCAAGCACGGGCCGCCACCGCTATTGACTCAGCATGCAAGCCCCCGACTTCTGCCGGGGGACTGGCAAAGGTTTGACCTATGCAGCGGTCGCGGGAAGCGAGGCCCCGTATATGCATTCCCTCCCCCTCTTAGGGGGAGGGCGCGCTGGAGCGTGGAGCAGGGGCCCCGTTTGACGGGGATGCGACCGCGGAGGCGTGCATGGCCCGCGACACCACGATCTCAGCCTGCCCCGGACCTGTCGGAGCGGGTCAGGGTGGGGGTGCAACGCATCCGGTGCGGTAAAGTCGCGCTTGACCCCCATCCCAGCCTTCCCCCTGGGAGGGGGAAGGAGTCTATTTGAGCAGTTCGCGGATGGGTGTAGGCTTCGCGCTTTCTGTCTGGGAGAGCGACCAACGTGACCGCATCTGCTGCCGACATCGCCAAGCAGTTCGACGAGCAGGGCGCCCGCAAGACCGAGGCGCTCTATCTCACGCCCGACGTGGTCGCGCAGCGCGCGCGGGTGCTGGAGGTGCTGGCGCTGCAACCCGGCGAGCGCGTTGCAGATCTGGGCTGCGGGCCCGGTCTGCTGGCGCTCGACATGGGCAAACAGGTGGGTGCCGACGGCAGCGTCGACGGCATCGATTTCTCCACCAGCATGATCCCACTCGCCCAGCGCCGCTGCGCAGACCTGCCGTGGGTGCGGCTGCGCGCCGGTGATGTCGGGCAGCTCCCCTACGCGGACGGGGCCTTCGACGCAGCGGTATGCACGCAGGTGTACGAGTACGTTGCCGATATCGAGGGCGCGCTGCGCGAGCTGCGGCGCGTGCTGCGTCCTGGCGGGCGCGCGCTGGTGATGGACACCGACTGGGAATCCTGCGTCTGGAACTCGAGCGACGACGCGCGCATGCGCCGGGTGATCGAGACTTGGAACACGCACTGTCCGCATCCGCACCTGCCGCGCCGGCTCGGCCGCCTGCTCGCGGCGGCGGGTCTGGAAGTGACCCGCGCCGAAGTGATTCCGCTGCTGAACACGCGCTACGATCCCGATACGTACAGCGCCGGCGTCCTCGAGGTGATCAAGGGCTACACGCGCAAGCGGGTCGCCGCGGACGAGGCGGACGCATGGGCGGAGGATCTGCACGCGCTCGGGTCGCGCGGCGAATACTTCTTCAGCGTGAACCGCTATCTGTTTCTGGCGCGCGCGTAGCACCACACAGTTCCCTCCCCTTGTTCAGGGGGAGGGTTAGGGTGGGGGTGAAATGCGTGCGCGAACGCAATCGTTGCTCGACGGCAACGACCAGACCATCGGCGACCAGTGGGTCTCGATCGCTGCGCTGATCGACGCGGGCGGGCGTGCGGGAACGGCGGCTTCGGCCACTGTCAGCGTCAACCTTTCCATCCACGAGCTGGTCGGCTGCTTCGGCGTCGATGCGGGCGGCGACAAGCTCACCGGCGGCAAGGGCGACGATCTGCTGATCGGAGACAATCGCAACATCGTAGCGGCGTACCTGGGTGCGTTCGCCGATCCAATCGGCGCCGGCGTGCGCATCACCGGGGATCGACTGGCGGACAGCATCGATTCCGACGCAGCCTGGGACACGCTGCGGGGTGGCGACGGCAACGACACCCTGGTGGGCGACAGCGACACGGTCGTAACGGTGACGGTCGGCGCTGCCGCGGCACCCGCCGGCAGCGACGCGCTGATCCGGCAGGTCTACGACTTGACGGTGGACTCGGCCAGCGATTCGATCAGCGGGGAGGCTGGCACGAACACCAGCGTCTCGGGCAACCGCGCAACGACGCCAAGCACGCTGGTCAAGTACCCGGGCCGACAGCGCCGGGCACCCTCGATCCGGGAACGTGGTCCGCTGACCGGCTAGCGCGCGGCGCCCCGCGCCAGCGGAACCGCTATAGGGCACAATACGCGCTCTGCCGGCGCAACTCTTGCATGCCTGCCGGACCTGCGCTCCGCCCGCTCGCGGCATCCGGGCGGACCATCCATCCACCAACCAAGGAAGGAAGCCCACCGTGGCAACTCAACTTCTGATCTATGAGAACGCAGTGCCGGTGAGCCGTGCCCGTCACGGCAACTGGTCCGTCGAGGTGGGGGCCGACTACGGCTTCTGCCGCGGCGTCAACTCGGTGCCGCTGATGGCGGTGGAAATGCCGCAGGCGGCGCGCGAGTATCCGATCGTGTTCGCCGGTACCGGCGACCAGATCATGCCGGCCGTGATCCTCGGCCTGCGCGGCAACGAGAACCTGTTCCTCAAGGCCGACGGGCGCTGGGACGCCGACTACCTGCCGGCCTTCGTGCGCCGCTATCCCTTCGTGTTCTCCTCCAGCGAGGACGGAGCCAAGTTCACGCTGTGCATCGACGAGTCCTTCGCCGGCTTCAACCAGGCGGCCAAGGGCGCGCGTCTGTTCGACGACGACGGCAAGGCTTCGGGCTACACCGAGAACGTGCTCAAGTTCCTGCAGGAGTACCAGAACCAGTTTCGCGTGACGCAGGCGTTCTGCAAGCACGTGAGCTTCCTGGAGCTGCTCGAGCCGATGCAGGCCGAGGTCACGCTGGCCTCCGGGCGAAAAGACCTCGCTCGCCGGGTTCATGGCGGTGAACCGCGACAAGCTCAAGGCGCTCAGCGGCGAGAAGTTCGCCGCGCTCGCCAAGACCGACGAGCTGGAGCTCGTGTACCTGCACCTGCAGTCGCTGCGCAACTTCGAGCGGCTGAAGAATCGCCTGGCGGCGGTGGCCAAGGCGGCGTAGCGGTCGCGGCCTGCGCTCTACCCGAGGCACCCGTCGCCGAGCCCTCTCCCGCGGGGCGAGGAGCTAGCTTTCCGCCGCTTCTGGCGCGGCAGCGTTGCGCGGTGGGTCTGGCCCTTTGGTTTTCCTTGTGGTCCTTGCGGTTACGCGTTGTCTTAGCTGGCCGCCGCACTAGCGTGGTACGTCAGGCTGCGCGCCTTGCCCCAGAACACCCGGTACGCGAACACGGTGTAGGCCACGATCAGCGGCAGCACGAAGCACACGCCCACGAACACGAAGCGCAGCGACTCGGGTGCGGCCGCCGCCTGCCAGATCGTCATGCGGTCCACCACCAGGTAGGGAAACAGGCTGTAGGCCAGCCCGGCGAAGGCGAACACGAACACCCAGACCGACAGCACGAAGGGCAGCCATTCGCGCGTCGACTGCCGGCGCTGCAGCCGGGTCGAGCGAGCGCCAGATTCCGACGAACGCCGCGGTCGTGGCGATCGGCAGCGGGGCGAGCCACAGCATGCGCGGCCACTCGAACCACTTCTGCATGATGCCGGCGCTCGCGAACGGGCTGGCCACGCTGATGGCGACGACCCCTGCGACCGCCAGCAGGACGGCGCCCTTGCTCCAGCGCAGTGCGCGTGCATGCAGGTCCCCCTCGGTCTTGAGCACCAGCCAGGTCGCGCCCAGCAGCGCATAGGCGCCGGCCAGACCTGCGCCGACCAGCAGGTCGAACAGCACGAAGCCGGGTCCTTCCGCGAAGCCAGTGATCACGCCCGCCAGCATCACACCCTGAGCGAAGCCCGGCCACCAGCGAGCCGACCGAGAACAGCCGGTTCCACAGCTCCTTGTGCCAGCCGGACGCCTTGACGCGGAACTCGAACGCGACCCCGCGCAGGATCAGCCCGATCAGCATCAGCGCCACCGGCAGATAGAGCGACGACAGGACGATGCCGTGCGCGAGCGGGAAGGCGACCAGCAGGATGCCCACGCCCAGCACCAGCCAGGTCTCGTTGGCATCCCAGAACGGTCCGATCGAGGCCACCATCAAGTCCTGCTCGTCGCGGGTCGCGAACGGCACCAGCGTGCCCACGCCCAGGTCGAAGCCGTCCAGGATCACGTAGGCGAGGATGGCAAGCCCCATCAGAGCCATGAATACCAGCGGCAAGTCGATCTGCATGGGCTGGTCTCCTCAGGCCTGCGCGGGTGCTTCGCTGCTGCGAAGCGGGCCGCGGATGGGCTCGCCGCTGGCGTCCTTCAGGGCGAGCTGAGTCACCACGACGATGTACGACACCAGCAGCAGCGCATACACCAGCGCATAGCGCGACGAGGGTCAGGCGCGATGTGCGAGGCCGGCACGCTCGAGGCGGTCTCCGCGGTGGTGATGACGCCGTAGACCACGTACGGCTGGCGTCCGATCTCGGTCACCAGCCAACCGGCCAGCGTCGCCACCCAGCCGGAGAAGGTCATGCCGGCGAACACCAGCAGCAGCCAGCGCGGCATCTCGCGCCGTCTCAGCAGCACCCAGGCGCCGAGCCAGGACAGCGAAAGCATCAGCATGCCCATGCCGACCATCACGCGGAAGGCGAAGAACACCGGCGTCACCGGAGGGTGCTTGCCGGCGAACTCGTTCAAGCCTTTGACTTCTCCGTCCGCCTCGTGGGTCAGCACCAGGCTCGCACCCGCGGGAATGGTGATCGCATAGTCGTTGCGCTGCTGCTCGCGATTGGGCAGCGCAAACAGCACCAGCGGCGCCCTGCGCTCGGTGTGCCACAGCCCCTCCATGGCAGCGATCTTGGCGGGTTGATGCTCGAGCGTGTTCAGCCCGTGCTGGTCGCCCACAAACATCTGCAGCGGCATGAGCAGCGCAGCCAGCAGCACACCGTTGCGAAACATGCTGCGGGCGGGCGCGAAATCGCGATTGCGCAGAAGCTGGAACGCCGAGATGCCGGCGATCAGGAACGCCACCGTCAATCCCGAGGCGAGCATCATGTGCGTGAAGCGGTACGGGAAGCTGGGCGTGAACAGGATGGCCCACCAGTCGCGCGGCGTGCAGCCTGTCGTCGACGATGTTGAACCCCTGCGGCGTCTGCATCCACGAGTTGAGCGCGAGGATCCAGAACGCCGAGGCGGTGGTGCCGGCCGCCACCAGGATCGCCGAGAGTGTGTGCGCCCAGCCCGGCACCCGGTCGTGCCCGAACAGCATGACGCCCAGAAACGTGGCTTCGAGGAAGAAGGCGGTGAGCACCTCGTAGCCGAGCAGCGGCCCGGCGATGTTGCCGGCGCGCTCCATGAAGCCCGGCCAGTTGGTGCCGAACTGGAAGCTCATCGTGATGCCGGAGACCACGCCGAGCGCGAACGTCAGCGCGAAGATCTTGACCCACAGGCGGTAGGCTCCGGCGAGCCACGCCGGGCCGCCGCGGCCGATGCGAACGCGCAGGTACACGAGCACCCAGGCGAGCGCCAGCGAGATGGTCGGAAACAGGATGTGGAAACCGATGTTGAGCCCGAACTGGATGCGGGCCAGCACGATGGGATCGGCGAGCATGAGTCCGGGGGCTAGGGACTAGGGGCTAGGGACTAGCGAGCAGCGGTAGGGATGCAATGTCCGAGGTGACCCAACCACCCAGCGGACGAGCTCCCACCGGGCACATGACGCATTGAACATTTGACGGCATTCGCAGCAGCTTGTAAGTCCCTAGATCCCTAGCCCCTAGCCCCTAAAACCCACCTCCACCGCCCCGACCCCCTCCACCGTAAACCGGTACTGCTCCCCGGCCTTCGGAAACCGCGTGGTGACGAGGCTGCCGGTGGAAACGATCTCGCCCGCGTGCAGGGTCTGCCCGCGGCCGCTCAGGTGATTGGCGAGCCAGCGCAGCGGCTCGAAAGGATGGCCGAGCACGTCGCGGCCGTGGCCCTCGTCGATCTTCTCTCCGTTCAGCTCGACGATGCCGCGCGCGGCGGCCAGGTCCGGCCACTGCGTGCGCCACGCGCCGAGCACGATGCCTTCGTTCCAGGCGTTGTCGGCCACCAGCGAGAGCATGTCCAGCGGGTAGGGTGAGTTGCGGTCGTCGATGACTTCGTAGTCCGGCGCCACCGCCTCCACCGCCGCGGCGACTTCATCCATCTCGTACGCTCGCGCACGCGGCGGCAGCGAGCGGCCCAGGCGCACGCAGATCTCGAACTCGATGCCCAGCCGCACCAGGCTGGACAGTTCGAGCTGGACGCCGCTGTCCAGCAGGCGCTGCTCCAGCACCACGCCGGCCACGGGATGGTCGATGCTGCACATCTGCTGCATGCGCTTGGAGGTGAGGCCGATCTTGTAGCCGACGCGCTTGCCGTGCGTGGCCAGCATGCGCTCGACGAACGCAGCCTGGATGGCGTAGGCGCCGTCCAGGTCGGTTGCGCCCCATGCGCGTGCGAACGGGACCAGGTTGGATTTGTGCGCATGCTCGTGCACCAGGGTGTCGGCGGCTTTCTGCAGGTCGATGGCCATTGGCGCCTCGCGGGAGGGTTTCCAGCCGGATGATAGCCGTCCCGGCATGGGCCTGCTGCCGGGATGCCGGTATGATTGATCGGTCGCCTGAATGCGGGCGAGATCGATCGGTTTGGCTGATGACGTCGAGCGGTACTCTGATGTCGTATCGAGGGCGCGGTGTTCGCTGGCTCCTCGTCCTGTTGCTGGGTGCTGCTGTTGCCGACGTCGCCGAAGCCGCGGAGACCGGGAAGAGCTGCGGTCAGCCCAAGGAAGTCACCGGCCGCCCCCGCATCGGCCTTGCGCTCGCGGGGGGCGGCGGCAAGGGCTGGGCGCACGTGGGCGTGCTCAAGGTGCTCGAGGAGCTGCACGTGCCGATCGACTGCATCGCCGGCACCAGCGCGGGCTCGATCATCGGCGGGGTCTACGCCAGCGGCATGTCGCCGCAGGAGATCGAGGAGGTAGTGTCCAAGTCCGACTGGGGCGTCATGTTCCAGGACAGTGCGCCGCGCAAGGACCAGGGCTTCGAGCAGAAGCGCCTGGACCTGCTGGGGCTGTGGTCGATCGAGCTGGGGGTGGGCAAGGGCGGCGTCAAGCTGCCGACCGGGCTGTTCGCCGGGCAGGAGGTCAACGCGCTGCTGCGGCGGATGACCACGCGTGCCGTCGGCGTGAAGACGTTCGATCAGCTGCAGATTCCGTTCCGCGCGGTGGCGACGGATCTGAAGACCGGCGACCTGGTCATTCTCGACCACGGCGAGCTCGCTTCGGCGATGCGCGCAAGCATGGCCGTTCCGGGCGCCTTCACCCCGGAGGTGATCGACGGACGCATCCTGGTAGACGGCGGCCTGCGGCAGAACCTGCCGGTGCAGACCGTGCGTGCGATGGGTGCGGACGTCATCATCGCGGTGGATCTGGGCACGACCAATGTCACGGACGCGCAGCTTGCCAACCCCCTCGCTGTCGCGCAGCAGATGGTCAACATCCTGCTCGACCTGAACGTGTACGCCTCGCGCGAGGCGCTCAAGCCCGACGACGTGGTCATCAAGCCCCAGGTCGAGAAGTTCTCCAGCGGCGACTTCGCGCGCAGCTCCGAGCTGATCCCGATCGGCGTGAAGGCCGCGCGCGACGTTCAGGAGCGGCTGCTGGTGCTGAGCCTTCCGCCCAAGGAGTACACCGCGTTTCGGGACGCGCAGCGCGCGCGCTCGACAACGGGAGCGAAGGTGGCGCGCGTCGAGGTCGATTCCAGCAAGCTCACGCACGTCAATCCTGCATATGTCGAGAAGAAGTTCGAAGTGGACGAGCGCAAGGGCCAGCTCGACGAAAGCCGCGTGCAGAACGAGATCGGCGGCCTGCTCGGGGAGGGCGACTACGAGCGCATCGACTACGCCTACGCCGACGAGGAAGGCGGCGAGCGCGTGCTGCTGATCACGCCGCGCGAGAAGTCCTGGGGGCCAGGCTATCTGCGCCTGGGGCTGCAGCTCGCCACCGATTTCAAGGAGGACACGTTCTTCAACCTGCTGGGCAGCTACCGGCGCACCTGGCTCAACAGCCTGGGGGGAGAATGGCGCAACGATTTCTCGCTGGGCCGCACTACCGCGCTGCGCACCGAGTTCTACCAGCCGGTGATGCTGGGCAAAGGCTTGTTCGTCGCACCCAATCTGGCCGCCGGTCAAACCAGCCGTAACCTGTTCGTCGACGGCCAGCCGGTGGCGAGCTACCGGATTCAATCCTACGGCGGCGGCCTGGACGTGGGCTGGACCTTCGGGCGCTACGCCGAGCTGCGGCTGGGCATCGAGCGGGCACAGATGCGCTACGATCCCAGCATCGCAGTCCCGCTGTTCCCGGCGGCAAACTTCTCTGCGGGCGGCCTTACCGCCAGCTTCATCTCGGACCGACTGGACAGCGCCAGCTTCCCGCGTTCCGGCTACCTGATTGCCGCGAACTATCAGGACTCGCTGGCCGCGCTGGGCGCCGACAACGAATACCAGAAGGCCACGTTCGCGGCCGTGACTGCGTTCAGCAAGGGCCCGCACACCATTCAGTTGAATCTGAAGGGAGGCGGCGCGACCGACGGACAGCTGCCCATCTACGATGTGCAGTACCTGGGCGGCTTGTTCAACTTGTCGGGCTACCTCATCGATCAGTTGCAGGGGCAGCGCTCTGTAATGGGGCGCGCCGCGTACTACTACCGCCTCGCCAATGTCCCCGTGCTGCTGAAGGGGTTGTATGCGGGCGTCTCGCTCGAGGTCGGGCAGGTGTGGGGGCGCCTGGACGGGTCCAGTGCGACCGGCCTGCTGCCGGCTGCGGCGGTGTTCATCGGTGCAGACTCCGCGCTTGGTCCGATGTATCTGGCGTATGGACACGCCTTCGACGGCAGTCTGAACACCATCTACTTCTACCTCGGCAACTTCTACTGAAGCGCACAGTATGCGGTTCGCAAACTTTGTCACGGCTCCGCTCACGCGCGGAATGCTGCCGCTGGCCGCGCATTCGTGCAATCATCGAAGCAGTGCACGTCGCTTGCAGCGCGACAAGCTATGAACCTCACATTGTGTGAGATTTCTCGGCGCCGCCGTGCTGCAGTATGATGCGCGCAGTGAGCCGCGAATCCGAGTCCGACACAGTGACGATCCGAACGCGCCTGAGCGTTGCAGACCTGGCTGCGGTGCCGCTGCCCGCCGGCCGCCTGTCCAAGCTCGCTTTCGACACCGGCGACGTGGAGCTGCGCCTCTACGCGCCGGCCGGCTGCAGACAATCAAGTGCCGCACGATCGCGATGAGCTGTACTTCGTCGTGCATGGCACCGGAACGTTCGTGCGCGAGAGGGAGCGCACCAGCTTCACGCCCGGCGACGTGCTGTTCGCCGCCGCCGGCGAGGAGCATCGCTTCGTCGAGTTCAGCAGCGATTTGACACTTTGGGTGTTGTTCTACGGGCCGCGACGCGAGCAGCGCAGCCACGCATAACGCCTGCGGCCGCAACCGGTTCTGCCGATACTCGATGAGAGCACCTCGCGTGCATGAGGGGCGTGCGCCCCTTGCGGATTCGCCAGCGTCAGTGCACAGTCGAACCGGATTGCACGCTTAAGTCATGGACCGCAACCGCTTGTCGAAGCGCGCCGATCATCATATCGAGGGGTCTCGCCGGGGCGAGCCGCGGCCGGGAGAACTTCCCGAGCATGCGAGCCGGCCGTCACCGGCCGCGAGTCTGTTTCCCGCTCCGCCGCTCACCCTCGCCGAGAGCGAAGACCGCTTCCGCAGCCTGCTGCGCTTCTCGTACGACTGGTACTGGGAGCAGGACGAGAATTTCCGCTTCACCGCGAATCTGCGCGGATTCCCCGAGCGTCCCGGCATCCGCGCCGCCAGCTATGTGGGCAAGACGCGCTGGGAGATGCCGTGCTTCGGGGTGAGCGAAGCGCAGTGGCAGGCGCACAGGCGCACGCTGCAGGCGCACCAGCCGTTCTACGATTTCGAGTACCTGCGCACCAGCATCGACGGCCAGATCCGCTGGGTCGCCGTCTCCGGCGAGCCGGTGTTCGACGTGCAGGGCCGCTTCCGCGGCTATCGCGGCATCGGCAAGGACATCACCGAGCACAAGCAGGCGCAGCAGCGCCAGGCGATCGAGCACGCGGTGGCGCAGATCCTCTCGGATGCCGACGCGCTGAGCGAAGCGGTGCCGCGCATCATCCAGTCGGTGTGCGAGACCATGGGCTGGGACTACGGTGCGCGCTGGCAGCATGGCGCGCACGACAACTCCTACACCTGCGCGGAGCTGTGGTGCCGCCCGGAGCTGCGCGACAGCGAGTTCGTCGCGGCCACGCGCTCGAAGCGCCTGCGGACAGTGGGCCAGGGCCTGGTCGGGCGCGTGCTCAAGAGCGGGGCGCCGAGCTGGATTGCCGACATCGCCGCCGATCCCGGCCTGGGTCGTGCGCCCGGCGGCACTGCGGTGCGGACTCACCGGCGCCTTCGCGTTTCCCATCGCCACCGGCAACCGTACGCTGGGTGCGATGGAGTTCTTCGCACGGCGCGTGTGGCCGCCCGACTTCGCGCTCACCGACACCGCGCGCGCGGTGGGCCGGCAGATCGCGCAGTTCATGGTGCGCAAGCAGGCCGAGGAGCGCTTCCGCGAGCTGGTGGAGCTGTCTCCCAACGCCATCCTGGTCCACTGCGACGGGAACATCGTGTTCGCCAACACGGCGACCTCACGGCTGCTGGGTGCCACGCACAGCAGCGATCTGCTGGGCCGGTCGGTCTACGACTTCCTGCACCCGGAGCACCGCGAGCTCGCGCGCGAGCGCGTCGGGCGCATCGTGCAGCACCGGCTCATGCTCGGCGCCATGGAGATGAAGTACGTGCGCATGGACGGCTCGACCGGCCACATGGAGGTCTCGTCCAGCTATTTCCTCTACGAGGGCCGGCCGGCGGTGCAGGCGATCGCGCGCGACGTCAGCGAGCGCAAGGCCGCGGAGCAGAAGATCATCCGGCTGTCCAACCTGTACGCGGCGCTGTCGCAGACCAACCGCGCGATCACCCGGCGCACCGATCCGCAGAACCTGTTCGACGAGGTGTGCCGGATCGCAGCGCAGTACGGCAACTTCGAGCTCGCCACCATCCTGATGATCGAGCCGCAGTCGCAGTGGGTGCGGCCCGCCGCGACCGCCGGGGTCTACCACGACTACATCCACACCGTGCGGATCTCGGCCGATCCCGACATCCCCGAGGGCACAGGGCCTGACCGGCACGGCGTTGCGCAGCGGGCAGCCGGTGATCTGCAACGACGTCTCGCTCGATGCCCGCACCCTGCCCTGGCGCAGCGCCCTGCTCGGGCGCGGCCTGCACGCGCTCGCCAACATCCCGCTGCGCCGGCGCGGCGAAGTCGTCGGGCACGTTGTTCCTGTGCTCGTCGGCGGTCGATTTCTTCGACGACCAGCTGGTGCACCTGCTGGTCGAGATGGGCAGCAACATCTCCTTCGCGCTCGATGCGATGGACAAGGAGGCGCAGCGCCGGGAGGTCGAGGAGCGGCTGGCGCAGCTCGCCCAGTACGACGTGCTCACGGGGCTGCCCAACCGCAGCCTGTTCCTGGACCGGCTGCATCAGGCCATGGCTCGCGCCCGGCGCAACGGCGCGATGATCGGCCTGATGTTCATCGACCTCGACCGCTTCAAGCAGATCAACGACACGCTGGGGCACAGCACGGGCGACAAGGTCCTGCAGATCGTCGCCATGCGCCTGAAGGAGCAGCTGCGCGAGGTCGACACCATCGCGCGCCTGGGCGGGGACGAGTTCACCCTGATCGTGGAGGGCGTGCCCAGCACCGCGCGCCTGGTCACCGTGGCGCAGAAGGTGCGCGAGGCGGTGGCCGCACCCATGCACATCGACGGCCGCGAGATCTTCGTCAGCACCAGCATCGGCATCACCGTGTTTCCCCGCGACGGCGCCGAGGTGGACGAGCTGCTGAAGAACGCCGACATCGCCATGTACCGGGTCAAGCAGGAAGGGCGCAACGGCCATCAGTTCTACCGCCCGGACATGTCGGTCAGCACCTCCGACCGCATGTACCTGGAGGCCGGCCTGCGCCAGGCGCTGGGCCGCGACGAGCTGCAGCTCCACTACCAGCCCAGCGTGTGCGTGCGCAGCTGGCGCATCCTCGGCATGGAGGCGCTGCTGCGCTGGAACGGGCCGAGCGGCATCACCGGCCCGGCCGACTTCATCCCCGTCGCCGAGGACACCGGGCTGATCGTGGACATCGGCCGCTGGGTGCTGGAGGCCGCCTGCGCTCAGGCCGCCACCTGGCAGCGCAACGGGCTGGGCGCCGTTCCTGCTGACCGTGAACGTGTCCGCGCGTCAGTTCCTGCACCGCGATCTGTTCGACGTGGTGGCCACGGCGCTCGAGCGCAGCGGCCTGCCGCCCGCGCAGCTCGAGCTCGAGATCACCGAGAGCATGCTGATGCAGCGCGCTGCCGAGGTGACCGACACGCTCGCGCGCCTGGACGAGCTGGGCGTGCGGCTCGCCGATCGACGACTTCGGCACCGGCTACTCCAGCCTCACCTACCTCAAGCGCTTCCCGGTGCGCGGCATCAAGATCGACCAGTCCTTCATCGGCAACATCCCCGCCGATGCCGACGACGTGGCGATCGTGCGCGCCATCGTCGCCATGGCGCGCAGCCTGGAGATCGCCGTCACCGCGGAAGGCGTGGAGACGCGCGAGCAGCTCGAGCCTGCTGCGCGAGCTCGAGTGCGACACCTACCAGGGCTACCTGTTCAGCCGGCCGGTGCCGGCGGAGGCGTTCGAGGCGCTGGTGCGGGCACGCAGGGGGCAGGAACGGAGTGAGGCAAGGCGTGCAGGGGAGACGCCCTCGCTTCTGCCTTCACCCCTGTCTCAACCACGCCTCCGCCGCCGCCACGCTCGGAAACGCGCGCACGTTGATGCCACGGTTGCGCGCGACGGTCTCGGCGAACTTCATGCTTGCGAGCGGCATGGTCGGTGTTGAGGTCCACGAAGGCGACGTTGAGAGGTGCGCGAGCGGGTACTCGCTGTCTTGGCTGACGATGCTGTAGATCTCTCCCAGCTTGAGCCCGGGCCCGGTCAGGTTTTCCTCGATCAGCACGCCCGCCGCGCGCCGGTTGGCGCAGATCTCGACGATTTCGCGCAGGTAGCCGCGAACGACCTCGGGAGTCGTTGGTGCCGGTCACGAGGACGTGCAGGTAGGCCGCCGCTTCCCGAATCGTGAAGTTGGTATGGCATCAGGGGCGCTCGCTGCACGCGCGCACGCCGCTGTCGGCATGCCTGCCCATCCCGCAACAGCTGCGCGTCCGCGAGCGTGCGGCGCAGTTCAGCCGGCGCACGGCCTGAGCCATTCCGCTCACGCGCGTGCCAGCACCGCGACCGGATCGCCCGGCCGGACGACGCCCGGTTCGACGACCCGCATGTAGATCCCGCGCAGATTGAGATGCCGCCACTGCGGGTTGCGACACGAAGCGCAGGGCCTCGGCGCCGAAGCGCGCCTGGAACTTCCGGCAGCCGTTGTGCGGCGCCGGCGTGACCTCGAGCAGCGCGGCCCCGACTCGCAGGCGGCTTCCGGCAGGCAGATTCGCCGTCGACAGATCCAGCTCCAGGAACAGAGCGTCGCCGAACAAGGTGAGGGGCTGGCCGTTGGCGATCAACGCCGCGACGTCCGGCTGCATCACCGCGATCTGCATCTCGGGGTCGCGCTTTGCGCCTTGCGGCCCCAGGCGTCGCCCTCGACCCCGATGTCCAGCGACCAGACTGGAGCTCGCCGGGCGTTTCCCGCACGCCGCCGGCCCCGCGCCGCACGACAAAGGCCACGCGGCCCGTGTCGGTTGGTGCAGGCTTCCAGCGCTTCGAGCTGTCGTTGCAGCTCGCCGAGGGTCAGAAAGCGAGCCGGATCTCCCACCGAAGTGGAATCGACGCGGGTCGCGGTGATCGTCATCATTCCATCTTCTGGAGCGATGTCGCGTTGGGCAGCCATGCGAAGCGGCTCGCAGCTCTCGCATGCCAGTGTACCTGCCTGGATGCAGCGCAGCGCGGCGTGCCCGAACGCGGAGCTCGAGCAGTCATCGATGATCCCGACGCTCGAGAGCTGCGCGATGCGATGCGCGTGCAGCGCCGCGTCGGGCAGTCCGATCGCCGCCGAGTGCAGCGCGCTCCTCGGGTGCCTGCTACACTGCCGGTCCCCCAACCAAGAGGAGGCCTTCGAGATGACTCGCCCTGCAATCAACCCCGGCGTCGTGGACTGGTCCGGCGAGAACCCCGGCATGTACCTGCGGGAGAGCGCGGACGGACCGTTCGTCACCCTGATCAGCTATTTCCGCGTGGTGTTGTCGCCGAAAGGCCGTGGTCATGCCGCTTTCATCCTGCAGGACCCGCATGGCGACGGCAAGAGCGCGGCGAAGCCGAACCTGTGCATCACCGACAACGAGCCGATGGCCGAGTACCTGCGCGACGGTTTCGTCGCCAACTTCGGCGCCTTCAAGGGGATCAAGGGCCTGGCCTCGGTGCGCATGGTGCCTGGCTGGGACTTCATGCGTGCGGGCGACGGTGCGACCTCGCACGTGGAGTGGTTCCGCAGCAGCGTCGGCCAGGTGAGCCTGGCCTGGAAGGACCTGGGCGACGTGTACATGGTCGAGATGCCGAAGGACAAGTCCGCCACCGGCCAGCACGAGATGTTCTCGTTGTTCGTGGACGTGCGCAGCGTCGAAGTGTCCATCAACGGCAAGGGCGTGGCCGGCAAGCCCTTCCCGCGCGAGTTCGCCGGCAAGAAGAACAGCAGCACGGCGTTCCTGGCGTACTCGGAGACGTGGGTGAAGGTTTAAGGGGCTAGGGACTGGGGACTAGGGACTAGGGGCTAGGGGCTAGGGCTAGGGGCTAGGCCAGGGGGTGGACAGTTATCGCGACCTGATTGTCTGGCAGCGGGCGATGGATCTGGTGGATCTGGTGTACCGGATGTCCGGCACGTTTCCTCGCGAGCACTTGTACGGTTTGGGAACGCAGATGCAGAAATCCGCGGTTTCGATTCCGTCGAATATCGCGGAAGGACATGCGCGTGACTCGACCCGAGAGTATTTGCGCTTCATGTCCATTGCGCTCGGATCGGTTGCGGAGCTTGAGACGCCAGGTCTTGATCTGCCAGCGCCAAGGGCTTCTGTCCGAGTGTGGATGCCACGTCGCTCATGCAGCTCGCAGACGAGATCGGCAAGATGCTTCGAGCTATTCAACGCGCCTGAGGACGAAGCTCGCATAGTCGGATGCCCTCGCCCCTAGCCCCTAGCCCCTAGTCCCTAGCCCCTAGCCCTAGCGCCTAGCCCTCGCCCCTAGCCTAGCCCCTAAGCCAGCGGGCGCTGACGCGCCGCTGGCTATCGGCCACAATACCGCCATGCTCGACCCGAACAGTACCGAGTTCCTGGCGCACATCGGGAAGGCGATGGCGACCGCCGACCGGCCCGACATGGCGCTGGAGCAGACGCTCGAAACCATTCGCCAGGGCCTGCGCGCGGAAGCGGCGTCGATCTTCCTGTTCGACGAGGGCGAGGAGGTCCTGGAGTGCAAGGCCAGCCTGGGTCCGAATCCGGCGACCGGGATGACCGTGCCGCGCGGCACCGGCATCGTCGGCCAGGTGGCCGAGCAACGCCGCGCCGTGCTGGTCGAGGATGCGGCGCATCACCCCGCCTTCTATCGGGGAATCGACCAGAAGACCGGCTTCGTCACGCGCTCCGTGGTGTGCGCTCCGTTGATGGTTCGAGGCAAGGTGCTGGGCACGGTGATGCTGCTGAACAAAGCCGGCAACCAGCAGTTCTCGGATCATGATCGCGCGCTGCTGGTGAGCTATTGCGCGCTCGCCGCGCTGTCCATCAACAACGCCCGGCTGTCGATTCTTGCCCTCGAGCGGGAGCGCATGCAGCGTGAGCTCGAGATCGCGCGCGAGATCCAGCGCTCCATGCTGCCCGGCCCCGGCCACGGCAACATCCAGGGCGCCAACCTGCCGGCTCGCATCGTGTCGGGCGACTTCTATAGCCATCCGCTGAACGCGGACAACGAAGCCTGGTTCTGTCTCGGCGACGTATCCGGAAAGGGCATCGATGCCGCGCTGTGGATGGTGCGCGCACTGAGCATGTTTTCCTGTCTCGCGCAGACGCACAGAAGCCCTGCCAGGCTGCTGGAGGCGTTGAATCGGGAGCTGCGCCTCGGTCGCCCTGCGCGGAATGTTCATCACCATGGTGGTGGGCCGGGTCGACGAGGTCCGGCTGTCACGCCCGACTGGCCAATGCCGGGCATTTGCCGGTGCTTGATCTGGCGCCAGGGCGAGATCGCGGAGATCCCGGCGTCCGGGCCGCCGATCGGCATCCTCGACAGCGTGGTCTATGAAGACGTCAGCGCCGGTCCTGGCCCCGCCACCCTGTGCATAGCCAGCGACGGGGCGGTCGAGGCAATCGAAGGCAAGACCTTCGCGGACCTCGAGGAACTGAAGCGGCGCGTGTCGGTCATGATGGAAGCGGGGCGGTTCAGCGCAGAGGCGTTGATCGCAGATCTTTCCCCGCAAGGGGATGCGCTGGATGACGACGCTACCGTCCTGACCGTGGAATTGCTCGCACCCCCGCCAGGCGAAGAGGAGGCGGCCGCACCCAGGCTTCTGTTCAGCACGTGCTTCGCTGCGACATCCAGTCAACTCAAGCCCATGCGTGACGGCAGTCCTTGCCGCAGTGCAGGCGCAGGGCGACCGACGCGGGGCTGGCGAACAATATCGTACTGGCCGTGAACGAGGCGTGCATGAACGTCATCCAGCATGCCGCTGCGGCGGACGGAGGAACGCAAATCAGCCTCGAACTGCTCCGGCAGGGCGGCACCTTGATCTTCCACGTGCTGGACAATGCGGCCACCCATCGACGTGAGCAAGCTGCGAGCCGAGAGCTCTCGACGACGTGCGGCCGGGTGGGCTCGGCGTGCATTTCATGCGCGAGATCATGGATCAAGTGGAGTTCTTGACGCCTCCCTGCGGGATTCGGCAATTTCTTGCGGATGAAGAAGACGATGCCGGCCGAGCTGCCGCCGTCTTGAGCGGATGGTCCGCCGTGCGGCGGAGGCAACGGGTTCGCCAGGACGGGCGCGGCGACCGTCCGTCATCTCATCGGACTTTGCACAAGGGGGGCAGGCCATGCAATGCGAGGTGTATCAGGCCGGGGAGTGGTCATGTCGTGAAGCTGGGCGGCGACATCGACATGCACGTCTCGCCGACTGCGCGCGCGGCCATCCTGCAATGCATCCGCGACAATCATCCGGTGAGTCGTCGATCTGGCCGCGGTCAGCTACATCGACAGCTCCGGGATCGCCAGCCTGGTCGAGGGGCTGCAGGCGGCCAAGGCCAAGCGGCTCGAGTTCGGGTTGTTCGGCGCCAGCCCCGCGGCCATGCGCGTGCTGAAACTGGCGCGCCTCGGAAACGGTCTTCAAGTTCTATCCGACACTGCCCTCCACGGATGCTTGATGCCGCGAGATGGCTGATACGCCGCATGGATGGCCGGATTGTCGGCGGTCGGCCAGCGCACGCGTTGCCGCCCTGGAGGAAGTCGGCTATGTGTTCTCGCTGTTCCTGGAGAGCGTGTACTGGGCGGTGGTCGGACGCTGGCAGCAGCAGCCCGTGCGCCTGGCGCCGATCTTCTCCGCAGCGATGGCGGTTGGCGTAACCGCGATCCCGATCATCGCCCTGGCTTCGTTCGCGGTCGGCACGATGCTCGCGATCCAGGGCATCTATTCCCTGCGGGCGTTCGGAGCGGATTCCAAGGTGGTGCTGGCGATCGCGATCGCGGTCACCCGCGAGTTCGCGCCGCTGATCACCGGCATCTTCGTGGCCGGCCGCTCCGCCTCGGCCATTGCCGCCCAGATCGGCACGATGCAGGTCGCGCAGGAGATCGACGCCCTGGCGGTGATCGGTGTCAACCCGGTGCGCTACCTGGTGTCGCCCCTGCTGATTGCGATGCTGTTCACGATGCCCGCCTTGACGGTGTTTTCCAACTTCGTCGCGCTGGCGGGCGGTGCGTTCTACTGCAACCTCGAGTTGGGGCTGCCGTTTTCCGCCTACGTGGAAGGCACGATCGACGCGCTCAAGGTGAGCGACGTCCTGCAGGGCCTGTCGAAGAGCTTCATCTTCGCCACCATCATCACGCTGGTGGGCGCGAGCAACGGCTTCACGGTCAAGGCGGGCGCGGAGGGTGTGGGCAAGGCGACCACCCGGTCGGTGGTGCTGAGCATCGCCGCGCATCATCCTGGCGGACATGATCTTCAGCTATTTCCAGAGCCGGTAGATGGCAGCCGACGCGAGCTCTCCCGCCATCGAAGTCGAGAACCTGGTCGCGCACTACGGCAGCCGCGAGGTTCTGCACGGCGTGAACCTGCAGGTGCAGCGCGGCGAGATCATGGTCATCATGGGTGGCAGCGGCTCGGGCAAGAGCACCCTGCTGCGCCACCTGCTCGGACTGAACCGGCCGACTTCGGGCTGCATCCGGCTGCTCGGCCAGGACATCACGCGGCTGTCCGCGCGCGAGATGTTCGCTCTGCGCCGCAATATCGGGCGTGTCGTTCCAGGGCGGCGCGCTGTTCAACTCGATGACCGTGCGCGAGAACGTGGAGCTGCCGTTGCGCGAGCACACCACGCTCGACCGCAAGACCATGCAGATCATCAGCCGCATCAAGCTCGAAGTGGTGAACCTCGCGGGCTTCGAGGATCTGATGCCCGCCGAGCTGTCCGGCGGCATGATCAAGCGAGCCGCGCTCGCCCGTGCCATCGTCATGGACCCGCACCTGTTGTTCTTCGACGAGCCCTCGGCCGGCCTCGACCCGGTGGTGTCCGCGGAGCTGGACGAGCTGATCCTGAGCCTGCGCGACGCGCTGAACATGACCATCGTCGTGGTGACGCATGAGCTGGAAAGCGCCTTCAAGATCGCCGATCGGATCACCGTGCTGGACCAGGGGAGCATCCTCACGGTCGGGCGCACGCAGGAGATCCGGGAGTCCGACAACGAGCGCATTCAGGGCCTCATCCATCGCCGGCCCAGGCATGAAGTGGTGGACGCCGACGCGTATCTGCGCCGGCTGACTCAGTAGAGGCGGCCCACGTTGACTCGAACTGAGTACTGCGCCGGGGGTAGGGCATGAAGCGCGAAACCACCAACTACGCGCTGGTCGGCGGCTTCGTGGTCGCCATGGGGCTGGCTTTGCTGTTCGCGCTGTTTCAGCTGACCGGACGCGGCAGGGTGACCGACACCTACTTCGCGGATTTCACCAACATAGGCGGGATCAAAGAGGGCTCGGTGGTCACGTTCGAGGGACACGAGATCGGCCGGGTGGGAGAAATCGTCGTGCAGCAATCCGATGGAAGAACGCTGTACCGCCTGGGGTTGAACGTCAGGGCCGGATGGCAGATGCCGGGCGGCAGCACCGCCAGAAGGACGGCGACCGGGTTCCTTGCGCCGCTGCTGGTGGATATCCGCGCCGGGCACGGGCCGCCGGTGCAAGCCAGGGGCAACCATCCAGGCCGACAACAGTCCCCTCATGATGGAGGCGATCGCGGACATTGCGGGCAAGCTGGCCGAGATCACGGACCAGGGCATCGAACCGCTGCTGAAGCGAGTGGGCGAGCGCATCGACCGCGTGGGGGATCGGATCGAATCCGCGCTTCCCGGCTTGTTGAACGATCTGCAAAAGACGCTGGCGCAGGCCAACCATGCAACGCGCCTGCTGGAGCGCGCGCTCGGCGAGGAGAATCAGCAGCACCTGACCCGGCTGCTCGCCAACACCGAAGTGACCACCGAGAACTTCGCGCAGATTTCCAAAGAGCTCAAACAGACGCGCGCAAAGATCGACAAGCTGCTGGATCAGTCGAACGGCCTGATCGACAGCAACCGTGACGATATCCGCGCGTCGATCCAGGACATCCGCGGCTCGATGCAGGAGATCCGCCAATCGCTCAAGCGTGTCACCGTCATCCTCCAGCACTTCGAGAACACCGGGCGCAACATGTCGGAATTCAGCCGCGAGATCCGGGACAATCCCTCCAGCTTGATCCAGAGCAGTCCTCCCGTGGACCAGACCAAGGCGAAGCGCAAATGACGCCGTGCCTGCGCCACGCGACGGCGAGCGGCCTGCTGCTGTTCGGGCTTGCGATTTGCGGCGCATTGTCTGGTTGCGGGGGTGGACCACCGGCGCCAGCGGAGCGCTACTACCGGCTGACGGATGCGCCGGCGCAGAGCGTCCCTGCACAGCAGTGGACGGCAGGTTCGATCGAGATCCAGGCGCTGCGTACCGACGGGCCATACGTCGAGCGGGCCATCGTGTACAGCAATGATGCCCTTCCTACGCATGTCGAAACCTACAACTATCACTCCTGGATCTACCCGCCCGCGTACCTGATCCAGCAGCACATGATCGGATGGTTCCGCACAGCGCGCCTGGCGCCTGCCATTACCGACGACGATGACGGCCCCGAGCCGAGGTATGTCGTGTCCGGCAGGATCGTGCGGTTTGAGGAGGCGCTGGGATCCGGCGCGTCGCGCGCGGAAGTGACGCTGGAGCTGGAGATTGGCCGGTCCGGGCAGCGCTCCCCACTGCTGCGCAAAATCTATACGGCGTCGCAACCGGCGGCGTCCGATTCGATGGACGCGTTCGTGCTGGCGATGGGGCAGGCGCTGGAGCAGATCTACGCCGCGTTTTCGAAGGATCTGATGGCGGTGAAGGCCGAGCAGTGACCCTGGCGCGCATCATCGTCATCTCCGTCCTCATCCACATGGCGTTTGTCTCCGCGCGCATGACTGCGTCGCTGTACGCACTCGCGAACCATGCGTCTACTTTCACGGTGGGCGTGATCATGGCGCTGTTCGCCCTGGTGCCGATGCTCACCGGGTTGCGCGCGGGCCGCTGGCTCGACGCGGTCGGGCCGTGGCGTCCCACGCTCATCGGGAACGGGTCTGGTCCTCGGCGGCACGCTGCTGCCGGCGCTGTTCCCGTATGCCACTGCAGACGTGGCGCCTTTGCTGGTGTCGGCGGCCATGATTGGCACCGGTCAGATGTTGACCATGCTCTCGATCCAGCAGGTGGTGGGCGAGCGGGCCGATCCGAGTCGGCGGCCGGCTGCGTTCTCCTGGCTGGCGCTGGGGGCGTCGGTTTCCGGGTTTGCCGGTCCGGTGTTGAGCGGAGTGCTGATCGACTGGCTCGGGCATCGGGCCGCCTTCGGTGCCATGAACGTCGTGGCGCTGCTGGCGCTGGGCCTGGTCTGGGTCAATCGTGCGCTTCTGCCCCCGCGCGATCGCCGGGTGAGCAGCCCGGAGCCGCTGCACCCGCTCGAGCTGCTCAAGCATACCGAGCTGCGGCATGTATTGATCGCCACTGCCCTGGTGTCGATGTCATGGGACCTGCAGACGTTCGTGATTCCGGTGCACGGCACGCGCGTCGGATTGTCGGCCTCACAGATCGGTTTCGTGCTCGGGAGCTTCGCGCTCGCCACCTTCACCATCCGGCTCGCCATGCCCTGGCTGTCGCGCCGCTTCACCGAGTGGCAGGTGCTGACCTACACGCTGTTCAGCGCCACGCTGGCGTTCGCCTTGTTCCCGCTGTTCTCGTCGCTCATCCCGCTGATTGCCGTTGCCTATCTGCTCGGTCTTGGGCTCGGCGCCGCGCAGCCGAATGTCATGTCGCTGGTGCACTCGCGCTCCCCGGTGGGTCGGGTGGGAGAGGCGCTGGGACTGCGTTCGACGATCATCCATGCCAGCCAGGTGGCGCTGCCGCTGGTGTTCGGTGCCTTCGGCTCGGTGCTGGGGGTCGGGGCGATGTTCTGGACCATGGCAACGCTGGTGTGTTCGGGCGGCGTCGCGGCGGTGCGATGGGGAAAGCACAAGCGCGAGTGAGGCGCATGGGCATCAGACGGCCTGATAGTCCCCTCTCAAGGGAGAGGAAGCGTTTGCGGACGATCGCGCGAGGCTACCATCAGCGCGTTCCTCCCCCTTCAAGGGGGAGGCTAGGTGGGGGATGGGTCTTGCGCTCCTGGCAACCCATCCCCACCCCCGACCCTCCCCTTGAAGGGGAGGGAGTCTGTGTCGTTCGGGGAGTTAGCGGGTGGAGTGAGGGGTTGTGACTGATTTCAACTACATCATCGTGGGCGCCGGCTCGGCCGGCTGCGTGCTCGCCAACCGCCTGACCGCCGACGGCCGCAGCACGGTGCTGCTGCTGGAGGCGGGGCCGCGCGACAAGGACTTCTGGATCCACGTGCCGCTCGGCTACGGCAAGCTGTTTGCACGCACCGACATCAACTGGGCCTACCAGTCGGAGCCCGAGCCGGCCCTGAACGGGCGGCGCGTATTCACGCCGCGCGGGAAGGTGCTGGGCGGCTCCTCCTCGATCAACGGGCTGGTGCACATCCGCGGGCAGCGCGAGGACTACGACGGCTGGAACGTGCCCGGCTGGGGCTTTGCCGACCTGCTGCCGTACTTCAAGAAGTCCGAGGACCACAGCCTGGGCGCGAGCGAGTGGCATGGTGTCGGCGGCCCGATCGCGGTTTCCGAGCTGCCGGACCGCCACGAAATGTGCGACGCCTTCATCGCTTCGGCGATGGCGCTGGGCATTCCGCGCAACGACGATTTCAATGCCGCGACCCAGGAAGGCACCGGCTACTACCACGCCACCGCCAGGAACGGCCGGCGTTGCAGCACGTCGGTCGGATACCTGCGTCCCGCGCGACGGCGTCCGAACCTGCACGTCGAGGTGGAGGCGCTGGCGACCCGCGTATTGTTCGAGGGCAAGCGTGCGGTCGGAGTCGCCTACGAAGTGCACGGCGCCCGCAAGGAGGCGCGCGCCACGCGTGCCGTGATCGTCTCCTGCGGCAGCTTCAACTCGCCGCAGCTGCTGCAGCTCTCGGGTGTCGGTCCGCGTGCCCTGCTCGAGCGCCACGGCATCCCGGTCGTGCACGATGCGCCCGGCGTGGGCGAGGACTTGCAGGACCACTTCTACTGCCGGACGTTCTGGCGCTGCAACCGGCCGATCACGCTGAACGACGACATGGCGAGCCTCTGGCGGCAGGCGAAGATCGGCCTGCAATACCTGCTGCTTCGCCGCGGCCCGCTCACCGTGAGTGCTGGCTACGCCGCGGCGTTCATACGCACGCGGCCGGAGATCCCGCGCCCCGATGCCCAGATCTACTTCATCAACTTCTCCACCGCCAAGCGCGGCGGTCTCCTGCACCCGTTTTCCGGGTTCACTCTGTCGGTGTCGCAGACCCAGGTCGAGTCGCGCGGCTCGGTGCAGATCGCCTCGCCCGATCCGCACGTCGCACCGTCGATACGCTACAACTACCTCGCTACCGAGAACGATCGGCGCGTGATGGTGGACGGTTTGAAATTCGTCCGGCGCATCGCTGCGACCGCACCGCTGCGCGACTACGTCGTCGCGGAGGAATTTCCGGGGTCACGCGTGCAGAGCGATGAAGACTGGCTCGCCTTGTGCCGGGAATCCGGAGATACGGTGTTCCACCCGACCTCGACCTGCCGCATGGGGACGGACGCAGGTGCAGTCGTCGATCCACACCTGCGCGTGCGCGGCGTCGAGGGGCTGCGTGTGGTGGATGCGTCGGTCATGCCGGCCGTACCTTCAGGCAACATCAACGCCGCGGTGATCGCGGTGGCGGAGAAAGCGGCGGACCTGATCGCCGCGGATGCTCGCTGACGCTGGTCCGGTGTCCCCTCCCCGTGCGTCTGTGGGAATCCGATGTTCCCTCCCGTGCGTCTGTGGGGATCTGATTTCCCCTCCCCCTGGTCAGGGGAGGGTCAGGGTGGGGGTAGGATACTTGCGCCGGGGTGGTCCAGCGCTCCAACCCCCATCCCAGCCTTCCCCCTCGCCAGGGGGAAGGAGCACTACCGATGCATGTCCCTGGGCGGAGCATCCTTAGCAAAAAAGCCTCACAGGTACTGTCCATGCAGCAGCAGGCGCGCGAGGGAACATCACTGGCGAAGGATACCTTGACTCAGCGGGTCGGGGGTCTGGTCGCGATCCCGGCGCTGCTGCGCGAGTTCGGAGTCGAGCCGGGCGCCGTTCTCGCCAAGGTCAGGCTGCCTGCCGACGCCCTGGATCACATCGACAATCGGATTCCGTTCGACGCGGCGGACGGGTTGCTCGGCGAGTGCGTGGCGAGCACCGGATGCGCGCACTTCGGATTGCTGGTCGGGCAGCGCTGGGGGCTGTCGCAGTTCGGCGCACTGGGCGAGCTGATGCGGCACTCGGGCACCGTTGGGGAGGCGTTGCAGTGCATGGCGGTGAACCAGCACCTCAACAGCGACGTGGGAGCCGTGTTCCTGCTCGAGCAAGAGGGCACCGTGTCGATGGGCTATGCGCTGTACCGCAACAAGGCGCGCCACCCCGAGCAGGTCTACGATACGGCGCTCGCGATCACGCGCAACCTGTTGCGCGAGCTGTGCGGCTCGCGCTGGGTGGCGTCCGAGGTGATCTTCTCCCGCGCCGCAGCCGGTCGACCCGGCGCCCTATCGGCGGCATTTTCAGGCACCGCTGCGATTCGACCGGGAGCACTCCGCTGTCCGCTTCCCTGCGCGCTGGCGGGAACTGCGCATTCCCGGCGCGGACGCGGAGCGCTGCCGCGCCCTTACGGCACGCGTTCGAGGCGGCGGACACGGCGGCCAACTGGTTTCAAAGCTTCACCGCGCCCTGCGCTTGCTGCTGCTGGCCGGCAAGAGCTCGGGTGACGACCTGGCGCAGATGCTTTCGCTGCACCGCCGCACGCTGAGCCGGCGCCTGCGGGCCCAGGGCACTACCTTCCAGAAGGTGCTGGACGAAGTACGCTTCGAAGTCGCATGCCAGCTCCTCGAGCACACGGGCGCTCCGATCGACCAGATCGCGACGGCGCTCTGCTACGCGGACGTGAGCGCATTCATGCACGCGTTCCGGCGCTGGAGCGGCACGACACCCGCCCTGTGGCGCAAGGCCGGCGTCAGGCGCTGAGCTGGTCTTGCTGCGGTCGCCCCGCGGCGCGGGGTGCGGCCGGGCCTGCGGCGCTGCACACACGCTGGCCGGCCTCCCCCTGTCCAGAACTATCAATCCGGAGCGGCCACGGCGCATGCACAATGCGTTCCGCGTGATCTAGCTCAAAGACGTTGTCCTGCTGTGCGGTCACAATGCGCTCTCGGCCATGGATCGGTCGAGGTGGACGTTTACCAACAGAGGAGGAAAAGCGGTATGCGTGCATGGATTTGTTTCTTCGTGCTGTGCCTGGCGCCGGGTGCGGCGTTCGCCGCCGACGCCGCCAAGGCCGAAAAGGAACGCCACGAGATCCAGAAGATGGAGACCGAAACGCTGGCGAAGCTCTACAGCGTCCAGCCCAGCGCCAAGGGCGTGATCGATGGCGCGGCAGGCTATGCGGTATTCAGCAACTTCGGGATGAAGATCCTCGTCTTGGGCAGCGGCAGCGGCAAAGGCGTCGCCGTGGACCGCAAGACCAGCCAGCGCACGTACATGAGGATGGGCGAGCTGCAGGCCGGGGTCGGCATAGGAGCGAAGAAGTTCAAGGTGGTGTTCGTGTTCGAGTCTCCAGACAGGCTCAATACGTTTATGAACCAGGGCTGGGAGTTCGGCGGCCAGACCACCGCGGCGGCCACGACCGGTGACAAGGGTGCAGCCATGCAGGGGGCGCTGGCCGTGGCTCCCGGAGTATGGATGTATCAGCTCACCGACAAGGGGCTGGCGCTGGAGGCAACCGTGAAAGGCACCAAGTATTGGAAGGATTCGGACTTGAACTGAGCAGTGGGCGTGGTGCGCAAGCCTCGGCACGTAGTTCTCGGCGGCTAGCCGCCGTGCATGCACAGCTAGCCGCTGCGCACCGGATTCATCGCGCGTCCTATGCCGCCGCCGCGTCCTGCCCGCGCGCGGCGGGGAGGCGCAGGTAGGCAGCGATAGACCTCCAGCACTGGCGGCCAGGCTATGTTCGGCACCGAACAAAGAGCTGTCCAGAATTACCAAGTGTCGCGTCCTCCGCCCATACAGAATCTTCGCGACTGACCTACGTCAAACAGCACCCCTACGTCAAACAGCACGTGGTGTGCTAGGGTAGTGCGGCCAGCATTTGGCTCAGCGTATCGACCAGAGTCGGTCGAGAGTCAATTCGGCTTCGACCAAATGACAACCGTGCGCGCCCGCAGCGATGGGAGAGCGCCCGCTAAGCGAGGAGGAGGCCGAGCGATGAAAAAGCTGCTCGTGGCCGCTGCATGCGCGGCCACCTTTCCGATGAGCGCGCAGGCTGACGAGCTGAGCGATCTGAAGGCCCAGCTCGACGCGGCGATGAAGTCGATCCAGACCCTGCAGCAGCGCGTCGAAGCGCTCGAGGCGGAGAAGGCCAAAGCGGCCGCGACGCCCGCACCTGCGGCGCCCAAAGCCGCTGCTGTACCCACCCCCGCTGAGACCAAGCCCGCCACTGCGCAGGCAGCCACTGAACCGAAGCCGGCTGCCGCGCCTGCTGCGGCCGGTGTGCCTGCAGTGACTGCGGCGGGCGCGCCTGTGGTAGCGCCGAATGCTTTGCCGGAGAAAGGGGCGGCCGATCCGAACAAGGCGCGCCTCGAGATCACCGGCAAGATCCAGCTCGACATGATCTACGACTTCAAGCGCATGAATCCGGACTGGAACGCCACAGAGCGGCCGTCGCAGATCCCGGTCACCTGCCCGGGTGACGCCGGTTGCGGCAAGGACGGCGAGACCATCTTCAGCGTGCGGCAGAGCGCGCTCGCCTTCAAGGGCTTCGTCCCGACCTCGCTCGGGGAGATCAAGACCGACCTGAGCTTCGACCTGTTCGGCACTGGCGGGGGCAACACGCAGATCCGCCTGCTCAACGCCTGGGCCGAGCTCGACAAGTTCGGAGCCGGGCAGTACTACTCCCTGTTCATGAACATCGACACGTTCCCCAACATCATCGACTACTGGGGACCCAGCGGCATGCCGTTCCTGCGCAACCCGCAGGTGCGCTATACCCCGCTCAATCGCAACGGCATGAAGCTGGCGTTCTCGCTCGAGGCGCCCAACGCGGCCATCGACACCGGGAAAGTGTCCGACGTCGATCCGACGCTGGGCGTGCAGGGTCACACGCAATGGCCGGACTTCGTTGCCAACCTGACGCTTCAGTGGCGATTGGGGCCAGTTCCAGACCTCGGGGATCCTGCGCTCGGTGGGCTACGAGACGACCACCACCGCGAGTAACAACCCGTCCGGTTATGTCACCGGGTGGGGGCTCAACCTCACCGGCTGGCTCAACACCTGGGGTAAAGACCGGATCACTGGAGGCGCTCGTCTACGGGCATGGCATCGCCAGCTACATGAACGACGGCGGTGTCGATATCGCGCCGAGTGCCAGCCTGCAGGCCGAAGCGGTCCCCTCGCTCGGCGTGTTCCTGTACTACGACCACTACTGGAGCGAGAAGTGGAGCACCTCGCTGGGCTACAGCGCGCATCACCAGGACAACACCGGTGGACAGCTCGGCAACGCGTTCCGGCAGGGCAGCTACGCCTCGACCAACCTGCTGTGGTATCCGACCAAGAACGTGCTCACGGGCGCTGAGCTTCTGTGGGGCAAGCTCCAGCAGTTCAACAACGAGTCGGCCGACGACGTGCGTGTTCAGTTCACCGGGCAGTACAAGTTCTAGAGTGCTGTCCACTTGGGTTTCTGCGTTCTGGTGTCAGGGCACCCAGCTCCTCCCCCGAAGCCCTTCAAGGGGAGGAGCTGCAGTGCTTCGTATGCAGCGGATCGCTTACTGCGTCACGGCTCCTGTACTTCCCTCCCTTTAAGGGGGGGTTAGGGTGGGGATGGGTTGCGGGCGGCATGGGTTCTCGTTTCGCTCAACACACCCATCCCCACCCCAGCCCTCCCCTTGAAGGGGAGGGGCCGTCGGTAGCGATAGCGTGACTGCCTCCACCGGGGCATGAGATGTAGCGGAGGAATACCATGGAATTCCTGCACGCGTTTCCGATCGCGATCATCGACGAGGATTACGAAGGCAAGCACGCCGCCGGGCGCGGCATGCGGCAGCTCGCTGCGGCGATCGAGAAGGAAGGCTTCCGGGTCGTCGCCGGCCTCAGCTACGCGGACGCGCAACGGCTGGTCGAACGTCTTCAACAACGAATCGTGCTGGCTGGTATCGGTCGACGGCGCCGAAGCCACGCCGACGCAATGGCAGATGCTGGAGGAAGTGCTGGCCGCCAAGCGCAGCCGCAACGACCGCCTGCCGATCTTCCTGTTCGGCGACGAGCGCACCGCCGAGATGGTTCCGGCGCGCGTGCTCAAGCACGCGAATGCCTTCATGCGCCTGTTCGAGGATTCGCCCGAGTTCCTGGCCCGCGCCATCGCGCGCTCGGCGCAGCTCTACCTCGAGCGGCTGCCGCCGCCGATGTTCAAGGCGCTGATGGACTACACGCTGCACGCCAGCTACTCCTGGCACACGCCCGGCCACGGCGGCGGCGTGGCGTTCCGCAAGAGCCCGGTCGGGCAGCTGTTCTACGAGTTCTTCGGCGAGAACACGCTGCGCTCCGACATCTCGGTGTCGGTGGGACAGCTCGGCTCGCTGCTCGATCACACCGGTCCGATCGCCGAAGGCGAGCGCAACGCGGCGCGCATCTTCGGCGCGGACGAAACGCTGTTCGTGGTCGGCGGCACCTCGACCGCGAACAAGATCGTCTGGCACGGCACGGTCGGCCGCGGCGACCTGGTGCTCTGCGACCGCAACTGCCACAAATCGATCCTGCACTCGCTGATCATGACCGGCGCGACGCCGATCTACCTGGTGCCGTCGCGCAACGGCCTGGGCATCATCGGGCCGATCTCGCGCGACCAGTTCACGCCCGAGTCGATCAAGCCGCAAGATCGCCGCCAGTCCGTTCGCCAAGGAAACCGAGCGGCAAGGTCCGCCTGATGGTGATGACCAACTCCACCTACGACGGTCTCTGCTACAACGTCGACGCGATCAAGCAGAGCCTCGGCGACGCGGTCGAGGTGCTGCACTTCGACGAGGCCTGGTACGCCTACGCCAACTTCCACGAGTTCTACGACGGCTATCACGCCATCTCGTCGGGCCAGCCCGCGCGCTCGCCGCACGCGATCACCTTCGCCACGCAATCGACGCACAAGCTGCTGGCGGCGCTGTCGCAGGCCTCCATGATCCACGTCCAGCACGGCGAGACGCGCCGGCTCGACATGGCGCGCTTCAACGAGGCGTTCATGATGCACACCTCGACCTCGCCGCAGTACGGCATCATCGCTTCGTGCGACGTGGCGGCGGCGATGATGGAGCAGCCGGCCGGCCGTGCGCTCGTGCAGGAGACGATCGACGAGGCGCTGAGCTTCCGCCGCGCCATGACCGGCGTGAAGAGAGCAGCTCGACGGTTCGTGGTGGTTCGACGTCTGGCAGCCGGACGCGATGGCCGGCCACCCGGTCAGCGACAAGGCGCAGTGGGTTCTGAAGCCGGGCGAGCGCTGGCACGGGTTCGAGGACCTGGCCGAGAATCACGTGCTGGTCGATCCGATCAAGGTCACCATCCTCACGCCCGGTCTGTCGGCGGACGGCACCATGCAGCAGCTCGGCATTCCGGCCGCGGTGGTCGACCAAGTTCCTGTCGTCGCGCCGCATCGAGATCGAGAAGACCGGCCTCTATTCGTTCCTGGTGCTGTTCTCGATGGGCATCACCAAGGGCAAGTGGAGCACGCTCGTCACCGAGCTCCTCAACTTCAAGGATCTGTACGACGCCAACGCGCCGCTCAACCGCGTGCTGCCGGCGCTGGCCGAGGCGCATCCCGACGCGTACGCAAGCATGGGGCTCAAGGACCTGTGCGACGCGATGCACCAGACCTACCGCGAGGACAACCTGCCCAAGGCGCAGAAGGACATGTACACCACGCTGCCCGAGATGGCGATGCGGCCCGCGGACGCCTACGACATGCCTGGTGCGCGGGCGCGTCGAGAGCGTCGAGATCGACAACCTGATGGGCCGCACGCTGGCCGTGATGGTCGTGCCGTATCCGCCGGGCATTCCGGTCATCATGCCGGGCGAGCGCATCACATCGGCCACCAAGTCGATCCAGGACTACCTGCTGTACGCGCGCGAGTTCGACAGCAAGTTCCCCGGCTTCGAGACCGACATCCACGGCCTGCGCTTCGAGCACGACCGCCGACGGGCGGCGCTATCTGGTCGACTGCGTCGCTCAAGAGGCGAGTCCGATGATTCCGCGTTCGGTGAAGGCGCCGACCATCCCGATTCCGTTCCACAAGCTGCTCAAGGTCGTCGCGATCGTCGACTCGGCCAACCCTCAGACCAAGCAGCTCCTCGACCACATCGCGCGCGGAGAACTTCGAGGTCGAAGTCACCGACAGCTTCGACCGCGACATCGCGGAGGACGCCTCGGTCGGGGCCTACATCGCGCTGATCGATGGCGAGCGCCGCGAGCGGGCCAGGCAGGTGGCGCAATCGGTGCGCGCCATCGGCTTCCGCACGCCGATGTGGGCGCTCGCGGATTCGCACCGGATCGCCGATATCGCCGTCATGGGAGATCTCGGGCGAGGTCGACGGCTACATCTACCTCGGGCAGCAGACGCCAGCGTTCTACGCCAAGCAGGTCGTGGCCAGCATCGTGAAGTACGGAATGAGCCTGCTGCCGCCGTTCTTCGGCGGGCTGGTGGCGTACGACGCGGAGGCCAATATCGCCTTCGATTGCCCGGGGCACCAGGGCGGCCAGTTCTACCGCAAGTCACCGGCAGGCCAGCTCTTCTTCAAGCACTTCGGCGAGAGCATCTTCCGCAACGACCTGTGCAACGCCGACGTGGATCTCGGCGACCTGCTGATCCACGAGGGCGCCGCCGCCGATGCGCAGCGCTACGCCGCGCAGGTGTTCGGCGCCGATCGCACCTACTTCGTGCTGAACGGCACCAGCACCTCGAACAAAGTGGTCACCAACGCGGTGCTGCGGCGCGGCGACCTCGTCCTGTTCGACCGCAACAACCACAAGTCCCTGCACCAGGGCGCCCTGGTGGCGGCCGGCGCGATCCCGATCTTCCTGCCGACGTCGCGCAACGCGTTCGGCATGATCGGCGCGGTCGACTGGGATGCCTGGGACGAGAACTACCTGCGCGAGCAGATCCGGGCGAACCCGCGCGTGGCGGACAAGCAGCGGCACAAGGCGCGAGCGCCCGTTCCGCCTCGCGTGCATCCAGCTCGCGACCTACGACGGCACGATCTACAACGTGCGCAAGGTCCTGGAGAAGATCGGGCACCTGTGCGACTACGTGCTGTGGGACGAGGCCTGGATCGGCTACAACGCGTTCCACCCGCTGTTCGAGGACCACAGCCCGATGCGCCTCGCAGGACCTGGGGCCGGAGATGCCGGGCCTGTTCTCCACGCAATCCGTGCACAAGCAGGGCGCCGGGTTCTCGCAGGCCTCGCAGATTCACAAGCGCGACGAGCATATCCGCGGACAGCAGCGCTACATCGAGCACAAGCGCTTCAACGAGTCCTTCCTGATGCACGCGTCCACCTCGCCGTTCTACCCGCTGTTCGCCTCGCTGGAAGTCAACGCCAAGGTCCACGAAGGCAAAGCCGGCGAGATGCTGTGGGACCGCTGCATCGAGCTGGGCATCGAAGCGCGCAAGAAGTTCCGCGAGTTCGGCCGCCACTACGCACGCACCGGGCGCACCGACGCGGACAAGTGGTTCTTCGATCCGTTCGTTCCCGACGTGGTGACGCTGCGCGGCTCGAAGTTCAGCCAGGACGTGACCGACGTCCCCTGGGAGGATCTGCCGACCGAGGTGATCAAGCGCGAGCAGGGCTGCTGGAACTTCCATCCCGCCAGCAAGTGGCACGGCTATTCCGGGCTATGCCGAAGGCTACGCGATGGTGGACCCCAACAAGCTCACCTTGCTGACCCCGGGCATCGACCGCAAGACCGGCGACTACCTGAGCTTCGGGATGCCCGCCACGGTGGTCGCGAACTACCTGCGCGAGCAGGGCATCGTCCCGGAGAAGTGCGACCTCAACAGCATCCTGTTCCTGATGACCCCGGCGGAAGACGAGAGCAAGCTCAATACGCTGATCGCGAAGCTGGTCAAGCTGAAGAATCTGTGGGACGCGGACGCCGAGCTGCACGAAGTCCTGCCCACGCTCTATGCCGCCCACAGCGAGCGCTACGCAGGCTACACGTTGCGGCAGGTTTGCAGCGAGATGCACGACTTCTATCGTCAGGCGAAAGTCAAGGAGCTGCAGCGGCGCTGCTTCCGGGCGGACGAGCTTCCCCGAGCTGGCGATGGCGCCGAAGGATGCCTACGAGGCGCTGGTTGCGAACGAGGTCGACTACATCCCGCTCACCGCCGTGAAGGGTCGCATCTCCGCAACGCTGGCCCTGATCTATCCGCCCGGCATCGGCGTGGTGGTGCCGGGCGAGCGCTGGGACGAGCGCGCGCAGCCGATGCTCGACTACTTCCTCGCGTTCCAGGAGTCGTTCAACCGGTTTCCGGGCTTCAACTACGAGGTGCAGGGGGTGTTCCAGGAACGACTAGATGGTGCCATCACGTTCCATACCTACGTGGTTCGAGAGTAGGCATCGCCGGCAACGCCAAAGGAGGGGGCACTATGCAAGCGCAGAAGCAAAAGAAGATGAACGTGGTCCAGCTGACGTTCATCGTCGCGGTGAACATGATGGGCTCGGGGATCATCATGCTGCCGACCAACATGGCGCAGGTCGGCGCGATCTCCCTGCTGTCCTGGATCGTGACCGCGCTGGGCTCGATGGCGATCGCCTACGGCTTCGCACAGGCCGGCGTGTTCAACCAGCGCGAGGGCGGCCTGGCCGCCTACGCCGAGGACGCCTACGGCAAGGCGGGCTACTTTCAGGTGTTCTTCCTGTACTTTCTGTCGCTGGCCATCGCGAACGTCGCCGTCGCGATCTCGGCGGTGGGATATCTCACTTCGTTTATTCCCTGGCTTTCGTCGACGCCGATCGCCACCTGCATCGGCGTCATTGCGCTGCTTTGGCTGACCACAGTCGCGAACTTCGGCGGCCCGAGTCTCACGGGGCGCATCGGCGCGGTCACTGTGTGGGGCGTCATCCTGCCGGTCGGATTGATCTCCATCATCGGCTGGTTCTGGTTCAAGGGCGACACGTTTGCGGCAGCCTGGAACCCGCAGGGGCTCAGTCTGGGCGAAGGCATCGGCTCGAGCATCTCGCTCACCCTGTGGGCGTTCCTCGGGATGGAGTCGGCGGCGCAGAACTCGGCCGCGGTGGAGAACCCCAAACGCGACGTGCCCCTGGCCTGCATGCTGGGGACGCTCGGCGCCGCCGCGATCTACATCCTGTCGACCACGGTGATCCAGGGCATCGTGCCGAATGCCGAGCTGGCCAAATCGACTGGCCCGTTCGGCCTTGCCTACGCCCACATGTTCAACGAGACCGTGGGTACGATCGTCATGGGGCTCGCGGTCATGGCTTGCGTGGGCTCGCTGCTGGGCTGGCAATTCACCCTCGCGCAGACCGCCAAAGCCGCGGCGGACGAGCGCATGTTTCCGAAGTTCTTCTCGCAGGTGACTTCGATGGGTGCGCCGATTATCGGCATGGTGATCATGGGCGTCGTGCAGTCGCTCATGGCGTTGTCGACGATTTCACCGAATCTCAGCAAGCAGTTCAGCGCGCTGGTGAACCTCGCCGTGGTGACCAACGTGATTCCCTACATCGTCGCGCCTCTCGGCGTTGAGGTGATCATGCAGGCCGCCCGTGTTCCCCAGCCGATCTATCGGCGCAACGTTGCGATAGCTGTGGTGGCGATCGTCTACAGCATTTACGCCTTGTGGGCTTCCGGCCTGCAAGCGGTGATGGGAGGCATGCTGGTAATGGGACTCGGCTTCCTGATCTGGGGTTTCATCGCACCCCGCTTTACCGGCGCACCATCTGCGGGACAGCCTGGCGTCGCAGCACTGGCAAAGGCGGCTTGACCATGAACGCACTGACCGCGGAGAGGAGAAGCAATATGAAAAGGGCGCGATTGGGAGAGAGCGGTCCTTACCCTTGCTGAGAGGGAGGACTCACAAGAACGTCTCCCTCCCCCTCTTGAGGGGGAGGGCTGGGGTGGGGGTGGAATGCCCGCACCGGGGCAACGCGGGATTCGACCCCCATCCCCGCCTTCCCCCTTGAAAGGGGGAAGGAGTGATTCACGACTGTGGACGCTGCTCGCAATGGCGTTAGCTGTCGTCCTCCCGCTCAACGAGGTAGCGGCCGGCACGCTGGACCGCGTGCGGCAGGCGGGCAAGCTCACGCTGGGGTATCGGGCCGACGCACGGCCATTCTGTCGTACCGCGACGAATCCGGCAAGGCGACGGGCTATTCGGTCGAGCTGTGCCAGAGCGATCGCCGATCAGGTGAGGACCGAGCTCGGAGCTGCCAGCGCTATCCGTCGAGTGGGTCCCGGTGACGATCGAAGAGCGCTTCCGCGCCGTGCAGCAGGACCGGGTCGACCTGCTGTGCGGAGCGGATGGCGCGACCTTGCGCGCAGGCAGGAGGTCGTCGACTTCTCGATCCCGATCTTCGCCGACGGGATCGGCGCGCTTCTGCGCGCGGACTCGCCGACAGGCCTGCGGGAAGTCCTGAGCAAGGGCGCAGGCGACGCCGCGGCCGTTCTGGCGCGCTTCGCCCGGCCAGATGCTGCAGCGGAAGACGTTCTCGGTGGTCGCGAATACGACCGCCGAGAAGCTGGCTGGCGGAACGGCTCAGCACGTTCAGGCTCACGGCGACGGTCGCTCCGGTGGACAGCTACGACGACGGCGTTCAGCGGGTGCTGAACCGTACCTCCGACGTGCTGTTCGGAAACCGTGCGATTCTTCTGGACGCCGCGCGGCGCAGCGCGTCGGCCGCGCGCGCTGATCGTCCTCGATCGCCAGTTCACCTACGAACCCCTGGGCCTGGTGTTGCAGCGGACGACGACGACTTTCGTCTCGTCGTGGACCGAACCCTGAGCCGCATCTTCACGTCCAAGGAGTTCACTGCCCAGTACGCGAGATGGTTCGGCGCGCCCGACGAGAGCGCGCTCGAGTTCTTCCGGTTGATCGCCTTCCGCGAAGCGCTGAATTTCACCACCGAGTCACAGGTAGCCAAGCATGCAGAAATTCGGAGTGCACAGCGAAGTCGGCAAGTTGCGGACGGTCATGGTCTGCCGTCCCGGGCTCGCCCATCAGCGGTTGACGCCCGGCAACGCGGCCGAGTTGCTGTTCGACGACGTGTTGTGGGTGCAGGAGGCGCGCAAGGACCACTACGACTTCGTGCTCAAGATGGAAGAGCGCGGCGTCGAAGTGCTCGACCTGCACGACCTGCTGGCCAAGACGCTCGAGGACAAGGAGGCACGCGCCTGGGTGCTGGACCGCCGGATCACTGTCAACGACGTGGGGATGGGGACCGCCCAGGTCATTCGCCCCTGGCTCAACGAGATGCCGGCCGAGAAGCTCGGCGGAGCATCTGATCGGCGGCATCGCCGTCGTCGACCTCCCCAAGAGCGAAATCACCACGATGCTGGCGGAAGCCTACGGGGAAACGGAGTTCATCATCCCGCCTGTCCCCAACACGCTGTTCCAGCGCGACCCGTCGTGCTGGATGTACAACGGCGTGACTTGCAACCCGATGTACTGGCCCGCCCGCAAGCCCGAGACCCTGCTGCAGCGCGCTGTGTACAAGTTCCATCCGCGCTTCAAGGGCGGTGACTTCACGATCTGGTGGGGCGATTCGGACGACTCGTTCGGCGCTTCGTGCATGGAGGGCGGCGACGTCATGCCGATCGGCAAGGGCGTGGTGCTGATCGGCATGGGCGAGCGCACCACGCGCCAGGCGGTGCTGCAGGTTGCCGAGCAGTTGTTCAAGCACAAAGCGGCCACACGGGTGATCGGCTGCCTGATGCCCAAGAGCCGTGCGGCCATGCATCTCGACACGGTGTTCAGCTTCTGCAACCGCGACGTGTGCACCGCGTTCCGCGAGGTCGTCGACCAGATCCGCTGCTACAGCGCACGCCCCGGCGCCGACGGTGCGGTCGAGGTCCATGCCGACAAGGGTCATCTTTTCGACGTCGTGAAGGAGGCGCTTGGCTTGAAGGAGCTTCGCGTGGTCGAGACCGGCGGCAATGCCTGGCAAGCTCAGCGCGAGCAGTGGGACGACGGCAACAACGTCGTGGCGCTGGAGCCCGGCGTGGTGGTCGCCTACGATCGCAATCCCTACACCAATACGCTGCTGCGCAAAGCCGGAGTCGAAGTCATTACCGTGCGCGGCTCGGAGCTGGGACGCGGGCGAGGCGGCGGGCACTGCATGACCTGCCCGATCTCGCGGGATCCGGCGTATTGAGGCGGAGTGCGCTACCCCTCCCCGCCCCGCCGGCTGCGCCGGCACCCCGCCTCGTGAGAGGCGGGGAGAAAAGAGCCCTCCCCTCCTGCCCGAGGAGGGGTGCCCCCGCAGAGGGCGGGGTGGAGGGAGCCTGCCCGAGGAGCCGTGTCACGCGGAGCGTGACGGGGTGGTGGGAGCTGACCAGTAGCCACGAATCTGAAAGACCATGTAAGGAGACCATCATGAGCCTGAATCTGCGCAACCGCTCGCTGCTGACCGTGCAGGACTATCGCCAGCGCGAGTTCCGCTACCTCCTCGACCTTGCGCGCGACCTCAAGCGCGCCAAGTACGCCCGCACCGAGCAGAAGCACCTGGACGGCAAGGAGATCTGCCTGATCTTCGAGAAGACCTCGACGCGCACCCGCTGCGCCTTCGAGGTGGCGTGCTACGACCAGGGCGCCAACGTCACCTACCTCGACCCGGCCGGATCGCAGATCGGGCACAAGGAGTCGTTCAAGGACACCGCCCGCGTGCTGGGGCGGATGTACGACGCGATCGAGTACCGCGGCGCCAGCCAGCACGGTGTGGAGACGCTGGCGAAGTACGCCGGCGTGCCGGTGTTCAACGGGCTCACCGACGAGTACCACCCGACCCAGATGATCGCGGACGTCATGACCATGCGCGAGCACAGCGACAAGCCGATCCACGAGATCAGCTACGCGTTCTTCGGCGACACGCGCAACAACATGGGGCACTCGCTGATGATCGTGGGCTGCCTGATGGGCATGGACGTGCGCTTGTGCGGGCCGAAGAAGCTGTGGCCATCCGACGAGTTCGTGTCGATCGCACGCGACCTCGAAAAGCGCTACGGTGCGAAGCTGACCATCACCGACGACATCAAGGCGGCGGCCAAAGGCGTGGACTTCATTCACACCGACGTGTGGGTGTCGATGGGCGAGCCGAAAGAGGTCTGGAAGGAGCGCATCGATCTGCTCCTGCCGTACCAGGTCAACGACGCCCTCATGAAGGCGAGCGGCAGCCCGCACGTCAAGTTCATGCACTGCCTGCCGGCGTTCCACGATACCGAAACCGCGCTGGGCAAGCAGATCGCGGAGACCTACGGCATCTCGAACGGCCTGGAAGTGACCAACGAGGTGTTCGAGTCGGAGTACAACATCGCCTTCGAGCAGGCCGAGAACCGCATGCACACGATCAAGGCGATCCTCGTCGCAACGCTGGGAGACTAGCCAAATGTTGGTCGTCACAGCGCTTGGCGGCAACGCCCTCCTGCGGCGGGGCGAGCCCATGACCGCCGAGAACCAGCGCCGCAACGTGCGCATCGCCGCCGAGGCGCTCGCGCCGATAGCGATGGAGCATCAGCTGGTGGTGGGCCACGGCAACGGCCCGCAAGTTGGCCTGCTCGCTCTGCAGGGCTCCGCGTACACGAAGGTGGAGACCTATCCCCTGGACGTGCTGGGTGCGGAGACCGAGGGCATGATCGGCTACATGATCGAGCAGGAGCTGGGCAACCTGCTGCCCTTCGAGCGGCCCTTTGCGACCCTGCTCACCATGATCGAAGTCGATCCCGCGATCCAGCGTTCCAGAACCCGACCAAGTTCATCGGACCAGTGTATGCGAAGGAGGAGGCCGATCGCATCGCCAAGGACAAGAGCTGGGTGTTCAAGCAGGACGGCGACAAGTGGCGGCGCGTGGTGGCCTCGCCCGAGCCCAAGCGCATCTTCGAGCTGCGTCCGATCAAGTGGCTGCTCGAGCACAACACCATCGTGATCGCTGCAGGCGGCGGCGGGCATTCCCGACCGCGTACGAGCCCGGCGCCCACCGCAAGCTGGCCGGTGTCGAGTGCGTGATCGACAAGGACTTCGCTTCCGAGCTGCTGGCGCGCGATCTGGACGCCGATCTGTTCGTGATGCTCACCGATGCCGAAGCGGTGTACGTAGACTGGGGCAAACCCACGCAGAAGGCGATCCGGCGGGCCTCGCCGGCCGCGCTGTCGGCGATGCCTTTCGCAGCCGGCTCGATGGGGCCGAAAGTGCAGGCGGCGTGCCAGTTCGCCTCGGCCACCGGCAAGCGTGCAGCGATCGGCGCGCTCGCCGATCTCGGCAAGATCATCGCCGGAGAGGCGGGGACCACGGTGTCGTCCAAGGAAAGCGGCATCGTTTACGCCGCATGAGCAAGGCGAAGTCTTCCATCGCTGTACGGAAAGAGTGCAGTGACGGCCAGCGCGACCGGCATTGTGCCGCCGCAGCTTCGGTCGTGGAATCCCGGGCACAGCGCTGAAGCGCTGACACGCCTTGCCCCAATTGTGACGAACGCGGCGTGGTCGCCGCCTGCAAAGGCATCGATGTCCTCCACCGGCTCCGGCACTGCGCCAGCCGAGACACAAGCGCGCAGTGGCGAGCTCGGCTTGCTCGCATGCACGGCGCTGGTCGTGGGCAACATGATCGGCTCGGGCGTATTCCTGCTCCCGGCGGCGCTCGCGGCATACGGGCCGATCGCGACGCTCGGCTGGATCGTGACCAGCGCCGGTGCGATCGTCCTCGCGATCGTCTTCGGGCGCCTCGCACGCCTGGTACCGGCCACCGGCGGTCCCTACGCCTATTCGCGGGCCGGCTTCGGGGAGTTTCCCGGCTTCCTGGTCGCGTGGGGGTACTGGATCACGCTGTGGACCGGCAATGCCGGCGTCGCCGTCGCGTTTGCCGGCTACGTCGGCTACTTCTTTCCCGAGTGGTCGCAAAACTCGTTGTTCGGCCTGAGTGTTGCGCTGGCCGGGATCTGGCTGCTCACGCTGGTGAACGTGCGCGGCGTGAAGGAGGCCGGCGCGGTACAGATCGTTACGACGCTCCTGAAGATCGTGCCGCTCATTCTCATCGCCGTCGTGGGGCTGGCGTACGTCGATCCGGCGCGGTTCACGCCCTGGAACACGAGCGGCTCCAGCGACCTGTCCGCAGTCGCGGCGTGCGCGGCGCTCACGCTGTGGGCATTCCTGGGCCTCGAGTCGGCTACGGTGCCGGCGGGCAACGTGCGCCACCCGGAGGTCACGATTCCTCGCGCTACGATCGTCGGCACCGTGTTCGCCGCCGCGCTGTATATCCTTGTTACCATCGTTGCGTTCGGCGCGATTCCACTGAGCGAGCTGGCGCAGTCCAGTGCACCGCTGGCCGTCGTTGCGAGCGCGATGTGGGGGAGCGTAGGGGGGATCCTGGTCGCAATCGGCGCGTGCGTGTCAACCTTCGGCACGCTGAACGGCTTCACGCTGCTCACCGGGCAGGTGCCGTCTGCAGCGGCGCGGGATGGGGTCTTCCCGCCGCGCTTCGCGAACATGTCGGCGCGTGGCACACCGGCCTTCGCGCTGATCGTCTCGAACCTGCTGGCCAGCGGACTGGTGGCAATGAGCTTCAGCAAAGGGTTGGTCGACCAGTTCAGCTTCATCATCCTGCTGGCAGCGCTCACCAGCCTGGTGCCCTACATTTTCTGCGCGCTCGCCGAGCTGATGCTGTACGTGCGGGATCCCGCGCGGTACACCGCGCCACCCGAGCTGGTACGCGTGGCGTTGCTCGCTGCGGCGGCTTTCCTCTACTCGGCCTGGGCGATTTTCGGGTCGGGGCAGGAAATCGTCTTTTGGGGATTCTTGCTGCTCATCGCGGGCATCCCGATCTTCGTCTGGGTAAAATGGCGAGCCGCGAGCGAGAGCCGTCGCCGTACGGAACACAAGAACAAAGCGGAGTAAAGGAGCAGATATGAACATTGTTCATCGCACCGTGGGATGGCTTCTGCTGGGCGCGCTGCTGGGGGCGTTGCCCGCCGCCGCCCAGACGGAAGACAAACCTCCGCTCAAGCCGGAGGAGATCGAGGCGCTGGTGGCGCCGATCGCGCTCTATCCCGACGCCCTGTTCTCGCAAGTCCTCATGGCGTCCACCTATCCGCTGGAGATCGTGCAAGCGGCGCGTTGGGTGCAGGCCAATCCGAAGATCACGGGCGACGCCGCGGTCAAGGCGGTCGAGAAGGAGACCTGGGACGTCAGCGTGAAGTCCCTGGTGGCGTTCCCTCAAATTCTCATGCCCATGAACGAAAAGCTGGACTGGACCCAGAAGCTGGGTGACGCCTTTCTGTCGCAGCAGGCCGATGTGATGGAGGCGGCCCAGCGGCTGCGGCAACAGGCGCACCAGGCCGGAAACCTCGAGTCGAACGAGCAGCAAAAGGTCATCGTCGAGCAGGAGCCCGCCACTCAGCAGACCATCATCAAAGTCGAGCCCGCCAATCCGCAGGTCGTCTACGTCCCGGCCTACAACCCGACGGTGGTGTACGGGGCCTGGGCGTATCCCACCTACCCGCCGTACTACTGGCCGCCTCCGGCTGCCTACTATCCGGGCGGGTATCTCGCCGCTGGGTTCGCCTTCGGTCTGGGCGTCGCAACAGTTGGCGCGATCTTCGGTGGCTGCAACTGGGGGAATAACGACGTCAACATCGACATCGACCGCGCCACCAACATCGACCGCAGTTTCAACTCCGATCGCACGGTCAATCGCGGGGAGGGGGGCAAGTCAAGCTGGCAGCACGACCCGTCCCATCGCAAGGGTGTCTCGTACCGCGATCAGGGAACGCGCAACAAGTATGCGGGCGGAGCGCCCGGCGCTGATGGGCGGCGCGACTACCGTGGCCACGAGGGCGGAGGCGGGCAGCTGGGCGGTGGAGCGGGAGACCGCGGACCGGGCGGAGGCGGAGCGGGAGACCGCGGACCGGGCGGGGCGGAGCGGGAGACCGCGGACCGGGCGGCGGTGGACAGGTAGGCGGCGGAGCGGGAGACCGCGGACCGGGCGGCGGTGGACCGCCAGGCGGCGGAGCGGGCGACCGCGGACCGGGGGCGAGCCAGTTGCCGGGAGGGGCAGGCGGCGGGGTTTCGGATCGGCGGCCCGACAGCGGCGGAGCGTTCTCGGGCGTGGGAGCCGGTGCCGCGACCCAGCGCGACTCCGATCGCGGACGCGCGAGCACATCCTCTGCTGGTGGCAATCGTGCAAGCTCTGCAGGTCGGCCATCGTCGGGCGCTTCGCGGCCCAGTGGCGGCGGCGCGCGTGGTGGTGGCGGCGGCGGACGTCGACGCTAAAGGAGAAGAACATGATGGATCTATCCAGCATCCGAGTGTCCCGCCCAGCGGCCGTTCTAAGGACGGGACTTGAACTTCGCAGACCCAGCTTGGCCGTCGCGCTGGTCTTTGCGCTCGTGACGGCGCCCGTGGCAGTGGCAAGCGAGCAGCAGAGGTTCGCATCGCCCGAGGCGGCCGCGGATGCCTTCGGTAACGCCGTGGTGACCAGCGACATGCCGGCCATGAGGACGATACTGGGTCCGGACATGCGCCGTTACATACCACCTCAGAATGACGAGGCTACGCTGCGCTTTCTCGAGGCCTGGGCGAAGGGGCACAAGGTCGTGGCAGCGGGTCCGGACAAGGCGCTGCTCGAAGTCGGCACCGACGGATGGACCCTGCCCATCCCGATCGTCAAAGCGGGTGCCGGCTGGCGCTTCGACACCAAGGCCGGTGCCGAGGAGATGCGGATTCGCCGCATCGGCCGCAATGAGCTTGCCGCCGAACAGGTGATCCTCGCGATCTACGACGCGCAGCGCGAGTACGCGACGCGGAATCCAGACGGGGCATACGCGCCGAAGATTGCCAGCGCGCCGGGCAGGAAGGACGGCCTGTACTGGAAAACCGGCGCGGGGGAGAACCCCAGTCCACTGGGTCAACTCGTTGCAGAGGCGCAGACCAAGGGGTATGCCAAGGGCAGCGGATACCACGGGTACCACTATCGCATTCTCACAGCGCAGGGGCCCCATGCTGCGGGCGGTGCCTTCGACTACCAGATCAGGGGAAAGATGATCGGCGGGTTCGCGATCGTGGCATGGCCGGTGAAGTATGGCGACACCGGTGTGATGACATTCATGACGAATTACAACGGAGTGGTGTACCAAAAGGATCTTGGCCCGCAGACAGCAGAAAAGGTGCACGCGATAAAGCGGTTTGATCCCGACGACACCTGGAAGAGGCAGGACAATGCCTCCTAGCGGCCAGAAGGTCGCACACGACATGCCGCTTGGCTGCAGGTAAACCTTCTGTCGTCACTTCTGCTGGACCCCCGTGGCAAGGTCCTCTTCGACGAAGCGCAGCAGCGCTTCCAAGAGCGCCTCGCGCGGATAGGCGTTCTGCGTGACGAAAAGCGTCCCGACAACGGAATGCGAGCGTGCAACCGGCACCGCCAGCGCCCAGTGGTCGGCATTGACATAACCGACCAGCGTCCCGCCCGGAATGAGCTGGTCGTAGAACAGCATCTGACTGTCATTGCGCCCGTCGATCTGGCTCAGCTTGTTGTAGCTCTTCTTGAGGCTCGACGAGATGCGCTCAGGCTGCGGGAACGTGACTAGCGAGTAGTAGGGTATGTCGTTTGGAAGCGGGTGCTGCGCAAGCCAGGTCTTGCGCACATTGGGCCGCAAGGCGGCCACCGCCCCGCCGTCGCCGGAATCGCAGGTGGCGCCGGGGAAATAGCGCAGCAGGTCCGCCTGATATTGCTCGGACTCGTTCGCCAGCGGAGAGCCTCCCACCGCGCCGGCCACGCTCACCACTGCGGCCAGGCGACTGCGGATCTCGGGATAGGCGACGACCGCTTCGAGTATATCGGGTGCGCCCTTCGAATAGCCCAGGAGAACGAGGCGCGGCGGTCCGGCTCCCAGGTCCATCGCCATCACGGCATCGCGGATCTGGCGCGCGTTGTGGGTGGAGCCGGAGAGGGCGTCGACCTTGATCAACACCTGGTCGTACCCGAACGTGCGCACGTGCTTGGCAGCCGTTCCGGGCGCCTCCAGCCACTTTGCGAAACAGTCATACCCGATTCCGGGCACGATGGCGGCGACGAGGTGGCGTTTCGACGTCCCCAGGTCCACTGCCTGGCCGGCCCCTGGCGGCTCAGTCCCGACCCGTGTCAGCGCTTGGTCGCAAGGCCGGTAATCGGGGATCTCGCTGGCGCGTGTCTGCAGGACAGCGCAATAGATCTCGCGAAAGCGTCCGCGCTTGTCCTGACCGCCCGCCTGCGCAGCCGTGGTGAGGACGAGCGGAGGGGTATCGACGGAATATGGCGCCAGCGGTGCGCTCGCGCATCCGCCGAGCCCGATCATTGCCACGATGACTGCAACCAAGCTCGGTTTCACCGTCGCGGGTCCACCGCATGCGGTGGTGGAAAATCTGGAATGCATCCTCCGACTCTCGTGTTCTATTGAAGCTTTCACGAACGCATGAGAGGTTACGCTCTCCGTGAGAGCACGGTCAATCAGAACAGCGGTCTATCGGACAATGGCCCATCTGGCATGCGAGGGAAACCGGCCAAAAGGTGTGGCAATCAGCGCGAGGAAACTGAAGAGGACGGCGAATGGCGTTTAACGAGCCAACGGCGTCACTTCCAGTAGTACCTCCAGTCGAACGTCATGCGCACGCCGAGCGACCAGACGGTGTCGAGTTTAGGTGGCGGAGCGCCTGGCGGGGCGGCGACCGATTCACCGTACGGCACGTCCGCGCCCGCGAAGAACTGCAGCACGATCGCCGAGCTCTGGTTCGCGGAGAACGCACGGTAGGGGCGGTACTCGAAGATGGGCACTTCGAAGTAGGTTGACTTGAAGTTGACCACCCGCCCGACGTTGGAGGGGGAACGGGCGGGGCGAGCAACTGCGTGTTATCCCACAACCCGTAGAAGGTTACGCCGAGCTCGCGTCCCAGCATGAACTGCAAACGGCCGAAGCGCGTGGCCCAGGCCCTCTGCAGGCCCAGGAGACCGCCATTGCTGGCGGTGACGGCAAGCCGGGTGTACTTGTCCCGATCGAAGAAATACATCGGCGACAGGAACAAGAGGTCGCCTGGAATGAGGTAATAGGGCATCCGGATTCGCGTCGACAGTCCGGATCGCGCGGGGATCGCGGCGCTGACGCTGCCTTCGAGCGTGCCCAGACCCGTTTCGGAGAACGTGTTCGTGGAGGCGCCATCAACGGTGTAGCCGAGCTGGAGAAAGGCGAGTCCATCCCCTGCATCGCCCAGCGCCCCCTCCAATCCCAATCCGACACGAAATCCTAGGTCCAGGCCGCCAACGAAGCCTTTGTCATCCTGCGATTCCTCGAAGCCTCCGTCCACTGCACGACCGGAGATCGATGCGGCGAGCCCCATGAATGCACCCACCTCGCTGCGTGCACGCGGGAGCGAACCCAACCCGGGGCCCAGTCCCGGGACCGGAGTCTCCAGCACCACTTCTGCGAGCGGTTTGCCGTACTGCCCCTTACCGGTGCCCAGGCCAACGCCACGGTCGGGAAACGTAGCGCTCTTGCAAATGTCGAACGCATCCGGGCTGGCCGGAGCGGTTGCCGTCCGCGGGAGGGTATAGTCCTGCGGGCGTCCGGCAGCCGCATCCAGCACCTCAGCGATACTCTTACGCACCGACTGCGCGGCGAGTGCAGCGTCTTGCGGGCGCATGTGCGCATCGCCCATCAGAACGAGCGTCCTGTCGCGTCCTTTCCACGTGAACACCTCGAGCCCGTTCTGGTTGTAATAGTCGTGGGTACCCTTGCGCTGGGAGACCCCTCCCCAGCTGCCGGCCACGTGACCCGCTGCAAAGACGTCCTCCAGAAAGTGCAGCGCGAACGCCTCGTCGAACATCATGGCGCGCGCCAGCGCACGCCGCTCCTCGGGCGAGAGGTTGTCGTTGGCGAGCCGGCTCGCCTTCTGCAGGGCGCTGATGTGGTACCACGCATAGACGCCGATCGCGTTGAGCTCCGAGCCGGGCTTCAGAGCCAGCATCCCATACGCCATGGGATCGAGATTGGTGTCGGGACGTGGCAGAAGGAAATGGGCGAGGTTGGCGTCCGCGCGCGTCGCGTATTGCACATCCGCTCGCTGCATCCGCGTGTCGGCCGAGCGCAGAGCGTTCAGCCGTTTACTGCGACTTACCTCGTCGGCGAGCCGTCGCTGTGCGGCGCCAACCACGTCGGAGGTCTGTCCGGCCTGCTCCACCGGCGCGGTCACTGGAATCTGCGCCAGATCCACTTTGAGCTGAGCGCCGACGTCCGCAACGACGAGGATCCACTCCGATTTGCGAACGGTTCTCGAGCATGTCCGCGCTGGAACATGAGTGATCGCCGGCAATGGCCGAGAGCGCCGCCCAGTCGATGCACGGCGGTGTCACCCCCTGCGCGGGGTCGGCGTCGATGGCACACATGCGCGGGTCGTCGCCAACTCGCGCTTCCTGCCACAAGCGATCGAACTCGGCCCTGCGTTCCGGGTCGAGGTCCTGGACGGCGAGCACCGCTATGTCACGGTGCTCCGGATAGATCCAGCCGAACGCGGTACACGTTGCACCCCAGGTGGTGGCGATGACAACGAAGCGCCACCACCCGCCAACACGCTTCTGCAATGGATTGTTCACCGCCCCCTCCTCGTCGAAGTTACGGCGTCTACTACGTTGCCGGGTCTGGGCGTCTCCTATCTGCCGAACGGCACGTTGCGCGCGAGCTTTGCCCGAAGGTAGCAGTCGTCACTTGGCTCGATGGGTCGGAACACTTGGTACTGAGATCCCGAGAGTATCAGGTCGTTCCCCGTGCCGCGGCCTGTATCGCCGGGCGCCTGTCTTCGGCTGCAGACTGTTCTGCTTGGCGGGAAGTCGGTCCACTTCGGTTTTGAATCTTGCTCTGGCAACGTCGTACTGGCCCTCAGGGCGCCCGCAAGCGATGTGCCGCCCTGTGTTTCGGAATAGAATCCGCGATGCTGTCCCGCAGGCGAATCGAGAAGTGGCTGCGCATGGCCGAGTTCGGAATGCCGGCTCGAGCCTGAGCAGTCAATCCGTGCTGCGCCGCGGTTCCCCGATTACCGCAGGTTCGGATTCCGCATCCAGTATCGCACGCGATACCCATCCTGCGAGGATCGCGCCGGCGATCGGTGCAACCCAGAACGCCCATAGTTGCGCGAGTGCCCAACCGCCAACGAAGAGAGCTGGACCCGTGCTGCGCGCGGGATTCACCGAAGTGTTGGTGACCGGGATACTGATCAAGTGGATGAGGGTTAGCGCCAGTCCGATCGCGATACCGGCGAAACCGACGGGTGCCCGCTTGTGTACTGCTCCGATGATCACGATCAGGAACCCGAACGTCATCACTACTTCGGTGACCAAAGCCGAAGCGAGAGAGTACTTGCCGGGCGAGTGGTCGCCATAGCCGTTTGCGGCGAAGCCAGCCGCCACGTCGAAACCCGCTTTCCCGCTGGCGATGATATACAGGATGCCAGCACCAGCGATGGCCCCGATCACCTGCGCGACGATGTACGGAAGTAGCTGGCCACCCGGAAATCGTCCGGCTGCCCACAGGCCGAGTGACACCGCCGGATTGAAGTGCCCGCCCGAGATGGGCCCGACTGCATAAGCCATAGTGAGCACGGTAAGTCCGAATGCGAGCGATACACCGAGCAGGCCGATCCCGACCTCGGGAAACGCCGCGGCCAATACAGCGCTGCCGCATCCACCCAATACCAGCCAAAGTGTGCCGAGAAACTCGGCGGTCAATTTCGATGTCACTGGCAATGCCTCCCCTTAGTATTCTGACTATCAGGATGCAGCGTCCTCGACTATAGCGCATACTCCCAGTTGCAGCAGTTGCCAATCGTTTGATCTGCGTCGAGTACCGCTTCAGAGGCTGGCGTAAGACTCAACCCGCTGACGGCCTCGCCGCGTACTGCCTCGGGCGAATCCGCTAAGGAGCACGAGCGCACCCTCACCCGCTATCCGGCTGTTGCTACAATTCAGGTAGTTGCGCGTGAGGATTTGGCTGGCCGAACCGCTTTCGCACGGATGTTTCAACAACGGGAGATTTACCGATGAGATTTCGTAGCTTGGTCCTGGTCGCGACCATCGCACTTGCCGCCGGCTGTGCCAATCAAAAGCAACTGCCCAGCGGCCGCATGGAGGACGTCGTCAAGGCCCGCGCGACCGTCACCGCCATCGATCTGCCGAACCGCGTGGTCACGCTGAAGGGCGAGAAGGGCGACGTGATCATCCTCGAGGTGCCGGACACGGTGAAGAACCTACCCCAGCTGAGAGTCGGCGACGAGGTGATCACGTCGTACACGGAGGCGGTGGCCTGGCAGGTGAAGCCGGCGGGCCAGGGCACGCCCGGCGTCAGTGCGCAGGATTCGATGACGACCGCCCCACCGGGCGCCAGGCCCGGTGCGACCGTGGGCCGCACGCTGAACGTGACGGCCACGATTACCGCGATCGATCTCGCCAACGGCACGGTGACCTTGACCGGGCCCGGTGGCAACTCGCAGGTCATCAAGGCGCGTGACCCGGCCAACCTCAAGAAGGTGAAGGTCGGTGACCTCGTCGACATCACCTACACCGAGGCGGTCGCGATCTCGGTTCAGCCGGTCGCGAAGTAGCTCGGCAACGGAGGACGAATCGATGCGCATAGTGATTGGCAACCTCCCGGACGAGGTGACCGAGGAAGGCATTCGCGAGGCGCTGCGGCCGTTCGCGTCCGCGGAAACGATCCAGCTCCTCAATGAGAGCGGTGCACCCTCTGCGGTCATCGAGATGGAAACCACCCGCGCCGCCGCCGAAGCGCTCGCCAAGCGCATCAACGGGCACGTCTATCAAGGACGAGAACTGCGCGCGTGGGTGCCGGTGATGGACTGGTAGCGCTCAGCGCATGCAGATTGAAGGGTCGGTGGCCAAGCAGGTGCTCCAGCAGCTCGGCCGGTAGCGCATTTTCAGGCTGACCTGCGTGGAGTAGGTCGTCGCGCCCCAGCGCTGCTGGTACTCGGACCGATAGTTGGTCCGGCGCGCCCTCTCCCCGCAAGGGGAGAGGGAGTGCCGCTCGCACGGTCGAGGGCCATGCGCATCCCGTTACCTGCAATTTGAAACTTCAAGTTTCAAATTGCAGGGCAGTCGAGATCAAGGCCAGGCGAGACCGTAAACCAGGACTTCCTCAAGGGGTTGCGAGCGTTTGCGCGGCAGTATGATGTACCGCCACCGAATGGTGGCGCGCTAGCGCTACGCTGGAGACGCAGCCCAGACGCGTCACGGTACGGCAATCCTTCCATTCACGGAATTGCCGGGGCTGTTTCAAACCGTCGCCGGCTGACGAGGTGAGCGCCCCGCCCGGCACCAGACTGGGCACACGCAGGGCGACCTACCGGGACCGCTCGTACTTCTCGACCGCAGCTTGCAGGTTGAAGAACATCCGCTCCCGGCCCAGGTTCTCGCCGAGTCTCGAGCGCTGGACGACCGTGAGCACCTCGGGGTTGAGCGCCGCGAGCCACAGCGTGATGCCGTCGGCCCGCAGTCTCTCTTCTGCCTCGGTGAGCATCTTGAGCGCCGTGTATTCGATGTCGAACACGGCACTGCAGTCGAGCACGATGACGGACGGCTTTGCCTGCTCGACCAGGGGCCACATCTTGTCACCGACGCGCTGAGCGTTGGCGAAGAACATCCGGCCCTCGGTCCGCAGGATCAGCAATCCGGGCCAGGTCTCGTCGTCGGGATGCTCCTCCGACGATGCTCTGAAGACATCGGTCCCGCGTTTGCGGCCGAGCGTGTATACCGGCGGGTTGTACGCCTGGTAGGCGAGCGCAAGCAGCGAGGCGATCACCGCGACCACGATACCCTTCAGCGTGCCCAGCAGGGCGACGCCGGCGAAGGCGATGAGGGCCCAGTAGAACTCCTTCGTGCGCACGCGGGCGATCTCGCGAAACTCCCCGGGCTGGATCAGACCGACGGAGTAGACCACCACGATCGCCGCCAGCACCGCATTCGGCATGAGCGAGATCAGGGGGGCCAGAAGCAACAGCGTTGCAAGTGCCGCTGCCGCCGTGACGATTCCGGCCATCTGTGAGTGAGCGCCGGCAAGGCGATTGACTGCCGTTTGCGACGTGCCGCCACCCGCAGGCATGGCGCCGAAGAACCCGCCCGCGACGTTCGCCACGCCAAGCGCCAGCAGTTCCTGGTTCGGCACTGGACGGGGCTCCCCGGGTTTCGCGAACGCGCGGGCGGCCGCGATGCTCTCGGTGAAGCTCATCAGGGCGATGCCGATCGCGGCCGGCCACATCTGCGCGACAAGCGTCGAGCTGCGGCCAGACCAAGGTCGGCAGCCCGCGCGGAATGCTTCCCACGGTTTCCACTCCTGCGTTCTGCAGGCCGAGGAATGCATAGGCGGCAATCCCTACGGCGACCGCGACCAGGGGCGCCGGCGCCCGCGGCATGAAGCGCGACAAGCCGACCATCAGGATCAGCATCACCAGCGCTCAGCACCAGAACGGTCGACGATGTCTGCGGCAGGTGCTGAACGACAGCGACGATATCGCGCAGGAACCCGGTCTTCTGGATGTGGAAGCCGAGCAGCTTCGGGATCTGGTCCACGATGATCACCAGCCCGATGCCCGATTTGAAGCCGGCGAGCACGGGCTCGGAGATGAAGTTGGCGACGAAGCCCAGGCGCAGCAGCGAGGCCAGCACCAGCATGGCGCCCACCAGGATTGCCAGGGTAGCGCCGGCGATTGCCAGGTCGGCAGCGCTCGCCGTTCGGCACCGCCTCACCGAGGCTGGCTGCCGCCAGAATCGCGATCGTCGTCGTCGTGCTGACGCTCAGCGGCCGCGATGTGCCCAGCAGAGCGTAGACCACCATCGGCACGAACACCGTGTACAGGCCGACCTGGACCGGCAATCCCGCGATCGTGGCGAACGCCATCGCCTTGGGAATGACCACTGCAGCCGCTATCAACCCCGCGACGACGTCCGCGGACAGCCATTCCCTGGGGTAGCGGCGCAGCCACGCCAAGGCGGGAATGAGACTGCGGATGATCGCTATCGCTGTTCATCTGCGGACTGTAACACCGTGCGCCTCGCACTTGTCCCTGTCAACGCCCAGCAGAATCTCCAAGCATCGGATTGCAACTGGTCGCGGCTCCACGGTTGTGCCGGTTCGTGGAAAACCACTGCATGAAGGGTTTGCGTTAACGTTGAGCAGCCATCCTGGTGTCGGCTCATTTCTCACCTATAATTACGGAATTGCCGATTTCCCTGCCGCAGTCTGCCACGTTGCGGATCCGCGTCCGCACTGCGCTCCCGCCGCTGCGTCCCCGGTCAAGCGATGGGCAGTACCGGGAACGCCTCGATTTTCGAAGAACAAGGTTTGTGATGCACATTACATCACGCTCGCACTCTGCTGGCTTGGCTCGCAGGGCTCCTCGTGCTATCGGCCGGGGCACCGGTCTTTGCCCAGACGCAGACGACCAAGAAGCCCAGTCGCGAGGACCTCACCATCGATCCTGCGACGATGATGCAGCCGTGGAAAGGCGACCTCGACGGCATGATCGAGCGGCGGCTGATTCGCGTACTGACCGTGCCAAGCAAGACCACCTACTTCCAGGATCGGGGCCGGCAGCGCGGCACGACCTACGACGCGTTCCGTCTGCTGGAGGAGGACCTGAACGCGCGGCTGGAGCGGGACGACAAGCTCAAGAACAAGCACCTGACTGTGCGCTTCGTCTTCATCCCGGTCGGGCGTGACGAGCTGCTGCCCGCGCTCATCGAGGGGAAAGGCGATATCGCCGCGGCCAGCCTCACCATCACTCCCGAGCGTCGCCAGCTGGTCGACTTTTCGGCTCCGATCGCGACGGATGTGAGCGAAGTGGTCCTCACCGGACCCGCGTCGCCGCGCGTGGCCACGCTCGACGACCTCGCAGGCAAGGAGGTCTTCGTGCGCAAGTCCTCCAGCTACTACGAGAGCCTGGTCGCCCTGAACCAGCGCTTCGCCTCCGAAAAGAAGCAGCCCATGACCCTGAAGGAGGCGCCCGAGCAACTCGAGGACGAAGACCTGATCGAGATGCTCAGCGCGGGCCTGGTGGCCATCATCGTGGTGGACAGGCACAAGGCGCGCTTCTGGAAGCAGGTGTTTCCGAAGATCACCATCCACGACGATATGGTGGTGCGCACCGGCAGCGAAATTGCCTGGGCGATCCGCAAGGACAGCCCGCAGCTCAAGCGCATGCTCGACGAGTTCGTCGCGGCGGCCACTTCCGGGCAGTACGCAAAGGACCGCGAGCGCATCCTCACCCGCTATCTGAAGAGCACCAAGTACGTGAAGAACGCGGCATCCAAGGAGGAGCGGAAGAAGTTCCTGGCGTTGATGCAACTCTTCCAGAAGTACGGCGACCAGTACGACGTGGACTGGCTGCTGATGGCGGCGCAGGGCTACCAGGAATCGCTGCTCGACCAGAACGCCCGCAGCCCCGTGGGCGCCGTCGGCGTGATGCAGATCATGCCGGCGACCGGCGAGGAGCTGGATGTCGGCGACATCTCCCAGACGGAGCCCAACATCAACGGCGGGATCAAGTACATGCGCTTCATGATCGACCAGTTCTACGAAAACGAGCCGATGACCAAGCTGGACAAGGCGCTGTTCGCATTCGCGTCGTACAACGCCGGTCCCGGCCGGGTGGCGCAGTTGCGCAAGGAAGCGGCGAAGCGAGGTCTCGACCCGAACGTCTGGTTCCACAATGTCGAGTATGTCGCCGCCGAAAAGATCGGGCAGGAGACCGTCACCTATGTGGCGAACATCTACAAGTACTACATCGCCTACCGCTTGATCCTCGACTCGCAGCAGGCACGCAAAGAGGCGGCCGACAAGGTCAAGGGCGAGAAGCAGTAGGGACTCGGCAGACCCCGTATCGAGGACCCATGAGTACTTCCCTGTTCGATCGCGTAACGGCTGCACTGTTCGGCGGCGGAGCTCGGTTCCCGACGATCCGGCCGAGAAGCAGCTCGTCGACCGACATGGTCGAGCTGGTGGTCGAGACGGTCGAGCCGCGCGTGCGCATGAATCCCGGCTATCAGCGCAAGCTGAGTGGATGCGTGAGCTGCTGCATTGCGCATCTACGATCGATAGCAAGCGAGGAGGTCGAGCCGCTGCTGCTCACACGCGCGGCATGGAGCAGTGACCCGCGCGTCAACGCCTTCTTCGCCACTGCCGACGATGTGCCGGCTTGTCTGGGGCGCAGCACCGAGCTGCGGGCGTTCTTCGAGAACCTGTCCAACCAGGGTGTCGACGAGGCTTACGCACTGCTAGGCATGAAAAAGGAAGAGCGCAACGTTCTCGCGCCCAAGCTGGAGGGCGACGGGCTGCAGCACGACGTCGCCCAGGTCACCGTGAGCTTCTCCGGCCATCGCATCGTCGCGCCGTGCGCAACCCTGGAGGCGACGCGCGTGGAGATCGGGCGGCGCGTTTTCCAGCGTCTCGCCCAGGTCGCGCTGTCGCGCATCGTCGCCGTGGACATGAAGGCGACCGAGCTGCAGGAGCACAAGGCCTACCTCGGCGCGCGCATGCGCCTGCTCAATCTCGCGCGCGACGGGATGGAGGGGATCGTCAAGGACCCGGCGACGATCGGGGACCAGATGAAGGCTCTCGAGCGCGATCTGAAGCACACGGTGAACGGCTACGTCGAGGCCAAGGCGAGCCTGTCGACGCTCGACGGCTACATCAAGCACATCGACGACGTGTTCTCGCATCCGGACCAGCACGTCTCGCTGACCCGTACTCCCTTGCGGGTCACCCAGATGGGCATCAAGGCAGACGCGGATCACCAGGGCGCGGTCAACGACCTGACGCTGGCCGAGCTGGCCATCGGCGACGACTTTCGGGCTGCGGTCGCCATCGTGCGTTGCCCGCGCAGCGAGGTCCCTGCGAAGGAGGACCTCGTCGCGAAAGCGGAGCGCTCTTTGTAGAACGTTCGGTCGCCTTGCGAGGAACCGTCGAATCGCTGCCGATCCTCCTCGCTGCCGCACAGCTGGAGCCGGCTCCCCCCGCCCAGCTCCCTGGTGCAGTGTGCTTACTTCGGTGCCGGGTCGACCTTGATCGCGACGACTTCGGTGTAGGTGATGTCGACAACGTCGCCGACCTTGACCTTCTTGAGGTTGGCCGGGTTGCGCGCCTTGATGGTCTGGCTGTTGCCTTGCGGGCCCTTCAGTGTGACCGTGCCTTTTGCCAGGTCGATCGCCTCGATCGTCGCAGCAAACGTGACGCGCTGGCCCACTGCCCCCGCCGGCATCTGGCCGGGCTCGGATCGGGTAGCGGCCTGCTCGGCCTGCACGTCGCTGCTGGGCTTGCCCGCGCCCGGTTTCTGCACCTGCCAGGCGACGTGTTGCACGTAGGCGACCTTGACGATATCGCCGACCTTGACCTGCGCCAGGTTACGCGCACGCTTGTCGACGTGGATGGTGGTCTCCTTTCCTTCCGGCCCCTTCAACGTGACCATTCGGGTCTTCTGGTCGATGGCCGTGACCGTGGCCTGCGCTTCTACTGCGTCGGTGATTTCACCCTTGGGGAGACTGCCCCCGGTGTTGTGCTGATCCGCCAACACGGCGTCGGTGCCGGCGAGAGACAGAACGAAAGACAGTGTAGTTACGAGCTTTCTCATACTGTGGTCTCCAATTGTCTTGACAGGATCCCGTCAGCGGACAGCGGTGACGTCCGCAGCGGGGGCGCTAGGATACCAGCTTTGCATTGCTGTGCCCCGGCCCGGAGCGTCGCTTGAGGGAGCCGTCTGCACGTGATAGGGTCGTGCGTCGAGGCTCAAACCAGGGGGGCTACGCCGGTCGCGTGCCACTCGAACAGAGGCTTGCATGCACGCGATGGCCGATGCCGAGGAGCTGGTGGTGCAAGTAGGCGAGATCCGGGACCTGTTCACGGCCCCCGATGCCGACCCTCTGGCGCAGCACGAAGGTGAAGTCATGGGCGAACCGGCTCTGCTGCGGGTGGTCCGAAAGCTGATGGCGGCGCGGAAGATGAGCAACACCCGCAAGCTCGTGGTGCTGCTTCCGAGCGACAAGATCGAGCCCGGTCTCGCCGAGCGTACCCGCAGCGCCTTGCAGCGCTATTGCAATCTCAAGCTCGAGGACAACGACGCACAGCTGCTCCTGATGCGACGCGAGGCCGGACGGCTGCTGCTGCGGGGGATGCTGATCCTGCTGATCTGCGTGGGCGTGTCGTCCGTCTTCCGCAGCGAAACACTCACCTTTCTGCCGCCGCTGATCAACAACGCGCTTGGGGAGGGGTTCAACGTGATCGGCTGGGTGATGCTGTGGGCCCCGGCGGAAGCGTATTTCTTCAACCCGATCCCGATCCGCACATCGAGCACGGTGCACCGCTTTCTGAAGTCCCTAGCAGATCGAGATCCGGCCGCAGCTCCCGCCGCATGCCATGTTGACGTCTTGACACATATCGACTCTAGAATCGGCCGTGCTTCAGTCACCAGCGAGTTACTACGGAGACCTGAGCCATGATTCAGCACGAACTACTGCGCGAGCAGGGAATCCTGATCCTCAAACCGCAGGGCGCGTTGCGCGCCGAGGACTTCATCGCAATCGCTGCCATTGTCGATCCCTACATCGAGCAGCACGGCGAGCTCAAGGGCCTTGTGCTCGAGGCCCCGTCGTTTCCGGGCTGGGAGGATTTCGCGGCGCTGCTGTCGCATCTGCGCTTCGTGCGCGATCACCATCGCAAGATCAGACGCATCGCAGTGGTCTCTGATAGCCCGTTGCTGGCCTTGGGACCGAAGATTGCGACCCACTTCGTGAGCGCGGAGCTGCGCAATTTCGGTGCGGCCGATCGGGTCGCTGCGCTCAAATGGATCGAGGGCGGATGAAGGTGCCCGCGTCGAACACGTAGGAAACCCATCCCCTTCCCAACCTCCCCCTTGAAGGGGGAGGAGCCGGTTGGTTACTCAGGATGGACGCACGAGATGCAATTTGGGTTCTTCAGACAATTGTGTGGGTCGAAGGGACGGGCTAAACCATGCAATGTCGCGGTGTTCTCCTCCCCCTTCAAGGGGGAGGTCGGGAGGGGGATGGGTAGGCCGCATCGCTCACCCATCCCCACCCTGGCCCTCCCCTTGAAGGGGAGGGAACCGTCGGCGGCGTCGCCGGGACCCACACGAAACTCTGAAGAACCTCAATTTGAAGGAGGTGTTCCATGACGCCCAGCACCACTACCGCCACCGGCAAATCGAAGACCGCCGAGACCGGCAACGCGCCGCTGAAACCCGACGAGCTGCGTCGCATGAACGCCTGGTGGCACGCGTGCAACTATCTGGCCGTCGGCATGATCTACCTGCGCGACAATCCGCTGCTGCGCGAGGCGCTCACCATAGACCATGTCAAGCATCGGTTGCTCGGTCACTGGGGCGCCAGCCCGGCGCTGGCGTTCGTGTGGACGCATCTCAATCGCGTCATCAAGCGCGACGATCTCGACGTGGTCTTCATGGCCGGGCCCGGCCACGGCGCTCCGGGCGTGCTCGGGCCGGCGTATCTCGAAGGCACCTACTCCGAGATCTATCCCGACAAAAGCGAAGATGCGGAGGGCCTGCAGAGGTTCTTCAAGCAGTTCTCCTTCCCCGGCCACATCGGCTCGCACGTAACCCCGGAAACGCCCGGCTCGATCCATGAGGGTGGCGAGCTCGGCTACAGCCTGTCGCATGCGTATGGCGCGGCGCTCGACAATCCCGACTTGATCGTCGCCTGCGTGGTCGGTGACGGCGAGGCCGAGACCGGCCCGCTCGCCACCGCCTGGCACTCCAACAAGTTCATCAACCCGGTTCGCGACGGCGTGGTGCTGCCGATCCTCAATCTCAACGGGTACAAGATCGCCAACCCGACCGTCCTCGCACGCATCAGTCACGAGGAGCTGGAGGCGCTGTTCGTGGGCTACGGCTACACGCCCTATTTCGTCGAGGGCTCGGATCCGACCGAGATGCACCAGAAGATGGCGGCAACGCTCGATGCCGCCATCGGCGAGATCCGCGCCATCCAGAAGAAGGCGCGCGACACCGGCAAGGCCGAGCGCCCGCGCTGGCCGATGATCGTGCTGCGCTCGCCGAAGGGCTGGACCGGACCCAAGGAGGTCAAAGGCCACAAGGCCGAAGGTTCCTGGCGCTCGCACCAGGTGCCGTTTTCCGACGTGCGCCAGAACCCGGAAAGCCTGAAGCTGCTGGAGAGCTGGCTGAGAGGCTACAAGCCGGAGGACCTGTTCGACGCCGACGGCCGCTTGATACCGGAGCTGCGCGAGCTTCCCCCGAAGGGCACGCGGCGCATGAGCGCCAACCCGCATGCCAACGGCGGCCACCTGCGCAAGGCGCTCAAGCTGCCGGACTTCCGCGACTATGCGGTAAAGGTCGCAGACGCAGGCAAGGTGCTGCACGAGAACACCAAGCCGCTCGGCGAGTTCCTGCGCGACGTGATGCGCGACAACATGACGAGCTTCCGCGTGTTCGGTCCGGACGAGACCGCCTCCAACCGCCTGCAGAGCATCTATGAAGTGAGCAAGAAGGTATGGATGGCAGACCTTCTGCCGGAAGATGCAGACGGCGGCGAGCTGGCCCGCGACGGCCGGGTAATGGAGATGCTCTCGGAGCACACGCTGATCGGCTGGCTGGAAGGCTACCTGCTGACCGGCCGGCACGGCTTCTTCCACACCTACGAAGCCTTCGCGCACGTAATCGATTCGATGTTCAACCAGCACGCCAAATGGCTGGACATCTGCAAGAACCATGTGCCATGGCGGGCATCGGTTTCGTCGCAGAACATCCTGCTGTCCTCCACGGTCTGGCGCCAGGACCACAACGGTTTCTCGCACCAGGATCCCGGCTTCATCGACCTGGTCACCAACAAGAGCCCCAGCGTCACGCGCATCTACCTGCCGCCGGACGCCAACACGCTGCTGGTGGTCGCCGATCAATGCCTGCGCTCGACCGACTGCATCAACGTCATCGTTGCCGACAAGCAGAAGCACCTGCAGTTCTCCACCGTCGACGAGGCCATCGTTCACTGCGCGAAGGGCATCGGTATCTGGGCGCGCGCCAGCACCGACGCGGGCGAAGAGCCGGACGTGGTGATCGCCTCCTGCGGCGACGTCGCGACTCAAGAGGCGCTCGCCGCGACCGCGATCCTGCGCGAGCATCTGCCGGATCTGAAAGTGCGCTTCGTGAACGTGGTGGACCTGTTCAAGCTGCAGCCGGCCACGGAGCATCCGCACGGCTCGACGGAACGCGAGTTCGACAGCCTGTTCACGCTCGACAAGCCGGTCATCTTCAACTTCCACGGCTACCCGTGGCTGATCCACAAGCTCGCCTATCGCTTCCACAACCACGACAACATCCACGTCCGCGGCTACAAGGAGAAGGGCAACATCAACACCCCGCTCGAGCTTGCCATCCTCAACCAGGTGGATCGCTTCGACCTGGTGATCGACGTCATCGACCGCGTGCCCAGGCTGCAAGCCAAGGCTGCGCATCTCAAGGAGAAGATGAAGAACGAGATCATCCTCAACCTGACCTATGCGCACGAGAACGGCACCGATCGCCCCGAGATCACCGACTGGGTGTGGCCGTATTGATCTCTCGTGTCCCTTTGCGGGAGAGGGGACGCCCTGTTCCTTCTCGCTTTGCGAGCGGTCAGTCCCCTCTCCCTTTGTGGGAGAGCGACAGGATGAAGGGAATAGCTTGCGTGCATTTCACCCTCACCCCAGCCCTCTCCCATCAAGGGAGAGGGAGCCTCCTCTACGGTCAATCCCCTCTCCCCTTGCGGGAGAGGGCTAGGGTGAGGGGTACAAACCATAAGGAGAAACCGATGTCCGACTTCCCAGCCTGCCTTCTGATCGTGACAATCGAGGTCGACCCCAAGGTCGAGGCCGATTGGAACCGCTGGTACGACCAAGTCCATCTCCCCGACGCACTGAAGTGCCCCGGCGTGCGGCGAGGCCAGCGCTACGTCTCTGTCGGTGACGTTTCCGAGTCGATCGAAGGCCGGCGAGAGAAGACCGCCAAGCGCATCTACACCACCGTGTACGAGATCGACGGCCCGGAAGCCATCACGACACCGGAATTCCAGGCCATGCGCGGGTGGTACCAGTTCACGCCGCACGTGCGGTCGCGGACGCAGACGGTGATCAAGACGTCTTGACCTTGCCTTCGGCATAGCCGCCTGCGTCGTTTCAATTCGGCGCAGCGCAGCGGAATTTGAGATCAGGCCTCGGTATCGAAAGGCGCAGACCCGCTGCAGCCAGTACCGTGAGATGCCGCCGTCTGGCTCTCCGGCGTTTCTCTCGTGCTCCGAACGACTATCATGCAGGGCGCGGCGAATGAGCCTGGCAAACCGGTGCTGCTGGTGGTGGGTGGAAGCAGTGAGCTCGACGCGTTGCGCGAACTGCTCGGCGCGACGGAGACGACTGGAGCCGACGGCGGCTGGCTGGTGCTGCAGGCGGGGCGACACCCTCGCGTGCTGGGTGAGCGTGCATTCGGCGCACTCGCCGCGCGGTTGCCGTCGAGACGTGATTCTGGGTTGGCGGGCCTTTGACCAGCTTCACCAAACTCCCGTGTGACGAGGGCGTCGTCCTGTCGGCGCCGGCCGGTGCGCCGTGTGCGCCCGCTGCTGCGCCCTGGATCCTTGCAGCGACCATTCTGGGCTCCGGCATGGTGTTCGTCGACGGCACTGTGGTCAACGTCGCGCTGCCGGCGCTGCAACGCGAGTTCGATGCGAGCGTCTTCGATGCGCAATGGGTCATCGAGTCGTTCGCTCTGTTCCTGGCGGCGTTGCTGCTGGTGGGCGGCGCGGCGGGAGATCGCTTCGGGCGGCGGCGCGTGTTCGCCATCGGTGTGGCGCTCTTTACCGCCGCATCCGCCTGGTGCGCGTTCGCCACGAGCATCGAGCAGCTGATCGTCGCGCGCGCCGTGCAGGGCATCGGCGGGGCGTTGCTGGTGCCCGGCTGCCTGGCGATCATCAGTGCGTCGTTCGCGGAGCGTGACCGCGGCAGGGCGATCGGCACGTGGTCCGGCTACAGCGCGATCACCGCAGGACTGGGGCCGGTGCTGGGCGGCTACTTGATCGATGCTTTGTCCTGGCGCTATGCGTTTCTCGTCAACCTGCCGATCGGAGTCGTCGTTCTCGCTCTCACCTACTGGCACGTGCCGGAAACCCGAAGCCCAACCGCTGCCGCCGGCGTGGACTGGGCGGGCGGTGCGCTGGCATCGGTCGGGCTGGGCGGCGTGGTGTACGCGTTGATCCAGTCCTCCGCCCACGGTTGGGGCGACGCAGCGGTGATCGCAGCGCTGGTTCTGGGTGTGGCCGCGCTCGTCGCGTTCTTCCTCGTCGAGCGGCGCCAGCCGGCGCCGATGCTGCCGCTCGGCCTGTTCCGGTCCCGCAACTTCGCTGCAGCCAATGGATTGACGCTGCTGCTGTATGCGGCGCTGGGCGGCTCCCTGTTCTTCCTGCCGCTGAACCTGGTCCAGGTGCAGGGCTATTCCGCCACCGCGGCCGGCGCGGCATTGCTGCCGTTCGTCCTGCTCCTCTTCCTTCTGTCGCGCTGGGCGGGCGGCCTGGTGAACCGCTTCGGCGCGAAGCGGCCGCTGGTCATCGGCCCGGCCATCGCCGGCGTCGGGTTTGCATGGTTTGCGGTGCCCGCCATCGGCGGCAGCTACTGGTCGACGTTCTTCCCGGCCGCGCTGGTGCTGGGCTTGGGGATGGCAATCACAGTAGCGCCGTTGACCACCACGGTCATGAACTCGGTCGGCACCGAGGCCGCCGGCATTGCCTCCGGAGTCAACAACGCCGTATCGCGCGTTGCTGCGCTCCTGGCTGTCGCGTTGCTCGGCATCGCGATGGCCTATACGTTCGATCGCACACTCGATCAGCGACTTGCGACAGCGGACCTGCCGCGAGAGGCCGTCCAAACTGTCGCGCAGCAACGCGACAAGCTCGCCGGAATCGAGCTCTCGGACGACCTCGATCCGCAGGTGCGCGCCACCCTCCAGCGTGCGATCAACGAATCATTCGTGCGGGGATTTCGGGTCGTGATGCTCCTCGGCGCCCTGGCGTCGTTCGCCAGTGCCGCGCTGGCGCTCATGTGGGTGCAGGCAGGACCCCGGAAGTAACCCTGCGGGAGCGATTGCCCCTCTCAGGAACCAGCCGGAGGCAGCAAGACACCCCTCTCCCTAACCCTCTCCCACGAGGGGAGAGGGGACTGAACGGCTCACGCTTCGGGACGGCGGAAGTAAGAGACTCCCTCTCCCTTGATGGGAGAGGAGGTGTTGCATCTCGCGTCGAGGGTTGCGCGCGCCTCTGCGGTCGCATCCCCGCAAAGCGGGGCCCCTGCTCCGCGCTCCGGCGCGCCCTCTCCCTTGATGGGAGAGGGCAGGGAGAGTTGGCGTGGCGTGGCGGTTGAGCTGAGAGGGTGAAAGCATGCCCCGCTACTGCATACTCGTCTGCATCACGCGCGGCCCTTCCGGCGCGTTCTCGAGTGTGAAGTAGACCCTTCCTATCTCGCGCCCGTCGGTCGTTTCAACCTCGACTTTCCATTCGCCCGGCTGATAGTGCGATTTGAACCCGTAGCCGCGAAAACCCTCCGCGCGCCCGCCGACGATGGCGATGGGAATGCTGTCCTGCAGGATCCAGCGTCCGCGCTCCGGCTTCCAGTACCAGCGCATCGTCACCTGGTCGGAGAAGTGAGCCGGCGAGAAGATGCGGAAGAACACGTAGATCCGATCGCCGGGCTGGGCCTCGAAGAGCTCGTCGCCGCGCTCCCAGAACCGCCACGATCCCGGCGCATGCGTCAGGCGGTAACCGTCCTCGGTCCGCTCTACGCCGTGATAGACGCCCATGAACGGAATCGACAGCGGCACCGGCGGAATCAGCCGGAACAGATACAGCACGAGAAACGCGATCAGGACGAGGCCGAACGGGCACCACAATCTGCCGGCTCGCCTGCTCGCTGCGCTCGGGTGCGTGGATCTTGATGCGCCGCTGGATGATGGCCACCGGAACCGTGCCGACCAGCATCGACAGCAGGAACACGAACGTACCGATCGAGCCGATCGCGACCGGAACAATGATGGCGGAGAACGACAGCAGACAGACGCTGAGCAGTGCGAACTTGAACGACAGGCCGAGCCGCTTGAAGCTGTTTCGTTTCGTTGCCACCAGCAGGAGCACGAGGAACAGCAGAAACGCGAACGAGACCAGCAGCGACGAGCTCTTGAAGAAGAACAGCGTGTAGACGCTGAGCAGCGCCCCGAGCAGAAAGTGCACGGCCGCCATCCGATACTCGAAATACCAGCGCTTGACCGCGGGCATCCCCTCCAGCTGGCGCGCCGGCTTGCCCGCGTCGAAGAAGATGTGCAGCAGAATCGCTCCGGCCGCGACCAGATAGAGCACCTGCTGGACGATGAAGAGCCAGGCATCCGCCCGGCCCAGCGTGAACACGTCGAACAGGAACCCGCCGGCGAAGAAGGCGATGTCGACGACGCGCTCGTTCTGCTCGTAGAAGCGCAGCAGGCGGTCGATCGGACTGGCGGCGGGGGTCGTTTCGGGTTGTGTCATAGGTGGCGGCAGGCCTCGAGCTTTCGACCGGTGTCAGCCGAGAGGCCGAAGGGTCGCTCTTCGTCTTTGGCCCGTATTTTCCCTCAACGTGCTTCGCCCGTCGCCATACCGGAATGGCCGGGACATCACGGTCGCTTGGGAACGAGAATTCACCTTGCAACCGCACGACGTGTTTCATCGGTGCTGGCGCTCATGCCGCGCCGGGAGTTGACCCTATGCGGCGCACGTCACGCTCGCCTGTCCGCGGCCAGCCGCTTTTCGCGGCCACCTCCCGCACCTGATGCAGCGATGGACTGCCGCAGGACCAGATCAGGAGACGCAGGACGCGCAAGCAGCTTGCGTGTCGCAGCCACCGGCCCGGCCCGCGGAACCTGCTCCGCCCTGCCGGCTCCGGCAAAAAGCCCGCCGGCGCTCGCGCGTTACTGTTTCAACAGCCCGCTAGGGCAATTGCATGACGAGCACCGGCGATGCCCAGGTCGGATCGCTCGAATCGCGGTCGTGGATCGCGCGGCGCGCGCACATGAAAGCGTATTCCACGTACTTATAGCTCGGCTGGCCGCGGGCGAACAAGGCCTCGTAGAACGCTCGCGCGAAGTTCGCACCGCTGGTGTCGGGTACCGCCCACCGGAACCCGAGAACGGCAGGCACGAGGTTCTCCACCGCCCGCATCACGAAGTATGAATCGGCGCTCCGACAGCTGTTGAGAAAGAGAAACTGCGTGCCAACGAGCTTGTCGGCGAGATCCGCGACACGCAACACGCCACCACGTTCCGCCGCCAGAACGAGTGCAGCGTCGTTCGTGGCGGGGGAGACCAAGCCGTGGCCGGCGAAATGGACGATGTGCCAGTGTCGCTCGCGCAGCTTGGCGATCACCGCGCCGATGGGGTCACCCGCCAGGGCCGCAATAGACAGCCGATCGACCACACCGCCGCCGGCTGCGTCGCGAACACGCTCGAACATGGCGACCAGGTCGTTCGCCTCGGCCTCGATCTCGGGCAGCGGCGCGAGCGATCCGGCCCAAGGGCCTTCGGGTATGTTGCCGGGCGCGGGGTCGGCCTGGATCACGAGGCAGTTGATCGGGCCGCTGCGGCTGGCGGGATCCTTGAAGAGCGGAGACCGGGCCATCGGACGGTCGTAGCGGCGGAAGATCGGCGCCCGGAGCATCCAGAAGGCAGGATCGTCATCGTCCTTCAGCGCCTCGATCATCACCGGATGCGTATCGTCGTTGAGCGTGACGCGCACCCGCGTATTCTCCACTCCGCCGACCTGAGCCCTGTGGTCGACAAACTTGCGCCACAGCTTACGGTTCAGGAGCGCGTTGTCGAACAGCAGGCGGGCGAGGTCGACGCTGATGTCGGAGAGCTCGCTCTGCCAGTCGCTGCGCCCGACGTAGCTCGCGAGGCCTTTCGACCGACGCACCAGGCGTTTGAGCTCCTCGGCGTCCACGTGAAGCTCGCCGAAATCACTGAACGAACTGTCGCCGGTGCGCCGGATCTGCCAATTGGTCCGCTGATTGCCGGCCAGCGTGATGTCGAGCTCCAGGCGCCTCTGCGCGCTCGGCGGCTCTATGTTCTTCAACAGCTCCTCAGCGCGGCTGTGCAGCATTTCGCGCCAGTCCGGCAGAAGCTCGACGTGCGCCGTCGCCTGAAACGCCGTGAGGAAGATCCTGAGCACCTCGTCGGCCGAGGGCGCCAGGACGATCACCGGCAGGGCGGGCTGCTGCGCCTTGATGCGGCGGATGAAGTCGAATACCGGCTGGCGCGTGCTGCCGCCGACGCTGACCTCGCGGGTGACGGGGGCGGTTGCCTCAACCACGACGAGATCGCACTGGGTGATCCCCCAGTCCAAAAAGTTCTGCTCGGCCTCCGCCAGATTGCCGACCTTGATCGGGTTGGACTTGATGGGCACGGCGGCGGTGGCCGAGCGCACCGCGTCGCCGGCAAAGTCGCGCACGTCCTCGTCGCTATGGATGAGCAGGTGCCACATTCGCTTTCTCCGCGTTGCGCAGAACGAAACGGTAGCGCATGGTGCCGTGCCCGCCGACCTGATAGCGGCCACCCATGCGCTGCATCAGCCCCACGATGACCGGCTCGGCGAGGCCGAACTCGCGCACGTGCTCTCTGCCTTCGACCTCGAGCGGCGTCTCGCTCGGGCTGCTTCCCTCGGCGGAGATGAGCCCGAGCGAAACCATCGCGATGTCCTGAGCATGGCCGACCTTGACGTCCACCACGTCGCATTGCGCCTTGTGCCGCAGCAGGAATGCGAGCGCGTTTTGCAGGCAGAACGCCAACTCATGCACGGCGCCGCGTGCCAGCACCGAGCTTTCGCTCGCGTGCAGCCGCACTGCGCTCGCCTGGGACTTGGGCAGCTGCGCGACCAGCGTGTGCAGCAGGTCCCGCAGATCGACGATGGTGAGCGGCAACGGTTCGTCGTCGGTCGCCGAGGCGAGCCGCAACACCCGTTCCAGTGGCAGATCGGCCTTGCGGATCTGCTTCTGGGCCTTGTCGACCAGATCCATCACGTCGGCGCCTTTGATCGCGGCATCCGCCAGGAAGGTAGCGGCCAGGGCCAGCGGCACTCGCGTCTCGCTGGTGACCTGCTGGAAAACCTGCTTGAGCAGGTCCATCCGCTCCACCCGGCGCTGCAGCGTGAGGTCCGTCACCACGTACACCTTTCCTCCCAGCTCTGCGGGCAGGGAGGCCCCGGAGATGAGCGCCGGCACTCGGGTGCCGTCCAGTCTGCACAACGAGATCGATGTCGGCTCCACGTTCGGCGCCTGCACCAGAGCCCTGGCGCTGTCCCGCTCGTTCTCGATCGTCTCGTCGCCCGTGTCGATGAACAACGCGAGATCGCGGTCCTTCAGGGTGGTGAGCGGTGCACCGAGCAGCCGCTCTGCGGCAGGGTTCACCTCCTGGATGACGCCATCCTTGGTGGTCTGAATCACTGCGTCCGCGATCCACTGCAGGATCGCGCCCTTCAACTCGAGGCTGGCGGCGCGGTCCAGAATGAGGCCTGCCTGCTTGAGCAGCAATTCGACCGAGCGCTGCTCTTCGTCGGCGAAGGCGTCGGTGAGCGCCGACTCCACGTTCAGGATCCAGCGCAGCTTCGATCCTGGAATCGGCAGACACATTTCCGACCGGGTGCCCTGCATCCCCACGATGTAGACGTCGCGCCAGGGTTCCTGCGTCACATTGCCGGCGTTCACCGGTCCGCCCGTCTTCAGGACGAACCCGAGCAGCCCGAGGCCGAAACTCTGCTCGTAGCCCGTCGGCAGATAGGCCTTGCCGGTGCACTTCTGGTGCAGCATGACGAGCTTGCGCCGGTCCTCGTCCACCCGGAACAGCGATACGTGCTGCCAGCCGTAGTGCTGGTGAAGCTGCTCCACCAGTTTCTCGGCGAGGCCGGGAATGCTGTCGGCCACTTCTCCGAGGCTCTTGACCAGGCTCAGGCTGAACTGGAGCTCGGCCCTGCGATCGTGCGCGAGCGCCATGTTGATCGCCTCGACGATCGGCAGCCGGGCGAAGATTTCGACGTCCTCCTGAGTGAACGCGCGATCCTCGCACCGGTACAGCATGGCGATGGCGACCAGGCGGTTCTCGCGGTAGACCGGCCGGCGCAGCAGGTGCTTGAAGCCGCGCTTGAGCCACTCGCGTGTGGCGGGATCGTTCTCCTTGAGGTCCTTGAACTCCGGCTGCTCGAACAGCTCGTCTACGGACACCGCGCTCGGCTTGAGGTCCGCCAAGAGCTGCAGCACGAACGGCGGCATCGGCCACCACATCTGCGGTGGGGTCTGCTCCGGCGGCGGTTCCTCGAAAAACTGGCGCAGATGACTGCGGTTCTCGCTGACGATCGTGACGGCAAAGGTGTCGTAGGCGATGACCGGCTTGACCTGCTCCGCGACCAGCTTCAGCAGCTCCTGCCAGCTCGGCGCCCGCTCGATGGCGTTGTGGATGCCTAGCGTCGCCGTATCGAGGCTCATGTTCCTCACGAAGCCGATCGATCCATCCAGTTCGCCCGTGGGGCCGTAGACGGGCACTGCCGAGATCATCACCCGCACGGTCGTGCCCACGTCCGGCCGCAAAATCGTCAGGCAATAGTCGGAGCCGCGCTCCTCCACGAAGCGCTTGTCGAGGGCCTCCTCGAGCCGGTGCCGGCTGGCCTCGTCCATGAACACATCGCACACCGAGGCGCCGAGCACGAGCCGGGGGCCGAGGGCGTCGCGCGCGGCCCGGTTCGCGTAGACGAAGCGCTTCTCCATCGAGACCCGGATGATGCCCAGAGGGATGTCGTCCAGGCTGCGCCCGCTCAGCGATACCGCGATCTGGTTGGGGGTGGCGTCCATCGTGCCTCCTCTACGTCCGAAGCGAAGGGGGTGTGCGGTCCGGCGGTTCGTCGCGCACGCGGCTGCGGCGCTGTTCCTCTGCCGCCCTCGCGTCCATGTACCGGTCGGCCACGTGCACGTGGCGCAGCGCGCGCGGCGGCCGCACGCCGTTCTCGAGCGGCTGGATCTGCATCGCGTCGGCGCCCTTGTCCTCGAGCGCGCGTTCCCATTCCCATGTCACCCAGCGCGACTCGGCGGCGCTTTGCGACCAGAACAGGATGAACAGGTCGCGGCTGTCGATTGCGTCGCGCAGACGCGGCTCCCACTCTTCGCTGGGGTTGAGGTCCATGCAGTCAAGGAACACGTCGATTCCCGCGGCAATCCGGATCGCCGCGACCCGATCGAGGACGCGCAGGCGATCGGCCGACGAGTAGGACGCGAATGCTGTGCTGGGCAGTCTCGTGGCGGGTGTCTCGCGGCGCGGGCTCGCCTTCGCCTCCCGCCCCGTGCCGATCTCCAGCTCCAACAGCACGCGCTCGAGTACCACGCCCGCCAGGCGGACGTAGAACTTGAGCACGAGCTGCCGCGGCGTCGCGTCGCTCGATACCTGAACGTCGAACTCGACGATGTGCGGCCGGCCCTCCCAGGTAAATCGCTGAGCGGCGCGGCCGGGATTGCCGTCAACTACCAGCTCGGCGCCTTCGAGCACGATTTCCACCTCGGTACCGCGCAGCAGCCCGCCTTGCCTGGGCGACGTCGTGAGCCGTGCGCCCGGGGCGGTCCGAGCCAGGGCGGTCCGCACCTCGGTCTCATCCTCGGGCAGATACGCTGCAAAGCGCGCAACGAACTCGTCCCCTGGCCGCGCCTGCGCCGGAGCGGAGGCGCAGAAGGAAACCCGCTCCGGCTTCGGTGGCTCGCCTGGCGGTTCGGGCGCGAGCGTGGTGGTGCCGGGCGGCTGCGCCGCAGCCGCGCCCGCGCCTGAAACGGGCGGCTGGGTGCCCCGTGATCCAACGCCGCCGTGCGCATCGGTGCTGCTTGCACCGCGGGTTGCGTCGAGCACGCGTGCCACCAGCACCGAGAGGTCCACAGCCAGCTGTTCGAGTGACGCTCGAAGCGAGCTGTCAATGTATTCCGACGCGTCGGCAAGCGCCGAGGCGAGCTCCAGAGAAGCGCTATCGAGGAGCGCCCCGGTCGGCACGGCGCTGTTCTGCCCGCGCCACGCGCGGCGTTTGGCAATGGGCGCGTCGCCCGCAAGCATGTACAGCAGGCGATCCAGCGCGTCCTGCAGACGCAGCAGGGCGAGCCGTTCCGCGCCGCCTGCAGCAGCGCGCTGCTCGGCGACGGACGCCCTGATTCGGGCAAGCGCGTCCTTGAGGACGCGCTGGTCGATCTTCAATGTTGTCCCCCAATGAACGCTGACACCCGGTCAAACGCACACTGCAGGACAACAATGCCCGCGGGATCATCGGATTTCAATATGCCATTTGTTCTAGTGTTCAGCGGAGACCCGCCAGCTCTGTCGGGGTGGCAGAGTAGTTCGACATGTGCGGAAGTAACTGGCTCCTTCCCCCCGCTTGCGGGCCGGAAGGTTCGCCGCCGACCATCTCCAGGGTTCCTCTGCAGCCAATTCCGTTCCCGCATCAAGGCGATGCCCCTTAGAGGGAGCACTGCTCCCCGCCTCCCACGGGCCGGTCCCCGAAGCGACGGCGGGTGGGGTTGCGCCAGCAGCGCAGCTACCCCGCCGCGCCCAGCGCAGCCCCCGAAACCAACCGCGGCGGCCGGAACGTGAGCGCGATGGCGACAGCGCCGAGGCCCACGGCGAACGAGCCGACGTACAGCCAGTGGTAGGCTCCGAACGAATCGAAGATCCAGCCACCCACCAGCGGCCCGATCGCCATGCCGACGGTCGAAGCCATCACGGCCGCGCCGAACGTCGCGCCCATGATGCGGGCGCCGAAATACTGGCGAACCAGGATGGCATAGAGCGGCATGACGCCGCCGTAAGAGAACCCGAACAGCGCGGAGAGCGCGTACAGGCTCGGCAGATCATGGGCGACGGTGTAGAGCAGGATCGCCAGGGCCTGGATGGCGAGCCCGACGACGAGAACCGGCTTCGCGCCGACGCGGTCGGCGATCAGGGCGAAACCGATGCGACCGGCGAGGCTCCCGATCCCCGCCGCGCTGAATACTGTGGTGGCCATGAGCGGCGCAACGCCGCAGATGCGAGCATAGCTCACCATGTGGAAGATCGGCCCGGAATGCGCCGCGCAGCAGGCGAAGTACGTGAGCGCAACGGCGATGAACTGCGGCGTGCGCAGCGCCTGCGGTACGGTCAGCTCGGGGCCGCCATCGGCCGCCGATTGGGCGTGCTGCGGCTGGGCGGGCGGCGGCCGTATCAGCAGCCCCGCCGGTATGACGACAGCCCACGCTACGCCGCCAAGCACCAGCATCGCCGTGCGCCAGCCGTGCTCGACGATGATCCACGTTGCGAGCGGTGCCACGGTGATCGAGCCGAGGGCCAGCCCCACTGAGACCAAAGCGACCGCGAGGCTGCGGTGCCGGGTGAACCAGTTCGTGGTCGCCGCGATGAGTGGCGTATACGAGCTGCCTGCGGCAACGCCGACGAGCACCCCGAACAGCGCCTGGAACTGCCACAGCTCGACCGCCTGGCTCACAGCGACCAGGCCTAGCCCGAGCAGCACGCCCCCGGCCAGTACCACCGCGCGGGTGCCGTAGCGGTCCGAGGCAGCACCCCAGGCGAACGAAGACACTCCCAGACAGAGGAAGGCGAGCATCGAAGCCGCAGATACACCGGTGCGCGACCAGCCCATCTCCGCCGACACCGGCTGCAGGAACACGGTGAGCGACATCATCGTTCCGATGCCGATGCAGCTCACCGCGATACCGACAGCGATGATTACCCAGCCGTAGTAGACGCGCATGACGTGCCTCTGAAGCGAAGTGCGGAAGAATAGACGACCCAGTTCCAGACCCGCAACCGGTTTGCGCATCCACGACCTGCGCATTCACCTGCTCGCGGTGCAGCACGAAGACTATTGAGCCCTTGCTCTATTGGCTGACACGACCCACACCACCCCCGGCCGTCGGCCGACCCCTCCTCATGAGAGGAGGGGAGTTGTTTTCCCCCTCCTGCCGGAGGAGGGGTGCCCCCGCCAGGCGGCGGGGTGGTGGGGGTAGGGGTGAGGGGGTGAAGGAGACCCCCTCTCCCTTGATGGGAGAGGGTGGGGGTGAGGGTGAAACGCTTGTCCGACATCCCCCTCTCCCTAGCCCTCTCCCACAAGGGGAGAGGGAACTGTTCATGGGCTCGATTCGTGACGCGAGCGTCATGCACTCTCTCCCGCAAGGGGAGAGGGACCTCTTGGTCTGTTCGTGACGGGGTGGTCAGGCATCTACGCAGGTGGCCCTTGGCACATTTCATGGCGCGCGCCGTGAGAATGTTGGCGAGCGCGCGACTGGCAGCATCGCCGACGCCCACAAGCGACGCCGGAGCCCGTGAAAAATCGCTCAAGTTCTTCTGACTTTTGCGGATAGTTTGACGGTCCACACCGGGAGTCAGTCGCGCCATCGGTCGGAGCGGACTCCCACAGCCGGGTGACCTCTTCAGGGTTGCCCGGGCGAGCAACTGCAAGAGGCAAACCCATCGAAAGATGGGGACGCAAAGTCACCGGTCTAAGGGGCTGAAGGCTCTATGACAGCGGGACCGCCAGGTGCCAGGGGCAATTTGCCCGCGCCAGACTCAGCTTCGGCGCACGCCTGCCGTTCCTCCGCCTTTCGCCACACCGGTGGCCCTCCCTCGTGCAGCTTGCCAGCGGCAGCCGGCGACTTGAAACGGATATCGGAGAGCAGGCTATGAGCAACAACGCTGCGTCCAACAAGATCGACATCCGCGGGTCCGACCCACCTGCGCCAACCCAGCAGGCAGCTCAGGTCACTCAAGGACCACTGGCAAGTCCGCAGGGGGAATCGCTGATCGCGTCGTTGACGCGAATCCAGCGTGGCGACCCGAGGTGCACCGACGAGCGACAACCCTGCGTTCGCGACAAGCCTGACCGCGCTGCGCACGGCCAACGTGGTGCGCGAGCTCAGGAGTACCAGCCTCGGCAGCAGCCTCGGTCACGTCGACAGCGCCATGCTGGACATCGTTGCCCTGCTGTTCGATCAGATCTTCGCCCGCGAAGAGATCCCGCCGCGCATGAAAGCGCTGATCGGCCGGATGCAGATTCCGATCCTCAAGGTCGCCATCCTCGACAACAGCTTTCTTGGCGTGAAGACCCATCCGGCGCGCAAGCTGCTCGACTGCCTGGGCGAGCTCGCGGTGAGCCTCGACGGCAACCTGGACGAGAGCACCCCTCTGTATGGGCAGATCCAGAAGATCGTGCAAGACCTGGTGGACAGCTTTCAGGATGGCATGGACATCTTCGACCGATTGCGCGAGGAGCTGGAAGGCTTCGTCGCCTGGCAGAACCAGGCTGCCGAGGAGCGAGGAACGCTCTTGGCCAAGCGCATCGAGTACCGGGAGCGCCTCGCGCTCGGCAAGGCCCTCGCTCAGCAGGAGATTCTGCAACGCGCCAAATCCGGCAGCATGCCGCGCGTGGTCCTGCGATTCCTGGTCGAGCAGTGGGTCAAGGTCATGCTGTTCGCGCACGCCAAGCACGGCGACGAGAGCGAAGCCTGGAACAAGGCCGTGGCGACGATGGACCTGCTCATCTGGAGCGTGCGTCCAAAGCATTCGCTGGCCGAGCGCCGCACGCTCGCCGGGGCGCTCCCCAGGCTGCTCAGGCGGCTCAACCTCGCCATACGCAAACTCGGGGTCGAAGACGATGAGCGCAAACGCTTCTTTGCCGAGCTGATGCGCTGCCATACCAATGCCATGAACGGTGCGCCGTCGACGCCAGGGGGCGAGGACACCAAGCCCATGGCGGCTCCCCTCCAGTTCTGCGCCCTGACTCTCCGCAACCCGTTCGGCGAAGGCGAGGTCGCGATCGACGAGATCAGCTTGTCCGATCTGTCGGCAGGCGGCAGAGGGACGTGGGAAGGTGGCCGCGCCGGGGCCGTGATGAATGGCGACGGATACAGCCGGGTGGCAGCCACCTTGAGAGAGGGCGCTTGGGTCGACTTCCGTGACGACCACAACCGCAAACGGCGCGCGCGTTTGTTCTACATCAGCCCACTGCGGCGCACCTATCTATTTGTGAACGTTCAAACCGGGAACGTCGCTGAGTATTCCGCGGACCAGCTCGCGCGCGGGTTCCGCGCCGGCCGGGCGAGCGTCGTCGAAAGCAGCTCGCTGTTCGATCTGGCGATGGGCGGTCTGGTTGGTGCGCAACGCACCAGCGCAGCCGTGCACTAGAAACTGAAGCTCCCTCTCTCTTTATGTAGGGGCGGGGACTGTCTGGCTCCCTCTCCCTTGACGGGAGAGGGAGCGCTGGAGCGCGGAGCAGGGGCCCCGCTTGGCGGGGATGCGACCGCGGAAGCGCGCATGGCCCTCGACCGGTGGGGAAATGGCACTCCCTCTCCCTTGATGGGAGAGGGCAGGGGAGAGGGTGAAAGTGCGCACGAGCCAGGCCGCCTCGACGGGGAGAGGGGACTAGGCCCCCAGCAGCCTGCGCTCCAGCAGCGCCTGCATATCGCGCCGCCCGTCCACGATCAAGTACACGTACACCTGCTGGCCGATGATGCGGTAGATCACGCGGTACGGCTTGAAGAACGTCTGCCGGTACTCCCGGATGCCCAGCGCCAGCAGCTCCTTGGGATAAGAGCCTCGCTCGGGAAAGGCCGCCAGGGTGTCGATGACCTTCTGCAGCCGATCGAGCACATAGTCCGCCTTGGAAGGCGCGTCGTGCTCCGCGACGTAGTCATAGAGTTCCTCGAGGTCGCCGACGGCGTCCCGGGTCAGCAGGACTTCGAAGCTCATCCAGCCGGAGTCTTGCGCGCAGCGCTCTTGTCCCGAAGACGCCGGATCGCGTCCTCGGCCCGCACCGTCTCGCCGTCTTCGATCTGCCGATTGCCAAGGGCCAGTATCTTTAGCAGGGCCAATGTTTCCTGTGTCTGCTCGAACGAAGCAACGTCCTGAATGACAGCCTTTGCTTCGCCGTTCTGCGTGATGACCAGCGGCTCACGCTGCTCCGCGAGCTCCCGCACCACCTCGGCGGCGTTGGCCTTCAGGTAGCTGATCGGTTTGATCCGGGTCGAGTATTTCATCGAGATGCCTCTCGGGTGAACAGGACCAAATATAGTCTTTTTATGGTCTTCCGGCAAGGCGACCAGGCTATCGACCGCGGCTGAGGCGACTCGCTTTTCCTTGCCCGTGACCTCTGGACACCGCCTGCCCCGAGTACTAGAGTCATCCGCATAACAAACAGCCCGGGCCCGGAGGCCCAGTGGCGCCGATTCACAATCGTCCCGCTCCAGGGGCGCACGCGGCCAGGGAGGCAGCAGCAGCGCGTGCGCCAGCACGGTACCGGGCCGCTCCGGGGTCGCCGGCAGCGGCGCGACGTGCTCATGAGCCACCGAGAACGCCCCTCCCCTCCTCTCAAGAGGAGGGGTCGGCCGCAGGCCGGGGGTGGTGTGGTTTGCAACGTTCAATACGCCACGCGCTTGCACTCCTGCTGCTCGCGCTGATCTGCGCGAGCGCCCCCGCCCGCGCCGAAGTGCGTCTGCCCGACGGCGAGTACTACACCGCGGTCGAAGACCTCTCGGTGAAGATCATGGGCGGCTACGTGAGCGCCTCGCGCAGCTGGTTCCGCAACCGCTGGTACTTCAACGCCGCGTGGGCGCCGCTCAGCTTCACCTACGACAGCCTGGACGGCTCGGTCAAGGCGATCGAGCGCGCCGGCTGGCGCTACGAGCGCAGCGATGCCGGCGTCTTCGTCTTCGATGCCCGCAACCTCATCCGCGCCACTGCCACCGGCTACCGCTGGCAGGACCGCGCTGGCGACTTCATCGACTACGACGCCAACGGGCGCATCCAGGCCTACGGTGACCGCAATGCGGTGACCGTGCGCTTCCGCTACGAAGGCGAGCACATCAGCGGCGTGCTCGATCCCTTCGGCAACCAGGTGCTGTGGTACGAACGCGCGGGCGCGGAGCTGCGCGGGAGTCCGACCGACCATGCCAACAAAGTGGCGCTCGACCGGCAGACTCATAGCCGATATACCAAGTGGTGGCGCAAGCCCGTGAGGGATGTCACAAAGTGCCGACGCAGATAGCTTGGTCCGAGTACTTGGCGACCTTCAATGCCGAGCCTCCAGCGGAGGAAGCTGTACTGACCGACTTCGAACGGACTTCGGGATTCAAGCTGCCGTCCGATTATGCAGCCTTTCTTCGATTTGCCGACGGAGGCGAAGGGATCATCGGCAGAAAGGGAGCCTATGCCATCTTCTGGCGCATTGAAGATATCCTCGAACTCAACGACGCCTATGAGGTTGCGCAGTATGCGCCGAGTTTGATTCTCTTCGGGTCCAACGGCGGTGGGGATGCGTTCGCCTTCGACCGCAACTCTGCGCAGGGCCAAGTTGTTCAGGTGCCATTCGTTGGCCTTGATCTTAGAGATGCCGTAGAGATCGGGCCATTCGTGGACCTTCTCGAGTACTTAAAACACGATGAACACTGACGGTACCGCAGAACGCGTCTGGGCGTTCAAGGATCTCGGCACGGAGATCTTCGAGGTCAAACCCTATCAAATTCGGGGGCAGCCCGACCGACCCTCGGAACAAGATCAAGGTGGACAGGAAGACACATATCCAATTGGTCCGGTATTGGAATCGGCTGCTGCACGATGTTACCAATGGCGAGGCCCACAAGGGCTGAACTAGCCTAGACGCGGTCCAGCTTGCCGATGGGGGGGTCTCTTCGAATCCATAGCGGCCAATCGGATTTGCATTCCTCAATATCCTGAGTAAAATTACTCAACATATTGAGTAATTCGTCAAAGCGATGATCGTCCGCCCGATGGGCGACCTCCTGGAGACGCGCCTGCGGGAGCCGCGACGCTTCATCAGGTCCTCGCCGGCCCCCGGCAGGTCGGCAAGACCACCCTTGCCCGGCAGATCATCGAACGGGCGGGGCTGGTCGTTCACTTTGCCTCCGCCGACGAGCCCGCCTTGCGGGACCGGATCTGGATCGAGCAGCAATGGGACATCGCCCGCCTACGGGCCGTGGAGGCCAAAGAGAAGCGGGCCGTGCTGGTCCTCGACGAGGTGCAGAAGCTCCCGGCCTGGTCCGAATCCGTCAAGCGGCTCTGGACCGTGACAGCGCTGACGGCCTCAACCTGAAGCTGCTGCTGCTCGGGTCGGCCCCGCTGCTGATCCAGCGCGGGCTGACGGAGAGCCTGACCGGGCGCTTCGAAATCATCCCGCTGCCGCATTGGTTCTTTCGCGAGATGCAGGCCGCATTCGGGTTCGA
>CAVYZA010000011.1:0-19188 GCA_963772865.1 uncultured beta proteobacterium | reverse complement strand
CCCTGGACATTCCCTTGGGGCACCTGGGAGCCACGGAAATCTCGCTCTTCGGAGTGCTGAAGTTCCTGCTTCTCATCGCAGCCGTGTACTACGTGTCGGGCCTGATTCGCCGCCTCACGGTGGACCGGCTGCTGGCGCGCACCGACCTCGACACGGGGTTGCGCCTCGGTATCGGCTCCGTGCTGCGCTACGCGCTGCTGATCATCGGCTTCCTGCTCATCGCGCAGAACATGGGCATCGACCTCACGACCTTCAACGTGATAGCGGGTGCAGTGGGCGTGGGTGTGGGGTTTGGTCTGCAGAACATCGTCAGCAACTTCATCAGCGGCCTGATCATCATGTTCGAGCGGCCGGTGCGCGTGGGCGACCGTGTGGTGCTGGGGACGCTGGAAGGCAATGTCGAAGAGATCGGTGCACGGCGCACCACCGTCAACACCGACGACAACCTCACCATCATCGTTCCCAACAGCCGCTTCATTACCGAGAACGTCATCAACCTGCGCAGCGCCGCCTCGCGGGTGCGGGTGAGTGTGACCGTCCAGGTCGCGGCTGGCATCGACCCGCAGATCGTCAAGGCAGCCCTGCTGAAGGTGGCCGAAGGCAATCCCGATGTGGTGAAGGAACCCGCCTCAGAAGCGCTGCTGACCGCAGTCCAGCCCGGCGGCACCATGCTCTTCGAGCTGCAGGTGTGGACGTCGAACCGGGCGCACGCGCGCGAAGCCCTGCGCAGCGCGCTCAACTATGCAATAGCTGCGGAATTCGCGGCCGGCGGTGTGAAGTTCGCTTGAGCAGTGTCGAACGGGGGCGCGAAGTGCTGCGGGTAGTTCGGGCGCCGTCGCCTTCCTGCGACGCGCCGAACGATGGGCGTTTTTTGGCGAGCTGAGGACCCGGTAGTAATTACACTCGACGTGTTATCGTTATACGCGGCTGTTCGCCGCGCCGCCTGCTAACTCATTCTTCTAGCTGGAAATCGTTCTTCACCTCGGCTGGCCGGGTTTGTGCAGTGCGCGTGTAGGTCTCGTAGGGTCGGCGCTGTGAAACTGAGGAGGGATCCATGCCGCATGCCTTGATCGTCGACGACGATGCCGAGGTCCTGGAGTGGCTCGGTGAAATTGTGCGCGGAGAGGGTTTTACCACCGCGACTGCGGACTCCCTGCGCAATGCTCGGTCGCAGCTTGTGCGACAGACGCCTGATGTGTTGTTTACCGACTTGCAGCTGAGCGACGGGCTCGGCACCGACCTGGTCGAGGATCTCGAGTCCCGCGCCCACACTGAGGTCGTAGTCATCACCGGGCACGCCAGCATCGACAGCGCGGTCCAGGCGCTGCGCCTGGGCGCTACCGACTACCTCACGAAGCCGGTCGATATGAACCGGCTCCTCGCGATCCTGCGCCGAGTACCCAAGAGCACCGAGCTGCGGGTCGAGATCGGCGAGCTGCGCAAGGAGCTGCGCACGCTGGGCCGGTTTGGGCTGCTGATGGGCGGATCGCCGCCGATGCAGGCCCTGTACGACCAGCTCAACCGGGTGGCTCCCACCTCCGCGACGGTCCTGCTGGTTGGCCAAAGCGGAACCGGCAAAGAATTGGCGGCGCAAACGATTCACCAGCTCAGTCGGCGAAAGCGTGCCTCGTTCCTGGCGGTCAACTGCGGCGCGATCTCTCCGCAACTCATTGAAAGCGAGCTGTTCGGCCACGAGAAGGGCAGCTTTACCGGTGCCGACCGCCAGCACAAGGGTTTCTTCGAGCGGGCCAACGGAGGCACGCTGTTCCTCGACGAGATCACCGAGATGAGCAGGGATCTCCAGGTGAAGCTCCTGCGTGTGCTCGAAACGGGAACGTTCCTGCGCGTCGGCCTGCCGCAGCCCATCGTCACCGATGTGCGCGTAATTGCCGCTACCAACCGGCAGCCAGAACGAGCGGTCGCAGAGGGCAAGCTGCGCGAAGACCTGTACCACCGCCTCAATGTGTTCCCGATCCAGATGCCGGCTCTGCGCGACCGCGGCGCCGACATCGAGTTGCTGGCCCAATACTTCCTGGATATGTTCAACAAGGAAGAGGGCACCCACAAGCGCTTCGCGCAGGACGCGCTCAATCGCTTGTACGATCACGCCTGGCCCGGCAACGTGCGCGAACTGAAGAACTGCGTGCATCGCGCGTTCATCATGGCCGATGAGGTGATCGGACCGCTGCGCCCCGAAGAGCTGCCGGGAGCCGCAGTGGAAGAGGACGTCGCCCTTCTCACCGTCCGGGTGGGCACACCGCTCGACGACATCGAACGGCGTGTCACCATGGCGACGCTGGCGCAATGCGGCAACGTCAAGCGCCGCGCCGCGGAAATCCTCGGCATCAGCGTGAAGACGCTGTACAACCGGCTCGAGGCGTACGCGGCTTCAGACCATTCCGCGCTCGAGATCCTGGGCGCAGACGAGATCCACCAGGAACCACATTGAGTTGTCGAACCGGATCGATCGGGCGGCCGACTTGATGCGCGAGCCGCACTGACTCTCGGCTGGCGTCCACCCTTGACCGGGGGCGGACGCCAGCAACTTGGTACCCGCGTTTCAGCCCGAAACGCGCGCGCGACTGCGTGAACCCCGCGCGTCCGTGTCGGCTTCCAGCCCACGGCCCGGCTGCAGCTCGCCCGACTCCATGTCCTGCGTAAGCTGAGTCTTGCGAGCCGCCATCTCCTGGCCGAGACTGGCGACGTCGACCTTGGCCTTCTTCACGCGCGGGAACATTTCTCCCTCTTCTTCCTTGATGTGGTGCCTGACGTACTCGGCAAGCACCGTGAAGGTGGGAGCAAACTTCTGGTCCGCGGCATCCATGGCGCGCAGCTCTGCGATCAGGTCCTTGGCACTCTGGTGCTCGATCTCGGCCTCGTCGACCAGTTCCTCGTCCTCTCCCAGGGCCTCGCGCGCCGCGGGATAGAACAGCTCCTCTTCCAGAGTTGTGTGGACTTCCAGCTCGGCGCAGACGTGCTCGGCGATCTCCTTGCAGGCCGCGTCGTCCTGCTTGTCGTGCGCCTTTTCGAAGTCGCGAAACAACTTCTGCACTTTCTTGTGGTCTTCCATCAGCATAGACACGGCGTCGTCGCTGCCGGAGGAGCGAGAGCCGCGCGGGTTGCTGGCTGTGGATCGGCGTTGCATATGGGGTGTCTCCTGATGATTGGTGTATCGATGAACTGTTGGCGCACCCAAGCGAGTTGATGCGCTTGTGTAGATCGCAGCAAACGACGGTCCCAGTGAGACCCGCGCTCGGTGATGGCGCGCGTGAGGCGGGCGGGTCGGTGCGGCGCAAGGCGGCAGTCGCGACGCGTCGCCGTCCGGCGGCGCTCGCAGGAGCGCGCAGGCACGCCGGATGCTGCCGGTGTCACAGTGCCGGCCGCATGGCTGCTTCGCGGCCGGTTCGTCTCTCGGCCTCGCCGGCAATGTCCGCAAAGTAAACCAGGAGGTGTCATGAGCATTGCCACACCGCGCCCCATTCGAACTGCCGTGTTCCCGGTTGCCGCTCTAGGCACCCGGTTTCTCCCGGCCACCAAAGCCATGCCCAAGGAGATGCTGCCGATCGTGGACAAGCCGTTGATCCAGTACGCGGTCGAGGAGGCGGTAGCGGCCGGCATCGAGCATGTCGTCCTGGTGACCCATCGAACCAAGCGCGCCATCGAGGATCATTTCGACGCTGCGCAGGAGCTCGAGCAGCTGCTGGAGCTGCAGGGCAAGCACGCGTTGCTCTACGAGCTGCGCACGAGCTTCCCGTCGCACTTCAGCCTGACCTGCGTACGTCAGAGCCAGGCGCCCGGCCTCGCTCATGCGTTGCTGTGTGCCCGCCACTTGCTCGGTGAGGAGCCCTTCGCCGTTGTGCTTCCAGACGACCTGATGCAGGCGAGCAGCCCGGTGCTGGCGCAGATGGTTCACCAGTTTCGGCGCCTGGGCGGCAGCATGATCGCGACCGAGCGGCCGGTTCGCGACGACGCGAGGCAATACGCGACGGTGGACCCTGCGGCGCTCGGGGAGCGCACCCAGCGTGTGGCGGCGGTCATGGCGACGCCCGCGCCCGAGCGTCCAGCGGGGCTATGCAGCCTGGTGGGCCGCTATATCCTGAGCCCTGCCATCTTCGAAGCACTGGACGAATGCGCGGCGGCCGCGCAACCCGAGCAGGAGCTCGATCTTAGCGAGGCGTTACAGAAGCTGCTTCAACGCGAGCCGGTATTCGCTTATCGCTTCGAGGGACGGTGCTTCGATTGCAGCTCCAAGCTGGGATTTCTCGAAGCCACGGTGAATTTCGCGCTCGAGCATCCGGAGGTGGGGGAGGCATTCGCCGGCGTCTTGGGCCGCCTCGACGGGTCGCCCGTCGTGCGGGCCGACCGCGCCACCCCATCGCGTGTGCTGGGCACGTCGGTTCTTCCGAACTGATAGTCGGCGAACTGATATCGGCGGCCGGCGAGGATCCCGGCCCTCGCCTCTTCCCTTTCCCTGTTCAGGGGGAGGGGAGGGGCGGGTGTAAGAGGCTCGTTCAGCTCACTGCCGAGACGCAGGCTGCGACTCGTGCGGTGCGCCCCCTTCTCCTTCCCAGGTCTGCAGTGCTTCGCTGTGCAGCCGCCGTTCGCGCCCGGCTCTCGCCCAGCCGAGCACGCCTTCGACAATGAAGGCGACTGCGCCCAGCAGGAGCGCGGCCTCTAGCATGCGACGCGGCGTCCGAGCGTGGATGGAAATGTCACGCATATGAGGGCTCCGGTTGTGGCCCGGCGATGCTGCCAGTGCCTCCCATTGTCGGCCGCAAGCGCTGTGCCGTGACTACTGCTGGCGAGCCGCCACTGGTCGCGGCACGCCGGTTGCCGCACTGGAGCAACATCGCTTGCAGTCGGAGATCGCAGATGGGGGACGTGGATCTGGTTGAGCTGTTCGGATTCTCGGTGCCGGTCGCCGAGATCATTCTGCGCGGCAGCTCGGTCTATTGGTTCCTGTTCATCCTGTTCCGGTTGGTCGGGCGACGCGACATAGGCAGCGTCGGGCTGGCGGATGTGCTGGTGATCGTGCTGATCGCCGATGCCGCCCAGAACGCGATGGCTGGCGGATACGATTCGATCAGTGACGGGTTCGTGCTGATCGGCACCATCGTGTTCTGGAACCAAGCGGTCGATTGGCTGAGCTATCGGTTCCCGGTGCTTCGCCACCTGGCCCAGCCCGACGCGCTGCTCATGATCGACCGGGGTCGTGTCGTCTACCGCAACCTCAGACAGGAACGCATGAGCGTGGAGGACCTGATGGCCAAGCTGCACGAGAACGGTGTGGAGCGGCCCGAGCAGGTCAGGCGTGCGTATATGGAGAGCGATGGGACCATCACGGTGATCAAGCGCGACAAACGCTGACTCCGTAGCAGTGGCGCTGGTGACGCTCCCTCACCCGTTGGGTGCAGTCTTGGAGGTTGTGCGGGTGACCCAGGGCGGACGGCGCTCTGCGAGAGGCTTTACCGCCAACTACAACCTCCGCCCCACCCCGGCCCGCTCGGCGACCCTGCGCGGCTCGCGCAACGGATCGAAGTCGCTCCAGCCATGCTCCCACGCGCCCTCGGCGATCTCGATATCGCGGGCGCCGCTCGCGGCCAACGTGCGCAACGCCTCCCCGCCGGGCTCTGGCCCGGCGCCGCGCAGGTGCACCGCCAGGACGATGCCTGCCTTGCGCGGCGCATAGGCACTGTCGTCGGCGGCAGGGCGAGGTATTCGGTTGGTGGTCGCTTTCCACGCCATGCCGGCGATCGTGCCGTAGAAGGAGCCGAGGTAGGCGCCCACGAATGCACCGATCAGCCCCACCCATCCGCCCCATTCGGGGACGAAGGAACGGCCCAGCCACCATCCGAGCGCGCCGAGCACAAGCGCACCTGCGATCGCGCCGACCACGGAGGTGACTCGGGCGGGCCGGGCTTCGGGATCGGCCTGCTCGTCTCCGCCCAAGGCGAGCTGGTGGTGCTGGCCCGGCGCATTCACATGAAAGATCGACATGTCATCTGGATCGAGCCCGGTACGCAGCAGCGCGCGGGCCGCGCGCTCGGCCGGGCGAATGGTCTCGAAACGGCCTGCCAGGATTCTGGCCATGATGTGGAACTCCTTGCGTAGAACTCCCCTACGATGATCTGGTCACCGTTCTTCTACGGTCACCAGTTGCTGTTCTTCGATTCTCCCCGCGTGTAACCAAGCGCTGCACCCACGACCAGGCCCGCGGCGAAGGCGACCAGGCTCCAGCGCAACGGCTTCTCTGCGATCGCATCGAAGGCGCTGTCACGCGCACCCGCGAGGCGCTCGTGCGCCTCGCCGACCGCACCGGTCAGCCGATTCTTCATGTCCGTGAGGGGTGCGGCCATGCGCTCCAGGCGCTCGCGGGCTGCAGCGGTAGTTTCTGCTCGTGATGTCTTCATTTTTCCTCCTGCTGGGATGACGGAGTCCCGCGAAGCGGGTCATACCGGAGGTCCTGCAGGCCACGTGCCCGCACCGCGGCCCGGTACGGCGGTTGCGGTATCGCCTTAGCCGACCCATCTGATCGCACCCCAGGAGAGCTGGAGACAAATGATGCGCTTCGACCTGACCTGCAACATCGCGCTGCGCGCGGAACCGCACAGCCACGTGATTCTGCATGTGCTGCCGGCGCAGACCGAACAGCAGCAGCTGCTGAACGAAGTGATCTGGGTGGAAGGGTGCGAGCGATGGACGACATCGGCGCGGCCGCATGGCGGGCGTGTGCTGAACCTGCTCGGCTGTGACAACGACGTCCACATCGCCTTCGCCGCGTCGTTGACGGTTGCCCCGGTCTGGCGCCATGCTGCCGCGTTGTGGGACCCGCACGGGAACGGGTTCACCGGCGCGCGCGCAGCCAGGCAGCCCAGCGGACCATGGTCGGCTGATCGGATCGCAGCCGCGCTCGGACGCGGCCTGTGCAGCCCCGCGGCTGCGTTCGCAGCGCTGCCGGAGCTGTTCGAATGGATGCAGGGGCGTATCGATGCAGATGAGGCGGCGCTCGACCTGTGTGAACCGGCGGTAGAAACGACCGGCCAGGAAGCAGCAACGACCGGCAACAGGACCATCCGCGCCGAGAATCGCCTGCTCGAGCGACTGCAGTTCGCAATCGCGGTATTTCGAGCGCTCGGCGTTCCGGCGCGGGTGGTAGCCGGGTTCGCGCCAGAATTCGTGCAGTTCAGCCGGGACGACGCCCGCGCCTTCAATCTGGAGTTGTACCGCGACGGCCGCTGGTGGCTGTTCGAGCCTGACGGTCAGGTTCCGGCCTTCGGCTTCGTCCGCACCGCGCTCGGCTACGAGCTGAGCGACCTCCTGCTGCTTCAAGGTACGGGGCAGGCGCTCACGATGGACGCGCACGTCGATCCCCCGCCCGCATGGGGGTTGCCGCTGCGGACCTCGAGCCGCCTGTTTCTCTCGCTCGATGCGCAGCAGCGCAGCCAGGAAGCCGTCTCGTCGAGAATGGCGGAAACAACCTCGTCCGTATAAGACAACGACGCGGCTCAACGCCAGCGCAACATCCATGTGCGCAATGTCGTCGTCTTTCGCAATGTCGCGGTCTAGCGTTGCGTCTTGCGTGCCGAGGTAGAGTGGTGTCGCTTCAGCAGCTCCCAGGCCAGCGAGTACAGCGCGCCATAGCGGGGCCGCAGCAGCGCGAGACCTGTGGTCACCAGCATTCCCACGACGCCTCCCGCCTTGACCGCTTGGACCGGCCGCCGCAGGACGAGGTAGGCCGCAAGGATGGCGGTCGCGATGGCGATCAGCGGCAGTGTGCGATCGACGCGAAGCAGCGTCGAGGCGGCGCGCTGAGTGTCCTGCCAACGCAGGGGCAGGCGCTCTTGTCTGCGCGCGACGCGCGCCTCCACTTCGTCGATGCGCTGGCGCAGCGATGGCGGTTGCGCACTCATTCTGCGCTCTCCGGTGCCGGCGCATTGGCGAGACGCCGCAAGGTTGCCGGAAATGCGATCTCCCGCGTTGCGCGGCGCGCGAGCCCGAACAGAGCGCCCGCCAGGAGCAAGGTTGCGCCGACGAGGATCAGCAGCGCCAGCGCGACCGACAGGCCGGCTTGGACCAGCCACATCAGCACTGCTGTCATCGCCACCGCCCATGCTCCCAGCAATAGCGCGGCGCAGGCCACCGCCAGGATCAGCATCCGCATGAGGCCGGCGAGCGCCAGCCTGCTCTCCAGCGAGACCAGCAGCAGCTGGTCATGCAGCAGGCCGCGGACCTCGTCCCACATTCTGCCCAGGGCAGGCTCGAGCTGAGGGCGTCCCGTTTGTCGCGGGGCTTGCCCGGTCCGAGCGGCTTGCATGGCTTGGCGCGCGGCGTCCATGGCCGGCGCTAGCGGACCAGACGGCTGAGCAGGAAGCCGGCAGCCAACGCCAGTCCGAGCGCCGTAAGCGGCTTCTCGCGCACGTACGCCTGGACGTTCTCGAAAGACTGACCGCTCACTTCCTTCCACTGCGAGGAACTGCCGCGCAGCGACTGCAGCGTGCTGTCCGCGCCCTCGGCAATGCGGTCCACCGCCTGGTGCGCCGAACTGGCGATGCGATTGATCGTATCCGATGTAGATGCTTGCGCAGCGTCGATCATAGTGGCGACGTTGAGTTCGTTCTCTGCGGGGGTCGGCATGTCCAGTCTCCTTTGTTTGAGGTGCTCCGCGCCGCATGCGCGGTCAAACACCGACGGTGCAAACGGCATGCCGCGGGGTGGACGCGGGCGACGCGCACGGTGAAGAGAGCGGACGCGATGCGAAAGCGAACACGATCGACTGCACGCGAGCTGGCGATGATTCGGCGATGCGCCACAACTCGTCGCGACGGCAAGGAGCTCGCACTGCTCACCGCTGAAGATGTAGCCGTTGCGCAGGCCAGGTAATCGGTACCGCTGCGTCGATGCACGCTGCAGTCGACCGCTGCGGGCACGGGCGGCACGCGGGTTGCGGGTCCGCTTGCACCAGCTCCGGAACCCTCGCGGAGCGAGTTCTGCAGTGCAGTGCTTGCCGGCAAACGGATTCGCAGAGGCTGGCCCGACCAACCCGGAAGCCAACGTGAAGGAGACACCATGAATCAGAGAAATGATTTCGACAACGCGACGACCCAGCGCGGCACACAGGAGAACTTGTCACGCCAGGATCTCGACCCTGCTCGCTACAACGACGATCGCAGCGGGCCGGGCCCGCGGCTGATGACGGCAAATACGCTGGAAGGGGACAATGTGGTCAATGGAGTAGGCGAGGACCTCGGCAAGATCGAAGAGATCATGCTCGACGTGCCGCTCGGCCGCATCGCCTATGCCGTGCTGTCTTTCGGCGGCTTCATGGGCATCGGCAACCGGCTGTTTGCGATCCCATGGCAGGCGCTCGAGCTCGACCCGCTCAATCACCGCTTTGTTCTGGACGTGCCCCGTGAGCGCCTGGAGACGGCTCCCGGCTTCGACAAGGACCGCTGGCCGGACTGGGCCGATATGACCTGGGCGACGAGCATTCACGACTACTACGAGACTCGACCCTACTGGGAATAGGTCGACGCGTTGCTGTAGATGCGAAACGGGGAGCCTTCCAGCTCCCCGTTTCGCGTTCTGACAAGCGCTATTTCCAGCAAGCGCGGACCTGGTGCCCCGGCCCGCAGGCATGCGCGCTCAGCTCGGCAGGCGCCGCCTCGCCACGCCGATCACCCCCATGACCCCGGCGAGCAACATCGCCCAGACCCCAGGCTCCGGTATGGGAGCCGTCGGCTGGAAGACGTGGAGCCAGGTGGTGAAGTTAGGGCCCATTCCCTGATTGGAGCCCAAGTTCAGCCAGCCGAGCTCGTCATACTCGGTGGCGTTGGTCCTGATGTGGCGCGGGCGCGCGGCGCGGCACTTGTTACCGGACCGATCAGAAACGACTACACCTAGGTGGCAACCGCAGTTCTTGGGTGGGATCGGACATGCGGTCGGTGAAATCGAATCGGCTTGTCTGCGATTTCCGCGTCGGCGCTGATCCATAGGTTTCGCGGCAAGCGAAGTGCCCACAATCCACCAAAACACGGAATCACGTCGACTGTACGAGTCAGGCGCGCGGCATGCTGATGTACTGCTGAAACGCGGTCTTTTCAGGAAAAAGTTACACGTCGCAATGGAGCATGCCGCCGTGCCCAAGACAGTCGAAGATGCAGTCGAGGAACTGAGCAGTGGTCCGCTGGGTGGCCCGCCGGTAGCGCAGGATCACGCGGATGCGGTGCACACGCCGGAGCCGCTCGAGCCTGCGCAAGCCGGACACAGCGGCGACCGCGAAGCCGTCCCCCGCCCAGCCGCGCGCTATGGATGGCCTCAGATCGGGATCTTCGTGCTGGTGGCGACTGCGGCGTTGCACTTTGCACGGCCGCTGCTGTTGCCGGTCGTCCTGGCGGTTCTGCTCAATCTGGTGCTGTCCCCGGGCGTACGCGCGCTGCGGCGCATCGGCTTGCCGCTTCCGCTCGGTGCCGGGCGTGGTGCTCCTTGCGGCACCTGGCCGTGCTGGGCGCGGAACCATATGGCAATTTGCCGAACCGGCCGCAGAGTGGATCGAGCGCGCGCCCGCGCTCGCTTCAGCAGATGCAAGGCAAGATCCGCCCCCTCAAGCGATCGGTGGAGCAGGTGCAGAAAGCGACCGATCAGGTGGAGCAGGCCACGCAGGTCGGCGCAGCCAAGGCGGTTCGAGAGGTCAAGGTCAAGGGCGACAGCCTGCTGCATCAGCTGATGGCCGCGCGCGCAGGATGCCGCCGTGGGCGCGTTCATGATGCTGGTGCTGCTGTATTTCCTGATGGCATCCGGCGATCTCTTCCTGCGCAAGGTCGTGCGGGCATTTCCGAGCCTGCGCGACAAGATCCGCGCCGTGGAGATCGGCCGGACCATCGAGCGCGAGATCGGCCGCTACTTCTTGACGTACAGCTTGATCAACCTCTGCGTCGGCGGCATCGTCGCTGCTGCCATGCACTTCCTGGGCATGCCCAACGCGCTGTTGTGGGGACTCATGGTAGCGGTGCTCAACTTCGTCCCGTACCTCGGACCGGTGATCTCGCTGACCGTCATCAGCGTAGTCGCCTTGCTGACCTTCGACGACCTGCAGCACGCGATCTGGCCGCCTCTGACCTATCTCGTGATCGAGGCGATTCAAGGCAACGTTGTGCAGACGCTGGCGTTCGGTCGCAGCCTCTCGCTCAACCCGGTCGCAATCTTCGTCGCGATCCTGTTCTGGGGATGGCTGTGGGGCGCTCCCGGAATTCTGCTGGCGGTCCCGATCGCTCGTGAGCGTCAAGGTGGCCTGCACCTACATCGATTCGCTCAAGCCGATCGCGGAATTTCTCGCTCCGCGAGTAGGGAGCGAGCGGTCTCCTCGCCCGGGGTCGAGTATCGGTCAAGTCGAGTATGGACAGCTGCGGACGGCTCCCCCACCTTTCCTCGCCCTTGAAAGGGAAGGGAGGAGGGGAGCCGGTTGCGCACGGTGGACGCGGAAGAAAGGGGTGCGGCGTCGATTCCTTAGCCCTTGCCGACCAGCAGCCGGTTCTCCACATCTACCACGCCATCGACGTTGCGGGCCGTGGCGACCGCGCGGTCGATCTGGGCCTGGTCCTTCACCTGGCCGGAGAGGACGACGCGTCCCGCATTCGTCTCGACCGAGATGGCCGTGCCGCTTACGTCGTTCGACGCGAGCAGCGCAGCCTTGACCTTCGCGGTGATCGCTGCATCGTCGACCTTCTGGCCGACCGTGGTCGGCCCGTTGGCCGGAGCCTGCGAGGTCGGACCCGGCGTGGACGGCAGCCCGGAAGGCGACTGCTGGTTGCACGCAGCCAAGCCGAGACAGCTCAGTACGGCGGCTGCCAGAAGCTGAGTTCGCATGATGTGTCTCCTTTCGAAGTGCGGACGCTGCAGCGCGGTGCCGCTGCAGCGTCGCACAGGGTTGGTGAAAGCTACATCCGGCCGAATTTTTCCTTGGCCTTGTCGATGCAGCGCTCGCGCTCCGGTGATTGCAACGGCTGACATTCGCGCAGCGCGAGGTTGAACTCGCTGTCGTTGTCGCGAGCACCGCCGTCCTTCACCGTCTCGTCGGAGCGGTTGTCTGGAACCGCTCTGCGGCTCCGTCGATTGCGGCCGAGTCGTGTCGCGCGGTGCAGGTTGCACCGGGGGCGCCGTGCCTTCCTTCGGTGCGACCTCCGCAGCGTAGGCGGCAAGGCTCACGCTCAGGCCGAGCAACGCGGCTGCAAGGGCTTGCTTGGGGGTAGACATGGATAGTGCCTCCTTGCTGTCGAAATCAGTGCAGCTGACCGCTCACGTGCGACCGGCCGCGCTTGCCGGTTGCCCGCGGCGCCGGCCACGTCTTGCCGGTCGGCCCAGTCGCCGCAGCTGCTTCTCGGCCTCTTCCTTCGAGATGCCGTACTGCTCCTGGATCCTGCCGACCAGTTGATCGCGATTGCCCGCCAGCTGCTCGAGCTGATCGTCGGTGAGCTTGCCCCACTTCTCCTTCACTTTGCCCTTGAATTGCTTCCAGTTACCTTCGATTTGATCCCAGTTCATTGCGTACTCCTTGTCAGGTTGCGGCGGACAGTCGGTGCCGCCTACCCTGATAGAGGGGCAAACGCCATGCCGCGGCGACGCGCACGGTTTTTCGGCGCGAGCGCTGGGAAACCGTGTAGGAAAGACAACGCGATCGTGCAAATCCTGGAACGCGGCCCGCTTGCAACCGGGAAGGAACGTGCAGATGTCGAGCGGGCCAGCGTTTGGAGTGCGCCAGTGCCGCAGTGCTCGCTTACTCCGGGCGACCGCTCAAGCGCGCGGCGCTTCGACCTTGTTCAGCAGCGCCTGGATCACGACATCGGTGCTCTGACCTTCGATCTCCAGCTCGGGGGCGAGCGTCATGCGATGGCGCAGCGCGGGGAGCGCCACGGCCTTCACGTCATCGGGGGTGACGAAATCGCGGCCGCCGATCAGCGCATGGGCGCGGGCGGCGCGCACCAGCGCGATGCCCCCGCGCGGGCTGGCGCCGGCGGCCACCCCCGGCCAGGTGCGCGTGGCGCGGGCGATGCGTACTGCATAGTCGGACACCCGCTCGTCCACGGTGAGCGAGGCGACGAAGCGCTGCAGCGAGAGCACGGCCTGCGGCTTGACGATGGTGCTCACCGCCTCGACGTTGAGCTTGTCGCCGACCTGGTTGGCGGTCACCTGGCGGACCATTGCATGCTCGTCCTGCTGGGACGGGAAGTCGATGCGGATCTTGAGCAGGAAGCGGTCGAGCTGAGCCTCGGGCAGCGCGTAGGTGCCCTCCTGCTCGATCGGGTTCTGGGTGGCGAGCACCATGAACGGCGGCTGCAGCGGATGCGCCGTCCCCTCGATGGTGACCTGCCCTTCCTGCATCACCTCGAGCAGTGCGGCCTGCGTCTTGGCGGGTGCGCGGTTGATCTCGTCGGCGAGCACCAGGTTGGCGAACACCGGCCCCTTGCGGGTCGTGAACTCGCGCGTCGCCTGGTCGTACAGAGTGTGCCCGGTCACATCAGCGGGCATCAGGTCGGGCGTGAACTGGATACGGCCGAAGCGGCCGTCGAAGGTCTTGGCCAGAGCGCGCACCAGCAGCGTCTTGCCCAGGCCGGGCACGCCTTCCACCAGAACGTGGCCGCCGGACAGCAGCGCGATCAACACCTGGTCGATGATCTCCCCCTGCCCGATAAGCGCTTTGGCCACCTCCGCGCGAATGGCGCTGGCGGCGCGCAGGGCCTGGGCGGCAAAGTCGGGTGCGGTGGGTTCGTTCATGAGCGTTCCTCAGGAAGACTGCTGTAGACGCCGGCGGAAGCTCGCCAGCGTGCGCACGGCGTTGGAGAAGTCGGCCGGGGTGTCGGCGCGGCCGCTGAAAGCCTGAGCGAGCTCGCGCGGGCGCACGCCGGTGATGCGTGCTGCCTCGCGCAGGCGCGCCGCATCGTCCAGGCCCTGAGCGTGCGGCGCGCGCCGGCCGAACAGCTCCACGCAGTCCGCGCGCAGCAGGGCGAGGAGGCGCGGCAGCTCGCGCTGGTCCAGGTAGAAGCGTCCGACCGCACGGATGTGCTCGAGCAGACTCTTGCGGTCAGGCGCGGGCGTGGGCGCCAGGGGTCCGAAGCGCGGGACGACTCGCCATAGCCACACCAGCACGAACACGGCCAGCGCCACGAGTGCTGCCGCGCCATGCTGACCCAGCCAGCCGAGGAACGACGCCGATTCCAGATGTCGGATCAGGAACAGCTCGCCCGGCTCGCCGGCGTCGGTGATCTGGGCCAGCAGTTCGGCATGGTCGAGGCGGCCGATCTCGCGGTTGGTGAAAGGGCGCAGCGTCGAGAGCACGGTGATATCGCCCTCGCCCCAGTCGAACTGCAGGATGCGTGTCCCGCCGCGGGAGGCGACTCGCCAGGCATCGGCATCCTCGTCGAGGTCGATCAGCGTGGGCGAGGGCAGCAGGTCGGCGCGCAGCTCGCTGCCGTCGGGCAGCGGAATCTTGTCGATACCGGTGGCGGCCGGTTTGCTCTGCGCCTCCTCGCTCCTCTTCCAGCGCGCCTCGACGTTGATCTGCTGCAGCAGGACGTCGCGCGGCAACTGGCGCTCTGCGCCCACGATCAGGTGACCGCCATCGCGTTCGACCCAGGACAGCAGGGCGCGGGCGTCGGGCGGATTGAGCTCGGCGCGGTCCGCAGCAAGAATCACCGTTGCGCCCGGCGGCAGCGCACCGAGCTTGCGGAAGTCGGCCTTCTGCTGGACCTTGAAGCCGAGGCGCTCGAGCAGCAGTCGCGCAGCGAAGAACGGGTTCACGCGCGCCTCACCGCTGTATCCCACTTCCACGCGCTGCGGCCCGAAGCCGAAGTTCTGCGAGAACCACCAGCCGCCCAGCGCGAGCAGCGCAGCCAGCAGCGCCAGGATGATGGCGCGATTGCTCACGCCGCCGCTCCCGGCCCTCTGGTCGCGAAGTGCGCGCTCCAGTCGCCGCACAACGTTTCGACCTCCGTGCGTGCCACCTCGCGCCGGGCATAAGCGAGCCGCTGCCAGGCAGCGACCAGGCGCGCAAAGTAGGCCAGCGACGGATCGGGGATGTGCGTGCGGCTCTTGCGCAAGCAATCGTCCTCGGTGTCGCCGCTGGCGAGCTCCACGCCGTCACGGTGCAGGAGCGTCACCAGCGCTGCGCGGTACAGCAGCGACAGGGCTTTCAGCAGCTCGCCTGCCCGCGCCAGCTCCAGCGCGGCTGCGGCGACGTCGTCAGGCAGGCTCTCCGGGCGCACATCCAGACCGAACAGCGTGGCGGGCGGGGTGTAAGACGAGCGGTCGCTGCCGAAGCAGGTCGAAGTGGCGCAGCAGATAGTAGAGCCCGAACAGCACCGCCAGCGCGATGCCGGCATACGCGAGGATGCGCAGGAACTGGGCGAGCGCTTCGATGAAGCCGGCCCAGCCCGACGCGTCGATCGGTTTGCGCGGTTTGTCGCGCTTGCCGAAATATTCCAGGCCGAGGCGCTCGCGGTACTCATCGAACTCGGGACGCTTGAGGATCTCCTTGAGCTCGCGCGCCGCACGCCGCTGCGAAGGCGGCAGGGCAGGCGGCTCGGCGGCCGGCGGCGGCGCGGGCTGTGCCAGCGTGTCGGCCACCGCTGCATCGGCCTGTGCCGGCGCTGCGTCCGCGGTTGCAGCACCGCCGGGCGGCGCGCCTTGCGCATGACTTTGGTGTGGTGCTGCCAGCGCCAGCACGCCGGCGAGGGCCAACGCAACCGCAGCGGCTTTAGACCCGTCGAGGTTGCGCGCTGCGGCCTCGGCACGTTCGCCCATTCGGCGCAGTGCCACTTCCAGGTCCCAGCCCTCCAGCGCGGTGCGGCGATTCAGATACAGCGCGAAGCCGCCGGCCACGTAGAACGGCTCGACGATCGCCATTGCGGCGAACACCATCGCGCATATCACGAGCCCTTGCATGCTGTGATCTTTCCAGGTGAACACCTGGAAGATCTGGAAGTCGTCGCTCTGCAGCACCGGCGCGAGCAAGTCGAACAGCGCGATCCCCGAGAGCGCCAGCACCAGCTCGAAGCACGCGCACGCCGTGGTCAGCCACACCGCGTGACCGGAGGTGCGCCGGTGCAGCTGCTGGCGGCGCTGGCGCGCCTGCGCGCCGGTCTGGCGCTCGAGCTGCCACACCGGCAGGTTGAAGGAGCGCACCAGGAAGAACCGGTACCAGGTCAACGAGGCGATCAGGCCGGGCGTGAGCGCGCGCGGCAGGGCGCGCAAGGTGTCGCGCAGCCTCGGCAGCTCGCCGAACACGCCGGCTGCCAGCACGTGCAGGACCAGGCGGTCGAGCGCGGGCTTGAGCCACCACATCAGCATGATCGCCCACTGCCAGGGCAGCACCACGACGGCCAGCACGCACAAGGGCGCGAACAGCGTGAGCCAGGCCGTGTAGACCGTGCGCGCCCAGGTGCGCACCATGGCAAAACCCAGGTCGATCGCTTCCCAGGGGTTGCGCAGCCGCAGCTGCACGGCGAGCCGGTCAAGCCGCACGGCCGCGTCCCATGAATGAGAAGTATGCCAGCGTCACCAGCCAGAGCAGCGCCCCGACCGCGTACTTGACCGGCGGCGCAATCTCCGTGCGCGGCGACCAGAACGCCTCGATGGCGGCCGCCAGCACCAGCATGCAGGCCGCGCCGATCACCAGCGGCAGCGCCTCGCGCGCCGCCAGGCGCAGCGCATCGCCGCGCCGCAGCCGCCCGGGCGCAACCAGCCCGTAGCCCAGCCGCAGGCCGGCCGCCCCGCACAGGGCAATTGCGGTCAGCTCGAACGCGCTGTGCCCCGAGGTGAAGGAGAAAAAGTTGGTGGCGAACCCCGCGTACACCACGTATCCGGTCACCGTGCCGATGAACACGCCGTTGAACAGCAGGAAGAACAGGGCGCCCAACCCGAACAGGATGCCGCCGGCGAAGGTCTGGAAGCCGATGCGCACATTGTTCCAGATGTAGAACCCGAACATGATTGCGTCATCGCCCGCCTCGCGCTTGCGCCCCAGCTTCTGCGCCTCGTCCCCGTACATCTCGCCGAAGCTCTCCACCTGTTCCGGCGGGATGACGATGTAGGCAAACTCCGGATAACTCTGCAGCGCGCCGGTCAGGATCAGGAGCGGACCGAAGAATAGCAGGCAGGCCGCCAGCACGAACGGCCAGCGCGCCCGCACCGCGCCGGGAAACCCGCGCAAGAGGAACTCTGCCACCTGCGAGCGCGTATCGCCGTGCGCGCCGTACAGCCGCTGGTGGCCGGCCAGCGCCAGCCGGCTCAGGCGCTCGATCAGCTCGGCGCTGTACTGGCGGTCGCGGGCGAGCGCCAGGTGCTGGCACAACTCGCGATAGCGCGCCGGCACCTCGGTCGGCTCGAGGCCGGACTTGGCTGCAGGCAGCTGCGCTCTGGCGCCGCGGCGCGCTCGTGTCCACCCAGTCGGCAAACGCCTGCCAGCGTGCGGCGTGCGCGGCTTCGAAATCCTGCTGCTTCAAGCTCGGCGTCCGATCAGGTGGTTGGCGATGGCGATGAGGCGCTGCAGCGCGGCCGCGTCGTGCCGCCCGGCCGTCAGGTGAGGGACCAGCGCAGCCAGCTCCTCTGCGCGCTCGGCCGTCAGGCTGCCCGAGCGCGTGGCGAGGTCGAGGATGGCACGCTGCTCGGCGAGCGGCAGTGGCAGCGGCGGCGGGACCGGGGGTGCGTGCGGCACCGCTGCGTGCTGGGCCGCCGCCTCGCGGTACACGACCACGGTGCCCGCGGCGATGTCGCCCAGGCGCTTGAAGTCGCGGCTCAACAGCATGGACACCAGCCCGAACCCGTACAGCACCGGCATGAAGTCGACGGCGCGCAGGAGATTGCGAGTGAGCGAGGCCGGCAGGCGGACCGGCGTGCCATCGTCATGCAGCACGGTCAGCCCTAGCGAGCGCTTGCCGGGGGTAGCGCCTCCGAACCAGACTTCGAACGCGACCGGGTAGAGCCATTCCAGCGCGAACCAGCTGATCAGCATGAGCCCGGCGCCGAACTTGCCGAGAAGCCCCATCACCATTCCCAGCACCGCGATGACCGCCACCCGCACCACCAGGTCGATCAGCCAGGCGGCCGCGCGCGCGATGGGGCCGGCGAGGCGCAGGCTGAGCTCGATGCCCTCCGGGGTGGGAACGTCACGGGCGGTGTCGAGCATAGGGAAGGCCAGGAAGCATCACCTATGCCGGAAAGCGGGCGCCGTCTGGGCGGCTCGTGCGGAGGGCGGATCACACCCGGCTAGGCGGCTTCGACCTGGGTGAACACGTCGCGGTAGCCGGCATACACCGAGGCCATGAGCACCGGCCAGAGCACCAGCCAGCCGAGCAGCAGCGGCAGCGAGGCGACGACGACGGCCACCAACCCGACCAGTCCGTAGATCAGGAACGGCAGGACATTCTTGAGGCAGCCCAGCAAGCTCGCCTTCACCGCGTCCAGCGGCTTCAGGTCGTGCAGCATGATCAGGGGGCAGGCGAACCACATCGCCATCCACAGCGGAATGGACAGCGCGAGCATCACCAGCACGGCCAGCAGAAAGATCTCCAGAGCAGCGCCCGGGTCCGGCGGAGACTGCCCCATCAGCACCGGGACCAGGCTGAAGCCGAAGATGAGCCCGACGATCGCCAGGATGGCCAGGCTCCCCACCACGTACACCAGGGCGACCGCCACCAGCGAGCTGGTCTTGTCGCGAAAGCCGGCGAACAGATGCGCCACTTCGATCGGCCGGCCGCGCTCGAGCTCGGCGCAGCCTCGCATCACACCACCGAGCAGGATGGTTGCCAAGACAGGCGTGGCGACGACGCCGATGAAGGGGATGGACGACGACAGCATCACGACCCCCAGGAAGATGAGGCCGATCAAGATCCAGGCGCCGGGATTCCGCTTGAACAGCTCCCAGCCCGTGACCAGCCACTCCCAGCCGTGACCGGCGGGAACTGTGCGGCCCGCCGCAACCAGGCGCCGGGCGGCCGACGGCCCGGCGATGTCGTCGACGCGACTGCCGGGCGCGGCGTAGGGGTTCGATGGCTCTGGCATGCTCGTATCTTCCTTGCCTGGAGTGGTTGTGGAGGCGGTCGGGCGGCCGTGAGACTTGCCTCGAATGCGAAACGGGGCGGAGACTGAAGTGGCACGTCGCGTTGCGCGCCCTTGGCGGTGCTGGAGGACTCGCTGCCG
>CAVYZA010000010.1:0-28415 GCA_963772865.1 uncultured beta proteobacterium | reverse complement strand
TCGATGGCGGTTGGACTGCGCGATAGTAGGTTGTTGGAAAGCTCCCTCTCCCTTGATGGGAGAGGGCTGGGTGAGGGTGAAATGACCGCGAACCCGCCCCCTCACCCCAGCCCTTGTATGTTTCTTTTGTGTTTGCAGCGGCAACGGCCGGACAGACCGTTAAACCCTTGGCAGCAGCGGTGGCAGAGCTGCGAGCCCGTGGGAGAGCTTGGATCGTCTGGTCGTATTTCTTACTAGCCCGAACGGTTGTGCGGAGCCGGGAAACCGAGCCCGAATCATTGCAAGGCCGGGATACGGTAAGGAGGAATAAGACATGGAGGGGATCGGCAAGGTTGTCGGGATCGACGTGTCGAAGCGGCGGCTGGACTGTTGTGAGCTGCCGAGCAAGCACGCCTGGAGTAGCGACAACAGCGATGAGGCTATCGCGGGGCTGGTAGAGCGCCTGCGTGGGCTCAAACCTGAGCTGGTGGTGATGGAGGCCACGGGCGGGTATGAGACGCGCCTGGCTACCCAAGTGGCTGCCGCGGGATTTCGCGTAGCGGTGGTCAATCCGCGGCAGGTGCGCTACTACGCCAAGGCCACGGGGCGCTTGGCCAAGAGCGATCGCATCGATGCGCAGGTGCTGGCCGAGTTTGGGCTCAAGGTTGAGCCCCAGATCCGGCCCTTGGCCGATGAGCACACCCGCGAGCTGGCCGCGCTGGTGGCGCGGCGCGTGCAGCTGGTGTCCATGCGCACGCAGGAGAAGAACCGCCTGGGCCACAGCGCTGGGGCGATGCGCGCGCGCATCAAAGCCCATGTGGCTTGGCTCGACCAGGAGATCGCCGCCTTGGAGGTGGATATGACGGCCAAGCTGCGCAGCTCTGAGGCCTGGTGCGACAAACGCGATCTGCTGCTCAGCGTGCCGGGGGTGGGCGCGCTGACTACGGTGACGCTGCTGGCGCGCTTGCCCGAGCTGGGTCAGCTCAACCGCCACGCCATCGCCAACCTGGTGGGGGTGGCCCCGCTCAACGATGACAGTGGCAGCCACCACGGCCGCCGCTTCACCTGGGGTGGGCGCCGCGAGGTGCGTGCGGTGCTCTACATGGCCACACTGACTGCAAGCCGTCATAACCCGCTCATTCGTGCCTTCTACCAGAGGCTTCGCGCCGCTGGCAAGGAATTCAAAGTGGCCATCGTGGCGTGCATGCGCAAGCTCTTGACCATCCTCAACGCCATGCTGAAAACCAACACGCCCTGGAACCCGCTGGGATCCAAAACCGCTTGACAGAAAACACGGTTGCTCTCCCGCGAGGGGAGAGGGGACCAACTGCAGAAGAGGCGCCCTCTCCCTTGATGGGAGAGGGCGGGGAGGGTGGCAAGGCACGAAGCGCAGCGATCAGAACGCTCCGAACAACTTGCCCGGTACTGGTCCGGCCCTGCGTCAGACCGCGACCCCCTCGACAACGTGCACAGGAGACCCGGTCTCAATCGCTCGCACCAGCTCGAAGCCGGAGGCCGCGAGCAGCCCGCCGAACTCCTCGGTGGTCCGCTCGCGCCCGCCGGTCATCACCAGCATGTGAATATCGGTGAGCGTCGCTTCAGGACTCGGGTCCTGAGAATCGAGGACGCGCTCGACCAGCAGCAAGGCTGCACCCCCGGCCATTGCTCGCCGGGTCTTCTGGAGGATCCGGATCGCTTGCTCGTCGGTCCAATCGTGCAGCACGCGCGACAGAACGTAGGCGTCTGCGCCCTCGGGTACCGATTCGAAGAACGACCCCTCGAGGAACCGGCATCTCGCGCTGAGCCCTGATTGTCCGAACAACACGGCAGCCTCGCGTATCGCCGCCGGCACATCGAAGAGGATCCCGCGCAACCCGGGGTTGGCTTCGAGGATGCCCTGCAGCAGTGAGCCCCGTCCACCGCCGACGTCCGCCACGGTGCCGAAGCGCGAGAAGTCGTACGCCGCGAGGACCGAGCGCACGACCAGCATCGTGGTAGCAGTCATCGCATCCTGAAACAGGCGCCCTTCATCCGGATTCCGCTCTCGATACTCCCACACGCTCATGCCGTGGAGATGATCGAATGCGGTCTGGCCCGTTGCGACGCTGTGGTGCAGATCGGTCCAGGACCGGCGCAGGCCATTGGTCAGGATCGCCCACGCGTGCAACGACCCCGGCACACCGCTCCGAAGGCCTTCAGCGAGCGGATTGAGCGCGAAGCGCTCGCCATCCAGGCGCGCAAATACCTCCATGCTCGCCAGGGCGCGCAGCAGCCGGTAGAGCGCCTGCGGGTTGGTCCCGCTCTCTCGGGCGAGGTCCTCGTAATGCCTGGGGCCGTCCGCGAGCAAGTCGGCAAGGCCGAGCTCTGCGGCGACAGAAATCGCCTGGGACGCGCGGTAGCCGTCGATCAGTTGGCGGAGCTGCGCTTGCGGTGTCGTTGATAACGTGTTCATTGGCCGGTCCGTTTATTCACCCTTGATCCCGCTGGCCCGAATGATGGCGCCCCACTTCGCATAGTCCGCCCGCACCACGAGCGGAGAACTCCTCGGGGGTATCGCCGATCGGCTTCACCCCTTGCGCGGCGAACCAATCGTGCGCCTCGGGCGTTCTCAAAATCTTCACGAGCTCGGCGTTCAGCCGTGCAATGATTTCCCTGGGCGTGCCGGCGGGCGCGCAAATCCCGGTCCAGGCTTCGTACTCGTAGCCAGGCAGCCCCGATTCCGCGATCGTTGGAACATCCGGCAAGACGGCAACACGCTGCGGGCCGGTCACGGCAAGCGCCCTGAGCTTGCCCGCCTTGACATAGGGCAGGAGGATGCCGATCCCCTCCATCGTGTAGGTCAGGCGGCCGGCGATGACATCGATATGAGCCTCGTTGCCGCCCTTGTAGGGGACGTACGTCACCTCGATACCGGCCTTGCTCCGGAACAGCTCGCCGGCCATGTGCGGAGGCGTTCCGACTCCTGCCGCGCCGAAGTTGAGCGTGCCGGGCTTGTCCTTGGCGAGCCGGATGAGCTCGGCGACGCTGGCAGCCGGGACGCCCGGATACACCGCGAGCAGCAAGGAGCCGACGGACACTCGCGTGATCGGCGCGAAGTCGGTGAGCGCGTTGTAGCCGGGCTCGCTGTACAGGTGCGGGTTGAACGCCAGCGTTCCCTGGGTCACGGCAACCAGCGTGTAACCGTCGGGGGCGCTGCGGGCGGCTGCCGCGGCGCCGATGATGCCCGCGGCGCCCGGCTTGTTCTCGATCACGACGCGCTGCCCGAGTGCGGGATAGAGCTTGTCGGCGAGCCAGCGAGCGCGAACGTCGGGCGGGCTGCCTGCCGTGCCAGGCACGATCAACCTGATCGGCTTGGTCGGATAAGTCTCGGGGAACGCGGCGCCCGTGTACAGGGAGGACACCAGCGCGACCAACGACAGGACTAGAGCGGCTCGATGCATGGCATGCCTTCCTTTGACGTTACGTGCTGGCTCAACGTACTGCACAAGCAGCGGAACAACACGCCGCGCATTCGATATCGCGTGTCGGAGGGGTGGATCCTGTGGCAGTGCCAAGGGCAATGATCAGAACGCCCCGAACAACTTGCCCAATACGATAACGACAATCAGCGCGAGCAACGGTCCCACCAGACCGACCATCATGATCTCGCGATAGCTGCCGCGCTGGGTGGCGCCGCAGATCGCCAGCAGGGTAACGACCGCGCCGTTGTGCGGCAGCATGGCGAGCGCACCGCAGCTGATGGAGGCGACGCGATGCATCAACGCCGGGTCGATGCCCGCCGCCGCGGCGAGTTCGGCGTAGCGTCTCGCCGAGCGCGTTGAGCGCGATGATCAATCCGCCCGAAGCGGAACCGGTAATGCCGCCCATTACGTTGGCGGCGACGGCGATCGACACGAGCGGCCCGCCGGGAACCGCCAGGAACCCGTCGCGCACCACGCCGAACGCGGCCAGCGCCGCCACGACGGCGCCGAATCCCACCAGGCTGGCGGTGTTGAACACGGGAAGGACCGAGGCGTTGGCACCCGCATCGAGGGTCTTGCGCATCTCCGGCAGACGCTTGCGGTGGATGAGCATCAGAAACAGCGAGGCAACCAGCAGCGCCGTCACGACGGACCAGACACCGCTCACCGCAGCAAGCGAGGTCGCGCCGAAACGCGGCTCGGAGAGGAAGTCGGTATAGGCGCGCGGCAGCACCACCAGGCTCATCGTAAGGTTCACGACGACCACGAGAAGGAGCGGCGCCAAGGCCAATGCAAAGGACGGCAGCTGCTTGGCTTTCTCGCCGTGCGGCAGTTCCTCGGGGTCGAAGTTGTCGGCGTTCGTGGCTCGCGCGCGCACGAACTGGTCGTCCGCAGCCGCAGGCGTATCCGAGCCGTACCCTTCCCCGGCACTGCGCGCACGCGCCTCCATCAACCGCAGCCACCAGAGGCCGAAGCCCAGCATGACCGCAGCCGCTATGATCCCGAGAACCGGCGCCGCAAACAGCGTGGTGCCGAAATGCGCCATCGGAATCGCGTTCTGGATGGCGGGGGTTCCCGGCAGCGCCGTCATCGTGAAGGTAAAGGCACCGAGCGCAATCGCGGGCGGGATCAGCCGATGCGGAACCGCGGCCTGCCGGAACAGCGCGTCCGCTACCGGGAACACGGCGAAGGCTACGACGAAGAGGCTGACGCCACCGTACGTGAGCACCGCGCACGCCAACACCACCGCCATGATCGCGCGCGTGCTTCCCAGCTTGTCGGTGATCGTGCGGGCGATGGAAAGCGCTGCGCCGCTGTCATCCATGAGCTTGCCGAAGACCGCTCCGAGCAGGAAGAGCGGGAAGAAGCTCGCGATGAAGTTTGCCGCGCCCCGCATGAACGTCAGCGTCCATTTGGCCAGCAGCGGCTCGCCCGAGAAGACGGCGGCCACCAGCGCGGCTGCCGGTGCTGCCAGCAGCATGCTGTAGCCCTTGTAGGCGAGCCAGATGAGCAATGCCGAGGGCCACCACGATGCCCAGCAGTCCGATTGCGTACGCGCTCATGACACAACCTCACTGAAGAGTCCGGACTACGCGAGCCACGAGCACGTGGCATATCAAAGCCCGCACGCCGGCGTACGGGCCATGCTTGGCGGCGGTGGTGTCTGACGTCGCCTACCCCGCGATCCGCGAGAAGGCGAACAGGAGCGCCATCAAGATCACGATCAATCCGGTGGCGAAGGCGAGTCGATTGGCAAACAGCCGGCGCATGGGTGTCTCCCTAGACGAAGCTGTAGCGCTCGGAATGGTACTTCGAAAGCGGCACGCCCAGCTTGCCGAGAGCATCCTCGATCGCATCCATCATCACGGCCGGGCCGCAGATGAAGTACTCGTGGTCGGCGTACGGCGGCGGCAGGTGGCGCTTGAACATCTCGGGCGTGAGGTACCCCTGCTCGCCCTTCCAGTCGGGCGGTGGGTTTGAAAGCACGTGAACGATCGTCAGCTCGAGCCGGTCGGTCAGCGCCTCCAGCTCTTCGCGGAACGTAATCGACTCCCAATCCTTGCTGCCGTAGAACAGGACGACGGGCCGCGTGTCGCCGCGGTCGGCGAGCGTGCGGAGCATGCTCATCATGGGCGTGATGCCGACGCCGCCGGCGATCAACACGTGCATGTCCGCCGGGTTGCCGATGGTGAACGCGCCGTACGGCCCGTCGAGGTAGACGCGCTGGCCCACCGGCACCTTGGGAATCGCGCTGGTGAAGTCGCCCAGGTTCCTGATCGACATCTCGACTCGCCCGTTCGTAACCTCGGCACTGGACGAGAACGAGAACGGGTGACCGGTAATCTTGAACGGGCTCGCCCACAGCGTGAGCCAGGCGAACTGGCCGGGGCTGAAACGGAAGCCGGGGTGGCCATCCGGTTGCATCACCAGGGTCGTCGTGTCACCGCGCTCCTTGCGCACTTCCGCGACGCGGTACGGTCGCCGGAGCATGAACAGCGGCTTGACGATGCGCACGTAGAGCAGCAGGCCGATCCAGAAGATCGTCAGGCCGATCCACAGCGATCGCTTCCAGGGATCCACGAGATAGTAGGCCCACCCGACCATGTGCAGGAGTCCCCCGGTGACGGCAACGACGGCAAGGACGATGTGGGTGAGGTGCCACGTCTCGTAGCGGATCCTCAGCTTCGTGCGCCACAGGGCCATCACCACCAAGGCGAACAGAGCGGCGATTGACAGCAGGGCGAAAACGGCGCCCAACGGCACTTCACCGGCGTCGGGCAGCGCACGCAGTTCCGGTTGGACGGCGACCAGGATCACGGGGTGCGCGAAGACCAGCCCGACCGCGATCAGCGAGATCTGCCGGTGAAAGTGATAGATGACGTCCTCGCCCCACGGCGCGGTGACGTAACGGAAGCGCGCGGTGAGGCCGAACTGCAGCCCCATCATCGCCAGGCCCGAATAGCCGAGAGCGACGGCGAACTCGGTCCAGAAGCCGCGCGCGGGCGGCAGGGATCCCAGCTGGAGCGCAAACAACGGGGCGAGGATGAAGAGCAGATAGACGATCACCCAGACGGCCCCGCCCACGGAATAGCGAAGCATCGATTCCCCCCTCGACATCACGATGCGGCGAATTACGCCCGTCCTTCAGCGGCTGCAGCATTGTGCGCGCGCGATCGTCTTTAAATCAAGCACTAAACGCCCGCGCAAACAGTCGCGCGCCCTGCACTGTCGCGAGACCCCCTGACATCTGTATGCCATCTGTAAGTTCACGGAGGCTACTCTCCGAGTCCGGACCGTGGCTCGAGATGCGGGACCGAGATCCGGGCGACCGATCTCACGCACAGTCGCCCGGCGGCAGACCAGCCGAGTCGCCCCTTTCCTGCCGAACCCATCCCCAAGCGCGAGCGGATTGCGCCTGCCGAAGCGAGGCGCGGCAAGTCCATGTGCGGAGGAGTCATGCGCAAAACACTTGGTATTTTCGTGGCGGGCCTTTCTTTGGCAGCGATCTGTGCCCCGGTCAGCGGGCAGGACCTGCCTAAATCCGGAAGCATCAGCTGGCATACCGGATGGAAGCTTACGGCGGACGCAATGACTGTTGCAGAAGGACAGGTGGCAGGTCATGGGACCGCGATAGGCACGAGTTTCAACGACAAAGGCGCCGGCCCCCTTCACCTCGGGGCGGCGGAATGCGTCATCGCGTTCTTTGTGATCAAGGGGGCGGGGTCGAACGCGGGCTACTGCGCCTTCGGAGACGCCGACGGCGACCGCATCTTCACTGAATTTACCGGCAAGCTTGGTCTGCCGAATGGGTACGACGAGGGGACCAATGTCATCTCGGGAGGCACGGGCAAGTACGCGGGCATCACCGGACGCGGGCCATGGAAGTGCAAGGGCGTTGGTGCCAACGGAGGAATCCAATGTGCACAACGGCTTGACTACCGACTGCCATAGCGCGAGCGGGTACCCAACGAGCGATTCGACGCGGACGCTCAACAGCGGCGCTTCACACCGCAGTTGACGGCCGGTCGATCGCCACGTTGGCAGTCTCGAGGGCAGTGATGCAGTCACACCAGGAGGATGAAATGAGCAAAGCAGACAGGGGCGCCTTTCAACGCAGGATTCTGTGTGGTGTGTTGTTGGCGGCAATATCCCTCTCCGTGCTTCCGGCATTTGCCGAGGAAGTCCTGAGATACGTTTCTTTCACCGTCGCCGGACCTGAGCACGAGAAGGAGCTCGACAAGCTGGCGCCTGCGAAGATCTATGCCGCCGCAAAAGGCCTGGTATGGGTGAAGTTCTTCCGTGACCCGTCCACCGCGGAAAGGGGGTCGGTCAGCGTGTGGAAAAGCCGTGCGGACCTGGATGCGTTCCTGAACTCGGATGCGTACAAGGCGCTTTTCCCAGGTAAAGTCAAGCCGCATGTCAAGGGCGATATCACTATCAAGGTCTACCCCGTAGTGGAAGTCAAATAGCGGAGAACTTCAGCGCACGTCGCGGCAGTGAAGCCACGGCTGCGATGTGCGAAGTGGGTCGCGCAAGCGGCGTTGCGCTTACACTAGCGGCCCGGTAAGCTGAAATGGAAGCCAGCACGATGATTCAGTCGGCGAGGTTTGTCACAAGGTGAGCCTGATGAGCACCGACCGAGAAGTATCCGCGCACTACAGCCGGGGCAATCTTCTCTCCCGCCTGAACGCGGCGTTGACGCGAGGATGGCGTCGATCCCGATCATCCAAGCATGGAAGCGCTGGCGCCTTACGATCAGTTCCATGGTCGCGGTCTGGAGGCGACGTTGGAAATTGCCGGGTTGGTGCAAGCCGGCCCAACGGACCACATCCTCGACGTGGGCAGCGGAATCGGCGGGCCTGCGCGCTACTTCGCAAACCGCTTCGGCTGCAGGGTCACAGGGATCGATCTGACGTCCGAATTCTGCGACGTCGCCCGCCACCTCACGCGCTTGCTCGGTCTCGAAGACAGGATCGCGTTCGAGCGTCGGTGATGCCCTCGCGATGCCGTTCGCCGACGCCGGTTTCGACGGTGCCTACTCGATGAATGTCTCGATGAACATCGCCGACAAAGGGCGCGTTCTATCGAGAGATTCAGCCGGGTGCTCAAGCCGGGCGCCTGGCTGGTGCTCTCGGAGCTCGCGAAGGGCGAGGGCGGGGAGCCTGGACTATCCAACGCCCTGGGCGCTCAGTGCGCGCACCAGCTTCCTGTCGACGCCGGAGGAGACGCGGCGCGGCCTGGTGGAGGCGGGATTCGAAGTTATCCAGGTTGCACAGCACCCTCGACAAGGCGCTGCGAGTTCGGTGCCCGCTCGCGCGCGATGGTCGAGCGCGGCGAGAAACCGCCGCACCGCGCGGTCATGCTGATCCACGGCGAGATCGCGACGCAAGCGATGGCGAACACGTCACGCGGTCTTTCGGACGGGAAGATCGTTCCTATCGAAGTTCTGAGCCGAAAGCGGCCATAGTATTCGTGAAGTCCGCACGCGAGGTCGCGGCGAGCCCGTAGCCGTGCGGTCATTTCGGCGGGCCATCGACCTCGTTCTCATCGTCACCTGCCTCGTGGTCGTTGTGCCAGCAGGCGGCGCTGAACCTGTTCGCATCGGCGTGCTTACCGACTCCTGGGGACTTCCCGCCGCGGCTGCCGGCCTGCGCGACGGGCTCAAGGCGCTGGGTTACCGCGAGAACGTGGATTTCGTGATTGGGGTTCGGTTCACGCAGGGGGATGCGAGCGCGCTCCCCGACGCGGCCAATGAGCTGGTCAGAAACGGGGCGGACCTCTTGTTCGTCGAAGATGTCGCCCCGGCCAAGGCGGCTCAGCGGGCGACGAGCCAGATTCCGATCATCCTCGGGGGCGTGGGCGATCCGATCGGGCTGGGGCTGATCCAGAGCTTTGCCCGGCCCGGAAAAAACATCACCGGCGTGACCGATCTGGACTTCGAACTCGGCCCCAAGCGCCTCGAGGTCTTTCGGGAGATGGTGCCGACGCTCCGACGCGTCCTGTTCCCGTACAGTGCCGGTGATCCGTACTCCTTGGCCGAGGCCAAAGCCTACCGGGCTGCGGCGCAGCGTCTCGGTATTACGCTGGTGGAAATGCCGCTGCGGACGCAGGACGAAGCGCAAGCCTTGCTCGCTCGCCTTCGGAAAGGCGAGGTCGAAGGAATCCTCGCGCCTAACGCCAGCTCCCTGAACATTCCTGGCTTCGTCCTGGAAGCGACGTCGAAGAGGACGATTCCGACGATGTTCGGGGCCAGCTTCTGGGTCGAGCGTGGCGGGCTCGCCAGCTACGGCCCGGACTATCATGAGACGGGTCGTCAGGCCGCTCGCTTGGTCGAGAAAATCCTCAAGGGAGCGCTGCCTGGGACCGTCCCCGTCGAGGTGAACCGCAAGGTCGAGTTTGTGATCAATGCCGGGGTGGCTCGCGCTCTCGGATTGACGATTCCCGACGCGCCTCTGTACCGGGCCACGCGGATCATCCAGTGAATACTGCTGCGGGCGGATCGACTGGTCCAATAGCAGTCCGATTGTTCCGACGATCCGCTCAAGCGCTGCAGGGTGACGCCGGACCAAGGTACGCCCTGTCTTTCGCTTTCCCCCGGGATAGTCAAGTTGATCGTGACTCACCACGGGGCCCGCGGCATTGGCTGATGCCTGCTGGTGCGCTATCGTAGCGGCATCGATTCGCGGCACTCCGGAGGTAGCAAGATGCAACAGCTGCTGGTCTACCAATCGCTCTGGGCGATGGAGCGGCGCCGGCCTGACGGGCTGGAGTGGTCGCTGCAGGAGAAGCTCGAGATGATCCGTGCGGCCGGTTTCGACGGCGCGGGCGTGCGCTTCTTCGACTATAACTACGCGAAGGAGGTCACGACCTTCCTGCGCGCGCACGGCATGACCTGGCAGGCGCAGTGCTATCCGAAGAGCGTCGACGATCTGAAACCGATCATCGCGCACGTCCAGGAGCTGGGCGCCGACCACATCAACCTCCAGCCCGACGTGCGGCCTTATCGCCTCGAGGAATGCATCCCGTATATCGAGGGCTGGCGGCGTCTCGCGCACGACGCGAAGCTCCCCGTGCACATCGAGACGCACCGGGATCGCATGACCACGGACCTGTTCTTCACGCTCCACCTGCTCGACTGCTTTCCCGATCTGCGCCTGACCGCCGACATTTCGCACTACGTCGTGGGACGCGAATTCGCCTGGCCGATCTCGCAGGAGAACCACGCGCTCATGCACCGCATCCTCGATCACGCCTGGGGTTTCCATGGGCGCGTGGCGAGCCGCGAGCAGGTGCAGATCCAGATCAGCTTCCCGCATCACAAGGACTGGGTGGATCTGTTCATGGGCTGGTGGGAGTACGGCTTCCGCAGCTGGCGGCGGCGCGCTCCGCAAGACGCCACGCTGACGTTCCTGTGCGAGCTGGGACCCAAGGAGTACGCTATCACCGGACCGGATGGCTACGAGCTGTCCGATCGATGGGAGGAAGCGAAGACGATGATGGCGATGGTGCGCGCGCTGTGGCGGCGGCTGGAGGATGAGGAGCGCAGCGGTCGGGTGCGTGCGGCCTAGCCAGGCGCAGCGCGCGCCCGGCAGGTTTGACCTGAGTGAGCGTCCTTGCCCGAGGCAGGGGCGAATCGCTGGAGGTGTAGTGGATTGCCGATCGACGCTGTGTGAGTGCGCCTTCACCACCGCTGCGACGGCCGCGCGGGTCTGGTTGATCGTGCGCGCTGCTGCCGAACTGGTTCGGGCCAGCGTACGCGGATTCCCCGCCCGCTCCCGATCCAACCGAGCGCTGGGCGCTCGAGTTCTACAGCGGCGCGATCTTCAGCGTCGGATCCCGCTCCTCCCCGCTCGACTACACCATCCTGCCGCAGATCCCCACGCTCAAGAGCGGCGCGATCATGCGCCGCAAGCTCGGTGGGGGCGACTTGGTGGTGCGCAACCGCTTCTCGCTGCTAATCGAACCGATCGTGCAAGGTCCGGAGACGCACTACATCGGCCTTGCCGCGGCGCCGTCGATCGAATGGTGGAACGCCGCGCGGACCTACAGCACGTTCTTCAGCATCGGTGGCGGCTTCGGCTGGATGGATTCGCGAGGTCCTGCGGTGCCAGGCGGCCAGGGCCAGGACTTCAACTTCAACTGGTTCATGCACGGCGGCGTGAGCATGCAGACGAACGAGCGTCTCAGCGTCTCGCTCGGCGTGTACTTCCAGCACATCTCCAACGGCGGCATGAACTCGGTGAATCCGGGTGTGGATGCGCTCGGGCCGATGCTGGGGGTCGGCTGGCGCTTCTAGGTGGGTCGCCCTTGGCGCCGAGCCATGTGGTAACGGCCATTGAATCCTCGAAGTCGGTCTGACCGTGTTTTCAGCGATTCATCAGACAACCATTGACTACACGTCTCGCCAGGAATGAATCTGGACGCCGTCTCTCTCGTAGCTCTCGTCGCCCGCGAACACCAAATGCAGGGCCGCCGCTTCCGCTCCTGCAAGTCCAGACCACTTCCGCAGGGCGGTGAAATAGTCGGCAGTCAGGGTCTGACCAGACTTGATCTCTACACCCAGCAGGCCATTGCTTTGCTCCAGCAGCAGGTCGATCTCATTGCCGACGTTGTCGCGCCAGAAGTATAGATTCGAGCGCAGGCCGCTATGGTAGCGGACCTTGAGCAGCTCATTCACGATCAGCGTCTCGAACAGTGCCGGACGCGAAGGGTGGATCGACAGGTGCTCGTCGTCCTGAATTCCGAGCAGCGCCGCAGCAAGCCCAGTATCGTGGAAGTAGAGCTTGGGCGTCTTGACCAGGCGTTTGCCGAAGTTGCGATGGTGAGGCTGCAGGAGGAAGACGATGTAGCTCGCCTCCAGGATCGACAGCCAGGCACGTGCTGTGGGGTGCGAGATACCGCAATCGTTGGCCAGAGCATGAAGGTTGAGCAATTGGGCGGTGCGGGCCGCACACATCTGCACGAAGCGCCGAAACAGCGACAAGTCGTGGATGGCGGACATTTGCCGCACATCGCGCTCGACGTAGGTCGCCACGTAGTCCGAGTACCAGCGCGAGGGATCGACCGGACGGTCGTAGACGGGTGGATACAGACCCTGCAGGAGCACGCGATCGAGGTCGGGCACCGCGACCTTGGCTTGCGTGAGCTCGTACAGACCGAACGGCAGCAGCTGCACCGCGCCGACCCGACCTGCAAGGCTCTGAGTGATGCCTGCGAGCAATCCGAACTGCTGCGATCCCGTGAGCACGAAGGCGCCCATGCGCCGCTGCGCATCGACCCGTCCCTGCAGGTAGGAGAACAGCGGCGGGCAGCGCTGGGCTTCGTCGATCACCGCGCCGACCGGATAGCGCGCAAGAAATCCACGTGGGTCCTGCTGTGCGAACGCGAGCTGATCCAGATCCTCCAGGGAGACATACGGCAGGCCGGGGAAGACGGCGCGGGCGAGCGTGGTCTTGCCGGACTGGCGTGGACCGGTAAGGGCCAGCACCGGGTAGCCGGCCGCAAGCTCCAGCAGGACCTGGCGGGCGTGGCGCGGAATCATTTCTTACAGTTTGAAGAAATCTCTTTCAAATTGTAAGCGCGGCCTCGCCTTGCAGCAAGCGATACATCTGCCGCTGATGCCCTCGGTCGGCGAGATCCTGACAGCGACCACGAGACGTCGGGAGGGTCTCTGGGCAACTCCTCGAAGTTTTCTACACGCAGGTGTGGCTTCGCAAAGCTGTTGTGCACGGCTCTCCGAGGCAAGCGTAAACTGACAAGACGCCCATGGCCGCCGCTTGACCGCCCGTCGCGAATGCCGGCGGCCAAAGTCGCGCAGGCATTCTTGAACGCGAGCTGGTCCAGACTCTCCGGGGAACGAACTACAAACAATCACTCCATTCGTCCTTGGGTTTGGCGGCCAATCTCGTTTACCTGCCATCTGGCAGCGACCGCTCCTCTTTGCAGTCCAATTACACACTGAGGAGAGCCTCAATGAAACCCGTACTCGGCAAGACGATTGCGCCGCTCCTGGCGGTCACTGCATTGTGCGTCGCGGCTTCGGATGACGGCTGGGCGCAGCAGAAATGCAAACGGTCGGGGAAGAATCTGGCGGCGGATACCAAGTACACGCAGCAGCATCTGATCGATGTGGGCGACGTGGCCGGCCACCAGGTTCGCATCCTCGAGCTCCACCGCACGCCTTCCAACGCGAAGCCGAACTGCGAGGGACACACGATGGTCGAGTCGTGGAACCGCGGCTATTCGGACTACATCAACACCAACGGCCGGTCCTGGGGATACTCGGTCATCACCCTGGACAACGGTGACAAGATCTACTCCAACTACTCAGGAACCAGCCAGACGACGATCGATGCGGACGGCTCGAGGAGGTCCACGTACACGGGCGTTTACACGCTGGTGGGAGGAACCGGCAAGTACCGCGGCATCCGTGGAATGGGCCGAGACGTCTACATCTTCGATCCCAAAGCGGGATTCAACGAAGGCCAGTGGGAGGAGGAGTACTGGATCGAGGAGTAGGAGCGCTGCGCCTGCTGGGCGCTCCTATTCACGCGTGTACCAATACCTGACCACCCCGTCACGCTGCGCGTGCCACCCCTCCTTGAGAAAGGAGGGGAGGACTTGCTGCTCCCCCCTCCTCTCACGAGGAGGGGTCGGCCGAAGGCCGGGGGTGGCGTGGTGCGTGTTGGCCGACCGCGCAACGCTCAATAGGGCGCGTGGCAGGTTGCTCGCGAGGAACGGGCGTGGCGTGCCCGTTCCTCGCCGTTCTTGCATTGTGCTCAGCCGTGATACGCCATTTCGCCGTGCTCGCTCACGTCCAGGCCGTCCCGCTCCTGGTCTTCGGCGACGCGCAGCCCGATGGTGGCTCCGATGACTTTGTAGATGATCAGGCTGCCAACCCCGGACCACGCCAGCACCGTCAGCGTTCCGGTGATCTGGCGGACCACCTGCTCGCCCATCGACACACCCTCGGCATAGCCGACACCGCCCAGCGCGGATGACATGAGAACGCCGGTGCCGATCGACCCGAGCGCGCCGCCGACCGCGTGCACCCCGAAGACGTCCAGCGAGTCGTCGTACCCGAACATGCTCTTCAACGCGGTGCACGCCCACAGGCAGGTGACTCCAGAGAGTGCGCCGAGAACGATCGCGCCCATCGGGCCGACGAAGCCGCACGCTGGTGTGATCGCGACCAGGCCGGCGACCGCGCCGGTGGCCGCACCGAGCATGCTGGGCTTGCCCTTGACCAACCACTCGGCAAACATCCAGCCGAGGACTGCGGCTGCGGTAGCAAACTGTGTGTTGATGAGAACCAGCCCAACGGTGCCATCGACCGCGAGTACGCTGCCGACGTTGAAGCCGAACCAGCCCACCCACAGCAGCGAGGCCCCCACCATGGTGAAGGCGAGGCTGTGCGGCGGCATGGCTTCCTTGCCGTAGCCGACGCGCTTGCCCATCAGCAGGCAGCCGACCAGCGCGGCGATGCCGGCGTTCACGTGCACCACGCAGCCGCCGGCGAAGTCCTTCATGCCCAGTGTGGCGAGCCAGCCGCCGCCCCACACCATGTGGGCGACGGGTGCATAGACGAATGTGAGCCACAGGGCCATGAACCAGAGCACCGCGGAGAACTTGATGCGCTCGGCGAAGCCGCCGATGATCAGCGCCGGCGTGATCGCCGCGAAAGTGAGCTGGAACATCACGAACACATACTCGGGGATGACGCCGTTCAGGCTGTCGACCGTGATCCCCGACAGGAACGCCGCGCTCAACCCGCCGACGAAACCGTTGAAGGGTCCCTCCTTGAACGCGAGGCTGTAGGCGAACAGTCCCCAGAGGATGGTCACCAGCGCGAAGGTCACGAACACCTGCATCAGCACCGCCAGCATGTTCTTCGCGCGCACCAGCCCGCCGTAGAACAGCGCCAGACCGGGAATGGTCATCATGATCACCAGCACCGAGGCCATGACCATCCATGCGGTGCTGCCCGTGTCCAGTTTCGGCGTCGCGGGTGCCGCTGCAGGCGCAGGCGCCACGGCAGCCGCGGCTGCGGCTGGCTCCTGTCCAGGCTTGTCCTGCGCGATCGCGGGCGCTGCGAACGCGAGGCACGCACACAGTGCGATCCAGGTGAAGCTCTTCAACATTTGCACTCTCCCTGAGAGATGTAGTGAGTGTTGCAGACGCGCCGCGAAGTCTTTGCCGCGCGCTATTTCTGTTACCGCGTGTTCTGTTACCCCCGCGGCCGTGCTACTCCCGTGGCATAGCGCTTGCTGATTGGCCCCGGTCGCTGGCTCGAGCGGGTCGGTTCGTGGAGCACCAATTTGGTGCTATGTGTTGAAAACACGAACCTTTTTGGTGCAAGGACATGCCCCGACCTCCGTTCAAGCGACATCCGCTGCAGAGTTAGCGGCAGAAGTCGATGTTAGTAAAGGGCGACATATCAACTACGTGGGCAAGGCACCGTTCGTCACGCCTGCTGCGCAGTCAAGCGAGGATCTCCTGTGAGCGAACAAGCAAGCGCCGAAGGCGCAACCGAGCTGGTCGGGCTGAAGGTGCTCGTGATCGACGACTCCAACACGATCCGGCGCAGCGCCGAGATCTTTCTCAAGCAGGCCGGGTGCGAAGTGGCCCTGGCCGAAGACGGCTTCGACGCGCTGGCCAAGATCGTCGACGGCAAGCCGGACCTGATCTTCTGCGACATCATGATGCCGCGCCTGGACGGCTATCAGACCTGCGTGCTGCTCAAGAGCAATCCCAGGTATGCCGGCGTCCCCGTCATCATGCTGTCCTCCAAGGACGGCCTGTTCGACCGCGCGCGCGGCAACATTCTCGGCTCCGCCGAGTACCTGACCAAGCCGTTCTCCAAAGAAAGTCTGCTGCGGGCCGCTCGCCAGCACGCCGTCCGCGCGGCGCGCCCGTAATACCTGGACCGCTTACACCCGAGGAGAGAGAAGCGATGGCTGTCAAAAAGATTCTGGTGGTGGACGATTCCCCCACCGACCTGCAATGGTTCAACGAGCTGCTGTCCAAGAAGGGATTCCAGGTCCTCACCGCGACGAGCGGCGAGGAAGGCGTATCCAAGGCCAAGGCCGAGATGCCGGACCTGGTGCTGATGGACGTGGTGATGCCCGGGCTGAACGGCTTCCAGGCTACCCGAGAGATCACCAAGAGCGATGCCACCAAGCACATCCCGGTCATCCTGTGCACGAACAAGAGCCAGGAGACGGACCGCATCTGGGGCCTGAAGCAGGGCGCCAAGGACTACGTGACCAAGCCCATCGACGCCGACGAGCTGCTCGGCAAGATCGCCGCGCAGGGCTGAAAACCGCATGGCCCGCCGCACCGACCTGCGCAAGTTCCAGGAGGAACTGTCGCGCCGCATCGCCGCCGCCGACAGCGCGGTGAGCGCGGGGCGGCGTCTCGCCTTCAAGGCGGGAAATGCGGCCTGGCTGGTTGCCCTGCCGGATGCAGGAGAGGTTCTGCCGGTCCCCGTGCTCACGGCTGTGCCGCTGACGCGCGTGTGGGTGCGTGGCCTGGCGAACGTGCGCGGCAATCTCTACACGGTAGTCGATCTGGCAGCCTTCGTGGGCAGTCCGGCGACGCTGACCGGCCCGCGCAGCAGGCTACTGCTGGTGGGCCAGCGCCACGCCATGAACGCGGCGCTGCTGGTCGACGCGGTCGTCGGCTTGCGCGATGTCGGCGACCTCACCGCACGTCCGGCGGGCGCGAGCGCGCAGGATTGGATCAAGGCTGTCTACGCAGACCGTGACGGCACGCATTGGCAGGAGCTCGATGTGCCGGCGTTGCTGCAGGCCGCGAGCTTCCTGGACGTGGCCGCCTGAGGCGCTGCGCAGCGCAACGAATGTTGAGGAGCACGGGAATGCTAGGGAGCGTGGCATAAATGCTGAACCTGAAGAACAAACGCACGCAGGCGCGTGACCCGCGCGGTGCTCACGTCATTGGCGAGCGCGCTCGCACCGAGCCGCAGCTGGTCTACGACGGCACGCACGCCGTGCCTGTTGCAACAGACGCCAGTGCCGATGCGCAGGTGATGGTCGCAGTCCCGTTCCAAGGCGGTCTGCGCGGCCACGCCCCGGTGCCTCCCGGGCCGGTCATCTCTCACGGTGCGCGCAGCCTGGCTGCCGACCGCGTAGCCAATCCGGTCGCTGCTCCGGCGCCCAAGAAACGCGACATCGCGCAAGAGGAGGAAGCGGAAGACGACGCCTCCAAGGTCGCCCCGACCCTGCGTGGATGGAAGAAACGCAAGGCTCAGAACGAGGTCCAGACCCTGGTCCTGATCGCCCTGATGTTCGCGGTGCCGATCACGGTGCTGGAAGTGTTCGTGGCGAACGTGCAGAGCGAAAGCATTGCCTTCGCGCAAAAAGAGCTGGACGGCTATCGCTTCGCCGGGCCGATCCTCGCCGCCGCCTCGGCGCTGTCGATGCACAGCGGGCTCTCTACCCAGCTGTTGTCCGGCGACGCGGGGGTGCACGCGCGCATGGAACGGGCTGCCCAACAGGTCACCGAGAACCTCAACAATGCGCATGCGCAGGCCGCTGCGATTGCGAAGTTCAAGGTGCAGGATCCATTCGCCCAGCTGACCTCGCGCTGGAACGCGCTCAGCGCGGACGTGACGCGCCTGACGCCCGAGCAAAGCTTGCGCGCACACGGCGAAATCAGCGAGCGCCTGCGCTGGGTGCTGGCGCGCGTGGGAGAAGAGTCGGGCCTGGTGCTCGACCCGGAAGCCGAGACTTATTACCTGATTATCCCGTCGCTGCAGGTGCTGCCCGCGGTTTCCGCCGCGCTGGGCGATGTACGTGCTCAAGGCACCCTGGCTGCGCGTGCCGGGCAGATCACGGCGGAGCAGCGCGAAGCCCTGGCCAGGAGCATCGCGCTCGCCGGGTACTCGCTGCAGACTGCTGGCGAGAGCCTGGAAACTGCATTCCGCAAGAACCCCGACAGCCGCACGGCGCTGGGCGAACCGAGCAAGCGCGCGCTCGCGGGTGTGCGGCGAATTCTGGACGAGGCGAACGATCTGTTCCGCCCGGACCGGCCGGTCGTAGTGGATGCGGACGCCTGGTTCGACCGGGCCACGCAGGCGATCCAAGGCGTCGATCAACTGTCCAAGACCATCGCCGTGCGGGCTACCGACCTGCTCGATAAGCGCGTAGCGAGCGGCAGCCGCGAGCGCCTCTCGACCCAGGGCGTGAGCCTCTTCTTCGTCGTGCTGGCGCTGCTCGGCCTGGCGCTGGTCGGCCGCAACCTGGTGCACTCGATCCGGGAGCGCCAGGAGCACGCCAAGATGGTCGCCGACGAATACAAGAGCAACCAGATCGCCATCTTGCGCCTGATGGACGAGATGTCCGCCATCGCGGACGGAGATTTGACCGCGCGCGCGCAGGTGAGCGAGGACATCACCGGCACCATCGCGGATTCGGTGAACGTCACCGTCGCCCAGCTCCACAAGGTGGTGGAGAGCATCAACGACACCGCGGTGCAAGTGTCGAGTGCAACCGAGCGCGCGCAGCAGATCGCCGGGCGTCTCACCGAGGCTGCCAACCGCCAGGCCACCGACATCGAGCAGGCGGTGGGCTCGGTTCAGCTCATGACGCAGTCCATCGGCGAGGTGTCGACCAGCGCCGACGAGTCGGCGAAGGTCGCCCGCCAGTCGCTGGACACCACCGAGCGTGGCGCCCAGGCGGTGCAGGCGAGCGTGGCGAGCATGGGCCAGATCCGCGACCAGATCCAGGAGACTTCCAAGCGCATCAAGCGCCTGGGCGAAAGCTCGCAGGAGATCGGCGAGATCGTCGACCTGATCTCCGACATCTCGGAGCAGACCAACGTGCTGGCGCTCAACGCCGCCATCCAGGCGGCGACTGCGGGCGAGGCGGGCCGCGGGTTCACCGTGGTTGCCGAGGAAGTGCAACGCCTGGCGGAGCGCTCCGCCGAAGCCACCAAGCAGATCGGCGCGCTGGTGAAGACGATTCAGGGCGACACCCAGGAGGCGGTCTCCGCCATGGAGAGCAGCACCCAGGGCGTGGTCGAGGGAACCAAGCTGTCGGATGCGGCGGGCCAGGCGCTCAAGGAGATCGAGCAGGTGACGCGCAAGCTCTCGGAGCTGATCCAGAGCATCGCGGTCAGCACCCAGATGCAGGTGGATATCGCCGACGAAGTGCGCAAGCTGATGCACGAAGTGCTCGGCATCACCCGCGAGACCACCGACGGTACGCACCAGACCTCGCGCTCGATGGGCGACCTGTCGCGCTTGACCGAGCAGCTGCGCGCCTCCGTGCAGCAGTTCAAGGTCGCTTAAGGCGCGGGAGGCAGCCACATATGTCCGGACCAATCGCAGCGGACCCGTCGATCCTGATCTGGATCGTCCAGGAGGTGGGCCGCAGCCTCGATGAGGCCACCGACGCGCTGATGCGCTGCATCGCCGAGCCGGCGGACCGGCCGGTGCTGGTGGCAGCGCGCAAGCCGCTCGCGCAAGTGCGCGGCGCGCTCGAGCTCGCCGGCCTGCGCGGCGTGCCGCGCGTAATCCAGGAAATCCATTCCTTGCTCCAGGACGTGGACGCGGGACCGGCGACGTTCAGCGCCGGCACCGCCGCCCTGTGCACACGCGCTTTCACGGTCGTGCGCGGTTATCTGTCCGAGCTGCAGCGCGGCGAGCCGGAGCAGCCGCTCAAGCTCGCTTCGATTCACCAGGAGATGCTGGCGGCGCGTGGCCTGCAACGGCTCGCCGAGCTCGACCTGTTTTACCTCGACTGCAGCGCGCTGCCGCCGGAGCCCAACGTCGTCGTGGCGCCCGAAGCGGCGGTAGCGGCGGCACGCGAGCAACGCGCGCGCTACCAGCAGGGCATGCTGGCCTGGCTGCGCGGCGACGCTTCCGGCCTGGCGCGCATGCGCGAAGCCATCGGCCGGGTGGACGCCTCGCAGGCGAGCGCGCAGGCGCGCCAGCCGTGGTGGATCGCGGCCGGGCTGCTCGATCTGCTGGCCGCGCCGAGCACGCCGCACACCAGCGATACCAAGCGGGTTTGCGCCGCCATCGATCAGCAACTGCGCCGCAGCGCGGAAGGGACGATCGAGGCGCCTGAGGATCTGCTGCGGGAAATGCTCTACTTCCTGTCCGTCGGGCAGCCGGTCACCGAGCGCATCGTTCAGATCAAGCAGACCTATGCCCTGGACAGCGTGATGCCGGGACTGCGCGGCGGCATGGACATGCTCGATGTGCAGGTGGTCGAGGAGCTCAGAGGCAAGGCCCGTCTGCTCAAGCCCCTGTGGGAGAAAGCCGTCACCGGCGCCGAGCCCGGCCAGCCGGCGGCATTCGCAGAGCTGATCGGCCAGCTGTCGCAGGAGAACGTGCCGTTCGCACCGCTCGCGCCGCTGATCGGCATGCTGCGCGACACTGCGCAGCGCCTGGCCGTGAACCCGCCTGCGACGGAGAGCGCGATCGCCATCGAGATGGCCACTGCGCTGCTGCTGCTGGAGAACACGCTGGCGTCCTGGCCCGAGAGCGATCCGCAGCTCGACCAGCGCGTGGCCTCAGTCGGCGCGCGCTTGGCCGCAGCGGAGCGCGGCGAAACCGATGCTGCCGCGACCCGGGTGAGCCTGCAATCGGAAGCTTTGCGCGAAGACGACGCGAAGGCGATACGCGCGGAGGTGGCCGCGCAGGTCCTGGCCAGCCTGAGCGCCGCGCAGACGGCGCTGGAGGCGAGCTTCAGCGCCCCAGGCGCGCAGGATCTGACGGGCGCTGGAAAGCCGCTGCGCCAGATTCGCGGAGCACTCGTGGTCCTGGATCAGCCGCAGGCGGCGTTGACCGCCGAGCGCTGCGGCGCCGCGATCGCGGCTCTGCAGGAAGGCCGAGTCGCCTCGACCGCCGAGCAGCAGGAACTCGCCTGCGTGCTGTCGGCGCTGTACGTGTTCGTCGAGCGCCTGGGCGTGGGCAGTGCCGAATTCGAGGACATCATGCTGCGCGCACAGGTTGCGCCGCGCTGGTATTCCGAGGCTGCAAACGACGCAATCGAGGCAGCGGAGGACAGCGCGCCCGATGCATCGGTGCAGTCGGAGGCGACCGAGCCGCCGGCGGCCGCTGCGGCGGTGGACGTGCCGGGCGATCCCGAGCTGCTCGGCATCTTCCTCGAGGAAGCAGACGAAGTGCTGGCGACGATCGCACAGAACCTCGCACTCCTGCGCCAGCGCCTGGACGATGCGACCGCGCTCGGCACCATCCGCCGCAGCTTCCACACCCTCAAGGGCAGCGGCCGGATGGTCAGCCTCACCCACCTGGGCGAAGCGGCGTGGGATGTCGAGCGGCTGCTGAACGAGTGGGTCCAGCAGAATCGACCCGCGACTACGGAATTGGTGGACTTCCTGCAAGCCGCCCACGCCTGCCAGGCCGGCTGCGTCGACGAGCTCAAACGCACTGCGCGTGCCCACGTTCGGGCGGACGCGCTGGGGCAGTGGGCCGAACGCCTCAAACGCGGGGAGCAGCGCCTGGGGGAGCCCAGCGCCCCCGTTCGGCCGCCTGAGGCCGATGCGGGGGCGAGCCTCCCGCCGCAACCGGTCGCTGCTCCTGCGGAACCCACGGTGCAGATCGGTCCAGTCCGGCTCTCGCCCGCGCTCTATGCCACCTATCTAGCCGAATCGTCGCAGCGCCTCGCCAGCGTCGAGGCGCTGTTCACCGAGCTGGCGGCTGCACCCGAGCGCGGTGTTCCGCCGGATCTCACGCGCCACATCCATTCGCTGTCCGGGATATCCGGAACTGCTGGTCTGCACGACGTGCGCGCCCTGGCCGGCCCGCTCGAGCGCTTGCTCGAGCTGCTTCCGCGCGACGAGATCACGGCCACGCTGGACCCCCTGCGGCGCGCGATCGATGCGTTGGCGCAGATGCTGGCGGCGGTGCGGGCACTGGAGTTGCCGCAGGCGCAGCCCGAGCTGGTCGCGGAGATCGAATTGATCGCCGAGCTGATGGAGCTGCAGCGCCCGGCACTCAGGCCCGAAGAAGCGGCCGCTGCTCCGGTGGTCGACTTGACGCAAGTGGGCGCACCGATCGCGGAGCCGCCGGAAGCGACAGCCGGTCGTGCAGGTGTACAGATCGAGCGCCGCCAGAATCGGGTCGACGACGACATCGACCAGCAGATGCTGCCGGTGTTTCTCGAGGAAGCCGCAGAGCTGGTTCCGCAGGTCGGCCGGGATCTGCGCGATTGGCGCGCCGACCCCTCCAGCAGGCTCATTCCCGAATCGCTCAAGCGCCTGCTGCACACGCTCAAGGGCAGCGCGCGGATGGTCGGCGCCATGGCCATCGGCGAGCTTACCCACGCGATGGAAACGCGGGTGGTCAACGTCGGCCAGCTGAGCACCATCCCGGACAGCCTGTTCGAGGAGCTGGAAGCGGCGTTCGATCGCATCACGCTGCTGGTCGAGGAGCTGGAGAAGGGCACTCCGGCCGCGGGGAGCGCACCGGCCCCCGCCAGTGCATCGACACAGGACAGCACGTCGCTGACCATGACGCGGCTCGACATGACTTTGCACGGGCGGACGTTGCACGAGCGCACGCTGCACACGACGCTGCACGCGCGCACCCTGCATGGCCGCACGCTCATCACCTCTGCGCCGGCCGCCGTGCCGGGGGATCGGCCGACCCCAGAACCAGCAAAAGCGCCGGCCGAGGCCCGGTCGTCGCGGGCGCTGCTCAGGGTGCGCGCCGAGCTGGTCGACCGCATGGTCAACGAAGCCGGCGAAGTGGCCATCGCCCAGTCGCGCATCCTCGGTGAGATGCGGGCGATGCGCACCGCGCTCAAGGACCTCACCGACAACATCATCCGCCTGCGCAGCCAGGCGCGCGAGATGGAGATCCAGGCCGAGAGCCAGATGCAATCGCGCATGGTCCAGGCGCAACAGACCGAGGAGCAGTTCGATCCCCTCGAGTTCGACCGCTTCACCCGCCTGCAGGAGCTGACCCGCTTCGTCGCCGAGAGCATCAACGACGTCGCCACGGTGCAGCAGAACCTGATGAAGAACGTGGACGAGGCCGATGCCGCCCTGCTGGCGCAGCGCCGCGTTGCGCGCAGCCTGCAGGATCAGCTGATGGGCGTGCGGCTGGTGCCGTTCTCCAGTCTCAGCGACCGCCTGTACCGTGTCGCCCGCCTGACGGCGCGCGACGCCGGCAAGCGCGTCAACGTCGACATCCAGGGCGCGCAGGTCGAACTCGACCGCAGCGTGCTCGAGCGCATCGCCGCGCCGCTCGAGCACCTGCTGCGCAACGCCATCGTGCATGGGGTCGAGGCCCCGGCGGTCCGACAGGCAGCCGGCAAGAGCGAGAGCCGCCATGATCCTGCCGCTCGCTCTTCTTCTCTTCGCCGGTCCTGCACAGCCGACCGCCCCCCTGGGTAGGTCGGTCCGCGGAGCTGGCGCTCGCCTGCGTTCGCAAGGAGTACCCCAACAAGATCGCCCACGTGCTGAACGGCGACACCGACGTGAGGGCGCCGCACGAGCTGACGCCCGCCTTCTACGGGTGTTACGACTGGCATTCGTCCGTGCACGGCCACTGGCTCCTGGCGCGCGTCGCGCGCCTCCACGGAGACGCGCCGATAGCCCCCCGCGCGCGAGCGGCACTCGACGAGAGCATCACCGCGGCGAATATCGCCGCGGAGGTGCGCTATCTGAATGGAGCGGGCCGCGTTTCCTTCGAGAGACCGTACGGGCTGGCCTGGCTGCTCCAACTCCAGGCCGAGCTGCACGAATGGGCGACGGAGCGGCCGGCTGACGGGGACGTTCGGAAATGGGCGGAGACGCTCGAGCCACTGACCAGCGCGGCGGTCTCGCGGATCGCCGACTGGCTGCCGAAGCTGACGGCGCCGATTCGGATCGGCGAGCACTCGCAGACGGCCTTTTCGTTCGGATTGATGCTCGACTGGGCACGCGCGACGAGCGAGAAAAAACTGGAGTCGCTGCTGTTGTCCCGCTCACGCGATTTCTACCTGAACGATCGCGCGTGCCCGCTTGCCTACGAGCCGTCCGGCGAAGACTTCCTGTCCCCCTGCGTGGCGGAGGCCGACCTGATGCGGCGCGTGCTGCCGGAGGCGGAGTTCACGCGCTGGCTGCGCGACTTCCTGCCGTCGCTACCGACCGACGGTCGAGGCGACTGGCTCGCGCCCGGCGTGGTGACCGACCCCACCGATCCCAAGCTCGGCCATCTCTACGGACTGAACCTCTCGCGGGCGTGGATGCTCCAGGCGATCGCGCGGAGCCTCCCGCCGTCCGATCCCCGCGGCGCGGCGCTCATGGCGGCCGCGCGGATTCACAGCACCGCTGGCATGACCGGCGTCACGGGCGAGCACTACGAAGGTGGCCACTGGCTGGGCACATTCGCCGTCTACCTCGAATCCGGCCGTGGTCTACCGGCTCCCGCCGCGAGACAGTAGCGAAGCCCCACAGCTTTACGCCCAGCTGCCCATCAAACGAGCGTGCACGTCACTGCGGCGATGGGTCAACACGATCTACCGGCTTGCGCTCCGTTTGCTCGCCGCTGCCGGTCGCTCGCGTTCTGCCTGCTCCGGCTCAAACCGGAGAATGTCGCCAGGCTGGCACGAGAGCGCCTCGCAGATCGCATCGAGCGTCGAGAAGCGGATCGCGCGCGCCTTGCCGGTCTTGAGGATCGAGAGGTTGGCCAGCGTCATTCCGATCCGATCCGCGAGCTCGGTCAGCGTCATCCGCCGATCGTGGAGCAGGTCGTCGAGCTTGACGGCGATCGCCATGTCACACCGTCCCTTCGAGGTCTTCGCGCATGAGCGTGCCTTCCGCGAACACGCGGGCCAGCAGGAACGTGAGGAGTACGGCGAGCCAGCCGTTGATCGAAAAGCCGGCATCGAGATGGAGCGGATGCGCCGGAGTCGAAACGGCCTTGGCGATCGCGCCGATGACGAGGCTGAGAAGCTGCAGCGCGAGCAGCGCCCAGGCGATCGCCTGCAAACGGGACGCGTTCGCGGCGACGAACGGGTCGCCCGCGCGCACCGTCTCGACGATCGCGAGCAGCCGTTTGAGGACGACGTAGTTCAGCGGGATCGCGGCGAGACCGAGCACGGCGATCGCGCGCAGGCCCATGACCAGCCGCTCTGCCTCAGGCGAAGGAGAGAGTTTGAAAGCGCTCATGATCCATTGCTCGTTCGGGCATGACGACCAGCAGAGCGAGGATCACGGCGGCCATCAGCCAGTTCACGACGATGAGGATCCGCAGCACGACGTACGCGATCGGCAGCGCGGCGGATGACGAGGCTGGCCTTGACATGATTCACCACCTTGTTTATCGAATATCAATAAACTATTTATCGATTATCGTCAAGTACGGTATTGGAAGTCGATAAATGGCGAATTGCAGGAGTCTCGCGGTACAGCCGACTGGCCCGCTCGTCCACGCGGACTCAACACCCGAACCGAGGCGTTGGACCAACGCCGGCGATCCGGCCCATCTCATTGTCGTGACGGATCGTTAGCAGCGCGTAGAGGGGGGAGCTGACTGAGTGTTAACTGTCTGCCAACCGTTCCGTCTGGAATTCCCGATGAGAACGGCGACCCTGAGTGTCATGATCAGTCATGGCAGGACGCGATCCGCCTGCGCGAGCAGCGCCGGTGGAAGAGTCACTCCGAGATTCTTGGCGGCGCTCGCGTTAATCGTCAGAAAGTATCGGGCTGGATGGCGGATTGCCAGATCGCCCGGCTTGGCGCCCTTGAGAATCCGATCGACGTAACTCGCCGCGATGCGGAACTGTTCCACGAGGTCGGGAGCCCACGCCATCAGTCCGCCCGCTTCGGCGAACAGCGTCGCTTGGTAGACGGCAGGCAGCTTTTTCTGTGCCGCGAAGTCTACAATCAACTTTCGATTGGCAAGCGACAGTCCGCCTTGGAAGTTGGCGAACCCGTCCATGCCGTCGCTCACCATCGCCGCGAGCGCCGGCGACAGTTCGGCCAACGAGGCCACGCGATACGGTCTGACGCTGACGCCGAGCGACTGGGCCGCTTCCTGCGCCTCCGCGAGTTGGGCCTCGTGGCCGCCGCGCCCCGGCGTCGTCGACAGCAGCCCGATTCGCGAAATGCTCGGTACCGCGGTCTTCAGGAAGGTCAAGCGCTTGACGGTGACGCCGGGTGGCAATTCGTCCATGCCAGTGACGTTGCCGCCAGGATGCTCGAGGCTCTTCGCAAAACCGTTGCTGATCATGCCCGGACAGGTGGCGATGACCATGGGCATGGCCGGATTCGCCCTGCGAATCTCGAGAGCCTGCGGCAACGCGGCCGCGACTACCAAATCCAGATCGCTCGTCGCGAGTTCCGTGGCGTACCTCGCCGTGTCCGGGCCCGAGGCAATTCGGGTCTCGACGACCAGATCCTGCTCGCTGACATAGCCGAGCCCCTTCAACGCGTTTGTGAACGCGTCGATGAGCGACTGCTCATTGCCGATCAGAAAGCCTATCCGGCGGGGACGCCGTGACGCCTGGCGAAGCATCGCGGCCAGTGGTCGCGTTCCGGCCACCGTACCAACCCAAGTCAAGAATGTCCGGCGATTCCTTTGCGCCACAGTTCAGCTCCTGATCGGCCCGTGTCGCATTCGTTCAGCAGCAACGAGCGGATCGCCTCGCGGACGACCGGCCACGCGGGCGTGAACGGACTGGCGGTCTCGAAGTGTCCAGCCGCCGGCACCAGCACGAGGCGAGCGCGATCGCCCGCTCGTGTGGCGGCGCTCACGTACTGCTCCGCGAGCGGCTGCGGCACGTAGTCTTCGTGGTCGCCACAGATTGGAATCTGTGAGAGCCCGAGCGGCAGGAAAGTCTGCGCCGATACTGTCTTGTAACGTAGGGAAGGGTCTGATCGGCCTCATCAACGCCGGCGCCGCTTGTTGGGCCTGCGCCGCGACGACGGCGCCATATGTGAGAACAACCGCAATCACCGACGGCGTGGCGGGACTCCATCGGAGAAACGTCCGTCGCGGTGGCATGCGGAACGATACCACCTCAAGAGTATCTCGTCACTGGCGTGACCTGACGCGCCAATTCAAGAAAGCTGCCGTATCGTCCAAAGATGTTGACCGGGAAGTGGGAGTCGTGTGTCCCGCCCTGCAGTTACAATCTCACCCTTGAGACGCCGCTCGAGGATTCAGAGGATGTTTCTGGCGACGCTCCTGTCCGGGAGCGTCATGCCGGACGCTCAGTAGCCGGCGCCTGCGGGCCGCGGCGGACTGGCCGCACCTGTCGGCCCCCAACTGCTGCACCCCATGTTTCAGGACCACGGCGTCCTGCAGCGCGACCGGCCGATCACGATTTATGGCGAGACCGCGGCGGGCGCCGCCGTCACAGTGACGCTCGGCGACGCCAGCGCGCAGGCGCGCGCCGGAGCGGACGGACGCTGGAGCGCCACGCTGCCCGCCATGGCCGCCGGCGGGCCGTACTCGCTCACGGCGAGCGCCAACGGAGAAACCAGGACCGCGAGCGACGTGCTCGTCGGCGACGTCTTCTTCTGCTCGGGCCAGTCGAACATGGCGTTCAGCCAGCGTCAGGCCGCCGGCGCGGCGGAAGACGCGCGCACCGCCACCGACGGACAGATCCGCCAGCTCACCGTCCTCCCGACCGCGAGCGTCACGCCGCTCCGGACCTTCGCGACGGGTGTGCGATGGGTCATCGGCAGCCCGGAGACAATCGGAAGCTTCTCGGCGGCGTGCTACTACTTCGCGCGCGAGCTGAGAACGACCTACGCGTGGGGCGGTTCCCCCCTGTGCCCGCTGTCGGACGGATTGGGGCTGCCGGCGGGACCGTTCGAGCTCCCGATATCAGGCCGCTGAGCGGCAATTCTTATCCGAGGGGCTTCGCCCCTCGGACTCCCCTACACGCTCACTCGCGCGCCGCTACGCCGGCGCGCTCCGGTTCGCGTGGCTCACTCGCTGCGCTCGCTCGCGCTGATCGAGGGGCTTCGCCCTCGGACTCCCCGGCAGCC
>CAVYZA010000009.1:0-469605 GCA_963772865.1 uncultured beta proteobacterium | reverse complement strand
CCCAGATCTTGAGCGCGTCGTAGAGATCGTGCGCGACCCCGGACTTGTCCAGGATGGCGGCCATCATCAGGAACATCGGCACCGACAGCAGCACGTACGAGTTGACGAAGCCGTAGGTGCGGAAGGTGACGATCGCCAGGCTGTCCAGGTCGGCGAACGCCGCGCAGAACACCACCGCGATCAGGCCGGTAGCAAAGCCGATCGGCATGCCCATGACGATGATCAGCAGCACGAAGGCTGCGAGCATCAACAGCGAGATGAGCTCGATGCCCACGGCTCAATGCTCCTCGCGCAGCGCCTTCATGTCGCCGCGGATGTTCGAGAACATCTGCAGGATCATGAGCGCGGCGCCGAGCACCATCGACACTTTCACCACGATCGGGCGTAGGCTGGGCCCAGGCCGAACCCCCACCTCCCAGTCGGCGATGGAACTGCGCGCCATGTCGAGCGCGAACCAGGCGAAGGTCGCAAGGTAGACGACCCCCAGCAGCGAGGTGGCTATATCCAGGCGCAGCCGCGTCCGGCTGGAGAAGTGCTGATACAGCGCAGTGATGCGGATATGCTCGCGCCGCAGCAGCGCGTACGACCCGCCGATCAGGAAGGCCACTGCGATGGCCGTTGTCACCACGTCGTAGACCCAGACCGTGGGTGAATGGAAGATCACGTCGAGGATGACGTCGTAGATCGTCACTACGACCGAAACCGCGAAGCTGTAGCTGAGGACCTTGGAGATCGTCTCGACGGCGCGATCGACGAACGTCTTGTCGACAGGCTCGGTGTGCGGCACCGGCTCGCTCATGGCAGCCTCCTGTTCTTGTTGGCGGGGCGCACGAGCGGCGCGGCGATCTGCCGCGCCCTCCCGCTCGCGCGTTCGCGTGCAGTCAGTTCAAAGCTTGCCGAGCGACTTGAGGTACTTCACCTGGCTGTTGTAGATCTCGGTGGCGAGCGGGCTCTTCTTCGACCACTTCTCCCATACCTGCTGGGCGACCTTGCGGAACTCCGCCTTCTCCTTCTCTCCCCATGGGACCAGGGTGCTAGGGTCGCGCTTGGCCACCGCCCGGCGATCGTCCTGCTCCTGGCTCATCCAGGTGCGCAGGCTCCACTCGTCCACCGCCGCCAGCACGATCGCCTTCTGTTGAGCAGACAGCGCCTCCCACTTGCGCTTGCTGAGGACGAAATCCATCGAGTTCATCGAATGGATGCCCGGGTAGATCGCATACGGAGCGATACGGTTGTAGCCGGCTTCGTCGTTCACCGACAGGGTGCCCCAGTCGGTCGCCTCGATCTTGCCGGTGTCGAGCGCGGTATACACCTCGGTGCCGGGCATGACGGACACCGATGCACCGAGCTTGGCGAAGATCTCGGCGGGAATGCCGTCCGGCGCGCGCATCTTCACGCCCTTGAAATCGGCGATCGAGCGGATCGGCTTCTTCGACGGGATCGACTCCAGCCCGAGGATGACGGGCCCGAGGAACACCGCATTCCACTTGCCCGCGAGCTTGTTCATGATCTCGTTGCCACCGCCTTGCCGGTACCACATCATCAGGTGCAGCGGGTTGTCGTAACCCGCGGTGAGGTCCCAGAATGCCGCCGCCGCCTCCTTGCCGCCCTGGTAGGCCATCGTCCCCACCGCACCGTCGAGCAGGCCCGCCTTGATCGCGTCGAGGCACTCAGCCTGCGGCACGATCGTCGCGACCGGGAAGGCTTCGATCTCCACCGTACCGCCGGTGGCCTCCTTGACGCGCGCGGCGAACGCCTGGAAGTCCTTGTAGACCGTCGTGTTCGGCCCGTAGAGGTTCTGCACCTTCCACTTGTGCTGCGCTGCGACGGGGCCGGCGACGGCCGCCAGCGCGAGCCCCGCCACGGCGGCCCACGTCCCGACTCCTGGGATCAGCTTCAACCAACGAATCATCTCGCTCCTCCGGTTATTGTTCAACGGCCCCGTCTAAACGCACGGCGCTGGGAAAAGTTATCAGGCCGCACCATACCATGCTCCCCCGCGCGGGGACGCCGCGGATCCACCCCGCAGGCTCATGGCCTCGGAATCACCGGCAACAGGATGTGAGACGCGCGCGATGCGTCGAAGAAGACGGCGTTGATCGCAGTCTCAGAGGCGGGTTCCGGTCTCGGGGCTCTCGGCCGTATTGAGATTGCGATTCCAGCGCGGGAAGTTGCTGCTGGCCACGCTCACCCGCAAGCGGTGGCCGGCCTTGAACACGTTGCTCGTCGCCCACAGGTCGATGTCGTAGCGATAGACGCGCTCGGGCGTGATGAGACTCGGTTCGGCCGACGAACTCCCGGTAGCGCGCGCGCTAGGATGCCGTCCACGATCAGAATCGAGCGGCCGTCCGGATAGACGTCGCTCAACCGCACTACCCAGTCGGTGTCCACCGCCGAAGACATCGCGTGCAGCACGGCCTGCACCGGTCCGGTGACCTCGAGGTCCTGCTGCAACGGCTCGCTGGTGAAGGTGAGGGATTTCGCGTCGGCCCTGCGCTGGTCGGTAGGGCCGCTGGCAAGGTAGAGCGTGTTTCCGCCCAGCGTGGGCACAGGGTCGTTCGGATCGTACGTATACGCGGCAGAGTCCTCCATAGCGCGCGGAGGCTCGACTGAGAGCTGCCCGTCGTAGAGCGTCGCGGCGGCACCCGCCACGCCGGCGCGCAGGTAGTACGGCGTGAAGCGCGCGCGGGCCGGCGGCCACTCGTTCTCTTCGCGCCAGCGATTCGCACCCATCACATAAATCAGGATCGGAGGCTCGCGAGTCACTCCTGTGTCGACGCCCTTGAGCCAGTAGTCGAACCACTTCAACCGAATCCGGTTCAGGTCGACCTCGTCCGCGCCCGCAAACTTGAGCTCGCCCACCTCGACCTTGCCGACATTGGTGGGCCCGTGCACCCACGGGCCGATCACCAGTTTCTGGTTGTCTCTTGCCAGGGCGGTGCCGGCATTCTGCCGCAGCCCCTGGAAGTTCTCGATCGTGCCCTTGAGAAAGATGTCGTACCAGCCGCCCAGGTGCGCGACCGGAACCTGGAAGCGCGGATGATTGCGCGCGATGTTCTGCTGCCACCAGAACGGCCCATCCTGGTTGTGCGCGACCCAGTCGTAGAAATATTGCCACCCTGGCGCCCAGCTCAGCGGCGGATAGGTGGCGAGCGGCAAATGCCGCAGATCCTGATCCTGGTTGGCGATCGCTGCGTCGAGCCGGCGCTTGGCCGCGTCCGCGTCGTCGGGAAAAGCACGCGCGACGATATCGGGGCCGAGGGTGCGCGCGGACCAGGCGGCGAGGAACCCCAGCTCGAAGGCGCCGCCGCGATAGACCCAGTGGTCGAACAGGTCCGCGGCCGACTCCCGCACAAATATCGCCTGCAAGGCCGCCGGTTGCGTCGGACCGATCATGTATGCGGTCTGACCCGTGTAGGAGCCGCCCAGCACGCCGACCTTGCCGTCCGACCACGGCTGCTGCGCGATCCACTGCACGGTGTCGTAGCCGTCACGGTTGCGCAGCCACGCGTCGTCCAGGAACGGATAGAACGTTCCCTCGGAGGCGAAGCGCCCGCGCGTGTCCTGCACCAGGAATACGTAGCCGCGCTCGGCGAAGAACGTGTGCGCACCCACCTGGATCTCGGAGGACTTGGTCTTGTCGTACGGCGTGCGCTCGACCAGTGCCGGGAATTTGCCGGGCGCATCGGGCCGGTAGATGTCGATCGCCAGGCGCGTGCCGTCGCTCATTCGGACCATCACGTTGCGTTCGGTGAAGACTTTGTATGCAGGCGCAGTCTGTTGCTGCGCCGCGGCGAGCGTGGCCGCTGTGATCAGGATGGAGAAGCACCAGCCAGCCGGCGAGGCGCAGGCGGATGCGCAGGAGTGGGATCATCAGGGCACCGAGGTAAAGACGCGTCTGGTGGACAAGGCGATTGCGCACGCTACGCGGATTGGCGGGACGACGCAACGGGACGCGGGCGGCGTCTCCGTCGCGCGAGAGGTACGGGGCTTCGCCTGCATTTCACCCGCACCGTAGCCCTGCCCATGAACCCAGCGCGCAAGCGCTCCCTCTCCCTTGATGGGAGAGGGCAGGGGTGAAAGCATCCAGCCCAGCCCGCGTAACCCAGCCAAAGCCTTAGAATCCTCAGCTGGTCCTCGCAGCTTGCGCTTGCGCCGCGACCACCGAAGTGCCGCATCACCCACCGAGGAAGACGAAGCATGTCCGACACCATTCTGCTCCAGCGCGACGGGCCCATCGCCACCGTCGTGCTCAATCGCCCCGAAAAGCTGAACGCGCTCACGCGATCCATGTGGCGGCGCCTGGGCGAAGTGATCACTGCGCTCTCCGAAGACGACGCCATACGCTGCATCGTGGTGCGGGGAGCCGGTGACAAAGCGTTCGCCCCCGGCAACGACATCTCCGAGTTCGAGACGGAACGCGCCAACGTCGATCAGGCGCGCGCCTACGGAGCGGACATGCACCACACGCTGGCGGCCTTCGAGCACTGCCGCCACCCCCTAGTGGCGATGATCAAGGGCATCTGCGTGGGTGGTGGCCTCGAGATTGCCGCCAACTGCGACCTGCGCATCTGCGGCGAATCGAGCCGCTTCGGCGCGCCGGTCAACCAGCTCGGGCTGGTGATGGCCCATGCGGAGATGCGCGGCCTGCTCGGGCTGGTCGGCCGCGCCGCGGCGCTGGAAATCCTGCTCGAGGGGCGCGTGTTCGGGGCGCAGGAAGCCGCTCAAAAGGGCCTGGTCACGCGCATCGTCGCGGACGACAAGGTGGAAGAGGAAGCCTATGCGACAGCGCGCCGCATCGCCGCCGGCGCGCCGCTCGTCGCCCGCTGGCACAAGAAGTTCGCGAATCGTCTGGCCGATCCGCGCCCACTCTCGGAGGCCGAGGTCGACGAGGGCTTCGCCTGCTTCGGCACCGAGGATTTCCGCATCGGCTACCGGGCGTTCCTGGCGAAGACCAAGCCGCAGTTCAAGGGGCGCTGACGATGGGTCCGCTCGCCGGCGTCAAGGTGATCGAGTTTGCGCACGTCATGGCCGGGCCGACCTGCGGCTTGATGCTCGCCGACATGGGCGCCGACGTGATCAAGGTCGAGAAGACGCCGGACGGCGATGACATCCGCCGCTCGATCCCGCCGACGATCCAGGGCGAGTCGGCCGCCTACCTCATGATGAACCGCAACAAGCGCGGCATCGCGGTGGATCTCAAGCATCCGGAAGGACTGGAGATCGCGCGCCGGTTGCTGCGCAGCGCAGACGTGGCGATCGAGAACTTCCGCAAGGGCACGATGGAGCGCCTGGGCCTGGGCTACGAGGCGTTGCGCGAGACCAATCCCGGCCTGATCTACTGCGAGATCTCCGGCTTCGGACGCACCGGCCCGTACGCCGAGCGCGGCGGCTTCGACCTGATCGCGCAAGGCATGTCCGGCCTGATGAGCATCACCGGCGAGGGACCGGGGCGCGCGCCGGTGAAGTGCGGCGCGCCGGTCACGGACATCACCGCGGGCATTCTCGCTGCGATGGGCGTGCTGGCTGCATACGTGCATCGCTTGAAGACCGGAGAAGGCCAGCGCGTGGATGCATCGCTGTTCGAGGCCGGGATCGTGCACACCTACTGGCAGTCCGCCATCGCGTTCGCAACGGGAGTTGCGCCGACGCCGCTCGGTTCGGCGCACCCGCTGAGCGCTCCGTACCAGGCCTTCGAGACCGCCGACGGCTGGATCACGATCGGGGCGGCGAACCAATCCAACTGGCTGAAGCTGACCTGACGTGCTCGGAGCGAGCGCCCTGAGCAGCGACCACCGCTTCGCCAGCAACGAGGCCCGCATGGCGAACCTGCCTGCTCTGGTTGCGACTCTTGCCCCGCTGCTCAGGCAGCGGACCTCCGCCGACTGGCTGCAGCGCTTCGAAGCCGCCGGGCTACCGGCCGGGCCGGTGCTGACGGTCTCTCAAATGCATGCGGATCCACAGGCCCAGGCGCGCAACATGGTGGTCGATGTGCCGCACAGCCGACTTGGGAAGGTCAAGACGATCGGCGCGGCGGTGAAGTTCTCAGCTACGTCGAGCGGCGTGAGGCGCGGGGCGCCCGTTCTCGGTGAACACACCAGGGAGGTGTTGCGAGAGTATGGGTACGCCGATGCGCAGATCGATGCGCTGGCCAGGGCGGGGGTGGTGATAGCTTTGGGGCAGGCATAGTCCTGCCCCTGCTCTCTTTCGTGACGGGTTGCTGCGAAATTGTCTAGGGCCCCGAGATCTCCGAAAGCGGCGCTGGGAGGGAAGATGATCCATGGCCACAATGTCCATCGGGAGAATCATCGGCTCGCTCGCGGAGCAGAGCCCACATCAGCCTGCCATCACCTGTGAGGGCCGCACAGTCACGTGGCTAGAACTGGAGAAGCGCACTAACCGGTTGGCCAGGGCATATCAGCAGCTCGGTGTTTCGCCGGACGATCTGGTGACGATTGCGCTTCCTAACGGAATCGAATTCTACGAATCGGCGCTGGCGGTCTGGAAGCTTGGCGCCACACCGCAGCCCATCTCGGCTCGATTGCCACAGCTTGAGCGCGAGGCCATCGTAGGGCTCGCCGACGCGAAGGTCGTCATCGGCGTGGAGCCTGGATCGCTCGGTGCCCGTGCTACCCTGGCACACGGGCTTTGTCCCCGACCCGTTACTACCCGACACGCCCCTGCCTGATCGATCGGCTCGCTATTGGAAGGCTTCGACCTCGGGCGGCAGCACAGGACGCCCGAAAATTATCGTCTCGGAGGCCCCGGGCGAGTTCGATACGACCGAGAATCTGGCCCAGATGCTTCCGCGGCGCACGCACCTGGTGCCTGGGCCGCTCTATCACAACGCTCCTTTCTTCTTCTCGATGCGCGCCCTGTTCTTGGGCAACCACCTGGTAGTCCTCGCACGCTTCGATCCACAGCACACCCTCGAATGCATTGAGCGCTACCGCATCGACTATGTGGTGCTCGTGCCGACTATGATGCATCGCATCTGGCGCCTGGACGCAGAGGTGCGCGATCGTCATGACTTGTCCTCACTCCGGGTCATGGTGCACATGGCGGCGCCTTGCCCCGGATGGCTCAAAGAGGCGTGGATCAAATGGCTGGGTCCCGAGCAGGTCCACGAGCTGTACGGCGCCACCGAGGCGCAGAGCGCGACGTGGATCACCGGCACTGAGTGGCTCGCGCATCCTGGCTCAGTGGGCAAGCCGTTGGCCAGGCGGTCGCATGAAAGTCGTGGATGAGAATGGCAATGAGCTCGGCCCCGGCGCGGTCGGTGAGATCTACATGATGCCAGACGCGGGGCCCGGGACGACCTATCACTACATCGGCGCTGAGCCCAAGAGTTTGCATGGCTGGGAGTCGCTCGGCGACATGGGCTGGATGGACGAAGACGGCTACCTCTATCTGGCTGACCGCAAGACAGACATGATCTTGAGGGGCGGCGCTAACATTTTCCCGGCAGAGGTGGAAGCCGCGATCGATTCTCACCCCAAGGTGCGCTCAAGTGCAGTGATTGGCGTACCCGACGAAGACTTGGGTCAGCGGCTTCACGCCATCGTCGACTCGCCAGAGGGGGTTACAACCGACGAGTTGCTTGCGCATTTGGCCGAGCGCTTGGTCCGATACAAGATCCCGCAAAGCTTCGAGTACGTATGCGAACCGTTGCGTGATGACGCGGGAAAAGTTCGGCGCCCCGCGCTCAGAGACCGATGGATTGCCGCGGCCGCGGCTACTTGCCCCGGAGCCAGGCAGATCGACTGACCAAGTAGGCAACAAGCATCATGCAGCCGCCCAACGACCTGAGCGCTGAACAGCGGTACGACACTGTTGGACAGCAACTTATTGTTGGCGTTTGGGGGCGTTACAGGCCGCGCGAACTTGTCGAAGTCTGAGTTAGTGCTGCCAGTCGTAACCTGCGATGACTCCAAAGGATGCCCAGACTCTATTTGATCCGACACGCCCGCCCCGCAGCAAGCTGGGGTGAAGAGACGGATCCGGGTCTCGACGCTACCGGCCAGGAGCAAGCCGAAGCAGCGGCTCGGACGCTCGCACAGACGCTGGATCGCATGCCGATCTATACGAGTCCATTGCGCCGCTGCCGCGAAACGGCGCATCCACTCGAGCGGCTGTGGCAACAATCGGCGGAAGTCTTCGACCCGGTCGCCGAACTTCCCTCGCCGCCGATTGATCTTCAGTCACGCCAAGAATGGCTCAGGCAGGCAATGCAGGGAACCTGGCGGGAGTTGAACGATTTCGCCCTGCCCGGCTCGCCGGACTATCTCGCGTGGCGACAAACGCTGTTGGATTCGCTAGCTCGCATGCCCAGGGATAGCGTGATCTTTTCTCACTTCATTGCCATCAACGTCGTGGTCGGGGCTGCGCAGTCGCGCGAGGATGTGGTGTGTTTCCGTCCCGATCACGCCTCTATCACTTGCGTGGAACTGAAACACGACGGCTTGCGGATCGTCGAACTGGGTCGCCAGGCCGACACGACAGTTCTGGCGCGCAGATAAACTGTCAGCCAGTTATGCCTGCGGCTAGTTGCTACGCCCGCTACCGGTCCGCACAGGATAACGATCAGCAGCGATACTCACCCGCCTTGGCCGCAAGGGAACCGGACCAGCGGCTGCGAGATCGTCATGATGCTGACCGTTGGCTGCGCCTTGACGTAGGGGACTTGCTTGGCGAATGCGCTGAGCACGCCCATGTAGCTGTTCCCCACGGACAGACTAGCGGCGCAGGTTCCGACCCCCTCGGCCAAGACCAACGCATCCAGGTCGCCGACGTATACCACCTGCCCGGCGCCGATTGTGAAGCTCGCGATCGTGCCGAACTTGGCACCCAGGCCCTGGAATCCGCCGAACTCCGCGAAACTACCGTCTGGCAGCACCAACGTCTGCAACTGATAGGTCCCGGGCGGGATCAGCGCTGCGTCGAAGGTATGGGTCCAATCGATCTTGAAACGCTGCCGCACTTCGAACACGAAGCTCGGATCGTCGGCCTTCTGCCAGACCGAGCGATAGCCGCCGATGATTACCACGGCATCGTTCGGGGAGCGCGTCGCCCAATTCTGCTGGGTCAGACGCTTGTCGTAACCCGATCGATACATGTCAGCGGTCTTGCAGCCGGCGAGCGTGCCCAGCAGCACCGCCGTGATCGTCAGGAAGGCTGCGAGCCGGCGGCGATAGGTTTCAGAACGCATTGTCGTCTAACCCGCGCTGGAGGAGAGGGAGTGTACGATAGCACGCCATGTCACGTGACGCTCGTCCAGCTCGCGCATCTAGCAAGGAGGCTGGCCTTGATCAGGCCGCCCCGGTGCTGGGCTGTATGGTGGGAACGAGTTTGGAGGTCTTGATGGCAACCAATCCGGACAGGGGATCGATGCGGACTGGCGCGGCGTTGATAGTCTGCCTGCTCGCACCGCTCATCGGGTCGAGTCAGTCGCATGCGCAGAATTCGACGGTTCCCCAGAACCAGCTCGAGGAGATGAAGGCGAGCGTCGTCAGCGTGTTCTCGGTCTGGCTCAAGGGCCGGTTTTCAGAAGCGGAGCTGAAGAAGCTCCAACCGGACGAGTTGCAGCTTGAATCGCACTACTGCAGCTGCTACGACGAGCCCACGGCGCACTACCCCTATCCGCTCGTCGTGCTCAGGACGCCCAGAGGCGACCTGGTGACCAGGCCAGACAGCCACGAAGGCGCGGTGAGCTTTGCACCTTTGGCGGTCCGGCACGGTGATCGTTACTGCGAAGTGGAATCCGAGCACGTCTGCTTCGGCACGTTCGCGGAGCCGTGCGACTTCACCGACTTCCGCTACGGACCGCATTTGCAGCCGTTCTTCCCGACCTGCAAATCGCACGATATGGGAGCGAACGCACCGTTAGACGCGCACAGCTACAGGTAGCAGCCCGGCGTCTGCTAACCGCGCTACAAGCGCGCCATCACCTTGCGCGAGAAGGTTTCCACCAGGCGGTACTGGTTGACCACGCTGGGCAGGAACATGAGCTGGCTCAAGCCCTGCCGCTCCAGATCGCGGATACGTTCGACGAGCTCCTCGGGTGTGCCGACCATGGCGACGGCGCGCACCAGCTCGGGGGTCACCAAGGGTGCCTCGTCCTCGCGCATGAACGTGTAGTGCGAGTCGTGCAGGCGCAGGTGGCGCACTGCCGGCGGAACGTCCTGGAGCAGCTCGCAGTAGCGCTTCCAGATCGGGCGGATGAACGGCGGTGGATCGCCGCCGGTGCGCGTCCACTTGTCGTACACATAGTGCACGGCCGCCATAATGGCCGGGCCGTAGTCGCGCACAATGCGCTCGGAGTTGAGCGCCTCGCCGGGCTCCAGCACGATCACGCTGGCGAGCGCGCAGGTGTGAAAGTCCTGGAGTGACCGTCCCGCGCGCTCTGCGCCCTCGCGTGCAGGCTTCAGTGCATCCGCAACGCTGGGCACGCGCGGGATCGAAAACACCAGTCCGTCGCCCAGCTCACCCGCCAGCGCCATGGCACGCGGTCCAAACCCGGAAACGTACATCGGGATGCGCGGTTCGAGGGCATAGAAACCGAACTCGCGCATCATCAACTCGATGGGTGCAGTGTGGCCGCGGTAGGTATAGTCCACGCGCTTGCCGTCGAGCAGCGCACGCACGACCCGCAGGTACTCCGCGAACTCGTCGATCTTCATCGGCGGCTGGCCCATCAGGCGCATGGCCGTGTTGCCGGTACCGATCCCCAGAAAGGTTCGCCCGGGGGCGAGGCGGTTGATGGTGGCGATGGCGTTGGCAGTGACCGGCGCCAGGCGCGTCGGAGCGATGGCCACACCCGAGCCGATCTTCATCGTCCGGGTCTGCTGGGCCACCAGCGCCAGCGTGGCCCAGCAGTCCGAGAAGATCATCTGGGTGTCGGTGATCCAGGCGTGGCTGTAGCCCAGGTTTTCCGCATACGCCGCGATGCCGGTCTCGTCGATCTTGCTGGGAATGCAGATTCCGAATTCCATGCGCAACGCTCCTCGCTGTACGCGCTCGGGGCTCCAGTGTGCCGCCGTTCGGCGCGGCGCTCAAGGACGAACTCTGCTATCTTGCCGCGGCGGCCCGGTGCCGACACGCTGTCCCGCGGCTGCCAGCCAAACGCTCGCGAGGAAACCTATGCACGAAAGCAGAAATGAACTGCTCGCACGCCTCGAAGCGCAGGCACGCCAGGTACGGCGCAATGTCTGGAGGGCGCTGCGGGCCGGTGGCAGCGGCCACGCAGGCGGTTCGTCCTCGGCGGCCGACATTCTTGCCGCGCTCTATTTCCATCGCATGCGCGTGCGCCCTGCCGAACCGGACTGGCCGGAGCGAGACCGGTTCGTCCTGTCCAAAGGCCACGCCAACGCCGCGCTGGGCGCGGTGCTGGCGCAGGCGGGCTTCATCGACGACGCGATTCTGGATCGTTTCTACGGCTTCGAGTCGCCGTTCGGGATGCACCCGGACATCAAGGTCGCGGGCGTGGAAATGTGCACCGGCGCACTGGGGCACGGACTGGCCGTGGCAGTGGGTATGGCGCTCGGAGCGCGCATCCAGAAGCAGGACTTCCACACCTTCGTCATGCTCGGCGACGGCGAGCTGCACGAAGGCTCCAACTGGGAAGCAGCGATGGCGGCCGCGCACTACCGGCTGGCGAACCTGACCGCCATCGTCGACCACAACAAGATCTCGCAGAGCGGCCGCGTGGACGAGATCGTCGGCATCGACCCGCTCGCCGACAAGTGGCGCGCCTTCGGCTGGGCGGTGCGCGAGCTCGACGGTCACAACATGGCCGAAGTCGTCGGTGCGCTCGAAGCCCTGCCGCTCGACCCGGAGCGCCCCACGGCGCTGATTGCCCACACCGTCAAGGGCAAAGGTGTGAGCTTCGCCGAGGACACCTACGTCTGGCACAGCAACAGCGTGAACGACGAGATCCTCGCGCGCGCGCTCGCCGAGCTGGGTGAGCCATGACCGTCACCGCCTCCACTCCTGCCGATTGGCGCACCCGCTCCGCCAACCAGACCCGGCTCGCGTTCGGCCAGGCGCTGCTCGAGCTCGCCGCTCGCGAGCCCCGCACGGTCGTGGTCTCCGCCGACACTCAAGACCTGCTTGGAATCCGTCCCTACATCGAGCGCTATCGCGAGCGCTTCGTCGAGGTCGGCATCGCCGAGCAGAACGCCATCGGGATCGCGGCCGGGCTCGCGACGACCGGCCTGCGCCCCTACGTCTGCGCCTACGCGCCATTCATCACTGCGCGCAGCATGGAGCAGGTGCGCAACGACGTCGCCTACGCGAATCAGCGTGTGGTGATCGGCGCCGCCGCGAGCGGCATCTCGCTGGGGGTGGCCGGGGGCACGCATCACGCTCTCGAAGACCTGGCGCTGATGCGCAGCCTGCCGAACATGACGGTGATCGTGCCCGCCGACGTCGACGAGGCGTATCAGGCGGCGCTTGCCACCCTCGACATCGATGGCCCCGTCTACCTGCGGCTCGGCGGCCGCACCGAAGAGCCGCCGGTGAGCGATCCGCAGACCCGGTTCCGGGTCGGCCGCGCCGTGCAGCTGCGCCCCGGCAACGATGTCGCAGTGATCGCCTGCGGCGCGCTGGTGGAGATGGCGGTGCGCGCTTCGGACAGCTTGAAGAAGAGCGGCATTGCCGCCCGTGTGATCAACATGCACACGATCAAGCCGCTCGACCGCGATGCGATTCTTGCTGCTGCTGCCGAAACGCGCGGCGTCGTCACCGCGGAGGAGCACCATCTGGCAGGCGGCCTGGGTGGGGCGGTGGCCGAGCTGCTCGCGGTCGAACGGCCCACGCGCATGCGCATGATCGGCATGCCCGACGCCTTCGCAGCAGTGGGTCCAACTGTCCCGCTGCGCGCGAAGTACGGCATGAGCGCGGAGGCGATCGTGGAGGCCTGCCGCGGTCTGCTCAAAACGGTATAGCCGGCGAGTTGCTCGCGAGCCTCGTGCGAGGCTGCGTCGGCCCGTGGCAATCTCATGCCACCGGCCTGCCGCCCCAGCTCTTGACTAGGGCGTGTTAACACTAGACTGTACTAACGCGTATCCGTATGGCATAATACGCGCATGGAAATCAGCGAAGAGCAGTACCGCCAGATCGAGCACTGCCTGCCCAAGCAACGTGGCAATGTCAGTCATACGAATCTGCGCGTAATCAATGCGATGCTGTACGTGGCTGAGCAGGGTTGCAAGTGGCGCGGATTGCCCAAGCGGTTCGGCAACTGGCATACCGTGTACATGCGCATGAACCGCTGGTCCAAGAGCGGAGTGCTGGATCGGGTGTTCCAGGAGCTGCAGCATGCTCAAGATCGTGCGCCATCAAGATCGAGGCGGTCGGCCTGGACAGCACCATCGTGAAGGTGCATCCGGACGGCACCGGGGCTCTAAAAAGAACGGCCCTCAATCCATCGGCAAGTCGCGCGGGCGATGGAGCACCAAGATTCATATGGTTGCCGCGGATGCTCGAACGGCCTTAACCTTCGCCCTGTCTCCGGGAGAAGCGCACGATGCACCCGAGGGGCGTAAGTTGCTGCGTGCGCTAGGCAAAGCCCAGTGGCCTATCCACTTGCTCATGGATCGCGCCTACGAAGGCGACGAGACCCGACAACTGGCGCTGGAGCTGAATTTCATTCCGGTGGTCCCTCCCAAGAGCAATCGAGTCAATGCCTGGGAATACGATCGCGCCATGTACAAGCGACGCAACGAGATCGAGCGACTGTTCCGCCGACTGAAGGGGTTCCGGCGCATCTTCTCCCGATTCGAGAAACTCGACGTAATGTTTATTGGTTTCATCAATTTCAGCCTGATCGTCGAAGCTCTTCGTAGTGTGAACACGCCCTAGTCTTTGGTCCGGGGTAGGCGCACCCCCCTGTACATCCAGGCACACCGCTCCTCGGCCGCGGCGCCTCCCGCGGCCGGCACCGGCGAGACCTACTGCTTGGGCGGAACCGGGTGGCCTGCCAGCCGATGAACTGAATGCGGCCGTCACGCTTGGCCCACGTCGAGGTGAACTTCAGCTCTACCGACAGATCCTTGCCCTCCACGGTCACGTCGAAGTTGGCGGTGCCCGTGATGATCGCGATGCAGCCGTAGTCGCGCAGCGTCTCGCCGCTGCGGCGCATCGAGCGGTACTTGACCCGGCCCGAGCGCATCGTTTCGATGTATTCCTTCTTGCCGTCGACGACGGCAGTGGAGTGGATGTAGACCAGCTCGTCGCCGAACAGCTTCTCCATCGCGGCGAAGTCGTTGCTGGTCTGCGCGGCGTAGCGCGCGTCTTCATGCGTCAAGGCCTCCTCGGCGGTGATGCGCCCGGAGCAAGCCTCCGCCAGAGCCACACCGGGAGAAAGCGCCAGGACTACCAGGCAACCGTACAACCAGTTCACGAGCTTCATCGACATCTCCTTCATTGCCGGTCCGCAGGGACGGCGAAGTTGCAAAAGCGCTGGACTGCAGCGATGGCGGCTGAGTCCAGCCCACTGATCCCGACCGACACGGCAGGACGCTGCTTCGAGCCGGACCGGCGCGGTCGCGCCCGCCCGGCTCATCGACAGAGAGTGCGGTGCGCCTGGCGCACCCGCCCTCTCGCCGGGCCTACTTGCTCTCCATGACCTTCTTGAGGTTCTGCAAACCGCCCGCGTAGGCGCCGGCGATGAAGGCCATGACGGCCGCGTCGTTCTCGCCTTCCGCCAGGTTGTCGCGCGGGTTCTTGCGCACGAAGGTCCCGATCCAGGTCACGGTCGACCCGCCGCTCCCATTCGGCTTCACCGTCATCGTCGACAGATAGCGGTCCAGCGGCAGCGGCGATTCGATGATGTTGTAGGTGAACGCCATGCTCTGGTCGCTGATTGCGAGCAGCTCTTCCGTGAATGTCGGGCCGTCCTTGACGGTCAGGGCGCGCACGGCGCCGAGCTTGCCGTCCTTGCCCTTGATGATCTCGCTCTTGGCGAACGCCGGGTGCCAGTCCTGCAGCCCGTCGAAGCGCTTGACGAAGCTCCAGACTGCGGCGGGCTTGGCGTTGATCTCGATCATCTCGGCGACGACCAGCAGTGCGCGGTCGTCGGCGCGGGTGATGGTCGGGGACAGCAGCAGCAGGCCCAACAGGGCAATACCGATCTTGTGCATTCTTCTCCTCCGCTTTTGTAGAACTTGTGGATGCGCCCGGCTGCCCGCTCGCCGGTAAGGTGAACGCGGCCAGGCGATTTTCTCAGGACTCGAGGTTTGAACGTGTTCCGGAACAAGACGTCCCGGCGCGACTGTACCACGTCGCACGAAGCGCGGACCAACACGACTGCACACCCATGGATACTCGGTGGCTGACCGTACCGCGTTCGCTGCGTGCACGGCGCGGATACAATGGCGGGCCGCCGCGTCCAGAATCCATCCCGGCTCCTGCCTGTTTGCGCAGCGGACGTGAGGCGTCTGAGCACGAACCGCCAGACCGGAGCACAACAACAATGATCACGGAGGAACGCAGCATGCCCGCGCAAATTCACGCCCGAGTTTCAGCGACGCACCATGCTGAAGGTGTCCTGGCGCCTGCTGCCCTTGATCGTGTTGTGCTACCTGATGGCCTACATCGATCGCACCAACGTCTCCTTCGCTGCGCTCACCATGAACCAGGACCTGGGCCTGACGCCCTACTGGTTCGGCCTGGGCGCGGGCATCTTCTTCCTCGGCTATGCGCTGTTCGAAGTGCCCAGCAACATGGTCCTGCATCGTGCCGGCGCGCGCATATGGATCGCTCGCATCATGATCACCTGGGGCATCATCTCCGGCCTGATGGCCGCGGCCACCGGGCCGATCAGCTTCATCGTGCTGCGCTTCCTGCTGGGCGTGGCCGAGGCCGGATTCTTTCCCGGCATCATCTTTTATCTCACCTACTGGTTTCCGGCCGCGTACCGCGGCCGCGCCATCTCGATCCTGTACATCGCCGTGCCGGTGTCGAACGCGATCGCATCGATTCTCTCCGGCCTGATTCTCGAGATGGACGGCACGCTTGGACTGAAGGGCTGGCAATGGGTGTTCATCCTCGAGGCGATCCCGGCGGTCCTGCTCGCCTTCGTCGTGCTCGTGGCGGATGACCGAACGCCCGGCCCACGCCACCTGGCTGGAACCCGACGAGCGCGAATGGCTCGAAGCCGAGCTGGAGACCGAGCGCAACCGCGTCGAGAGCGGCGGGCGCCTCACCATGCTGCAGGCGCTCGTCGACCCGCGCGTGCTGGCCCTCTCGGCGATCTACTTCACCGGGGTGACCGCGAGCTACGGCGTGGTCTTCTTTCTGCCGCAGATCATCAAGAGCCTCGGGCTCACCAACATCATGACCGGCTTCGTCACCGCCATCCCGTACACCATCGGCGTCATCGGTCTGCTGGTGTGGGGCTATTCCTCCGACCGGCGCAAGGAGCGCCGCTGGCACCTCATCATCTCGACCGCGCTCGCCGGTGTGGGGCTGGTCGCCGCGGGCCTGTTCTACACATTCGTTCTGGGCCGTCGCGGCCATGTGCGTGGCTGCGGTCGGCATCTACGGGTCGCGGCCGTCGTTCTGGCCGATGCCGTCTTTGTTTCTGAGCGGCGCGGCGGCGGCGGTGGGCATGGCGCTGATCAATTCGATCGGCAACCTCGGCGGGTATGTCGGACCCTTCATCGTCGGCTGGATCAAGGACAGCACCAAGAGCTTCGAGATGGCGCTGTACTTTCTCGCGGCGTGTGCCCTGCTGTCTGCCGTGATCGCCTTGCTTGCCCCGCGCTCGACGGACACGCGGCGCGTGCTCGCGGCTCACACTGCGAAGCCGCAGCCGGCCAAGTAAGGAGCGGTGTGGCCCGGTTCAGGGCAGCAGGCCGATCTCCCTGAAGTACCGGGCGACGCCAGGATGGAGCAAGCCCGGCCGGGGCGCCGCGGCCAGCGTGTTCTCGGCAGTGGTCGCTTGCGCTTGCGGGAGGCGTCTGCCGAGCGCGGGCTGCCCGCGATGCAGGGCGCGAGCGAATCGGTAAGCGGCTTCGTCGGACAATCCGGGCCGCGCCAGGATCATGCTCCACGTTCCGACCGTGGCGATCGGCTGATCCTGTCCGGGATAGGACTTCGCGGCCACGGTCATCTGCGTTAGGAACGGGTACCTCGCCTGGATGCGGGCAATGTCCTGCATCTCGGGACCGATGAAGCGTGCGCCCTGCGGGCTACGCGCTACGGCGACGAAGCCCGGCCACCCGTTGCCGGCGCCCCACAACGCCGCGGCTTCGCCGCTCACGACCTTGGGCGGCCCGTCGGCTGCGTGCTCGAGCAGCACCGCGTCGAAGTCGCGCCGCATATCCAGGTTCATGCCCTCCAGGACGTAGCGGGCCAGGACGACGAGCCCGGAAGTGGCGACGCCGAACACGACGCGCCGGCCTTGCAGATCGCGGATCGTCCGGTAGTTGGAATCTGCGCGCACGACGAACATGCCCGGGCTCGGATACATGGCCGCGACCAGCCGCAGGTCGGCCGGCGGGCGGCCGATTCCCTCCAGCGCTTCGTACGCGACCGTGCCTTCGACCAGACCTAGATCCAGCTTCCCGGCCTCGAGCAGAGGGATGTTCTGGGTGCTTCCTCCGGTCGCCTCGAGGCGGACCGTCAGTGTCGGATCGGTCTCGAGCAGGGTGTCGGCAACGGCCTGACCGTAAACGGCGAAGCCGCCGCCCGGCGTTGCGGTCCCGAGAACGCAGAGTGCTCTCCTCCGTCGCGCGCGAAGCTGTGCCCAAGATCGTCGTCCCGATGAGAACCAGCGCCATCGCCCGGATCTGCATCGCCCATCTGTACATCCGGCGAGCCAGTCATGTCAATCAGAGTCCACGCCCGCGACGTGTTGAACGCAGCGGGCGCCGCGCCATACAATGAACAGCGCTCGATGGTGCGTCGCGTTGGCGAGTGCGCTTGGCCAAGGGGTCCCAATGAAAGCCGTCCTTCGCTCTCTTCTGCTGTCGTTCGTTCTCGGTACTGCCGGCCCTGCCTTGGCGTTGAGCCCGGGCGACCGGGTGGACAACTTCAGGCTCCTGGACCAGAACGGGGAATCGCACGAGCTGTACTACCTGTCCGACGCGAAGGCCGTAGTGCTGATGGTTTACGGCAACGGGTGTCCGATCGCGCGCCAGGCGCTGCCCATGCTCAAGCAGGTCCGCGACCGCTATCGAGCGCAGGGCGTCGAGTTCCTGCTCATCGACTCGAACCTGCAGGACGACCGCGACGCGGTCGCCAAGGAGGCCACCGAGTTCGACATCGGCTTGCCGATCCTGGTCGACGAGACGCAGCTGATCGGCGAATCGCTGGGATTGACGCGCACGGCGGAAGTGCTCGTCGTAGACCCGAAGAAGTGGAAGCTGGTCTATCGTGGTCCGCTGGACGATCGCCTCGCCTACGGTGCGCAGAAGCCCACGGCGACCAAGCGGTACCTCGCGGACGCGCTCGATGCAGTATTGGCGGCGCAGCCGGTCGCGGTCTCCGAGGTGGACGCGGTCGGCTGTCTGATCGACCTGCCCGAGCGCGACAAACGCGATGCGCACGCCCGCATCTCGTATTCGGAGCAGATCGCTCCTCTACTCGCCGAGCGTTGCGTGGCCTGCCACCGGCAGGGTGGCGTCGCGCCCTGGGCCATGAACAGCTACGAGACGGTGCGCGGGTTCGCGCCGATGATCCGCGAAGTGGTGCGCACCAAGCGCATGCCACCCTGGCATGCGGATCCGCACTACGGCAGTTTCGTGGGCGATCGCTCGCTCACGATCGAAGAGACTCGCACCCTGGTGCACTGGGTCGAAGCCGGTGCGCCACGCGGCACCGGTCCCGATCCTCTGACCTCGCAGTCCAAGGAGTGGTCGGAATGGTCGCTGGGGAAGCCTGATCTGATCGTGGAAGTGCCCGCCTTCCAGGTGCCGGCAACCGGGGTGGTGAGTTATCAGTATCCCCGCGCCGCCAATCCGCTGGGCCGCGACGTGTGGATCCGAGCGATCGAGATCATTCCCGGAGATCGGTCGGTGGTCCACCACGTGCTGGCAGGCATCGACGATCCCGCCAACGGCTCCCGCGCTGCGATCAGGGGTCAGATCGGGGAGCTCGGCGGATACGCGCCGGGCAAGAACGCGATGCGCTACCCGCAGGGCACGGGCATCCTGCTGCGCAAGGACGCGAACTTCCGCTATCAGATGCACTACACGCCGAACGGGAAGGCGACCACCGATGTGACGCGGGTGGGGTACTACTTCACCGATGAGGCGCCGAAGTATCCGCTGCGAATGACCATGCTGATGGATACCGGCGCTGTCGATCCCGGCGCATGCCAAGGCGTACAGCGAGTCGCTGGACCACACCTTCGATCGCGACGTCGTGCTGTACAGCTTGATGCCGCATGCGCACCTGCGCGGCCGCGCGGCGAAGTTCACCGCCCACTATCCGGACGGTCGCACCGAGGTTCTCCTGTCGGTGCCGAAGTACGACTTCAGCTGGCAGACCACCTACGCGCTGGCGGCGCCCAAAACGCTTCCGGCCGGCACGCGCCTGGTGTTCGACATGACCTGGGACAACTCGGCGCAGAATCCAGCCAATCCCGATCCCGATCACGTCGTGCGCTGGGGTGAGCAGACCTGGGAAGAGATGAACGTCGGCTGGATTCGCTATCGCTATGCCGAAGAGATGAGCGCCGGGGCGGCGCGCACCGCTGCTCACACCGGCGAGCGGCCCGAGCGCGAGCCGCAGTAGCGGTGCAGCGCAACCCCGGCAACGCGATCACGATTCGCCCGTAGCCACCCTCTACCATTTGTCCCGGTGCTGCCATCGCAGGCTGGGATCTGCTGCTGCGCCCATGACCATCAGCGTCGTCGTGATCTTCTGCATCGTGTATCTGGGCATGGTCCTGGGCGGATTGCCGTTCCTGTCGCTGGATCGAGCGGGAATCGCGCTGCTCGGCGCGATCGCGCTGCTTACGATCGGCGAGCTCACTCTCGACGAGGCGGCGCAGGCGATCCATCTGCCGACCATCATCCTGCTGTTCGCTTTCATGGTCGTTTCGGCGCAGCTGCGCCTCGGCGGCTTCTACGCCTGGGTGACGGTCAAGATAGGCGGCCTGGGTCTGTCCCCGCCGATGCTGCTCGGCGCGCTTGGTGTTTGCCGTCGCCGGACTCTCGGCGGTGTTCAGCAACGACATCGTCTGCCTGGCGGTTGCGCCCGTCCTCATCGACGTGTGTCGCAGAAAGGGGTTGCGGCCGCTGCCGTTCCTGCTGGCACTGGCCTGCGCTGCCAACATCGGATCGGCTGCCACGCTGATCGGCAACCCGCAGAACATGCTGATCGGCGAGAAGCTGCGCTTGTCGTTTTCCGGGTATCTGCGGGACGCCGCGGTGCCCGTGCTGCTCGGCCTCCTGCTCACCTGGGCTTTCATCGCCCGGCACGCGCGCGGACCCTGGCAAGACGCGCAGCCCGGCCCGTCCGCTGCGGCGAGCGGTACCCTCCGTTCGGAGGACGAGGTGTTCGACCGCTGGCAGACGGTCAAAGGCCTGAGCGTGGCTGCCGTTGTCTTCGTCTGCTTTCTGTTTGCCCCCTGGCCGCGGGAGGTCGTCGCGCTCACCGCGGCCGGCGTGTTGATGCTGTCGCGCAAGCTGCACTCGCGCCGCATGCTCGGCCTGGTGGACTACGAGCTGCTGGTCTTGTTCATGGGCTTGTTCGTCGTGAACTACGCCTTCGAGAAGAGCGGCGTGCCCGCTGCTCTGGTGGCGGACCTGGCCCGCGTCGGCATCGACCTGCACCGCCCCGAGGTGCTGTTCCCCGTTACCTTCATCCTCTCCAACATCGTCTCGAACGTCCCCGCGGTGATGCTGCTGCTGCCGGTCGCGACTCACGACCTGTCCGGGCCGCTGCTCGCGCTGGGGAGCACGCTGGCCGGCAACCTCTTCATCGTCGGCAGCATCGCGAACATCATCGTCGTGGATGCTGCGCAGCGGCGCGGCGTGCACATAGACTGGCGGACCCATGCACGAGTGGGTGTCCCGGTGACGCTCATCACCTTCGTCGTGGCCGCCCTGTACCTGTGGCTGAGGGTGCGCCTGGGAATGTGAAGGTGCTTGCGGGCCGGCTGGGCCGAACTGAAGTCAAAGGGGTACGCTAGAGGTTGCCGGACGGTCGACGACCGTACGCGGGTTCGGTTGAGCCTGGCGTTCACGCTCAGGTCATCTCGGCAAGCCACACTGGCCGCAGCAGAAACGGCCGGGGCCCAATCGGCGCGGCCACGCACAGAGGGAGGATCGAAACATGGTCGAGAACCGGAGTCGTCGTGAGTTCCTGAGCCGAATCACCGTCGCCGCCGGCACGTTCGCGATCGCTGGCACTTCGCTCCTCGCGGTCGCCGGGGACGATGACGAGCACACCTACTACGAACGTCCGTGGAAGCTCGCCGGCAAGCTCACAGCGAAGCGGTTCGAAGTGCGCTCCGATGCGCTGACCGCGGTAGACCCCGCGCAAGCCGCGGCACAGGTCGTCTGATCGAGGCAGACGGTGGACAAGGTCCGAGCGGGCTTCATCGGCGCGGGGCGCATCTCCGACCTGCACGCCATCGAGTATCTGCAGAATCCGCGCGCCGAGATCGCTGCAGTGTGCGATGCCGACGCCGGCATCGCGCAACGCCAGGCGCAGCGCTGGGGCGTGCCCAGCCGCCGCGTGTTCACGGACTATACGGACCTGCTGGCCTGCGAGGAGGTGAACCTGGTGGAGGTACTCCTCCCGCATCATCTCCATCACCCGGCGACCTTGGCGGCGGTCGCAGCGGGCAAGCACGTGTCGGTGCAGAAACCGATGGCGCTCGACCTGGCGCAGGCCGACGAGATGATCGCGGCGGCCGGGCGCGCCGGTGTGGTGCTGCGGGTGTTCGAGAATTTCCTGTTCTATCCGCCGGTGATGAAAGCCAAGGCGCTGATCGACGCCGGCGCGATCGGGGATCCGCTCACCATCCGCATCAAGAGCAACTTCGGCGTGGGCCGCACAGCGTGGACGATTCCGCCCGCCGCACAGGCCTGGCGCCTGGACCCTGCCCGGAACGGCGGCGGCCCCATCGTATTCGACGACGGCCATCACAAGTTCGCACTCGCCTGGCACTTCATGGGCATGGCCGAGCAGGTGCATGCATGGATCGACCGCACCGAGATCGCACCGGGCCAGGTGATAGACAGCCCCGCCTTCGTCACCTGGAAGTTCCCCGGCGGCCGCTATGGCAACCTCGAAGCGGTCTACTCGCGCGAGCTGGAAATCGACACCGTGCACTACGCCCAGGACGATCGCCTGGAGATCACCGGCACCCGCGGCGTGTTGTGGGTCACGCGGGGTCACGGCAAGATCTCCGACCAGCCGCCGGTCATGCTGTATGCCGATGGCGAGATGCGCGGCTTCTCCGGCATGGCGAGCGGCTGGGAGGCGAGCTTCGTCGAGTCGACGCGGCACCACATCGACGCGTTGCTCGGCGGCGGGCCGCCGGTGCTGAGCGGCGAGCAGGGGCGCGAGATCTTGCGCTTCGCACTGGCCGCACAGGAATCGGCACGGCTGGGGCGGGCGGTGTCGCTTGCGTAAGGAGCCTGGGACTGAGCCATGACGCTGCGGATCGAATGCGTACTGCAATGTGACAACCTTCTCGGCGAAGGCCCGGTCTGGGACGTCGAGGAAGGCTGCTTGTACTGGGTGGACGGCACCGGCCGGCGTGTCGGCAAGCCGTCGATCTGGCGGCTGGATCCCCGCACCGGGCAGACGCAGAACTGGTCGCTCAACCGCGATGTCGGTGCAATGGCGCTGCGCCGGACGGGCGGGATGGTGCTGGCGCTGGACGATGGCTTCTACTTCTACGATCCGGTGCGCGGGAATCTCGAGCTGATCCAGCTTGTCGACGCCGAGCAGCCGCGCACGCGGCTGAACGACGGCAAGTGCGACCGCCGCGGCCGGTTCTTCGCGGGCGGAATGGACGACAAGGAGGAGCTGGCGATCTGCGGGCTGTGGCGGCTGGATGCCGATCTGCGCGTGACGCAGGTCGACGCGGGCATCATCTGTTCGAATGGCCCGTGCTGGAGTCCCGACGATCGCACGTTCTACTTTGCCGATACCTTCCAGGGTGAGATGTGGGCTTACGACTACGACCTCGCGACCGGCGTGCCGTCGAACCGGCGGCTGTTCGCCTCCTTTGCCGAGGATGCCGGCGTGGCGGACGGGTCGACGGTGGACGAAGAGGGATGCGTCTGGAATGCGCAGCTGATATCCGGGGACCTCGTGCGCTATGCGCCGGACGGCAGCGTGGAGCGGCGCATCGGCATGCCGGTCCGCAACATCACCAGCGTCATGTTCGGTGGCGATGCGCTCGACGAGTTGTACGTGACCTCGATGGCACGTGTGAAGCATCCGGCGGTGCACGATCGCTTCGCGCGGGAAGTCAAACCCCAGTTTCTCGCCGGGAGCCTGTTCCGCGTCACCGGGCTGGGCATACGAGGATTGCCCGAACCGCGCTTTGCGGGCTGATGCCGCGCGCTACGCGAGGGGCTAGGGACTGGGGATTCGAGCGCCTGCGCCGCGCTCCTCGCTTTAGTTCTCCCGCTTGCAACTTCTCGAATCGCCGCTCGAGCCTCCTGCCCCTAGCCCCGCCCCTAGCCCCGAATCCACCTTCGGCCTTGACCATCCGCACCGCCTGCCGGAACGCGTCGACAGTTTGCTCGATCGTCGCGATCGCCATGCGTGGCGGACACGACCCCGCCCGGTGCGCCCATGATGTCCACGCCCGCGATCAACATGGCCAGGCGCACCTTGTTGGCGAGCGCCGTGCTCTTCTCGCGCTTGAGACCGTCGAACCCGAGCTGCAGCGGATCGAAGCGCTGGGCATCGATCGGGAGGGCCTTGGGATTGGTGAACACATGGAACAACGAGTAGTCGCCGTACACTGCCCACGGCACGCTCTCGCGAGCGAGGACCTGGTTCATACCCGCGCGCAGTTTCGCCGTCGTGGCGCTGGCGCGGGCGCAAGCGTCGGTGCCGGCGATGCGCTCCAGGGTCGCGATGCCCGCTGCAGCCGACAGTGGATTCGCGTTGTACGTCCCTTGATGCGCGACACGCTCCCGCCCCGCGGCCTTGGCCGCGGCGAAGTCGAGCCCTTCCATGATCTCGCGGCGCCCCGCCAGCGCGCCGCCGGGCAAGCCGCCGGCGACGATCTTCGCCATCGTGCACAGATCGGCGGTGATGCCAGAGGCCTGCTGCGCGCCGCCCGGGCTGAAGCGGAACCCGCTGATGACTTCGTCGAAGATGAGGACCACGCCGCGGCGCGCCGTGACCTCCCGCAGCGCTTGCAGAAAGCCGGGCGGCAGCGGTACCTGTCCCCATGACGCCCCCGAGGGCTCGATGATCACAGCGGCGACATCGTCCCGCGCCTCGAGCAAAGAGACGGTGCGCTGAACGTCGTCGGTCGGCATCAGGATGGTCGCTTCGACGATGTCCGGCAGCACCCCAATCGGGCGCGTCCCGTCGTAGTGCGAATTGCTGCCGGCGGCGACGTGATCGTGCCAGCCGTGGAAGTGGCCGAGAAAGCGCACGACCTTGTCCTTGCCGGTGAACGCCCGCGCGAGGCGCAGTGCCAGATGCGTCGCTTCGGTGCCTGAAGAGGTGAAGCGCACGCGCTGCGCGCCGGGCACCAGCGCCTTGATCAGCTCCGCCCAGCGCAGCTCGAGCTCGTGCGCAGACCCGAAGTGTGTCCCGAGCGTGACCTGGCGTTGCACTGCGGCGACGACTTCGGGGGCGCAATGGCCGAGCAGCAGCGCGCCATGCCCGCCAAAGTAGTCGACGTACTCATGGCCGTCCACGCACCACTTGCGTGGACCCGCCGCACGCTCGACGAACAACGGGTAGGGGTCGAGAACGCGGGAATCGTGCGTGAGGCCGCTCGGGAACGCGGCCCTGGCGCGTTCGTAGAGCGTGCCTGACTTCGGCGTCCTGGCGCGGTAACGCTCGATGATGGACAGCGAAGCGGCGGTTTCCATCTGCATCGCATCACTCCCTTTTGGTTCGACTGCGGACGGTCATTGAACCGAACCCCGTCCTGTCGGGAACTTACTGGCCGACTGACCGGGCAGTATACCCAACGCCCAGGCCTCGACGCGCGTTTGCCGGGAGATCCGCCCCGTGACTTGCCGGCACATCGATCGTTTCCCCGCTCCGACCCTGGCCTTCCCCGTAACTTCCCTGGGGCCCGGGGCGGGGCCTTTGTCCGTAAGTCGACTGACACGCCTGGGCCGCCCGCCGGAAGCGCTGCGCCGCGGCGCAGCGGCGCAAAGCGGTTGCAGGCGCCCGGTGGTTTGGCCAACAATACGTGGCTCAGGTGTTGGAATCGCCTGTTCGAGTCCCGACCGAACCCGAAGAGCCGCGCGCCATGTCTCCGAGCCACGATCCGATCGACTTCGAGCTGTTCAAGAACGCTATCTTCTCGATCGCCGATGAGATGGCGCTGACCGTCCTGCGCACCACCTATTCCGGGGTGCTCAAGGACAACATGGACTACTCGACCGGCTTCGCCGATGCGAGCGGCAGGCTGGTGGCGCAGGGGCTGACCTTGCCCGGCCACCTCGGCTCGGTGCCCACGGCGCTCGAGTCGATCATGCGCCACTACCGCGACGACATGGCCGACGGGGACGTGTTCATCATGAACGACCCGTTCGACGGCGGCATGCACCTGCCTGACATCTTCGTGTTCAAGCCTTTGTACATCGACGGCGAGCGGCTGGCGTTTGCCTGCACCGTGTGCCATCACACCGACGTGGGCGGCCGCGTGGCCGGCTCGAACGCCTCGGACTCGACCGAGATCTACGCCGAGGGTTTGCGCATCCCACCGCTCAAGTTCTATGCAGCGGGCCGGCGCAATGAAACGCTGGTGGCCCTGATCGAGAAGAACGTCCGCCTGCCGGTGAAGGTGCTCGGCGACCTGCGCGCGCAACTGGCGGCGTGCCACATCGCCGAGACGCAGTTCCGCGAGCTGGTCGCCAGGTTCGGGAAGGAGCAGACCCGCGTGTACATGCGGGAGACTGTCGACTACGCCGAGCGTCTCACGCGCGCGGCGCTCGAGACGCTGCCCGACGGGGAGTGGAGCTTCGAGGACTGGATCGACGACGACGGCATCGACTATGGCAAGCCGATCCGGCTGTTCGTGACGCTGAAGAAGCGCGGCGGCCACATGATCGTGGACTGGACCGGCACCGCTCCGCAGGTCAAGGGCGCGATCAACAACACGCTGTCGTTCACCAAAGCCGCTTCGTATACGGGCGTGCGTTCGGTGCTGCCGCCGGGGATTCCGAACAACGAGGGCGTGTTCCGGGCGATCGAGGTGATCTGCCCGCCGGGTACGGTCGGCAACGGCGTGCTGCCGGCGGCGTGCGCGGCGCGCGGGCTCACCGGTTTTCGCATGACCGACTGCATGTTCGGCGCGCTGGCGATGATGCTGCCGGACAAGGTCAAAGCGGCCGGCGACGGCGGCAACACCGGCGTGTCGATCGGCGGCTACTACCGCGACCGCTCGCCCTTCATCTACGTGGATTTCACCTGCGGGGCATGGGGCGCGCGGCCCTGGGCCGACGGTCTGGACGGCAACTCGCACATGTTCGCGAACATGGCCTCGCACTCGGTCGAAGTCACCGAAGCCGAGCAGCCGCTGCAGCTGCTGGCGTACGAGTTCGTTGCCGACAAGGCCGGTGCCGGCAAGTACCGCGGCGGGGTCCCTTTCCGGCGCGACTACCGCTTCCTCGAAGACGAAGCTGTCCTGCAGGTGCGATCGGATCGCCGGACGCATCGGCCGTTCGGCCTGTACGGAGGCAGTCCGGGCCGGCCTTCCGAGAACTATCTCAATCCCGGACGCCGAAAACCGTGAGCTGCCCGGCAAGTTCACCATGACCATCCGCAGGAACGACGTGTTCCGCCACGTGCTTGCCGGAGCCGGCGGCTGGGGCGACCCGCTCGAGCGCGATGTGGAGGCGGTACTCAAGGATGTGCGCAACGAGCTGCTGTCGCGTGCGAAGGCCGCGGCCGACTATGGTGTGGTGATCGATGCGCAGAGCTGGACGGTGAATCGGCCGGCGACCGAGCAGCGGCGCGCGCAGATCCGGGCGCGGCGGGGCTGGCGCGAGGTGCCGAAGGTGCAATGGACCGATCCAGTGGCAGAGCTGGCACCGGCGCCGACGCCAGCGATGGCCCTGAGCAAATAGGTGTGACCAGCTATCGCATCGGTGTCGACATCGGCGGCACCTTCACCGACATCGTCCTGCTCGGCTCCGACGGGACGATCCACACCAAGAAGATCGCCTCGAGCGTGGGCAACTATGCCCGCGCGATCGTCGACGGCCTCGCCGAGGTGTTTGCGGAGACCGGCCTGGCGGGCGGCGCGATCGAGGAGATCCGCCACGGCACCACCGTCGCCTCGAACGCGATCCTGGAGAAGAAGGGCGCGCGCACCGGGTTGATTACGACGAAAGGATTCCGCGACGTGCTCGAGATCCGCACGTTGCGCATGCCGCGGCTCTACGACCTCACCTGGACCAAACCGGAGCCGCTGGTGGAGCGCCACCTCCGGCAGGTGGTGGACGAGCGCGTCGATGCGCAGGGCAACGTCCAGCGCCCGCTCGACACGCAAGACGTCGTCCGCGCCGTGGACGCGCTGCTCGGCCGAGCGGGTCGAAACCATCGCCGTGTGCCTGCTGCACGCCTACGCCAACCCGGTTCACGAGCTGGCGATCCGCGACGTCATCGCGCAGCGCGCGCCTGGCCTGCCGGTCAGCCTCTCGTGCGAGGTGCTGCCGGAGATCAAGGAGTACGAGCGCACGTCCACCACGGTGATGAACGCGTATGTCATGCCGGTGGTGGCGAGCTATCTGCGTGCGCTGCGCAAGGGTCTGGACGAGGCCGGGATCTCCGCCCGCTTGCTGCTGATGCAGTCGAGCGGCGGATTGACCACGGACGCCTCGGCGGTCGAGCGCCCGGTGGACATCATCGAGTCGGGGCCGGCGGGCGGCGTGGTGGGCGCGCAAGCGCTGGCGCGCGCCAAGCAGCTGTCCAACATCATCACGTTCGACATGGGCGGCACCACCGCCAAGGCATCGATCGTCGAAGGCGGCGAAGTGACGCGCGCCGCGGAGTACTCCGTAGGCGCCGGGATCATGATCGGCTCGCGCCTGCTCACGGGCGCCGGCTACACGCTGAAGGTGCCGGCGATCGATCTGGCGGAGGTCGGCGCGGGAGGCGGGTCGTTCGTGTGGATCGATGCCGGCGGCAGCCTGCAGATCGGCCCCGAGAGCGCCGGCGCGCAGCCCGGCCCGGTCTGCTACGATCTCGGCGGGACGGTGCCGACGGTGACCGACGCAAACGTGCTGCTCGGGTATCTCAATCCTGAATACCTGGTCGGCGGTGCGCTGAAGCTGAACGCCGAGAAGGCCGGCACCGTTTTCGAGCAGGCGATCGCGCGTCCGCTGCAGCATGCCGATCGAGCGCGCAGCGTACGGAGCGCACCAGATCGCCGCGTCCAACATGATCCGCGCCATCAAGGCCGTCTCGACCGAGCGCGGCCGCGACGTGCGCGAGTTCGCGCTGTTCGCATTCGGCGGCAACGGTCCGCTGTTCGCGTGCGGCATGGCGGAAGCGCTGGGCATGCACCGGGTGCTGGTCCCGCCCAGCGCGGGCCTGTTCTCCTCGTTCGGCTTGCTCTATGCCGATGTCGAGCACCACTACGGCAGAACGCTGCGGCGCCTCTTGCGCCAGTGCGATCTGGGCGAGCTGGAGCAGGCGTGGGCAGCGCTGGCTCGGCAAGCAGCGGAGCAACTCGCTGCCGAGGGCTTTGCCGGGCCGCGTGCGGGATTGCGGCGGCGCGCAGCGCTGCACTACCAGGGACAGACGTACGAGCTCACGGTCGCCAGTTCCCGAAGGTCCGATGGATCAAAGGATGGTCAGCTATCTGGAGGAAGCATTCGGCCGCGAGCACGAGAAGACCTATGGTCATCGGGCCGGGCCGGATGAACCGGTCGAGCTGGTCACGATTCAAGTTGTCGGCCAGGGCATCCGCACCGGCGCCGGTGTGCCCGAGCGCGTACGGCGCAGCCGCACCGAAGCCGCGGCGCCGCCGCCACGCCAGGCGTACTTCGGGGCGCAGCGAGGCTGGATGCAAACGCCGGTGGTACGCAGGGCGGCGCTGGCGGTTCCGCTCGCAGGGCCAGTGATCGTAGAGGAGTACGACGCCACCTGCGTGATTCCGCCGGGATGGCGCGTCTGCCTGGACGCAGGTGAGAATATCCTGATCGAGCGGACGTGAGCTCGGTGATGCGGTCAGCGCCGCGCCCATGGCCCGATCGATCGCGCCACCGGCTGCAAGCCGGCTGGCGCGCGGACGGCTATCATCTCGCTGCACCGTATGCATCGAGCGTCCGGGCGAGCGACGAGGAGGAGACGTGGAGCAGAACAAGGGGACGGCGCGGGGCATCCTGGCGATCTGGAACGACTGTCGCCCGGGGACGCAACGCGAGTACGAGGCGTGGTATCGGGGCGAGCATCTTCCGGAGCGGCTTTCCGTCCCCGGCTTCCGCGCGGCCTGGCGCTTCCGGGCCATCGAGGGGGCGCCGGAGTACTTCACCTTCTACGAGACCGTCAACCCCGAAGTCCTGTTCTCCGCCGCCTACGAGGCGCGCGTGAACGATCCCAGCGCGCTGACCCGACGCATCATGTCGGGCGTGTTCACCAACGCAACTCGCGCGCTCCTGACCAGCACGGCCAGCTGGGGCGTGCTGCGCGGAGCGTTTGCGGTCAGCCTGCGTTTCGAGGCGCGCCGGGCCCAGAGCTGGATCGTTGCCTGGCGACCCTCGCCGGGCGTGACGATGTCCTGCGAGCCGAGGTGTGGCGGCCCACCCGCCCCGCCGCGCCCGCGGTCCTGTCCGCCGAGCAGGCAGTTGCGTGGGCCGGACAAGAGTGTCGCCGCTGCCGCCGTGATCGAGACGCTCACGGAGCAAGAGGCGCGCGTGGTGGCGGCTGCCGTGCGAGAAACCCTGGGCGCAGGTCCGCACGTCGGCATCTACCGGTTGTTCTGCTCGCTCAATCGGGACGATCTGCGCGGCTAGCGATCAGGCGCGCGCTCGAGCGTGAGGACGCCGATGCATTTCTCTCCTATCACGGTCCGCGCACGCGGGATCCGCGTGTCTCGAGAAACGTCTTGCCGGATACGATAACGCGGTTGCCCCAAGGATCTGCGGAAGTGGACCTGAAGGAATGGCCAAGACCCCCCTGCGCAGCCCGGCGGCGAAGATCTGGAAGCGCAGCCGCGACCGGCTCCTCGAACAACAGAGGACGCTGGCCGCGCTGACCCGCAGCCACATCTTCAGCGGCGACAGCCCGGTCGAGACGATCCAGCTGCTCACCCGCACCTCGGCCCAGCAGATGGGCATCGAACGCGCCAGCCTGTGGCGCATCACCGAGGACCGCACCGCCATCCGCTGCGAGGACCTGTACGAGCGCAGCCGCAACTTGCATGCGGCGCGGCGGGATCCTGCGCATCGAGGACTACCCGCACTACTTTCGCGGCTTGGCCTCGGAAGAGGCCATCGTGGCCAACGATGCGCACAACCATCCATTCACGCGCGAGTTTTCCGCCGACTATCTGTCGCAGTTCGGCATCAGCTCGATGCTGGACGTGCCGATCCATCTCTACGGCCGGCTCGAGGGCGTGTTCTGCCACGAGCACGTGGGGTCGGCGATCCAGTGGACTCCGGACCAGCGCCTGTTCGCGATCGCAATCGCCAATCTCGCCGCTCTTGCCATCGAGCAAACCGAGCGCAAGCGCGCCGAGGCCCTGATCCGAGGGCAGCGCGACGTGCTCGAGATGATCGCCAACGGCGCATCGCTGCCGCAAACCCTGAAGGCCCTGATCGGCTCGATCGAGCAGCAGGACAGGCAGATCCTGTGCGGCATCTGCCTGCTCGAACCCGACGGCGTCCACCTGCGCTCGACCGCTGCCGTGCGGCTGCCGGAGCGCTACTGCAAGGCCATCGACGGCATGGCGATCGGGCCGGCGGCGGGCTCGTGCGGGACCGCCGCGTACACCAGGCAGACGGTGATCGTCCGCGACATCCAGAGCGATCCGCTGTGGGCCGACTTACCGGCAACTCGCGAAGGAGCACGGACTGGCCGCCTGCTGGTCGTCACCGATCTTCGACTCGCAGCAGCGGGTGGTTGGCACGTTCGCGGTGTACTACCGCGAACCCGCGCTCGCCGTCCGCCGATCACATGCGCGTGGTGGAGATGGCGACTCACACGGCGGCGATCGCCATCGAGCGTGCGCTCGCGGGGCAGCGCATCGAGCACCTGGCCTACTACGATGCGCTCACCGAGCTGCCGAATCGCTCGCTGTTCCACGATCGCGTCTCGCAGGTGCTGACGCGGGCGGAGCGCGACGGCAAGGAAATGGCCATCCTGTTCATCGATCTGGACCGCTTCAAGACGATCAACGACTCGCTCGGCCACGACATCGGCGATCGGCTGCTTGCAGGCAGTCGCGAAGCGCATGAGCAGCTGCCTCCGCGAGGCCGATACCATTTCCAGGCTGGGCGGAGACGAGTTCGTGGTTCTGCTGCCGGAGACCGGCGCGCAGGGCGCCGCGCACGTGGCCCAGAACATCCTCGAGCGCGCAGTCGGCCCGTACGACATCGCCGGCAATCAGCTCAGCATCACGTCCAGCATCGGCATCAGCCTGTATCCCCACGACGGCGCAGACGTCGAGACGCTCATCAAGAACGCCGATACGGCGATGTACCACGCCAAGGACAACGGCGCGGCCACCTATCAATTCTTCACCCGCGAGATGAACCTCGCCGTGTTCGAGCGGCTCACGGTGGAGAACGGTCTGCGCCATGCGCTCGATACCGCGCAGTTCGTGCTGTACTACCAGCCGCAGATCGAGATCAAGACCGGGCGCACGATCGGCGCCGAGGCGCTGATTCGCTGGCGGCACCCGCAGCTGGGCATCCTGCCGGCGGCCCGGTTCATCGAAGTCGCCGAGGAGACCGGGCTGATCGTGGCGATCGGCGAGTGGGTCCTGTACGAGGCCTGCCGGCAGAACCGCGAATGGCAGCTCCAGGGACTGCCCGCGATTCCGGTCGCGGTCAACCTGTCGGCCCGGCAACTGCGCAAGCACATTGCGCAGACCGTGGTGCGGGTGCTGGACGCGACGGGCCTGGAAGCGAACTGGCTGGATCTCGAACTGACCGAGCATGTCATGATGCAGGACGCGGAGGCCATGCTCACGACCCTGGGCAGCCTGCGCGACATGGGCGTCAAGCTCTCGATCGACGACTTCGGCACCGGCTACTCCAGCCTCGCGTACCTGAAGCGGCTGCCGATCGATCGGGTCAAGATCGACCGCTCCTTCATCCGCGACATCACCGAGGACCCGGACGATCGGGCCATCGCCAGCGCTATCATCGGAATGGGCCACACGCTGCGCCTGAAGGTCGTTGCCGAAGGCGTGGAGACCGCAGCCTCAGCTCGCCTTCCTGCGCGCGGAAGGCTGCGACGAAGCGCAGGGCTACCTGTTCGGCCGCCCCATGCCGGCCACGGAGTTCGCCGAGTTCCTGCAGCACAAGCGCGTGGCCGCCGCGGAGCATTGATGCCGCCCGCGCGCGGCGCCGCGCGAAGTTCGCTATCGCTGCGGCGGATCGAGCCCGCCCCTCGCGTCAGAGACCTCGGTGGCTGTCACCGGCCACCGCTATCGATTGCGCTGCCTCAACCGCGCGGCGGCCCAAGCTCCGCAGCCACGCTGCTGCCGCGCTGAATGCGTCTTGCATGGCCTGGGCGCGCAGCCGGTGCGCGTCGCTGCGGGCCCGCTCGATGACCTCCGGGGTGAGCGCAGTCGAGGGTTCGAGCACCGGCAGGCGACCGTGCGGGGCGACCACTTCGACGTCGGCGGGGCCAAAAGAAGTCACCACCGCAGGCCCATGGGACTCCAGTGTAAGCGCGTCGCCGGGCCGCAGGATGTAGTCCTCGACGAACCCGGCCTGAGTCACCCACACATCGCCCGAGATGGCGACGACGCGAAATCCCTTGGCGGTTTGCAGTTGCACGGAGCGCTGACCCGACTCGCTCAGGTGAACCAGGTTAGGCGTGGCGCGAAGATCCATGATGTGCTCCTTCCTGTATGATTTCCTTGCATGCTCGGACTGAGGTCCTCCGAGACCTCTGCCCAGCCTGCATCTGAGCGCTAATTGTGAGCGACTCAGGGGCGATGCTCAAACGGTCTTTTCTCATGCTTTGCATGCGTTTCAGGAATGCCAGACCGCAGATTTGATCTGCCCCCGCTGGATCGGCTCGAGGCCTTCGAGGCGGCGGCCCGCAATCTGTCGTTCACACGTGCCGCCGCGGAGCTCTCGCTCACCCAATCGGCGGTGAGCCGTGCCATCGCTTCGCTCGAGGAGCGGCTCGGGTTTCCCCTGTTCGAGCGACGCCATCGTGCGCTGCTTCTGACGGAGCGGGGCCAGGCGCTCTACGCGGCCACCCTGGAGATGCTCGAGAGCCTGCACGAGACCCTGGCCAAGCTGCGCATGCCACCCGCGGCGCGCACAGTCACCGTCACCACTACCCTGTCGTTCGCTTCGCTCTGGCTGGTGCCGAGGCTCGCGCGCTTCACCCGCGCGCATCCGGGAGTGGACGTCCGCATCGCCGCCAACAACGAGATCGTGGCGCTCGAGCGCTCCGGGATAGACGTCGCCATCCGCTACGCGTCCGCCGACCTGGCCGCGCAAGGCACCAAGCTGTTCGGGGAGGACGTTGTGCCGGTGTGCAGCCCGGCGCTGGCCGGCGACCCGAGCACGTCCGCTCATGCGGCCGGAAGATCTACGCCACCACGTGCTGCTGCACCTTGTCCAGACCGACGTTGCGCCGTGGCTGGTGTGGACGCAGTGGCTGGAGGCGTCGGGTGTCCCCGATCTGCGGCCGGCGGGTGCACTCCATTTCAGTCACTACGACCAGCTCATTCAGGCGGCGCTCAACGGCCAGGGCGTGGCGCTGGGCCGTATGCCGCTGCTGCGCGAGCCGGTTCGCTCGGGCGTGCTGGTCGCGCCGTTCAAGCGCTCGCTCGTCTCACCGCGCTGCTACTTCGTGCTGCGTTCGCAGCGCGGCCTCGGCAACGCGGATGTCGACGCATTCGAGCGCTGGCTGCGGGCGGAGGCTGCGGGAGTCGGCGAAGAACCACCGTCGGGCGCAAGACGGACGCGGTCGAGGGCCAGACGCGCAGGCGCCCGCGTCGACCGGACTTTCAGGCGGGGAACACGCCCGTGGACAGGTAGCGGTCGCCGCGATCGCAGATGATCACCACGATCACCGCATTCTCGACGCTTTCGGAAATGCGCAGTGCAACGTGCACGGCGCCGCCCGACGAGACGCCGGCGAAGATGCCCTCCTCGCGAGCCAGGCGCCGGGTCGTGTCCTCGGCTTGCGCCTGGCTCACGTACTCCAGCCGGTCGACGCGGGTGGGGTCGTAGATCTTCGGCAGGTAGGCCTGCGGCCACTTGCGGATGCCGGGGATCTGCGATCCGTCGGTGGGTTGGCAGCCGATGATCTGGATGCGCCGGCTGTTGCTCCTTCAGGAATCTGCCTGCGCCCATGATCGTGCCGGTGGTGCCCATGCTGGACACGAAGTGCGTGATGCGGCCCGCGGTGTCGCGCCAGATCTCGGGGCCGGTAGCCTTCGTAGTGCGCGCGCGGGTTGTCGGGATTGGCGAACTGATCGAGCATCACGCCCTCGCCCTCGGCGACCATGCGCTCCGCGAGATCGCGTGCGGCTTCCATGCCGCCTTGCTGCGGTGTCAGGATGATCTGCGCGCCGTACGCCCGCATCGCCTGACGGCGTTCCACGGACAGATGCTCAGGCATGATCAGCACCATCCTGTAGCCCTCGCATCGCCGCGACCATCGCGAGCGCAATGCCGGTGTTGCCGCTGGTCGGTTCGATCAGCACATCGCCCGGCTTGATCGTCCCGCGCTCCTCGGCGCGGCGGATCATCGACAGCGCCGGACGGTCCTTGACCGATCCCGCCGGATTGTTCCCCTCGAGCTTGCACAGGACCACGTTGCCAGTGCGCCCGGGCAATCGCTTCAATCGCACCAGCGGTGTGTTGCCGACGGTGTCTTCGATCGTCTTCCAGTTCATGCTTCAAGCGTCGAGCTGACCGATGCCCTGCAATTGCGAGGGACCACGGGGATCGACCACGCTGCGCTACAGCCAGACGGTCAAGACGCCCGGCCTTTCCTGGGCTTTCTCGCCGGGCTCGGCTTGGCGAGATGATCGAGGCGCGCACGCGCCTCGCGCTTACCCATGCTCCTGAAAGCCGCGAGCCGCTTGATCTGCTCGCTGCGCGGGCGGGCGGTCGCATGCTCCCAGTTGTAGACCGACTGAGCGCTGACACCGAGCAGCTGGCCGTATTCGGCGGCCGACAGGCCGAGGCGCTCGCGTTGCGCGCGCAGCGATTTGGGTGCGAACCGAACTCGCTTGCCGTCTGCGTCCTCGGCCGGCGCGGCCGTGTCATGCAGCAGTTTGCCGCGCAGCAGAGAAACCTGGCTCTCGAGCTTGGCGACCTGTCGCTTCAACGCCGCGATATGCCGGCGGTATTGGGCGGAGGCCTTCTTCATCCCCGCCACCTGGCCGCGTAATTCCCTGCGGGCAAGCCGCGAAATCTCCTCTTTCAGTACTGAGCCAATGTTTGGCATCACATCCCCTTGTGTGGATTGTCCGCCGACCACACCGAGGTGAAGGCCAGCGCTGTCGTAGTACGGCCCAGCGCTGCGCGAACCGCCATCAGCACGAGCCCAAACGGGCGATACAAGCTACCGCTAGGCCGCAATGGTAGGTGACTGGACCGTTGATTTCAATCAGAATAGGCATAATCCTCGGAGACCATCGGGCGGCGCTGCCGGCGGCAGCGGCGGGTCGGCCGCTCGACCGAGGCATCGGAGCCGAAGGAAAAGCCACGTGATTGTCGAGCAGATCTGGACCGCGAACTCGTACCGCAACTTCAACTACCTGATCGCCTGCGCTGACACCGGCGAAGCGCTGGCCGTCGACCCGCTCGATCACGAGAAGTGCCTGGCTGCGGCCAGGAAGCGCGGCTGGGAGCATCACCCAGATCGTGAACACGCACGAGCACGGCGATCACACCGGCGGCAATCGCGCGATGATCGCAGCCACCGGCGCCAAGTTGCTGGCACACAAGAACGCCAGCGCCCGCATCCCGGGCATCGATCGCGGGCTGGGTGCGGGAGACGTCATCAAGGTCGGCAAGACGGTCGAGCTCGAGGTGCTCGACACGCCCGGGCATACCATGAGCCACGTCTGCCTGCTGTCGCACACCGACACGCCCGCGCTGTTCTGCGGCGACACCCTGTTCAACGCGGGCGCGGGCAATTGCCACAACGGCGGTCACCCGAACGAGTTGTACCAGACCTTCGCCACCCAGCTCGCCAAGCTGCCGGACCGGACGTTGGTGTATCCCGGTCACGACTACATCGCCAACAATCTCGGCTTCACTCTCGACCGCGAGCCCGACAACGAGGCGGCGCAGGCAGATGCGCGAGCAAGTGCGCGAGCAGGATCCCAGCCGCGCCCTGGTCACCACCCTGGCGGTGGAGAAGGAGATCAACACCTTCTTCCGCCTGCACAGTCCCACGGTGATCGCGAGGCTGCGCGAGGCGTTTCCCGACCTGCCCGACGCACCCGATCCCAAGACGGTGTTCATCAAGCTGCGCGAGCTGCGCAACAGCTGGTAGGGCGCTCGCCCCGCCTTCCTGCGTCCCGACTGCGAGCCTCGCAGTCAGTGGGCGTGTTCCCTAGAGTCGCGGGTGCCTTTGAGCAGCGGCGCATGCGCGCGGCGACCGGCCGGCAATCGCGTGCGTCGAGTCGATCCGCCGTGCGCATCGGTCAAGATATGCCGATCGGAATCGATAGCGGATTGTCTCGCAACTAACGCATCTCCCGGAAAACGCTACGGGTTTCCCGTGTGCGACGGCCGCCCGCGCCAGCTGTGTCGTCATTCGCGAAAGCAGCAAGCGCATTGAAGCAAAACAACAATGCGTGCTGTCGCTGAAATCCTACGTCGTTCGACGATTACGCTGTCGGACGCCGTGATTCCTGGCAAGTCATTGTTTCCTATGCGTGGTACGCGACTCGCTTTCACGGCCGCGGGGATCGCAGCAGCGAACGAATGCATCAGCGCAAGGTGACTACGCGCTCAGCGCCTGACTAGGCGCAACTCACCCGCCCAAGGCGGGTGCCAACGTCAAGGTCCAGCTTTCCGAACGAGACAGGCCGGCTGCTCGCCGCGAGCGACGCACAGCCGTGCTCCTCCTTGCGCCTTCGATTCATCCCGCATCGAGGTCCGATGCAACAGAGAGAGTCCGATCAATGCGAGCTCAGTTCAATGCTTTCGATCTTCGTTGCCATCGTCGGAGTTCGCCTCGCGTGGCTGTGCATTCGCGCTGGCGAGCGCTGCTACTGTCGGGCTCGATGCGCTGCGAGGCGCACGCTGCACAGGTGACCTTGCGATGGGACTACACTGCATCGGGCGCAGCCGGGTTCGTGCTGTACTGCGGCTCCTCGAGCCGTTCGCTACTCCACCCGCGTCGACGTCGGGAACACGGATACCTATACCATCGGCACGCTGCCCGTGGGCGCCACCTCCTTCTGCGCGGTCGACAGCGTACGACTCCGGCGAAGGTCGAGAGCGACTATTCCAACGAGCTCAGCGTGTCCATTCCGGCCGCCGCGCCCACGGTAGATTTCACGCGCGAGTCCGGCCAGCGGCACCGCGCCGCTGACGGTGACGTTCGCCGCTACGGCCAGCGGTCCGGTGACGAGCTGGTCTTGGGACTTTGGCGACGGCACCACCAGCACGGCACAGAACCCCAGCCACGTCTACAGCGCGGCGGGCAGCTACAAGCCAGTTCTTACCGCGAGCGGACCGGGCGGCACGGCGAGCAAGACCGCCGCCACTGGCCATCAGCGTCGCCGCGCCCGCTGCCCCGGTCGTGAACTTCAGCGCGAGTCCGAGCAGCGGAACAGCGCCGTTGAGCTGTCGCGTTCAACAATACGACGACAGGGCAAGTCACCAGCTGGTCGTGGAACTTCGGCGACGGCACGACCAGCATCGTCAAGAGCCCGACCCACGTCTATAGCGCGGCGGGCAGCTACAAGGCTACGTTGACCGCGACCGGGCCCGGTGGAACCGTGAGCAAGACGGCCGCCACGGCGATCAGCGTGAGTGCGGCGGCTGGGACCTGACACGACCGTGCCTTCGACGCCAACAGGGTTGACGGCTACACCGGCCAGCGGCAGCCAGATCAATCTGGCGTGGGCAGCGTCCAGCGACAATGTTGGTGTGACGCAGTACCGGATAGAGCGCTGCGCAGGCGCGGGATGCACCAACTTCGCCGCGGTGGGCGCGACCAGTCGCGCCACGAACTATAGCGACGTCAGCCTTGCAGCGGGCACAACATATCAGTACCGTTTGCAAGCGGCAGACGCGGCCGGCAACAGGAGCGGATACTCCAGCGTTGCCTCAGCCGCTACCCCGTCGACTGCCGACACCAGCGCACCAACCGCCCCGACAGGGCTCACGGCCAACGCAGTCAGCGCTACTCAGATTGATCTGGCCTGGAGCGCGTCCACCGACAACGTGGGCGTGACAGCGTACCGAGTAGAACGGTGTGCAGGCGTGAGCTGCGCGAATTTCGCGGAAGTCATGACCGCTGCAGGCGTGAAAGCCAGCAACACGGGGCTGGCGAGCAACACCACGTATCGCTTCCGCGTGCGTGCTGCGGACGCCAAGGGGAATCTGAGCGCGTATTCGGGAGTCGTGAGCGCGGTCACCTCGGTGCGCTGTCGAGCAGCGGGCTGGTCGCCGCCTATGGCTTCAACGAAGGCGCAGGGACCACGCTATCCGATGTTTCCGGCTACGGCAACACCGGTGTGATCAAGGGAGCGACGTGGACAGCGCAGGGCCGGTACGGCCGGGCGCTCAGCTTCAACGGCACCAGCAGCATGGTGCAGGTAGCGGCTTCGGCGTCGCTCGGCGTGAGCTCGGCGATGACCCTGGAGGCGTGGGTCTACCCTACCGCTTCTCAAAGCGGATGGCGCACGATCGTGCAGCGCGAGGTGGATGCGTATTTCCTCAACGGGAGCAACAGCACGGGAGCCCTGCTGCCCTCGGGGGGAGGCACCTTCTCCGGGACCGTGGCCTTTGTAAGTGGCGCCAAGGCCAACCCGGTCAACACCTGGACACACCTCGCGCTGACCTATGACGGAGCCATGCTGCGTCTGTATGTGAACGGTTCCCTGGCGGCGAGCCAAGCGCGCAGCGGAGCCATACAGACCAACGGCAGTCCAGTGCGGATCGGCGGCAACGTACCGTACGGCGAGTTCTTCCAGGGGCTGATCGACGAGGTACGCATATATAACCGGGCACTGAGTCAGACCGAGATCCAGACCGACATGAACACCGCGGTTTCGCCATGATCGCAGGAGCGCAGGGGAGAACAGTCGAGTCCAGGGCGAAAGGCATGAGGGCAGGCGCACGCTGGCTACCACAGGCTTCCCGGCGCAGGGAACGCCAGTGTCCGGGGCTTTGCGAGCAATCCTGCTGCGCTCGCCTGGTCGAGCGAAACCCTGTAGGCTTGACGCGCCACAGGGGAGGAGTATGGCGTCAGCACGCTCGATTCGACTGGCGGTCGACATCGGCGGGACGTTCACCGACGTTGCGCTGGATGCGCCCGCTGGGCGCGTCACCGCCAAGGTATTGACCACGCCGGACGCGCCGGAACGCGGGGTGATGGAAGGCGTGAGCGCGGCGGTCGCCAAGGCCGCGTGCACGCTCGGCGATATCGATCTCATCATTCACGGCACCACGCTCGCGACCAACGCGCTGATCGAGCGCAAGGGAGCGGTAACCGCGCTGATCACCACGGAAGGCTTCCGCGACGCGGTCGAGATCGGCTACGAGCACCGCTTCGAGCAGTACGACATCTATCTCGAGAAGCCCGAGCCGCTGGTACCGCGCCGGCGGCGCTACGGCGTGCCGGAACGGATGAGCGCGCGGGGCGAGGTGCTGAAGCAGCTTGATGAAACCGCGGTCGAAGCGCTGATTCCCGCGCTGAAGCAAGAGGCAGTGAGCAGCGTGGCGGTAGGACTCCTGCACAGCTACGCCAATCCGGCACACGAGCGGCGCGTGCGCGAAATCCTGCACGCACGCTTGCCGGATGTCGCGGTGAGTCTTTCATCGGAGGTGTCGCCCGAGCTGCGTGAATACGAACGGCTGTCCACCGCGTGTGCGAACGCCTACGTGCGGCCGCTCATGGCCGGCTACCTCGATCGACTCGACCGGGCACTGCGCAGCGCCGGATTCGGTGGACAACTCCTCCTCATGACCTCGGGAGGGGGCGTGGTCGGACTGGACGCCGCCCGGCGCTTCCCGATCCGGCTGGTCGAATCCGGCCCGGCCGGGGGCGCCATCCTGGCGAGCCGCATCGCGCTGGAATGCGGGCTCGAGCATGTGCTCTCCTTCGACATGGGCGGCACCACGGCGAAGATCTGCCTGATCGATGCGGGCCGGCCACAGACCTCGCGCGCGTTCGAAGTGGCACGCGCATACCGGTTCCTGAAGGGCAGCGGACTGCCGCTGCGCATTCCGGTGATCGAGATGGTCGAGATCGGGGCCGGCGGCGGCTCCATCGCCAGGATCGACGCGCTCCAGCGTGTGACGGTGGGACCGGACAGCTCCGGCGCGGTGCCCGGGCCGGCCAGCTACGGCCGCGGCGGCACGGCGGCGACGGTCACCGATGCGGATCTGGCGTTGGGTCGCATCGATCCCGTTGCGTTCGCCGGGGGCAGCTTCGGACTCGACGCAGATGCGGCCGCGGCGGCGATCGAACGGTCCATCGGCCAGCCGCTGGGTCTTGGACCCGAGCTGGCTGCTCTTGCGATCAGCGAGATCGTCGACGAGAACATGGCCAGTGCCGCGCGCGTGCACGCGGTCGAGCGGGGCAAGAGCCTCGATGAGCGCACCCTGGTGGCGTACGGCGGCGCGGCGCCTCTGCACGCTGCCCGCGTTGCGGACAAGCTGGGCATAGAGCGCATTGTCGTCCCCACCGGTGCGGGCGTGGGCTCGGCGGTGGGGATGCTGGCGGCGCCGGTCGCGTACGAGGTCGCCCGCAGCCTGTACCAGCGTGTTGGGGAGCTCGACCCGGAGGTCATCAACACGCACATGGAAGCGCTGCGTGCGGAGGCCTATGCGGTCGTGGAGAAGAGCGCTGGCGGCGCGCCACTGGTAGAAACGCGCCGGGTATACATGCGCTATGTCGGCCAAGGCCACGAGATCGCGGTGCCTCTGGAGGCGCGCCCGCTCGAGCTGGTCGATCGCCAGCGCCTGCAGGAAGCCTTCGAGCGCGAGTACCGTGCGCAGTTCGAGCGGATCATCCCGGGGCTCGAGGCGGAAGCCCTGAGCTGGGCGCTGAGCGTGAGCACTCGCGGGGAGCCGCCGCCGGTCGTGGCGCCAGCAGCGAAGCATCCGGCGCCGGCGCCCAGCCGCCACCGGCGCGTATTCGATCCGGGGTCCGGCAGATTTCTCGAAACGCCGATCTACCGGCGCAAAGATCTGAGGCCCGGGGTCCGGCTCGAGGGTCCCGCACTGATCGTCGAGGACGAAACCACGACGGTCGTGGCGCCGGGATTCGAGGCCACCGTCAACGCGGTAAGCTATCTCGTGCTCACGCGGGTGCGTGCTGCTGGGATGGAGCCGTCCGCGTGAAGCACCGTTGCTGGTCTTCGTGGGAGGTCGGATGAAGACAGACTCCGCGCTGGCGCGCATTCGCGCACAGGTCATGTGGAACCGCCTGATCGCCGTGGTCGAGGAGCAGGCGCAGACGCTGCTGCGCACCGCGTTCAGCGCGAGCGTGCGTGAAGCCGGCGACCTCTCCGCCGGGGTGTTCGATCTCCAGGGCCGAATGCTGGCGCAGGCCGTGACCGGCACACCCGGGCACGTGAACTCGATGCCGGCGGCGGTCGGCCATTTCCTCGCGCGTTTCCCGGTCGATAAGATGCGCGCAGGCGATCACTACCTCACCAATGACCCATGGCTGGGAACCGGCCACCTGCACGACTTCACGCTGGTGTCGCCGACGTTTCTGGGCGACCGGCCGGTGGGGTTGTTCACGTCCACGGTGCACGTGGTGGACATCGGCGGCCGCGGTTTCGGCCCCGACGGTCGTCAGGTCTTCGAGGAGGGCCTGTGCGTGCCGATCATGCCGCTCGCCCGCGCCGGGCAGGTGAACGAAGACCTGCTGGCGATCGTGCGGGCGAACGTACGCGAGCCGGTGCAGGTCGAAGGGGATCTGTTCTCCCTGATGGCCTGCAACGACAAGGGCTCCCAGCGGCTGCGCGAGATGATGGCCGAGTTCGGCATCGACAGCATCGAGCCGTTGGCCGACCACATCTGCGAGCATTCGCGCGCTGCGACGCTGGAAGCGATTGCCAAGCTCCCGGCCGGCACCTATCGCAATGCGCTGGTCATCGATGGCTACGACCACCCGATCGAGCTCAAGGGCGCGCTCACGATCTCGGAGAAAGGCATTCACGTCGACTACACCGGCACCTCGCCGGTGAGCAGCTTCGGCATCAACGTGCCGATGCTGTATACCACGGCCTATACCTCGTTCGGCGTGAAATGCCTGGTTGCGCCGGCGGTACCCAACAACGCCGGCTCCCTGGCGCCGATCACGGTGAGCGCCCCGGAAGGATCGATCCTCAACGCGCCGCGGCCCTGCGCGGTGGCGATCCGGCATGTGATCGGGCATATGCTGCCCGACGTCGTGTTCGGATGCCTGCACCAGGCGCTCGCCGAGGGTGCGCCGGCCGAGGGTGCATCGGCCCTGTGGATCCCGCAGCTGCGAGGAGGACACGGCGTCAGCGACGCGGTCGCCGGGGGTACGCCGTTCGACGTTCTATCGTTTCATTCCGGCGGCACCGGCGCGCGGCCCACCAAAGACGGACTGTCGGCGACCGCTTTCCCGAGTGGTGTGAGAAGCGTGCCGACCGAGATCGTCGAGTCGATCGCGCCGGTGGTGATCTGGCGCAAGGAGTACCGCACCGATTCCGGCGGCCCTGGACGACTGCGCGGCGGACTTGGTCAGGTCATGGAGATCGGCAGCGCCGAGAATGCGCCCTTTTCCGTGTATGCGATGTTCGAGCGGATCGACCATCCAGCCCGCGGTCGCAACGGTGGGCACGACGGTGCTGCCGGGCGCGTCTCGCTCGTCTCCGGCAAGACGCTGCGCGGCAAAGGTCAGCAGACCATTCCGCCCGGGCGAGCGGCTCCGACTGGAGCTCCCCGGAGGCGCGGGCTTTGGCGACCCGCGCGAGCGCGACCCCGACAAGGTCAAGGCCGATGTGCGCGATGGCCTGGTGTCGGTCGAGTAGGCCGAGCGGGTGTACGGCGTGAAGCTCGACCGTGGGCTTGGGACGAGCGATCCATCCCCACCTAGCTCATCTCCATCTCACCCATCCCCGCCCCAACCCTCCCCTTGAAGGGGAGGGAGTGTTAGTGCGCGCTCCGCAGCGTGCTAGGGTGAGTGGAGGTAAGGCGGAACCGCTCGTTCCTGTCCAACCAGCTAGTGATTGTCCCGCGGCACGCCCTTGCTGGTGGAAATGCGCTGGTACTTCACCGCCGGCTTCAGCACCATGCCCTGCGACAGCTCGTCGACCATCCCGCGCTGGATCTCCTGCCAGGGCGTCTGGTTCTCAGGGATACGGAAGCCGCCACGCCGCTTGAGCGCCTGCCGGCGGCGCTCGTACTCGGCTTTGCTGATGAGGATGTTGGCGGTGCGTTTCTTGAGGTCGATGCGCACCATGTCGCCGGTCTTGAGGATGGCCAGCCCGCCGTTGGTCGCTGCCTCGGGTGACGCGTTCAAGATCGACGGCGAGCCGGAGGTGCCGGACTGGCGCCCATCGCCGATGCAGGGCAGTTCGGTGATGCCCTGCTTGATCAGCGCGGCGGGCGGTTGCATGTTCACCACCTCGGCTCCGCCCGGGTAACCGATCGGCCCCGCACCGCGGACGAACAGCAGGCAGGTCTCGTCGATCTTGAGCTTGGGGTCGTCGATGCGGTGATGGTAGTCCTCCGGCCCGTCGAACACGATGGCGCGGCCCTCGAAGGCGTCGGGATCCTTGCGGTTCGACAGGTAGCGCTTGCGGAACTGGTCCGAGATCACGCTGGTCTTCATGATCGCGCTGTCGAACAGGTTGCCCTTGAGGTTGAGGAACCCGGCCTGCTTCTTGAGCGGCTTGCGGTACGGCCGGATCACATCCTCGTCCTGGATCGGCGTCCCCTTGCAGTTCTCGGCCAGCGTCTTGCCGTTGACGGTGAGCGCGTTCTTGCGGATCTTGCCGGCTTTCAGCAGCTCGTTGACGACCGCCGGCACGCCGCCGGCGCGGTGATACTCCTCGCCCAGATACTTGCCCGCCGGCTGCAGGTTGACCAGCAGCGGGATGTCGTAGCCGATCTTCTCCCAGTCGTCGTTGTCGAGCTTCACGCCGATATGGCGCGCGATCGCGTTGAAATGGATCGGTGCGTTGGTGGATCCGCCGATCGCGGAATTGACCACGATGACGTTCTCGAACGCCTCGCGCGTCATGATCTTCGAGGGACGCAGGTCTTCCCACACCATCTCGACGATGCGCTTGCCGGTCTCGTAGGCGTTCTGGGCACGCTCCCGGTGCGGAGCCGGGATCGCCGCGCTGCCCGGCAGCGACATGCCGAGCGCTTCGGCCAGCGAGTTCATCGTCGACGCCGTGCCCATGGTGTTGCAGTGACCCGGCGACGGCGCCGAGGAGGCGACCAGGTCGATGAACTGCTCGCGGTTGATCTCTCCCGCTGCGAGCAGTTGGCGTGCCTTCCAGACGATCGTGCCCGAACCGGTGCGCTCGCCGCGGAACCAGCCGTTGAGCATCGGCCCGCCCGACAGCACGATGGCGGGGATGTCGACGGTCGCGGCGGCCATCAGCTGAGACGGCGTGGTCTTGTCACAGCCAGTCGTCAGCACCACTCCATCGATGAAGTAGCCGTAAAGTATCTCCACCAGTCCGAGATAGGCGAGGTTGCGGTCGAGCGCGGCGGTGGGGCGCTTGCCGGTCTCCTGGATCGGGTGCACCGGGAACTCGAACGCGATTCCGCCGGCCTCGCGAATACCCTCGCGCACGCGGTGCGCGAGCTCGAGATGGTGGCGGTTGCAGGGCGACAGATCGGAGCCCGATTGCGCGATGCCGATGATCGGCTTGCCGGCCTGCAGCTCTTCGCGCTTCAACCCGAAGTTCATGTAGCGCTCCAGGTACAGCGCCGTCATGTCGGGGTTGTCAGGATTGTCGAACCACTTGCGTGATCTGAGTTTCGCGGGATCCCTTGTGTCTGTCGTCTTGGCCATGGTTCGAGTTCTCCTCCTGTGCGCGTTGGGCGACGATATTCTACTATGGGCCCAGGGGCGCATGGAGATTACCGGGAATGGCGCAGTCGAGACAGCCGATGCAACTGTTCGCCGGTACCAGCGGCTATTCGTACAAAGAGTGGAAAGGCCCGTTCTATCCGGAGAAACTTCCGGCCGGCGAGATGCTGCGCTACTACGCGCAACGGTTGCGTACCGTGGAGATCAACAACACCTTCTATCGCATGCCGGCCGAGTCGGTTCTGTGGCAGTGGTCGGAGGAGGTCCCGGCCGATTTCGCCTTTTCACTGAAAGTGCCGCAACGAATCAGCCACCACAAGCGGCTTGCGCGAAGCGGGGCACGACATCGGTGAGTTCCTGCGCCGCGCTGCAGTGCTGGGTGCGAAGCTCGGCCCGGTCCTGATCCAGCTGCCGCCGCAGCTGCGCAAGGATCTGCCTCGGCTGGAAGCGTTTCTCGCCGAGCTGCCCGGCCATCCCCGCTTCGCCTTCGAGTTTCGCCACGCTTCCTGGCAGGACGACGAGGTCTACCAGGCGCTGCGCTCGCGCGGCGCGATGTTGTGCATCGCCGACACCGACGAAGGCGAGACCCCGCTCATCGCGACGGCCGATCGCGGCTATCTGCGCCTGCGGCGCGAGCAGTATTCGGACGAGGAGCTGCGAGCCTGGGTGGAGCGCATCGCCGCGCAACCGTGGTCACACGCGTTCGTCTACTTCAAGCACGAGGACGCCGGGCTGGGCGCGAAGTTCGCGCTGCGCTTCAACGAGCTCTGGCGCGAAGTGACGGGACGGCAATAGGTGAGGTGGAACACGCCGAGCGATGAACACACTCCACCGCTGCGGTGCTCGTCATGAAGACCGCTGACCGCTCTGCCAAGCGGCAGGTCCGCGCGAGCGAGCCGGCCGAGGCCGACAAGCTCCGCGACTACGCCGGCAAGCGCGCGTTCGAGGCGACTCCCGAGCCGCCCGCTCGGGAGGCGAAGCGGCGCAGCGGACCGCTGCTGTTTGTGGTGCAGCAGCACTCGGCCCGGCGCCTGCACTACGACTTCCGTCTCGAGCTGGACGGTGTGCTCAAGTGCTGGGCGGTTCCGGGCGGCCCCTCGCTCGATCCGAAGGTCAAGCGCCTGGCGGTTCCCACTGAAGATCATCCGTTCGACTATGCGTCCTTCGAGGGCGTGATTCCGCCCAAGCAGTACGGCGCCGGTCAGGTGATCGTCTGGGACTGCGGCGTGTACTCGCCAGACGAAGGCCAGGCGTACTCCTTCGAGAACCGCGAAGAAGCGCAGCAGCGCATGCGGGCGGAGTACGCTCAAGGCAAGCTCAGCGTCTTCCTCCTGGGCGACAAGCTCAAGGGGTCGTGGACCCTGGTGCGGATGAAGGACAAGGACTGGCTGCTCATCAAGCACAAGGACCGCTTCGCCCGCAGCGACCTCGACATCGTCACCCGAGCCAACTCCGTCTTGTCAGGTTACACGGTGGCGGATCTGAAAAGTCCACGACGGCTGGAGCGGGTGAGCGCGCGAGCACCTGATCCCATCCGGTCCGCAGGAGGCCTTCCCGGCCAAACTGGCGCCGATGCTGGCGGCCGCAGCCGATGGCCCTTTCAACGATCCGGCGTTCCTGTTCGAGCCCAAGCTCGACGGCTATCGCTGCCTGGCGTTGCGGCGCGACGGCAAGGTGCGGCTGCTGTCGCGGCGCGGCCTGGACCAGAGCGCGCAGTTTCCCGAGATCGTCACTGCCCTGCAGGAGCAGGTCCTGCACGACTTCGTCCTGGACGGCGAGATCGTCGCGCACGACCAGAGCGGCAAGCCGTCGTTCCATGCTTTGCAGACGCGCGGGCAGCTCAAGAGCGAGTACGAGGTCCGTGCGGCACAGAAGACCACGCCGTGCGTGTTCTATGCGTTCGACCTGCTGCACCTGGCTGGCATGAACCTGCGCGGTGCCGACTATCGCTCCCGCAAACGCTGGCTGGGCCAATGCCTGCTGCCTTCCACGCACCTGCAGGTGCTGCCCGCAACGCAGGCGGAGGGCGAGCATTTCTACGCCGCGGCCCTGGAAGCCGGTTTCGAGGGCATCATCGCCAAGCGCCACGACAGCCGCTACGAAACCGGCGTGCGCTCGCCCGCCTGGCTGAAGGTCAAGGCCACCCAGACCGGCGACTTCCTCATCTGCGGCTATACGGTGGGCAAGGGACACCGCGGCAAGACCTTCGGCGCGCTCCTGCTCGGCTATCCAGATCCTGCCGGCAAGCTCTTGCCGGCCGGCAAAGTCGGCAGCGGCTTCGACGACGCCGGCGCTGGAAGATCTGACGCAACGCCTCAAGGGGCTGGAAACCAAACGCCATCCGTTCGCGCACAAACCCGAGGTCGAAGGGGAGGTGGTCTGGCTCAAGCCCGAGCTGGTCGCGGAGATCCGTTTCGCGGAATGGACTCCGGACGGCGCGCTGCGCGCGCCAGTGTTCGTGCGGCTCAGGGACGATATCCCGCGCGACGACGTTGCCCCTCCACAGATAGTGCACGTAGCGGACAGCAAACCGTCGCCGAGCGTAGCACCGGCGAGCGGTCAGATCGCGCAGGTTCTCGAGCAGCTTCAGGGCAGCAGGAAGGAGGAGATGACGCTCGCGGTCGGATCGGAGCAGATCCGCCTGACCCATCTGAACAAGGTGCTGTGGCCGGAGCATCCGGAGCTGAAGCAACCTGCGCAGACCAAGCGCGACCTGCTGATCTACCTCGCGCGGATCTCGCCCTACATGCTGCCGCACCTGGCGGATCGACCGCTCACGATGATCCGCTTTCCCGACGGCATCACCAAGCACCAGTTCTTCCAGAAGCACTGGGAGCACAAGCTCCCGGAGTTCATCGAGACGATCACGGTCTATTCCGAGAGCAAGCAGGAGAACGGCGAGTATCTGCTGTGCAACAACCTGCCGACCCTGCTGTGGCTCGGACAGATGGGCACCCTGGAGTACCACGTCTGGCATTCGCGCGGCAGCCTGTATCCCGACGCGCAGTCATCCAGCACCGAGTTCGCCGACAGCGAGGAGAACATCGACGCGTCGATCTTGAGCTACCCCGACTACGTGGTGTTCGACCTCGACCCCTACATCTACTCGGGCAAGGAGGCTGCGGGCGCCGAGCCGGAGCTGAATACGCGGGCGTTCGAGAAGGGCAAGGAGGTCGCGTTCTGGCTCAAGGAGCTGTTCGAGCAGATTGGCTTGCAATATGCACTGGTCAAGACCTCGGGCAAGACCGGCCTGCACATCTTCGTGCCGATCGTGCGTAACGTCACTTTTGCTGCGGCGCGGCAAATGTGCGACACTCTGGGCCGCCACCTGCTGCAGGCCCACCCCGATGTGATCACCATGGAGTGGAGTGTGGCCAAGCGGACGGGTAAAATATTCATCGACAGCAACATGAACGTGCGCAGCAAGACGCTGAACTCAGCGTACTCGCCGCGCGCGCTGCCCGGTGCACCGGTGTCGATGCCGCTGACCTGGGACGAACTGGCCAAAGCCCATCCGATGGATTTCCGGATGTGGAACGTCTTCGAGCGCCTCGAGCGGCAAGGTGACGTCTGGCAGGACGCCATCGCGCTGAAGACCGATCTGCAGCGCATCTTCCGGTGAGGCTGCAGGAAACAGCAATTCACAGGATTAACAGGATTTCTCAGGATTAACAGGATTGAGGAATTGAAACAGCAGGAACAGGATTGCAGGGCTGAGCCGCTGACGGATTCACCGTGCCCATCGAGTTCCTCGCCGTTGTAGTAATCCTGTTCATCCTGAGAAATCCTGCTAATCCTGTGAATTCGATTTTTGGTCGCAGAAAAGGAACGATATGGCACGCTCCATCGCATCGGCGACGATCTCCTTCGGCATGGTCTCCATTCCGGTGGACATCTTTCCTGCTACCCAAAGCAGCAGCGGGATCTCCTTTAACCTCCTGCACAGCACCTGCGGCTCGCGGCTCAAGCAGCAGTACACCTGCATCAAGGAGGGCGTGGTGGTGGAGCGCGCCGACATGGTGAAGGGTTACGAATTTGCCGAAGGCCGCTACGTGACGTTCACCAAGGACGAGCTCAAGGCGCTGGAAGAGCGCCCCACCCAGATGGTCGAGATCACCGAGTTTGTCGCCGCCGATGCCATCGATCCGATCTACTACGACAAGGCCTACTACCTGGCGCCGGGCAAGGGCGGCGCCAAGTCCTATGCGCTGCTGCGCCAGGCGATGCACGACTCGCAGCGCTTCGGACTCGGGAAATGGGCCGCGCGCGGCAAGCAATACATCGTGCAGCTGCGCCCGGTGTCCGACGGCATCGTGCTGCAGCAGCTGCTGTATGCCGACGAGGTGCGCAAGATCGGCGAGATCGACATCGACAAGGGCGAGGTGCGTCCGGCCGAGCTGAAGCTGGCGGTGCAACTGATCGAGCAGATCTCCTCCGACAAGTTCGACCCCGCTGCCTATGTCGACGAGGAGAAGCAGCGTATCGAAGCGGCGATCCAGAAGAAAATCGAGGGTGAGGAGATTGCTGTCTCCGAGGAAGAGGGCAAAGGCGGCGCCCAGATCATCGACTTGATGGAAGCACTGCGCGCCAGCCTCGACAAGGGCGCAAAGCCAGCGCTGGCCAAGCAGGCCGCGCCTGTGGCGGAGCGCAAGCCCGCGAAGCGCGCCGAGCAGGCGAAGCCCGCCCCGCAAAAGGCGAGAGCCGCGAGGAAGTAAGGTTTGTTGGCGGCGATACCGGCCGTGAGCGAGTACTCGATCCGCGACGTGCAGCGGACGCTGGGCCTGTCACGCGGCATGATCCGCAGCCTCATCGAGTCCCGCTACGTCACGCCGAAGCTCGGGCCGCATCGATCCTACCGGTTCAGCTTCAGCGACCTGGTGGTGATGCGCACCGCACACGACCTGATTGCCGCGAAGGTCCCGGCGCGCCGCGTGTCCCGCGCACTGAAGGGACTGCGGGCGCAGTTGCCCGAGGAGCCCCCGCTGGCCGCGCTGCGCGTACGCGCATTGGGCGATCGCGTCGTCGTGCAGGATGGCACCACGCAATGGGACGCCGGGACCGGGCAGTACGTGCTGGATTTTTCGGTCAGCTCGCAGGGCGCGAACCTGCGGATGCTGCCCGCAGCGCCCCAGAGCGAGGACTCGGCGGAGGATTGGTTTGCCCGCGCTTGCGAGCTCGAAGAGCGAAATGATCCCGGCGCGATCGCCACATACCAGCGTGCCATCGAAGCCGACGCCGGTTTCCCGGACTCGTACGTCAACCTGGGACGGCTCCTGCAGGACCGCGGCCGCCTGCGCGAGGCTGAAGCCGTGTACCAGAAGGGGCATCGCGCAGTGTCCGTCCGAGGCGCTCCTGCACTACAACCTGGGCGTGCTGCAGGAAGAGATGGGGCGGCCGCAGGCGGCGCTGCAGGCCTACCGTCAGGCGCTGGTGCTGCAGGATGATCTCGCCGATTGCCACTACAACATTGCGCTGCTGTACGAAGCGGCCGGCCAGCCGCGCGCAGCGCTGCGGCATCTGAACACCTACCGCAGACTGCAATCGCGCTGAACCGTCGCTGACGGTTGCGCAGCTGGCGCCGGGTACGCCCGATCGCAGCCAACACCGCGACTCTGCTTGCGTCTTGCCGCACGCAATCGGCGCGCCGACCGTGGAAGCGGCGTGTCGGCAAAGAACGCCGGACCCTGCGTCAAGTTCGCCATACGGCCCGCTTGCACAATGTCAGCACCATGCAAGCGACTTCTCTTGCCCTCGATCATCTCCTGCGCGCGATCGGCGATCCCGTCGGCGAGCTTGCCGACATCGGGCCCGACCATCCGGAGTTCTGCCAAGCGCAGATCATTCGTGCCGCAGCCGGCGTTCTCGCAAAGACTCCGGATGCTCTGCCTGCGATTGCGCAGGCGATCCGGACAACCGATGCGCATGCGGGGTCGCCACGCACGCGCGCGCACTTGGCCGCGGCCGAGGCGTGGCTGTGCGGCAACCCGGTCCTGGCCGCCGAGCGCTATGCGACCATCGTGAACAGGTGGCCCAGCGATCTGCTGGCGCTGCGGCTCGCGCAGTCGTGCTACTTTTTCCTGGGCTGGCATGACCGGCTGCGTGCGCTGGTCGATTCAGTCATGCCGGCCTGGCGGCGCGATCAACCGGGGTTCCAGTTCGTGCTTGCCATCGCGTCGTACGCCCATGCCGAGACTGGCGACGCAGCCTACGCCGAAGTCCTGGGCCGCGAAGCGCTGGCGAGCGACCCAGCCTGCCCCGTCGGGGTGCACGCGGTGGCGCACGCGCTCGCTGCATCCGGGCGACACCGCAGCGGTGCGCAGTGGATGCGGGCCCGACGCGCGCAGTGGGCCGGGCCAAGCCGCATGCTCACGCACAACGCATGGCATCTCGCCATGTTCGACGCCGAGGAAGGAGCCGTCGCGCCGGCGCTCGCCGTCCTCGACGCATTGCTGATCCCTGCCAGTGCCAGCTCGTCGATGGATGCGTGCGATGCCGCGGCTCTGCTCTGGCGCCTGACACAGGTGGGGATCGACGACGCAGGCCGCTGGGCGCGGCTTTCCGACGCCTTCGAACGGACCTTGACGCCGGGGTTCTGGCCGTATGTGGATCTGTATGCGGCTCTCGCTCACTTGAGCGCTGGCAACCGGGCTCGGGCGCAGCGGCTCGAGCAGGACATCCAGCGCTGCGCGCAAGGCGGCACCTTCGCGGCCTTGCGGGCACGGCACATCAGCCAGCCGGGGTTGCGCGCGCTGGGCGCCTGGGCCGATCGCCGCTACGACGAAGCCGCGCGGCTGCTCGCGGGCCTGCGGCCATTCCTCGCGGCGGCCGGCGGGAGTCACATGCAGCTGGATGTTTTCAAGGGCGTCGAGCACGAGGCCGTCCGCCGGCAGCACGCTCGGCAGTGCGACCAACCCGGATCATCCTCAGGTCAGGAGCAAACCATGCCGCTCATCAGCGTGAAACTCATCGAAGGTGTGTTCTCGGAAGCGCAGAGAAAACAGATCGCGAAGTCCCTGACCGACGCCATGGTGCAGATCGAAGGCGAAGCCATGCGCTCGGTGACCTGGTGCGTCGTCGAGGAAGTGAAGAGCGGGGACTGGGCAATCGGCGGGCAGCCGCTCACTGCGGCCGACGTGAAGGCGATCGCCGCGCCCAGATTGGCCCAGCCCGGATGAGATATCCCGAGCTAGCTGCGCGCCGTCCGCTTGCGCCAGGCCGCGGGCGGCAGGCCGAACTCGCGCTTGAAGGCCCGGTTGAAGGCGGCTTCGGATTCGTAGCCGACCTCGGTGGCGACCCGGACGATCGACGCATTGCTGTCGCGCAGCTGCGTGGCGGCGAGCGAGGTTCGCCAGCGGGTCAGATACTGCATCGGCGGTGTGCCGATCATCGTGGTGAAGCGCTGGCTCAACGCGGAACGCGACAGCCCGACCTTGCTGGCGAGCTCGTCCACCGTCCACGGATGGGCCGGTTCCTCGTGCAGGAGCGCGAGTGTCCGGCCCACGTGGCGGTCGCGCAAGGCCGCCAGCCAGCCTGACTGGCCGGGCGGAAGCTCGTCCATGTAGTGGCGAATCGCCTCGGCGAAGAGGACTTCGGAGAGACGTGCGAGCACGACGGCCGATCCGGGACGCGACGACATGCTTTCCGTGACCGAATAGCGGATCGAGCTTTGCACCCAGGCCGCGGTGCCGCCATCGCGCATGCTGACCCTGAGCAGGCGCGGCAGGCTCAGGAGAATCGGCTCGGCCAGGCGCTTCTCACAGGCGAGAAAGCCGCAAACGATGCGCGTTGTCTTTCCGGCGCTGCCTTCGCGGAGCGTCGCGATGTCGCCTCGCTTCAGAATCTGGTCCAGGCTCTCGCCCGTGATGTCGACCGGCTTGAGGCGCAATGCCTGCGCGCTCGCCGTGGCGAGCACATGCCGGTCGCCCGCGGGAAACATGATCAGGTCGCCGGCCTGCAGCTCGACCGGCTCCCCGTCGACCAGCCGGGCGTAACACGTGCCCTCGGTGACCAGGTGATACGGAATCACGTGATCGGCGTCGGGCATCAGCACATCGGCGATGGCCCGCGCCGGCGCGGTGAGGTACGACCACTGGGCGCGCAATTCCATGTCGAGGAACACGGCGCCCGTGAGCCGTACCACCCGCAGGACCTCGGACAGTGCATCCATGGAGCTGGCGGAGCGCGCGAAGGGATCTGCAGTTACACACCCGCTGCCTTAGCCTTGCGCCCAGCCGCGTCGTGTGCCGGCACGGCAGCGGAGAGCTCGCGGGATGAGTGCCGCATTCTATCCCACAGTCCGGCCGCCGCGCGCCGCCGGGACCTTCGGAGTACGATGCGGCTGTCCCTCTTTCTTCGAACAGGATGACGGTATATGAGGCCTGTACTTGTGCTCCTCATCGCGCTGCTGCTCACCGGGTGTGCGGCGAGCCGCCTGACCAGTCAGTGGAAGAATCCGGACATGAACGCCGGCCAGGTGCGCAAGGTGCTGGTCGTCGGCGTCTCCGACTATCCGAGCATCCGCCGGGTCTTCGAAGACGAGTTCGTCGCTCAGTTGCGCAGCGCAGGTCTGACAGCGGCGCCGAGCTACCGGTTCATCGCCCAGGACGGACAGCCGGATGCGGCTGCGCTCGCCAAGGCGGCCGAGGAAGCGGGTGCGCAAGCTACCCTCGTCACACGCTTGGTGGGCGTCGAGCAGATCACCGATTTCACGCCCGCGCCGTACTGGTCGATGTGGCCGTGGGTCGGCTATGCCGGCTGGCTCCCCGCTCCGGGCGGCAGCTTCGTAATCGGCCCCACCCCCTATCAGTACGATGTGGTGGTCGCGGAAACCAGCCTGTACCTGCAGCCTGGCGGGAAGTTGTTGTGGTCGGGCATGACGCGTACCGTGGCGCCACAGGACGTGAGCCGGGAGACGCAGCGCTTCGCCAAGCTCATCATCGAGTCGTTGAACAAGCAAGGTATCCTGTAGACCAAAGGATCGCCCGGCTAACGCATCGGGTCGGTGCACACGTCGGCGCCATCCCGAGGCAGCCTGCCGCGGGTGAGCAGCCGGATCGGTTCGACGAACGACGAGCTCAAGAAACGGGTGATGGTCTGGGGGGCCTGGCCGCGGGCCAAGCCGACGCGAAAGTCGGTCATCGTCCCAGTGACGTCGACCGGCGGCTGCAGGGCGAAGAATGTGAGTCCTTTGGTCCGCGGGCGGAACCGGAATCCGATCTCCTCGGTGGCGAAATCGGCGCCGCCGGCCCCGAACACGCGCACCCGACCAGTGTCGATCAGCAGCAGGTCGTGGGTGAGCACGCCATTGCGCAGGTCCAGACGAAGGATCGCGCAGTTGACTTGGGCCTGCGGGTGTCGAGTCCACGAACGGCAGCAGGGCGAAGAAGACGTTGACGGACCAGCGGTCGATCACACCGCCGCGGAGGTTCTTCGGCCACACCGCGACGTCGATGCGGCCGTCGGCGTGTGCCATGATTCCACTGAGCGCTGGCGCCTTGCCTGCCAGTTCCAGATCCAGGCTGATCAGCCCCGCGAGGTCGGTGCCCGGACGCAGCCGTCGCGCCAGGATGCCGTAGTCGAACCGGTCGACGTGAACGCCGGTCGCGAGCGCGACCTGCGGTCCGGTCGAATCGTAGGACAAGGACAGGCGCGCGCTCCCTCCGGGTATATGGATCTCGGCTGGACTCACGTCGAGCCGCCCGTCGACGAGCCTCGCGCGCAGCATGCCTGCAGCCAGGCGATCGCTGCCCGAGAGCACCTCGTCGACGGAGATATCCAGGTTGGCGTCGAAGCGACGCAAGAACGCGGCGCTCAACAGATCCTGTGTGCGCGCGGCCGTGCGCCCGGCCGTAGCACGCATCTCCTGCAGCGTCGCGACCCGCGGGGCGACCACTTGCGTGGCGACCGGAAAATCGTCGAGCTGCAGGCGCGGCGCACTGAGATACACATCCAGCAGTGGACGCGGGCCGCTGAGCTCCAGGCGCCCGCGCCCGTTCAAGCGGCTCTCGCCCACCTTCAGTGCGAGCTGCGTCACCTCGTAGCCGCTCGCCGTCATGCTCACCGGGCCCTGCAGCGACCAGTCCTTCCAGGCCGGCAGGGCGGCACCAGCGAGCACGTTGAGGGAATCCAGCTGCTCTCCCGCCAGATCCAGAACGAGGTCGCCGCCGTGGCCAAGCGGGAGCATCACTCTGCCTGTAAGCGTGAGCCGAGCACCAGCGGCATAGGCCTTGACCGAGAACGGCACGACGCTTGCGTCGCGAGCCAGATCGGCCAATGTGCCGGTCGAAACCGTGATCTGCGTCGGCACATCGCCGACTACGCCCTGCAGATCAAGCGTCACCGGTTGGCCTGGTCGAGCAGTGACCTGCGCTTGCTCCAGTTCGACTTCCGCGACCGCGCGATCCGCCGGCCCGCGCACAGTTACCTTGCCGCCCAGCACACGCACCTCCAGCGTGCCGCGTTCCAGGAGATCTCCCAGGCTGCTCGCAGAGCCGGCCAGCTTCACCTGCAGGATGTCGGCATGGGCGTCGATGTCGTCGGCCACACCCAGTCTGCGCAGCAGTGCCCCGACGTCCACGCGGCCCGTGGACATGGACAGCGACCCCGTCGGCACGGCACCGCGCAGGTCGAGCCCGGCAATTCCTTCGAACGTCACACCAGCGAAGCGTGCCGAGAACGGCGACGGCAACAGGTGCCCGTCGCGGATGCGGGTGCTCAACCCGACATCGTTGAGCTCGGTGCGCCCGAGCACGACCCGATGAAGGCCCAGGCCAATGTCGGCGGCGGGAAGATCGATGCCTTGCAGCAGAAACGGTGCATCCAGCAGCGCTTGCCGCGAGCGCGCCGGCGCGCGCGTGGGCTTACCGTGCAGCGTGCTTAGCTCGGGAACGTCGATCAGGGTACTGCGTGCTGCAACGACGAGGACCGGGTCGGTACTCGTCCCGGCGCGATGCGCGTCCAAAGTCAACTCGCTGCGGCCGACCTTGACCGTCGTGTCCTCGAGACGCCACCCGCCACGGTCCGCGCGAGCACGGCCGCGCGCAACCAAGGGGAGGCGCGACTCCGGCGCGAAGCCGACCCAACGTGCGAGGTCGCCGGAGCGCTGTGCCTCGAGCTGGAACGCGAGGTCGCTGCCGCCGCCCGCACCGGGCCACGCGAGCGTGCCCTCGACGCGAGCGGTGATACCGCCCACGGCAAGCTGGAGCTGGATCGGTGTGATCGGCTCGCGCAGCATGCGCGGCAGCTCGCTCGCACGGAACGCGAGATTCGCGCGGGTACCGAGCAACCTGCCCTGCGCAGTGCCGCGCAGCGGCTGCCCGCGCGGGATCACCACTTCGAGCGCGTCGAGGGCGAGGTCGGCCGGGCGCCGCCCCGCTGCGGTGGCGTAACGTAGCCGCACCGCCTGCGCCGTCAAGCGCAACTCCAGGTCATCCACAAGGGCGCCCAGCGTCTCGCCCGCGGGCGCCGACCCGCAGCGCTACCGTGCCGAGGGTGCCGTCCAGATTGCTTGCGCTCGGGAATGATTGCCGGAGGCCGCGCAGCGGCACGTTTCTCGCCGTTGCTTCCAACGCCAGGGTCGGAATCGACCCAGCGGTCTCGAAGTCGATGCGTCCAGTAAGCGGGACCCCGGCGATCGTCCCTGAGATCGGTGCGCGCATGCCGCTCTCGTCCATCATGCACGGCGATCTGCGCATCGCGCACATCGAAGGCGAGCCCGAGCCAACGGTCAACGCGCAGCACCACATCGGCATCCATCCGCATCAGGTTGTGCACCGGCAGCCTTTGGCGCATCAGCTCGTCGTAAGTCAATCGCCGTTCCGGCGGTTGCGGCGCGCTGTCGAGGAACGGGCGCGCATCCAGCGTGGTGATCGCAAGCTCGCCGCTCACGCGCTGGCGCGCCCCGCCCATGGTGAGGACGAGGCCGCCGGAGAGCTCTGAGGGGCCGAACTTGCCGCGCAGATCCTTGAGCTCGACTGCGCTCAAGCTGGCCATCACGCTCCCGCTGAGTGCGGCGGGGCCCAGGCTCGGCAGCGTCGTCTGCAGGAACCGCCCCATCTGCTCGAAATCCTCCGTGCCCGCGCGAAAGGCGAATCGAGCAGACCCGGCGTTGATGTCCACCGTGCCATCCGCATGCAAGCGTGCGCCGAGGAATTCCAGGTCGAGGATGAACGGCCACGCTTGGTGCCCCTCCTGGAGCAGGCGCGCCGAGCCGCCCGCGATGGCGACGGCATAGGGAAACGATCCGGCGACACTCCCGCGCAAGGTGAGCTTCAGCGGCTCACTCCACTTGCCGGTGCCGTCGAGCTCGTCGAGATCGAAGAAGCGATGTGCGCCCGAGCGCTGGTCGTGCAGCTCGAAGTGGAAGCTGCGGATCGAGGTGCGCTCGATCTCGATGGCGACCAACGGCGAGGCCGAAGTGGACCGCGCGTGCGGCGGACCGTGCTCGCCCAGTTGACCCGGCCGTCCGCGGCGCGCTCGAATCGTACACGGCCGTCCTCCGCGTCCAGACTGCGCACCTGCAGCCGGCCTTGCAGTGCCGCCAGCAGGTCGATGCGCGCGCGCGCTTCGCGCAACGTGGCGAGGTCCGGCGTATCGAATCCAGGCGGGTTGAGGATGCGCACGCCGGCCACGTACAGCCCCGTCTCGCGCCCCAGCTCCAGCTCGAGCCGGCCGTCGAGCGCGACGGGCCGTGCGAGTGCCGTGCTGGCGCGCGCTGCGATGGCTTCGCGCCAGCGCGAGACGTCGATCGACACTCCGAACACGGCGATCGCGACGATCGCGAGCACCAGCGCGACGGCCGGCACACCGACGAGCGCCAGGAGCGAGACGATGATCCGGCGCCGCGTGCTCAACAGCGATGTCCTCTTGTGCCGGCAAGCCCGACGCTGGTCCAGGGCGCCCGGCGACGCACGGCGTTACGGCACGCCAAGGCGCCTGGACGTATAGCCAGATCAACCCGCCGTCGGCGCGGAGCGGAAGATCCTGGCCATCGTGTTGTCGATCTCCTGCTGCGTAGGCGCGCGGGGTCCGGGATCGCCCTGCCAGGTGCCGCGCCAGGCGGTCTTCGCGCTGGAGCGCTCGACCAGGTCGACGACAAAGGAAGCGTTGGAAACGGCGCCCGCCTGCACGGCCGAGGTATTGGTTACGCCCGGGCCCCAGTTCCAACCCATGCCCCAGCCCGGGCCAGTGGCCGGCGTCCGCGTGAGGCCCGCCTGGGTCGCAACCTGTCCGGTGTTGCGGTTCACGCGCGCGAAGTACCGCACCACGAAGTCGGCGGTGCTCGGGTCGTCGACCAGCTTGAAGCCCTTCGCCTGCAGCTCGCGAGCGATCGCGCTCTGGATGCGTTGGTGAACGATCTCATTGCCTACGCCAGGGATCGACATTCTCGCGACCTTCGGACGCGCCGCTGGCGAAGGCGACCGTCGCGCCAGCCGGAATCGAGATCGTCTTGTCGCGGTCGTACGAGATGTTCGTGCTGCAGCTGCTCAGCACGACTGCGGCGGTCAGGATGCGGGAGCCACCCGAACATACGGATGATGGGGCATGCGGAACCTCGGCCAGGACATGAATGGATTCCAGGGCAATGAATGGGTCCGAGCGTGCTAACGCCGCGCAGGATCCAGCGGCGCGCGCAGCTTGAGCATGCGCAGCAGCCAGAAAATGGCCACTGCCGCGAGCAGATGCTTCAGCGTGTGACCGCTCACGATCTCACCGGTGGCAGCGAATATTTGGCGATCGAAGTGCTCGGCCACCTTCGCCAGTGCATACAGCGCCACCGCCATGGAGAAATCCCCGCCGCGAGTGTAACGCGCTGGAAACAGCGCGATGATCAGCAGCACCAGCAGGGCCGAGCCGAACTGCACGGCGCCGTACGGGTTGAGGTTCTCGGCGCCATGTGCGGCGCTCCAGCGCCAATACCACACGCTCGCTGCCCCGAGTAGACCCAACGGTACGAGGAGCCGGCGACCGGCGAACACGCTGACGCGCTCGCTCAAGGCCGCCGCGACGATGCCCATGAACCCTACCGCCATGGGCAGCCGGTCCCAGGCGAGACGCGGGCTGTCGGGCGCCAGATGGTAGTAGCCCGAGCCGCAGCAGGTGAGCGCCGTGGCCGTGAACACCAGGCCCCAGGCCCAGCGCTCGGACGCATCCTGGAACGCGGGACTGCCGTCCTTCCGCGTTCCCTTGAGCACGAAGTGCAGGCCCATCAGCCCCACGACCAGGAAGGCCAGATTCGATGCGACGTCCAGAAAGTTGGAGATACCCAGGAACGCTCGCCGATCGGCGAAAGCGTGGTAAGCCTCGGGCTGCGCGAACGGAGGCACCAGCGCCGCGGCAAGCGCGATCAGCGCGGCGCTCGCCCACAGGATGGCGATGCGTGCTTCCCGGCTCAAGCGGCCAGCGGTCGATGCTTGCGGGGTCATCTCGGTAGACATGTGGCGCGTGGCCGCCCGCCCGCCGACGTGGGCGCGGCGCCCTAGTGTCCCCGACCCGCCCCGCCGAGGTCAAGGCCGGTTTCACCCAGTGGTCCGAGCGTGGACCAGGGAGCGCGACGATCTCTCGCCATGCACTCCGCAGCGGCTTGAAGGCAACCGGGCAGGCGTGATACCGTCCCGCTCGCTCTCCTTTCTTCCGTGCAGCTGGCACTGGTCCTGGCTGCGGCGCCCGCGAAAACACAACAGCTGCAAGCATGAAGGCCCGGGTCGTCAGGATCGCCAAGCGCACGCTGGTCTCGCTCGCCATCATCGCGCTGACCTTGCTCGCGCTGCGCACCTGGGATTCTCAGCGTGGGGCGCCGCTGGAGCCCTGGCACACGTACATCCCGCACGAGCTGAGCGTCGAGGAGCTCGACAAGACCGACTGGGACGGCTACCTGAAAGCCGAGGCGCGCATCTTCGAGAGCCTGCGCACCGAAGTCACCCAGAAGCTGAGCGAGGACGAGCGCGTTCCGGTCAACCGCTATTTCGAAGGCAGTCCGGTCTACCCCGGGCACTTCGCGCAGGACTGGAATCGCTCGTACGTGCTCGATCCCGCGGGGCCGCCGGCGGGCGCGGTCGTGTTCCTGCACGGACTCACCGATTCGCCTTACAGCTTGCGCCACATCGCTCGGCGCTATCGCGACCACGGCTTCGTCGCGGTGGCGATTCGATTGCCTGCGCACGGCACCGTTCCGGGCGCTTTGACGGCCGTGGAGTGGGAGGAATGGCTGGCGGCGACGCGCCTGGCGGTCCGCGAGGCGCGCCGGCGCGCTGGCCCAGGCAAGCCGTTGCATATCGTCGGCTTCTCGAACGGCGGTGCGCTCGCGCTCAAGTACGCGCTCGATGCGCTCGGCGACGACAAGCTGGCGCGGCCGGACCGCCTCGTCCTCATCTCGCCGATGATCGGGCTGACCAGCTTTGCGCGCTTCGCGGGGCTGGCGGGCCTGCCGGCGGTCTTGCCGGCCTTCGCCAAGGCGGCCTGGCTGGCGGTCTTGCCCGAGTTCAATCCGTTCAAGTACAACTCGTTTCCGATCAACGCGGCGCGGCAGGCGCATCGCTTGACGGTGGCGCTGCAAGCAGCGCATCGCCCTCTACGCACGCGACGGGCGCATCGACCGGCTGCCGCCCATCCTCACGTTTCAGTCGGTGATGGACTTCACCGTGACCACTCGCGCGGTCGTCTCTGCGCTCTACGTGCAGCTGCCTGCGAACGGCAGCGAGCTGGTCCTGTTCGACATCAACCGCGCCGCGAAGGTCAGCCCGCTGCTGCGCTCCTCGACCGAGACCATGCTGGCGCGCATCCTGCCGGCGCCGCCGCGCCGCTTCCGCACGACCATTCTCACCAATGCCTCCGCCGACAGCAGCGAAGTCGTTGCGCAGGTGCTGGAGGCGGGCGCGCTCACGCCGCAGACTCAGCCGCTGGGGCTCAACTACCCGGCCGACATGTACTCGCTGTCGCACGTCGCGCTGCCGTTTCCGCCCAGCGATTCCTTGTATGGGATGCAGCCCGACCCGTCCGAGGATTTCGGGATCAACCTGGGCGCGGTCGCGCCGCGCGGCGAGCGCGGTGCCCTGATCCTGAGCCTGGACTCGTTGCTGCGCGCCTCCTCGAATCCGTTCTATTCGTATGTAATGCAACGCATCGAGGAAGGCATCGTCGGGAACGCGCCGCCTGCGGCGGCCGCAAGATAGACGCAGATCCGTGCTTCGAAGCATGGAGCGAGCAGCCGCGCCGGGCAGGGACTGCTGAGAGCGAACGCTGCCGTGCACGTTTCTCACCTTCCTTCGCTGGATGGCGGCGAAATAGCGGTGTGCTCCATCGCGTAGATCTCGAACTCACGGATCGAGGCTACGTGAGTGTAGTGACCCCGCACGAAGGCCATGATCCGATCGGTCGCCGGTGTGTTGTAGGGCAGGCTGGGGACGTGCACGACCAGGCGCGGCGGGGTCCTCGTCAGTGCTTCCAGAGCCCTTGCAACGCTCTGGTCGTCGCGCAAGCCGAATGGCAGGAAGCTGTACTTGAGCGGATTGCGCCGATCCCGCAGGAAGAACAGCTCGGCCTCTGCCGGGACCGCCAAGATCGGGTCGCCGGGTTCGGAATAGCGGTCGACGAGGCCAAGCAGCGCCTCGTAGGTCTCCTTGTCGGCCGCCGTCAGGTGCAGGCTGGCCAACGCTGGATCGGAACTTCGCACGAGGTCGTAGCGAGCGCCCGCAATCACCTCCGCATAGCTGCGCGTTATCGGCTGTCCAGCGTGGTAGAACAAACCAATGCCCGCTTGCAGACAGGCCAAACCGACGCAAGCGGCGCGGTACGGCAGCCGCAGCCCGCCGGCATACCAGAGAAGGCCGGCGACGACCGGGGCAGCCGCGAAGTAGAGGTACGCGGGATCCTGGTAGTGAACCGCCACCAGGGCGTAGAAAACCGCGAGGAAAGGAAGCGCTGGCGGAACGAGGGCGCCAGTTCGCGCGCGCGACGCGCAAACGACCGTTGCCGCACCCAGTACCGCCGGGCTCAACAGCAACATGGGCCAATACAAGCCGTTGAGAAAGCTTCCAATGCTCTGCGCCGTGAAAAGCTGAATCAGCGCCTCGAACGCAAACCGTCCGTACCGCGCCTCCTTCTGATACTCGAACTCTCCGAGTGCGACAGCGTCGATGAAAGAGTCGGAGATCCAGGCCCGCACCGATCCGGTGAGGGCGTGATACGCGATCAACGGCACGGCCGCGACGACGGCCCCGGCCGAAAACCGTCCAATCATCGCCCAGGCGGCGCGGTCGCCGATGGTGATACGCCGCCAGGCCCCGAGCGTCAGCGCGATCGGCCAGACTCCGACAAACGCCCAGGCAACCAGATCGGCCTTGCGTGCCAGATACAAGATCAGCCCTGCGCTCATGATCACGAGCAAGGCTCGCCCGACCACTCTGCTGCCGCGCTGTTCCGTCGCCATCGCCGGCTGCATGAGCAGATAGGTCAAGACCCCCATGGAAACGAAGACGCCGGTCAGCTGCCGGAACAAGAACATCGTTGCGGCTAGCGCGCCCAGGATCTCGAAGCGCCAGCGCGTGGTCCGACTGCCCCACCCCATCACGGCTACGAGCACGAAGAACAACGGCGCGCAGTACCAGTGTGCGGTGGGCGAGAAGAACTGGACGATCGACAGCGCGGTCATCGCCAATCCGCAAGCGATGGCGACCCCGCGGCCGCGGGGCAACAGAATGAAATAGGCCAGCACCACCTGCAGCACGCCAGCGACGATCAGCGGATAGCGCAGGCTGATGAGGTCGTGCCCGAACAGCCGCAGCGCCAGCGCGTTCAACAAGTAGACATAGCCGGTGTGCAAGGCCTGCACGTCGCGGTTGAGCACCGCACCGTTCAAGATGCGGTCAGCGATGTGCGCGTAGTAGCCGTCGTCGCGGGGCAGCCAGAACCGGTTGTGGTAGTAGAGCAGGATCAGCAGGCTGACACCGGCTGTGAACAGAAGGCCGGCCCAGTCGCGGCTGTCGAAGCGCAGCGCGGTCGAGCTGCGATCAGGATCGAGGCCGAAGCGCGTCCAGGGTCGCAAGAGGTTGCTTGTCTACGCCAGGTAGGGGACGCTACGAGCCCGGCTACATGCCGCCGTTCACCACCAGCGTCTGACCGCTCACGTAGTCGCTGTCCGGGCTGCAGAACAAATAGACGGCACCAGCTGCCTCTTCGGGTGTGCCGCCACGCCCGAGCGGGATCATCTGGTTGAGTGCCGCCAACCGCTCCCCCTGGACGCCGACCCTCACCGTGCGTCCCTGCACGTCGATCGTTCCCGATTCGCCGGCCTGCAGCGGCTGCGTCAGGCGCGTCTGGATCAGACCGAACGCCACGGCGTTGACGGTCACATTGTAGCGGCCCCATTCCTTGGCGAGCGCCTTGGTGAGACCCATGATCCCCGCTTTGGCCGAAGAGTAGTTGGCCTGCCCGGCGTTGCCGTTCACTCCGGAGACCGAGGAGATGTTGACCACCTTGCGCACCACGCGTTGACCCGCCTTCTGCTCCGCCTCCGCCGCCGGTCGCAGATGGTTGACGAAGGCGCGCAGGATGCGGAACGGTGCCGTCAGATGCACGTCGAGGATCGCGTACCACTGCTCGTCGCTCATCTTCTGGATCACGTTGTCCCAGGTGTAGCCGGCGTTGTTCACCAGGATGTGGCAGGCGCCGAAGCGGTCCACCGCGGTCTTGACGATGCGCTCGCCGAAGTCGGCGGCGGTGACGTCGCCGTTGCACGCCGCTCCCCGTGCACCGAGCGATTCGATCAAAGCCAGAGTCTCTTTGGCCGGCCCTTCGTCGAGGTCATTGATCACCACGCTCGCACCGTCGCGCGCCAGCCGCAGCGCGATCTGCTGGCCGATGCCGCGCCCGGAGCCGGTTACGATCGCCACTTTTCCGTCGAGTTGTCCCATGTGTCTCCCCTTGATGGCTGGCGGCTTGTACTTATGCGGTGTACTCGACCAGCCCGTTGTTCAGCACGACGACATCCCGCTCGACAACGCGGGCTCGGAAGCTTGCCCGGCCCGGCGCCTCGCGCCAAATCTCGGTGCGAATCGTCTCCCCTGGATACACCGGTGCGGAGAAGCGCACGTCCATCCGGCGCAGCCGGGACGGATCGTACCCGCACAGCGTCTTGAGCAGCGCGTGGCCGGCGACCCCATAGGTGCACAGCCCGTGCAGGATCGGCTGCCGGAAGCCCGCCGCGGCGGCGATTGCTGGATCGGCATGCAAGGGGTTGTAGTCGCCGCTCAAGCGGTAGATCAGCGCCGCCTGCGGCAACGTGGGCAGATCACACGAAAGATCGAAGCCCCGAGAAGGTAGCTCGTGCAGTGGACGCGTCGGGCCGGGCGGACCGCCGAATCCACCCTCGGAGCGGCAGAAGCTGGTCGAAGACAGCGAGCAGAGCAGCTCGCCGCTGTGCTGATCGCGCAGATCGCGGCGGGAATAGATCAGCGCGCCCTTGCCCGGTCCCTTGTCGATGATTTCCTCGATCCGCGTGATGCCGACGACGGTCCCCGCAGCCGGCAGCGGGCGATGAATGGTGAGCCCCTGCTCGCCGTGCAGGACCGTCTTCCACTCGACGCCGGTGCCGGGGTCGCGCAGCCAGAAGCCCGGACTTGCCAGCACGACCGGCATGGTCGGCAGCATCTGCAGGCCGTCTTCATAGACGAAGCGCAGCTGCTCCCGGTCGAGCGGATCGGCACCCAGCCCCAGCCCCAGCGCATACAGAATGCAGTCCTTGGCCGCATAGGGCTGGGCGATCTCCTTGAAGGGCCAGGCCTTCAGTTTCTGGTAGTCGATGGCCATGGATTTGCGGGTCAGGGGCGCCGGTCCGCCATCACGATCGTGCCGCTGGCGGCGAACATTCCGCCGACGCCGTGACAGACCGCCACCTGCACGTCCTTGACCTGCGCCGGCGCCGTGCCACGCACCTGCCGCACGCTCTCCTGCAGCGCGAACATGCCGTACATGCCGGTGTGGGTGTAGCTCAATCCCCCGCCGTTGGTGTTCAGCGGCAGCTTGCCTCCGGGAGCGGTGTTGCGCTCCGCAATGAAGGCCGCTGCCTCGCCGCGGCCGACGAAGCCCAGATCCTCCAGGCCGTAGAGCGGCAGGTGCGCGAACGCATCGTAGATCATCAGGTGATCGACGTCGGCATGACGGATGCCGGCACTGTCGAAGGCCTGCTTGCCGGCGACGCGGAACGCGCGCGAAGAGGTGAAGTCCGCCATCTGGCTGATCATCGGGGTCTCGACGCTCTCGCCGCTGCCGAGGATGTACACCGGCTTCTGCGGGAAGTCCTTGGCGCGCTCGGCGGAGGTGAGGATCAGCGCGCCGCCGCCGTCGGTGACCAGGCAGCACATCAGCAGCCGGAACGGGTAGGCGATCATGCGGGAGTTGAGCACGTCCGCGACGGTCACCGGTTCTTTCATCATCGCGCGCGGGTTCTTCGCTGCCCACTCGCGCTGCACCACCGCCACCATCGCGAGCTGCTCCTCGGTGACGCCGTAGGTCTTGAAGTAGCGCAGCACGGGGATGGTGAACATGGTGGGCGGTCCCATGATGCCGAAGGGCGCCTCGAACTGGCCCTGCAGCGTCGCGGGCGGAATGCTCCGCGGCAGTGCGCCGATGCGCGAGCGGCCGCTTTCGCCATGGGTGATCAAGACGGTCTTGCACAGTCCCGCGCTGATCGCGGCGGTCGCGTGGCGCACGTGAAGCATGAACGAGCAACCGCCCACCGCGGTGCCGTCGACCCAGTTCGGCACGATGCCGAGGTAGTGCGCGACATTGGTCGGGACCTCGCCAGCGCAGGCGAGGCCATCGATGTCGGACGGTTTCAACCCGGCGTCGCGCATCGCGTTCAACGCGCAATCCGCGTGCAGCTGGATCTGCGACATGTGCGGAATCACGCCGAGTTCGGTGGTCTCGGCTGCGCCGACGATGGCAATGCTGCCGGGCTTCATGCGCCGCTCCCGGCGGGTCGGAACAGCGGCAAGGAGATCTCCTCGTTCATCCTCTGGAACACGACTTCGAGGGGCATGTCGAGCAGCAGCCGCTGGGGGGTCTGCTCGATCTCCACGATGTTGGTCATCATGCGCGGGCCTTCCTCGAGCTGCACCACGGCGATCGAGTAGGGCGGGATGAAGCCCGGCACCGGCCGATGATGGATGACGTAGCTGTACAGCGTGGCGCGCCCGCTCGCGCGCAGGATACCCACGGTTGTCGATGCGCACTGCGGACAAAACGGCCGCGGCGGGAAATACACGTGACTGCAGGCTGCGCATTTCTGCAACCGCAGCTCACCGGCACGCGTGCCTTCCCAGAAATGAGCGGTCTCTGGCGTGATGGCCGGAAGCGGTCGGTCGGTCATTGCGTCGTGTCCTCCTGGTTTGCGCCGGCGCCGGGCGGATTGGCGGCTGGCCGAGATAGGCTATCAGAGGCGCAGGGTCGCTGTCGCTTGCCGGTGCCGGCGGCCTTTCAGCTCTCGACGCAGCGCGCTGCGCTCAGCGCTTCGCCAGAGTGACAGTCAGGCTCCCTCGGCGGCCTGAACCGCCCCGGCGCGTTCCAGCTCCGCGATCCGCTCGTCGGAATAACCGAGCACGCCGGCGAGAACCTCGTGCGTGTGCTCTCCGACCAGGTAAGGTGCCGGGCCGGCCGGTGCGATGGGCCGGCCGTCGACGTGAAAGGGTGGCGCGGTGACGCGTACGCTGCCGGCCCCTGCATGCGGGACGCGCGGAAACGCAGAGCGCGCCGCCAGGTGCGGGTGCTCGATCACTTCCTCGGGCGACAACATCGGCGCACAGGGCACGCGCGCGCCGGACAGTGCGGCAACAGCCTGGTCGACGCTCTCAAACGTGTCGAGCCAGTTGCGCAGGATCTCGACCAGGGCGGGCCAGTTGGCGCGGCGGGCCATCGGCGTCGAGAAGCGTGGATCGGTGGTGAGCTGCGGACGGCCCATCAGGCCCGCCAGGCGTGGCCACAAGTGCGGCGCGCCGGCCGTCTGCATGGCGACGTGGCGGGTGCCGATGGGGTGGACCAGCATGCCGAGCCGGGGTCCACGCTCAACCGCGGCGCCGTTGAGGGCGGCGGTGTAGGTGATGTCGTCTGCGCAGACCAGGCACTCGAGCATCGATACGTCGAGGTATGCACCGCGCCCGGTGCGGGCCCGCCGCACCAGCGCGGCGCAGATCGAGCCGAAGGCGTGTGCCCCCGCCAGCACGTCGGCCGTCTGCAGGTACGACACGCGCGGTCGGGGCTCGGTGCCGCGTTCCAGATCCATCACGCCGGAGATAGCGTTGATCAGGTGTGCATAGGCCTGCATCGAGCTGAGCGGACCGGTCTGGCCGAAGCCTGAGATCGAGCAATACACCAGGTCTGGACGCAGCGCCTGCAATGCCGCCGCATCGAGGCCGTAGCGGGCCATGACGCCCGGCGAGAAGTTCTCGACCAGCACGTCGGCTTTGCGGACCAGGTCGAGGACGACGTCGCGCGCCTGCGGATGGGCGAGATCGACCGCAATGCCGCGCTTGCCCACGTTCAAGCGCACGAAATAGCTGCTCTGGTCGGTGCGACCCGGCTCGAGCTGCTTCACGGTATAGCGCACTTCGTCGCCTTCGCCAGGCCGCTCGACCTTGATCACCTGGGCGCCCATGTCCGCGAGCAGGCGCGTACAGTACGGGCCGGCCAGAACCCGCGTGAAGTCGAGCACGGTGAGGCCGGCGAGGAGCGGTTCTTCCTGCTGCAGGGAGGCGGTGGGGGTCATTGGCGGGGGTTTAGGGGCTAGGGGCTAGGGACAGGGGGCCAGGGACTAACAAGCTGGTCACGGCAGTTCGAACACGCCTTTGACGTTGCCGAAGGGCGAGGTCCAGGTGCGGATCGCGGTGAAGCCTCGCGCGAGCATCAGGCCTTCGAGCTCGTCCTTGGTGTACAGGCACACCGGCTCGCGCACGCGGTGCTTCGCTTGCATCTTCTCGGCGAGCTCGGCGAAGCGCTCGTGTACCGGCTTTGCGCTGTGGGCATAGCCCTCCGCCAGCTCGCTGTGCAGGCCGGACGCCGAGATGAACAGGCGGGCGCCGGAGCACAGGCGAGACGCCAGGGCACCCAGCAGGCGAGCCGCTTCCTCGAAGCGAAGGTAATGGATGAAGCGCTGCGAGTAGACGATCCCCGTCTGAGGCGGGAAAGTCCTCGAGCGTGGCCCGCCGCAGGTCGAGCTGGTGGAACTCCAGGCCGCGGAGATCGAGTGCCTGCTTGATGCGCTCGAGGCGCTCGCCGATGTCGACCAGGTCGTACAGCACCGACCTGCAACCCAGCACTCCGAAGCGGATGCCCTGCGTACCTGCGCCGCAGCCCAGGTCGAGCGCAACGCGCTTGGGGATCTGAGGCGAGACCACAAAACGCAACGCTTCGAGATCGAGCTCGTCCGTCCACTGCGAGGCGATGTCGACGCCGTGCGACGCGCTGGTCATCGTGCTCCGGCGGCACGCCCGCGGGTCAGTACGACCCGCCGAAGGCGTCGTGGCCCTGGTGCGTAGGCGCGGTTGGTCTGGTACGGGTTGCGGTTCACCAGGGGCCGCGCGTAGAGCGGGTTGCGCGAGGCTGCGCACCTCGTGCTCGACGGTGAACAGGACCCGCCCGGTGTCGAGATCGAGGATGTCGCGGAAACGCCATTCGTGCTCGTTCGGATGCATGGTGATGAGCTCGCGCTGCGAGCAGGTGGCGATGCGGACCCGCGAAGTCCGCGATGTAGATCTGGATGTGGTGGCCGTCGTACGGTGGAATCGGATCCGCGGTCTCGCGGAACCACAAGCGCTGATGCTTGCCTACGCGTACCGCGGTGCTTGCAGCACCGTGCCGCACTGTGATCTCGGCCGGCGCGTGCATGATTTCAGTGTAGAAGCGTGCGATGCCCGTTGCGCCGCCCGGCGCAACTTCGAACTCGACGTAGGGGAGGGCGAGCTCGGTGTCGCCAAACTCATCGGCTGGCGCGTGGCAGCGGAAGCGATTACCCCACGGACAGGTGACGGTCACGAACGCGCCCTGGCTGGTGAAGCCGAAGCGGGTGCCCTCGAGGTCGGGCGCGATCCGGTGCAGGCGTTGCTCGAGCTGGGTCAGGTCGGGCACCACCAGGCCGATCACACCCCGCAACCGCTGCGGCCGGTTGGTCGGCAGGTGCATCTGATTGCGGCCGATGTTGATCCACATGTTCTCGACCCCGACCATCAGGTACGGGTCGCGCGTGAAGCCCAGCCCGGACACGTAGAACAGCGTCGCGACGCGCTGGTCCGGGACCGTGACGTTGACGTGCTCGAGCAGGACGATGTTGCTCGTGCTGTCGTGCGTTCGATCGTCGTTGCTGTTCACCGGTATGCCTCCGGTCATCGGCCGTTGCGTCCGTCGCAAGCCGGCTCGTAACGGCATTCTAGTGCAGGATGCTGGGGCTGGGCACGCCCGGCCCTGGCATCCAGCCCCCGCACGTGCTGTGGAGGTAGTCGCCTGCGTGCCAGAGCATAGTTTGAGCGGCCAGCCGGCTTCGGGCACAATCCCTATCTTCACCGTCATTCGGGTACGGCCGCGTGTCCTTCTTCAACCTCTACAGCCATAACTTTGCCCGCGCGGCGGTCGCCGTCCCCGAGGTGCGCGTGGCGGATCCGGCATTCAATGCGGGGCAGACCATCACCCTGATCTCGCAGGCGGCCGAGGCGGGGGCCGTGCTCGTGGTACTGCCGGAGCTGGGGCTGTCGGCGTATTCCTGCGAGGACCTGTTTCATCAGCAGGCGCTGCTGGATGCAGCCACGGACGCGCTCGGCGAGGTGCTGGAGGCCACGCGCCATCTGCCCATCGTCGCGGTGGTGGGCCTGCCGCTGCAGGTGGACAACCTGCTCTACAACTGTGCCGCCGTCATTGCGCGCGGGAGAATCCTCGGGGTCGCGCCCAAGACCTACCTGCCGACCTACCGCGAGTTCTACGAGCTGCGCCAGTTCACGCCCGGCGACTACGCCACCCGCGACACGATCGACCTGTGCGGTCAGCGCGACGTCCCGTTCGGCACGCGCCTGCTGTTCCAGGTCGAAGAGCAGCCCCTGCTCACCTTCTTCGTGGAGATCTGCGAGGACCTGTGGACGCCGGTGCCGCCTTCGTCGCTGGCGGCGCTCGCCGGTGCGACGACCCTGATCAACCTGTCCGCGTCCAACGTCACGGTGGGCAAGGACGAGTACCGGCGCCAGCTGGTGTCAAACCAGTCGGCCCGCTGCATCGGCGCGTATATCTATTGCGCCGCGGGCTACGGCGAATCGACCACCGATCTGGCCTGGGACGGCCACGGCATGATCTACGAGAACGGCTCGCGGGTCGCGGAGACCGCCCGCTTTGCCTACCAGCTCGCACCTGGTCACCGGTGACATCGATCTCGATCGTATTGCGCAGGACCGCATGCGGACCAACAGCTTCGGGCAGGCCTTGCGCCGCTATCAGGATACCGCGCGGCAGTTTCGGACCGTGCGCTTTTCGCTGCCACTGCCCGCTGCCAAATCGCTGCTGCTGCAGCCGGAGCTACGAACGGTTTCCCTACGTGCCGGCGGATCCGGCGACGCGCGACGAGCGCTGCCGGGAGATCTTCGAGATCCAGGTACAGGGGCTGGTGAAGCGGCTGCGCGCCATGCATACCGACAAGGTCGTGATCGGCATCTCCGGTGGACTCGATTCCACCCACGCGCTCATCGTGTGCGCCCGCGCCATGGACGTGATGGGACTGCCGCGCGCCAACATTCTCGGTTACACCATGCCTGGGTTCGCGACCAGCGAGCGCACGCTCGACCAATCGCGGCGGTTGATGGCGGCGGTCGCATGCACGGCCCACGAAATCGACATCCGCCCGAGCTGCATGCAGATGCTCAAGGATATCGGCCATCCGTTCGCGGCCGGCCAGCCGGTGCACGACGTCACCTTCGAGAACGTGCAGGCCGGCGAGCGCACCAGCCATCTGTTCCGGCTCGCCAACGTGCACAACGCGCCGGTGGTCGGCACCAGCGACCTATCCGAGCTGGCGCTGGGATGGTGTACCTATGGAGTGGGCGATCACATGGCCCACTATCACGTCAACGCCAGCGTGCCGAAGACGCTGATCCAGTACCTGATCCACTACGTGGCGCGGACCAGCCAGCTCGGCCCGGCGGTGGGCGCCGTCCTCAAAGACGTGCTGGATACGCCGATCAGCCCGGAGCTGGTTCCGGGTCAGAGCGAGCTCGAGCCTGGCCAGAGCACCGAGGCGGTGGTCGGGCCCTATGAGCTCCAGGACTTCCATCTCTACTACATCCTGCGCTTCGGCTATCTGCCGACCAAGGTCGCGTTCATGTCGTGGTGCACCTGGCGCGATCGTGCGGTCGGTGACTGGCCGGACATCCCGGAAGACCGGCGGCGCGAGTATGCGATCGGCGACGTCAAGAAATGGCTGCGCGTGTTCGTGCGGCGCTTCTTCCAGTTTGCCCAATACAAGCGCAGCGCCATTCCCAACGCACCGAAGGTCGGTTCCGGCGGCTCCCTCTCGCCGCGCAGCGACTACCGTGCGCCCAGCGACAGCGAAGCCACGGCGTGGCTGGCTGACGTGGAGCGCATCCCAGACCAGGCTGCGTGAGGGATGCCGGCACGGCCGGCTGATGCGGCAAGAAACACCCGGCCGGCAGGCCAGGATGCGGGTCGAGTTCTACCGCAGCGGGTGAGTCAGCTGCGGGTGCGGCGCCCGAGCAGGGCGCTGGCGCTGAGCTGCGCAAGCCGCTGCCGCAGGGTGGGGCGACTGGACGATTGCCGGTCCGACGGCGTGCGGTTGCCCGCCGACGGCTTGTTGCGCGTCCCGGCATAGGAAAAGAACCCGTAGCCGCCGAACACACTGCCGTGGGGTGCATCGTCCTTCATCCCGACCTCCTTTCACATTCTCGCCGCGACTAAAGCGCGCTCGAACCAGGCGCAGCATCAGTTGTGCCAGACACGGGCGGCGGCTGTAAAGCCTGAGCAAAGACAGATGTCCTTCGACAGAGGAGGACGCAGCTCGGGCTGGTGTCGTCGAGTCAGGACATCCCATCGCCGAGATCCGCGTCGGGGCACCGCTCGGGTGCAGCGGTACCCCGGTCAGAGCCTGCTGGGTCAAGCTGCAGCGGCGGCCGCATGCGGTCGAAGGGCAGCCCGGCTTCCTCCCACTCCTGCTTGCCGCCCTCGTAGACCGCGACGTTGGTGTAGCCCAGCTGAACCAGACGCTGGGCCGCGATGTGGCTGTTGCGGCAGGTGGGGCTGGCGCAGTAGACGACGATCTCCGCCGACTTGTCGCGGATGACTTCGCGGCGCGAGCCTGGTCGACCTGATCGTGCGGAAAGTGCAGCGCACCGGGCAGATGCTTGTCGGCGTAGTAGCGCTCGGGCAGCGCCTCCAACAGCGTGGGCGGGTTGGCGGACTCGAGCCGGTCGCGCAGTTGCGCCAGGGTGATGGTGTTGAGCATGGATGCCTCCAGATAGATGGTTGAAAAGATAATCGTTGCACATGCAACTAACGTACGTACTTGATATTAATTGCAATTGCAACTATAATTTGCTCGGAGGCCTAGCCAATGGGAAAATCTCTAGAAACAACAAAGGGTTCGGTCTGGCCGCTGTTCCTGACCGCGCACGCCGTGCTGGTGGAGCAGATCGAAGCGCGCCTCGCGGCCGCCAGTTACCGCCGCTCGCCTGGTACGACGTGTTGTGGGGGCTGGAACAGGCGCCGGAGCAGCCGCCTGCGCATGAGCGAACTGGCGGACAAGGTGGTGCTCTCGCGCAGCAACCTGACGCGTCTGGTGGACCGGCTCGAGGAGGCTGGGCTGGTCGCCCGCGAGCGCTCTGCCGAGGACCGTCGCGGCGCCTACGCCGTGCTGACCGAGCAAGGCCGCGACCTGCGCAAGCGGATGTGGCCGGCCTACCAGGCCGCCATTCGGGAGCTGTTCGAGAGTCGCCTGTCCGAGACTGAGGCGGACCTGATGGCGACGATCCTCAGGCGATTGCTGGACGCTGCGCGCGACGTTGCGCCGAGCGGCCCAGTGCGCGGCCGAGGTGAACAAAGCCCGGTGCGTCTACGCCACCTTCACGAGTCGGCCACCGTCCTGACTCACGGATGAGAGCCATCCGCCGTACTCGCCAGCCGTCGCATACACCAGGCGAGCACGTTGGGGGTGCGAGGCGACGCCAACAGCCAGCCCGCTCCGACCCCCAGGGCTCCGGAGATCATATCGGCGAACCTCGAAGGTGCGGACCTCGGTCAAGCGCTGTGCAAACTCCAGGGCGATACCGAGTCCGATGAGGGCAGCGCCCGTGGCGGCGCGCGCTGACGCACCTGTGCGCAGCTGGCAGAACCACCACATCAGCACCGCATACACGCTCAAATGCTCCCACTTGTCGGTGTACGCCCCGAGGTCTACCTCCGGCGGCGTCGGTGTGAGGGAAAGGAACATGGTGAGTCGCGACGCCAAACCAGCCCACCGCCAGCCATGCTCTGCGGACCTTGCTTTGCGGCACCTTCGGGCGGCGCTCAAGTCAGCGGCAACATGACCGCGTTCTGATACGCGGGGCGCTGCCTCAGGTTGTCGAACCAGCGTTGCAGGTTGGGCAGATCCGGCCGCTCGAACTGCAGCCCGTACCAGCGCCACACGGCGCAGCCCATCGGAATGTCGCCCATGGTCAGGTCGTCGCCGGCGACGTAAGTACGATTCTTCAGATGTGCATCGAGATAGCCGAGGACCTCGGCGCTTTGCAGCCGCGACTCTTCCATCGCCTGCGGGTTGCGCTGGTCGATGGGCGTGCGCACGAGATTCCAGAACAGCGGCCGGAACGCCGGCCAGAACGTGGTGATCATGAAGTCCATCCACTTGTCGGCCACCGCGCGGGTCTTCAGATCCTCCGGCCAGAGCTTGCCCGCGCTGTGCTTGGCGGTGAGATAGCGCACGATGCTGTTCGATTCCCACAGCACGAAGGGTCCGTCCTCGACGGTGGGCACCAGGCCGTTGGGATTGATCGCCCGATATTGCGGCGTGTTGACGACGCCGAACTGCCCTCCCGCGTCGATGCGCTCGTACTTCACTCCCATCTCTTCGCAGCACCACAGCACCTTCTGGACGTTGACCGAGTTGTTGCGCCCCCAGATCTTGAGCATGGCTTCCTCCTAAAGCGCGGGCTTTCTGCTTTCTTGTTGGGTCACGTGGTGAGAGCTTTGCCGGCGCGGATCTCTGCGATCGTCGCGTCGATCAAGCGGCGCGCGATACTGATCCGGTTGGGCAGCACCGGCAGGTGGTCCAGGTCGAACCACGCCGCGGCTTCGATCTCCCCGGGCTCGGGGACGATCTCGCCGCCGGCGTAGTCGCAGTTGAATGCGATCATCAGCGAATGCGGGAACGGCCAGGGCTGGCTGGAGAAGTACTGCACATTGGTGACCTCGACGCCCACCTCTTCCCGCACCTCGCGGTGCAGGCACTGCTCGAGGCTCTCGCCCGGCTCGACGAACCCGGCCAGCGCGCTGTGCATGCCGGGCGGGAAATGCGGCGAGCGCGCGAGCAGGAGCTGATCGCGCTTGCGTACCAGGGCCATCACCGCGGGCGCGATGCGCGGATAGTGGGTCTGCCCGCAGTTCGGGCACTGCCGCGCCAGCTCGGCGGCCTTGCGCTCGGTGGGGGTGCCGCAGCGCCCGCAGAACTGGTGCGAGCGGTCCCAATCCACGATCTGGATCGCGCGGCCGACCACCGCGAACAATGCATCGTCGATCACGCCGAACAAACTGCGCAGCCCGGCCCAGCTCATGCCCGCGGGGGCAGGAACCTCGGCGGCGATTTCGCAAGAGAAGCAATGCTGGCCGGCGTAGCGGCCGACGTACTGGACTCGCAGGGGCTCCAGGCCGAGCTCGCGGATGTGCGGGCGCAGCGGCAGATGCGCGCGGGCGTCCTCGCGCTGCACCAGGACGGTCGCGCCCTGGAAGGCGAACCACAGGGCGGGCTCGGTGATGGATTCCGGCGGGACGATCAGAGGGACGAACGGATCTGCCATGGTGCCGGTCGGTAGCGGTTACCGCTTCGGCATGTACAGATCGGTGATGCTGCCGTCGGCGATCTCGGCTGCGAAGAACACGGTCTCCGACAACGTCGGATGCGGGTGGATCGTGAGCCCGATGTCCTGCGCCTCGGCGCCCATCTCCAGCGCCAGCACCGTCTCGGCGATCAGCTCGCCGGCGTTCGGTCCGACCATGGCGGCGCCCAGCAGCCGGTGCGTGCTCTTGTCGAACAGCAGCTTGGTGATGCCTTCGTCGCGCGCGGTCGCCAGCGCGCGGCCGCTCGCGGCCCAGGGAAACACCGCCTTCTCGATCTCCAGCCCCTGGGCCTTCGCCATGGTCTCGGTCAGACCCATCCACGCCACCTCTGGATCGGTGTAGGCGACCGAGGGGATGGTGCGCGCGTCGAACGCGACTTTGTGTCCGGCGATCACTTCCGCGGCGAGCTTGCCTTCGTGAGTCGCCTTGTGCGCCAGCATGGGTTCGCCGACGATGTCGCCGATGGCGTAGATGTGCGGCACGTTGGTGCGCATCTGGTTATTCACCGGGATGAAGCCGCGCTCGTTGACCTGCACGCCGGCAGCCTCGGCGTTGATGGCCTTGCCGTTGGGGCGGCGCCCCACCGACAGGAGAATGCGGTCGTACACCTGCGGGGCCGGCGCGCCTTCGCCCTCGAAGGTTGCGCGCAATCCTTCCGGCAGCGCCTCGATCTTGGTGACTTTGGTCTTCAGCAGGATCGCTTCGTAGCGCTTCTCGATGCGCTTGTGCAGCGGCCGGATGATGTCGCGGTCCGCCCCGGGGATCAGGCCGTCGAGCAGCTCCACCACGCTGATCTTCGAGCCCAGCGCGTCGTACACCGTGGCCATCTCCAGGCCGATGATGCCGCCGCCGATGACCAGCATGCGCTTGGGGATGTCGGCCAGCTCCAGCGCGCTGGTGGAATCCAGCAGCCGCGGGTCGTCGTACGGAAAGCCGGGAATCCGCGCCGCCTGCGAGCCCGCGGCGATGATGCAGGTGTCGAATGAAACGCTCTTCTTGCCCTCGGCGGTCTCGACTTCGACCATGTGGGGTCCGGTGAACTTCGCCACGCCGGACACCACCTGCACTTTGCGCTGCTTGGCGAGCCCGGCCAGGCCCTTGGTCAGACGCCCGACCACGCTCTCCTTCCAGCCGCGCAGCTTGGCGAGATCGATCGCAGGGGTGCCGAACTGCAGGCCGAAATGCGACATCTCCTGAGCCTCCGAGATGACGCGGGCGGCGTGCAGCAGCGCCTTCGAGGGGATGCAGCCGACATTGAGGCAAACCCCGCCGAGGCTGGAGTAGCGCTCGATCAGGACGACCTTCTTGCCGAGGTCGGCGGCGCGAAACGCTGCAGTGTATCCACCCGGTCCCGAGCCCAGGACCATGACTTCGGCGTGGATGTCGCCGGTGACTTGAGGCTTAGCGGCCGAGGGTTGAGGGGCGAGTGCGGGTGCGGCCGGAGCGGCGGAAGGCGGTGCAGCTGGCGGCGCCTTCGGGGCCTCGGCAACGGGCGCTGCGGCTGTGCCGCTGCCCGGCCGCTTCGAGGGTGAGAATCACCGTACCCTGGGAGACTTTGTCGCCGACCTGGAGGCGCAGCGCCTGGACGATCGCCGGCCTCCGGCGAGGGCACCTCCATGGTCGCCTTGTCCGACTCCAGCGTGATGAGCGAGGTTTCCTTCTCGACGCGGTCGCCGGGCTTGACCAGCAGCTCGATGACGGGAATGTCCGCGAAGTCCCCGATGTCAGGGACCTTGACCTCGATGACGTTGCTCATGAGCGGATGTGCTTGTTCTCGTTGTCGCTTGCCGCGCCTTCGCCGATCGGCGCGGAGTCGGCTCAGGCTTGACGCGATGTGGCCGTCGCCCAGGACGACGTACTTCTGCGAGGTCAGGCCCTCTCCAGTCCGACCGGGCCGCGCGCGTGCAGCTTGTCGGTGGAAATGCCGATCTCGGCGCCGAGGCCGTACTCGAAGCCGTCGGCGAAGCGCGTTGAAGCATTGACCATGACCGAGCTGGAGTCCACCTCACGCAGGAACCGGCGCGCCCGCGTGTAGTCTTCGGTCACGATGGCGTCGGTGTGCTGCGATCCGTAGGTCGCGATGTGCTCGATGGCCTGGTCCAGCCCGTCGACTACCCGCACGTTGAGGATCGGGGCGAGGTACTCGGTGAACCAGTCCTGCTCGGTGGCCTCCTTCATCTGTGCCGCCAGTGCCGGCCCCACGGCTGCGCGCGTGCGGGCGCAGGCGCGCAGCTCCACGCCCTTGCCAAGATAGATCGCGGCGAGCTGCGGCAGCACCTGCGGTGCGATGGCCAGGTGCACCAGCAGCGTCTCCATGGTGTTGCACGTGCCGTAGCGCTGGGTCTTGGCATTGTCGGCCACGCGAATCGCCTTGTCCGGGTCGGCACGGTCGTCGATGTAGACGTGGCAGACGCCGTCGAGATGCTTGAGCACCGGGATGCGCGCGTCCGCGGCGACGCGCTCGATCAGGCCCTTGCCGCCACGCGGAACAATGATGTCGACGTAGTCCTTCATGGTGATCAGCTCGCCCACCGCCGCGCGGTCCGTGGTCTCGATCACCTGCACCGCGGTCTCCGGCAGCCCGGCGCTTGCCAGACCCTCCCGCACGCACGCGGCGACCGCCTGGTTGGAGCGGATCGCCTCGGACCCGCCGCGCAGGATCGCGGCGTTGCCTGCCTTCAGACACAGACCGGCGGCGTCGGCGGTCACGTTGGGGCGGGCCTCGTAGATGATGGCGACCACGCCGAGCGGCACGCGCATGCGGCCGACCTGGATACCGGTGGGCCGGTACGCGAGGTCGGTGATCTCGCCCACCGGGTCGCGCAGCTGGGCGATCTGGCGCAGGCCGTCCGCCATGTTGGCCACACCCTGAACCGTGAGCGTGAGCCGATCGATCATTGCCGCCTCGATCCCTTTGGCACGTGCTGCCTCCACGTCCTGCCGGTTGGCTTCCAACAGGCGCGCGCTGTCGCGCTCGATGGCGGCGGCCATACCCAGGAGGGCGGCGTCCTTGGCGCGGGTCTGCGCGCGGGCCATCTCGCGTGCGGCCCGCCGCGCTTCGCGGCCGACGCCATGCATGTAGGATTGGATGTCCATGTCTGCAGCGATCAGCGTTAGACCATCCGCAACGACAGCCTTGGCGGACGATCCAGGCTAGCGGGCAAGTTTACCGCGATTCCCCTCCGCCGGCCTTGCAGGCGACGGAGGCATCAGACGCAACCCCAGGCGCTGGAACGCCTCCCAGACGTTGCCGCGGACCAGCCCTTTGCTCATGCGGTCGGCTGCCGCGGCCTGCAGCAGTGCCTCCTCCATTTCAGCGGCTGGCACGCGGCGCAGCGCCCGCGGCAGAAGGTCCGCGCGCGGGCCCCAGACGCGCGCCTCGCGCATGGCGGCCTGCAACGGCTGGCGCTGCGCGACGGCCGTGGCCACCCGCAACAGCGTCCGAATTTCCTCGGCGATTGCCCACAGCACCAGCGGCGGCGCGACCCCCTCGCCTTCCAGCCCGTGCAGCATGCGCACGAAACGCGCGCGGTCGCCCGACAGCAGGGTCTCGCCGAGCTTGAACACGTCGTAACGCGCCACGTCCGCGACGGCCGGCTCCACCGTCTCCAGCGTCAGCTTGCCCGGGGGAAACAGCAGGGCGAGCTTGCGTACCTCCTGCTGGGCGGCGAGCAGGTTGCCTTCGACCATATCTGCGAGGAACTGGAGCGTGTCCGCGTCGGCCTGCTGGCCCTGCTGCTCGAGGCGCCCGGCCAGCCACTGCGGCAGGCGCTCGGGCGACACCGGATTGGCTGCTACTGCGACACCCGCCGCATCCAGCGCCTCGAACCAGGCGCTCGCGAGCGTGGCCTTGTCTAGCTTCGGGAGCAGTACCAGCGCAACGGTGTCCGGCGCCAGGTCGGCGGCGTAGCGCTTGATCGCGTCGGCACCTTCGTTGCCGGGTTTGCCGCTGGGGATACGCAACTCGAGGATGCGGCGGGAACCGAACAGGGACAGGCTGTTTGCGCTCATGGCCAGGACAGACCAGTCGAAGCCGGACTCCACCGTGAGCACTTCGCGCTCGCTGTACCCGTCGTCACGTGCGCGGGCGCGGATGCGGTCGGCGGATTCCAGCGCCAGCAGCGTCTCTTCACCGTAGATCGTGTACAGCGGCTGCAGTCCACGCCGCAAGTGAGCGTGCAGCTGTTCGGAGTCGATGCGCATCAGGCGTTCATCTTGTCCAGCAGCGCGTGCAGACGGTCCGGATCGTCGGTCTTCAGCATCTTCCCGGCGAGCTGCGTCACGTCCTCGATATCCGAGCGCAGCACCTGCTGCTTGATGCTCAGCAGGTGCGCCGGATGCATGGAGAACTGCCGCAGCCCGAAGCCGAGCAGGATGCGCGTGAGCTTCACGTCGCCGGCCATCTCGCCGCACACCGCTACCGGCTTGCCGGCCTTCTGGGCCCCGCGGATGATGTGGGCGACCAGCCCCAGCACCGCCGGATGGAGGGGGTCGTACAGATGCGCTACGGCGTCGTCGGTGCGGTCGATGGCCAGCGTGTACTGGATCAGGTCGTTGGTGCCGATGGAAACGAAGTCCAGGCGCTTGAGGAACGCGCCCAGCGAGAGCGCTGCCGCGGGGACCTCGATCATGCCGCCGACTTTGATCTCGCCGTCGTAGGCGATCCCCGCTTCGTCCAGGCTGCGCTTGGCCTCGGCGATCAGGTGCAGCGTCTGGTTGAGCTCATGGACGGTGGACAGCATCGGTATCAGGATCTTGATCTTGCCGTAGTGCGAGGCGCGCAGGATCGCGCGCAGCTGGCGATGGAACATCTGCGGCTCGGCCAGGCACAGGCGGATTGCGCGCAACCCGAGGGCCGGATTGGGCGAGAACCGCTGCTGCACGCCGTTGGGGTGCTTGTCCGCGCCCAGGTCGAGCGTGCGTACCGTGACGGGAAGCCCGTCCATCTCCACCGCCACTCTGCGGTAGGCCTCGAACTGTTCGTCCTCGCCCGGCATTTCCGCCCGGCTGAGGAACAGGAACTCGCTGCGAAACAGGCCGATGCCGGCGGCGGCGTTGTCCTTGGCTTGCGCCACGTCCTCGGGCAGCTCGATGTTGGCCTGCAGCTCGACGCGCGTTCCGTCCAGCGTCGCGGCGCGCGTGGTCTTGAGGCGCTTGAGCTTTTCGCGCTCGAGCTGCCACTGTTCGCGGCGCAGCTCGTACTCCATGAGCACGTTGGCGTCGGGATTGACGATCACCACGCCGTAGCTGCCGTCGATGATCAACAGCTCGCTCTCGCGGATCAGCTGGCGGGCGTGATGCAGAGCCACGATCGAGGGGATGTTCAGGCTGCGCGCCAGGATCGCGGTGTGCGACGTGGCCCCGCCCAGGTCGGTGATGAAGCTGGCGAAGCGGTGCTGCTTGAACAGGATCACGTCGGCCGGCGACAAATCGTGCGCCACCAGCACGCTGTCCTCCTCCGGATGCAGGGGTGCGGGGATCGTGCGTGGCTGCCCGGTCAACGCCTTGAGCACCCGTTCCACGACCTGCACGACGTCGGATTTGCGCTCGCGCAGGTAAGCGTCTTCGATGCGGTCGAACTGGCTGAGCAGCGACTCGGCCTGCTGGGTGAGCGCCCATTCGGCGTTGGAGCGCTGGTTGGCGATGATCTCCTTGGGCACTTCCGAGAGCGTGCTGTCGCCCAGGATCATCAGATGCAGGTCGAGAAAGCCCTCGAACTCCGGCGGGGCATTCTCGGGGATGTGGTGGACCAGGGCGGCCAGCTCGTTGCGGGCCGTGGCGATGGCGTTGTCGAAGCGCGCCTGCTCGGCCTCGATCTCGGTGGGCGCAATGTCGTAGTGCTCGACCTCGAGCCGGGTATTGGTGAGCAGGTGCGCGCGCCCGATGGCGATGCCGCCGGAGACGCCGATGCCGTGGATCGTAAAGGACATAGGCGCGAGGCTCGAGGCGCGAGGTGCGAGGCTCGAGATCAGAGGCCGAGCGGCGCCGGAACGCTGCGCGTCCTCTCGTGCCCCGTGCCTCGTGTCTCGAGCCTCACTCGCTTTCCCCGAACTTCTCCGCGATCAACTGGACGATGCCGTTCATCGCTTGCTCTTCGTCCGCGCCGCTGGTCTCGACCATGACGCGCGAGCCTTTCGGCGCGGCGAGCATCATCACGCCCATGATGCTCTTGGCGTTCACCCGCCGGCCGTTGCGCGACAGCCAGACTTCGCACTGATGCTGGCCGGCGAGCTGGGTGAGCTTGGCGGACGCGCGCGCGTGCAGGCCCAGCTTGTTGACGATTTCAACTTCCCGTTGCTGCATTGCCCCGACTCGCCGCTGGCATCTGCATCACGCCTTCTACGCCGCCGGAAACCGCCTTGCGCGCCACCACGTCGAGTGGCTCCTTGCGATAGGTGAGCGCACGTACCAGCATCGGCAGGTTGACCCCGGCAACGCCTTCCACCCGGCCCGGGATCAGCAGCTTCGAGGCGATGTTGGACGGGGTGGCGCCGTAGACGTCGGTCAGCACCAGCACCCCGTCGCCATGGTCGAGCTGACGCACCAGCTTGATGGCTTGCGGGAGGATCTGCTGCGGGTCGTCGTGAGTGGTCACGCCGACCTGCATGAGGTTCAGCGGCCGGCTGCCCAGCACATGGCTGGCGCAGTGGATGAGGCTCTCGCCCAGAGTGCCGTGGGCGACGATGAGGATGCCTACCATGCCAAGAGCAGAGTCACCGGGAGTCGGATGACGACGATTCTACCCCGGCCACAGGCACTAGGCTCTAGCTTCGAGGCACGACGTGAGAAGGCGCGAGGCACGAGGCGCGAGCCACGAGAGAAGGCGCACGACAGTGCGCCGTTCAGCACTGTAGCTCTCGCGCCTAGTGCCTACGTCGCTCGCGCCTGGAGCGGCTCAGCGAGCCGCTCGCTCGAGCGCGTCGATCATCATCCCGGCCACGCTGAACCCGGTCTGCTCCTGGATCTCGCGCATGCCGGTCGGGCTGGTCACATTGACTTCGGTGAGGAAATCGCCGATGACGTCGAGTCCGACGAGCAGGAGCCCGTCCGCCGCCAGCACCGGGCCGACTGCTTCCGCGATCTCGCGGTCGCGGGCAGACAGCGGCTGGGCGACGCCGCGGGCACCGGCAGCGAGGTTCCCGCGCGTCTCGCCGGCCTTCGGGATGCGCGCCAGGACGAAGGGGGCGGGCTTGCCGTCCACCAGCAGGACCCGCTTATCACCTTGGGTGATCTCGGGGATGTAGCGCTGCGCCATCACCGTGCGCCTGCCATAGTGGGTCAGCGTCTCGATGACGACGCCGATGTTGTGGTCCTGCCGGTGCAGACGGAACACCGACGCACCGCCCATCCCATCGAGCGGCTTGAGCACGATATCCTGTTGTGCTTCCAGGAACGCGCGGATCTCGCTCTCCAGCCGCGTGACCAGGGTCGGGACGGTGAACCGGTCGAAACGGGTCACCGAGAACTTCTCGTTGTAGTCGCGCAGGCTGCGCGGGCGATTGATCACGCGCGCGCCCTGCCGTTCGGCCAGCTCCAGCAAGTAGGTGCTGTAGATGTACTCCATGTCGAAGGGAGGATCCTTGCGCATGAGTACAGCGTCGAAGGCCGACAGCGGCAGCTCGGCGGCTTCGTCCAGCGCGTACCAGTCGTGCTGATGGCCGGTGAGCGTGAGCGGAGCGGACCGGGCCAGCACCCGACCCTCGCGGCAGAGGATGTGCTCCTGGTGCAGCACCGACAGCGTGTGGCCGCGGCGGGCCGCCTCCTCCATCATCGCGTAGGAGGAGTCCTTGTAGGTCTTGAGGGAATCGAGCGGGTCGAGGATGAAGGCGAACTTCATGAAGGCGATACCAGTAATCGGTGATCGGTGATCAGTATGGCATGCGCGATGCCGTCGCTCGGTATGCCGATCACGGATCACCGATCACTGATCACCGCCCTCACGCCAGCTTGCGCAAACGCTCCGCCCGTGCCTCCTGCTCCGCCGCCATCTCCTCCAGCTCGAGGCTGGCGGCGGCGAGCGCGAGGCGGGCGATCACGCCGTAGGCGTACATCCGGTTCACTCCGCAATCCGGATTGGCTTCCGGATCGGGCAGCAGACAGGAGGTGTCGAACGGCATGGGCTCGAACTGCATGCCGGGCGCGTTCAGGTTCTCGTCCTGGCCGCGGCCGGTGTGCACCCGATAGAACCCGCCGACGACGAACTGGTCGATCATATAGATCACCGGCTCGGCCACCGCGTCCTTCACCGTCTCGAAGGTATAAACGCCTTCCTGCACCAGGACGTCGGTCACGCTCAGGCCTTCCTTGACCACCGCCATCTTGTTGCGCTGCTTGCGGTTCAAGTCGCGCACATCGGCCGGATCCTTCACCGTCATGATGCCCATACCATACGTACCGGCGTCGGCTTTGACGATCACGAACGGCTCGCGGTCGATGCCGTACTCCTTGTACTTGCCGCGAATCTTGGTCAGCACCGCGTCCACCCAGCCGGCCAGGCATTCCTCGCCGGTCCGCTCCTGGAAGTTGATCTCGCCGCACACCCCGAAGTAGGGGTCGATCAACCACGGGTCGATGTCCACCAAGGCAGCGAACTCGGTGGCGATACGGCTATAGGCGCCGAAGTGGCGCGATTTGCGCCGGGTTCCCCAGCCGGCAAATAGCGGGGGAATGACCTGCTGTTCGAGGTTCTCCAGGATAGCGGGAACCCCGGCCGACAAATCGTTGTTGAGCACCACGACGCAGGGGTCGAAATCCTGCAAACCGATCCGATTGCCGCGGCGGACCAGCGGCTCGAGCGTGAGTTTGGCACCGCCCGGCAGATCGAGCGTCGTCGGGGCGGTGACTTCGGGTATGAGTGTCCCGACCCGCACCTTCATACCGGCCATGCGCAGGATGGACTGGATCTGCACGACGTTCTGCAGGTAGTACTGGTTGCGCGTGTGGTTCTCAGGGACGAGCAGCGCGCCCTTGGCGTCCGGGCAGAGCTTCTGCACCGCCGCCATGGCGGCCTGGACGCACAGGGGCAGGAACTCCGGCTTCAGGTTGTTGAACCCACCCGGGAACAGGTTGGTGTCGACCGGGGCGAGCTTGAACCCGCTGTTGCGCAGGTCCACCGACGCGTAGAACGGTGTCTCGTGCTCGAGCCAGTGGGCGCGCAGCCAGTGTTCGATGGGCTGGTGGCTGCGCAGAATCTGCTGTTCGAGCTTGAGCAGCGGCCCGCTCAGCCCGGAGGCCAGTTCAGCGGCGATCATTTTGTGGTGCCAGGGAATGGTTCAGACGGGGATTGTAATCAATGGCCGGGACGGACGGGCGCAACGCGGCTCTTGATGGCCTTGGCTGTGTTTCCTCACAGGAATAAATGTTGCACTCAATGATTGACAGGACCCGGAATCGAACCGGACAATACAACGATTCCTTGAACGTTCTGTGGCCGACTGCTCGATGCCGCTGGGCCTGTTGCGCTTCGCCTTCAGCCGGGACTACCCCGAGCCTCGGATGTTCCGCGTCCACAGCCGGCCTCAAGTCCGCCTACGACGCCGTGATCATCGGCGCTGGCGGCCACGGGCTGGCCGCCGCCTACTACCTCGCGCGCGATCATGGGATGGCCAACGTGGCGGTGCTCGAGAAGGGCTATCTGGGCGGAGGGAACACCGGCCGCAACACCACCATCATCCGCTCGAACTACCTGACGCCCGAGGGTGTGGCCTTTTACGACGAGAGCGTGCGGCTGTACCAGGACCTGGCCGAGGACTTCGACCTCAATCTGTTCTACTCCACACGCGGCCACTTCACGCTCGCGCACACCGATTCCGCGCTTCGCACGATGCGCTGGCGCGCCGAGGTGAACAAGCACTTCGGCGTCGACAGCGAGGTGGTCGGTCCGGAGTTCATCAAGCGATCGTGTCCGCAGCTCGACATCACCTGCGGCGGCCACGCGCCGATTCTGGGCGCGCTGTATCACGCACCGGGTGCCATCGCGCGTCACGATGCGGTCGCCTGGGGGTACGGCCGCGGTGCCGACCGGCGGGGTGTCGAAATCCACCAGCAAACCGAGGTCACCGGCATCGAGGTCCGCGCCGGCAAGGTCGCAGGCTTGCGCACCAACCGCGGCACCATCTCGACGCCGAAGGTGCTGTGCGCGGTGGCCGGGTTCACGCCGCGGGTGCTCGACATGGTCGGGTTGCGCTCGCCGATCTACGTCCACCCGCTCCAGGCCATGGTGAGCGAGCCCATGAAGCCCTGGCTCGACCAGATCTTCGTCTCGGGCAGCCTGCACGTCTACGTGAGCCAGTCCGCCCGTGGCGAGCTGGTGATGGGCGCCTCGCTGGATCCCTACGAAGTGCAATCGACCCGCTCGACCCTGGATTTTGCCGAAGGGTTGTCCGCGCACATGCTGGACATGTTTCCGTTCCTGTCGACGGCCAAGGTCAATCGTCAATGGACCGGCATGGCGGACATGACGCCCGACTTCGCGCCGATCATGGGCAAGACGCCGGTCGAGGGTTTCTACCTCGACTCGGGCTGGGGTACGTGGGGGTTCAAGGCGACGCCGGTGTGCGGCAAGACCATGAGCCACACGCTCGCCAAGGACGAGGATCATCCGCTGATCCGCGGGTTTTCGCTCGCCCGCTTCGCTCGCTACGAGCTGACCGGCGAGAAGGGTGCGGCGGCGGTAGGACACTAGCCCATGAAGCTGCTGCACTGTCCCATCAATGGTCCGCGTCCGGTCACGGAGTTCGCGTATGCCGGCGAGGTCCGATCGATGCCGGACCCGGATACCTGCACCGACGATGAATGGGCCAGCTACGTGTTCAACCGCAACGGCTCCCCGGGCGTCAAGAAGGAGTGGTGGTACCACGTCGCCAGCGGCGTCTGGTTCATCGCCGAGCGCGACACGGCCGCTGACCGCGTGCTGCGTACCTACTTGTGGGGCGAGGAGCGGGCATGAGCAGCCGATTGCCGTCGCTCGCAGGTGAGTGGCTCGACCGCTCGCAGCCGCTCGACTTCCGCTTCGAGGGGCACGCGTACAGCGGCTTCGCCGGCGACGTGATCAGCAGCGCCCTGCTCGCATGCGGCGTCAACGTGCTCGGCCGCAGTTTCAAGTACCACCGTCCGCGCGGCGTCCTGTCGATGGCCAACCACGACGCGAATGCGCTGGTGGAAGATGCTGCCCACATCAACCTGCGCGCAGACGTCACGGCCTTGACCGAAGGCATGGACCTGTCGGCGGTCAACACCTTTGGCGGAGTCAAACGTGACCGGGCGCGGATTGTCGACAACCTGTCGGCGCTGCTTCCGGTGGGGTTCTACTACAAGAGTTTCCACCGGCCGAGGGCCTTGGCGCCTGCGTGGGAGCGGTTCTTCCGCCGCTTGAGCGGACTGGGCCGGCCCAAGTTCGACGCACCTCGGCTCATCACCGCCAAGCGCTACGACTTCTGCGACGTGCTGGTGATCGGGGCCGGTGCGGCCGGGCTGGCGGCGGCCATCGCGGCGGCGAAAGCCGGCGCATCGGTGCTTCTGGTGGACGAAAACGCGCGCGCGGGTGGCAGCCTCAGTTACGCTTGCGGCGGTAGCCAGGTTGCAGCGACCCAGCTTGGCGGGTTGCTCCAGGAGGTGCGTGGCATCGCCGGGTTGCAGATGCGCACGGGAACATGGGCCGCCGGGTACTACGCCGACCACTGGGTCCCGCTGGTCGACACCCGGCGCATGACCAAGGTCCGAGCCCGCTCGGTTGTGGTCGCCGCCGGCGCATTCGAGCAGCCGGCCGTGTTTCGCAACAACGACCTGCCCGGCGTGATGCTGGCTTCCGCCGCACAGCGGCTCATCTACCGCTATGCGGTGAAGCCGATGGATGCCGCGGTGATGCTCACAGCCAACAGCGAAGGCTATGCCGCCGCGCTCGACTTGCTGCAAGCGGGGGTCAAAGTCGTGACCGTAGTCGATTTACGTCCCGAAGGTGAGACGGGACCGGACGGACAACGGCTCGCGCAGGCCGGAATTCGCATTGTGAAGGGCGCCTGCATCTACGAGGCGGTCGGGTCGAGCCAGGGCGTGACTGCGGCGGTGATATGCCCGGTGGCCGCCAGCGGCGAGGCGAACGCCTCGCGCAGCGAACGCGTCGCCTGCGACGGGGTCCTGATGAGCGTGGGCTTCGCGCCCGCCGCGAACCTGCTGTACCAGGCGGGCGCGAAGATGCGCTACGACACTGCGATCGAGCAGTTCGTCCCGGCGTCGTTGCCGCCCGGCGTGTTCGCTGCTGGCCGGGTGAACGGGATCCATGCGCTCGACGAGAAGCTGCGCGACGGCGAGCGGGCGGGCCTGGAGGCCGTGCAGTCTCTCGGGCGGTCTACAGGACCGCTCCCGTCGGTGCAACCGGAGACGCGCCGGCCCACCCATCCCTACCCCTGCTTCGCGCATCCTCAGGGCAAGAACTTCGTCGACTTCGATGAGGATCTGCAGCTCGACGATCTGTTCAACGCGGCTCAGGAGGGCTTCGACAGCATCGAGCTGCTGAAGCGCTACTCGACCATCGGCATGGGTCCCAGTCAGGGCAAGCATTCCAACATGCACGCGGTGCGCGTGCTGGCGAAGATTCGCGGCGAGCCCATCGAGCAGATCGGCACCCCCACCGCGCGGCCGTTCTTCCACCCGGTGCCGCTGGCGCACCTGGCGGGGCGTGGCTTCACCCCTGTGCGGCGCACACCGCTGCACAGCCGCCACGATGCGCTGGGTGCGGTGTGGATGCAGGCCGGCAACTGGCTGCGGCCCGAGTTCTATGCGCAACCCGGCAAGGGCAAGAGCGAGTGTGTGCGCGAGGAGGTGCGTGCGGTCCGCAGCCGGCTTGGCCTGATCGACGTGGGCACGCTGGGCAAGATCGATCTGTTCGGACCCGATGCGGCCGCTTTCCTCGAGCGTGTCTACACGGGGAAGTTCGCCAACCTGAAAGCCGGCATGACGCGCTACGCCGTGATGCTCGACGAGAGTGGGGTAGTCATCGACGACGGCGTCGTGGCGCGGTTGTCCGAGCAGCAGTTCTACTTCACCACCACGACCACCGGGTCGGCGACCGTTTATCGGGAGCTCGTGCGCCTGAACACGATATGGGGCATGCAGGTGGGCATTGTCAACGTGACGGGCGCGTATGCCGCGATGAACCTCGCAGGGCTGCAGTCGCGCGCGGCGCTGTCCAAGCTCACCGCAATGGATCTGTCCAGGGCCGCTTTTCCTTACCTGGGCGTGCGCGAAGACGAGGTAGCCGGCGTTCCGGTGCGTATCCTGCGCGTCGGGTTCGTCGGCGAGCTCGGGTATGAGATCCACACGCCGGCCGAGTACGGCGCGCACTTGTGGGATGCGTTGATGGAAGCCGGCCGGGAATTCGGCATCCGGCCCTTCGGCGTGGAAGCCCAGCGCGTGCTGCGGTTGGAGAAGGGGCACATCATCATCGGCCAGGATACCGACGGATTGACCGTACCCTACGATGCGGCGCTCGAATGGACCCTGCGCATGGACAAGCCCTTCTTCGTCGGCCAGCGCAGCTTGCGCATCATCGAGAAGCAGGCGCGCAAGCACAAGCTGGCCGGCTTCGCGCTCGACCAGGGGTTTTCCGGCGAGCCTCCCAAGGAATGTCACCTGGTCATCGGCAACGGCGACATGGCTGGTCGGGTGACCAGCATCGCCTTCAGCGAAAGCCTCGGGCGTTATGTTGGCCTGGCATTCGTCGCACCGGAGATGGCGCAGGAAGGGGCGCGCTTCACCATCCGCGCCGACGCCGGGCGCATGGTCGAGGCCCAGGTCGTCAAAACCCCATTCTACGATCCGGCAGCGGAGCGGCAGACGTGAGCCCCGGCCTGCGGCGCAGCCCGCTGCACGATCTGCTGGTTCAAGACAGCCCGCGCCAGACCTCGCTTCACGGCATGCTGGCCGCGGCTGAGCTGCACGGAGATGTTGACGCGACTTTGCCGATCATGCTGACCGACGTCAGTTGCCTGCCGCGCATGGGCGTGAAAGGCCCGCAGGCTGAGGCATGGCTGCGTGACCAGGGGATCAGCGCCCCGGAAGGGGTGAACGCCTGGACGCGCACGGCTGACGGCGTCCTCGTTGCGAGGTTAGGGCGTTCCGAGTTCTTCGTGGAGGACGGTCTCGGCGGTGCCGCGGTTGAACGCACCCGCACGATGCTCGCACCCGGGCCTGGCCTCTATCCGGTCCTGCGTCAGGACGCCGCCCTAGCGCTCGCGGGTCAGCGGCTGAACGATCTGCTGGTGCAGACCTGCAGCGTGGACTTCAAGTCGCAAGCAGCGCACGAGCCGCTGGTAATCATGACTTCCATGATCGGCGTTTCCGTAATGGTGCTGTGGGACCGCACCCAGGCCGGGCCGCTGCTGCGAATCTGGTGCGACGGCACGTTCGGTCCGTATCTGTGGGAGACGCTGCTCGGCATTGCTCGCGAAGAGGGCGGAGGTGCGGTAGGACTGCGCAAGTTTTTTCCGGACGGGCCGGGGCTTTCGATGGTGCAGGAGAGAGGGAGACCATGACACCGCAGCAGGCGAAGAAGTTTCTCAAGGACAACGACATCAAGTTCATTCTGGCGCAGTTCGTGGACATCCACGGTGCCGCCAAGGCCAAGGCCGTCCCGGTCGAGCATCTGGACATGGTGCTGACCGACGGCGCCGGCTTCGCGGGGTTCGCGCTGTGGGGCTTCGGCATGGGACCGCACGGACCGGACTACATGGCGGTGGGTGATCTCGACACGCTGCAGATCGTCCCGTGGATGCCGGGCTTCGCGCGCATGGCCACCTGGGGACACGTGCGCGGGAAGCCGTACCCCTACGATTCGCGCCTGGTGCTCAAGAACGCGCTCGACGCACTGGCGAAGAAGGGCCTGACCTTGTACACCGGGCATCGAGCCGGAGTTCATGCTGCTCAAACGCCGTGCCGACGGCAGCGTCGGGCCGTGCGACGACAGCGACAACCTGGAGAAGCCCTGCTACGACTACAAAGGGCTCGCGCGCAGCGCCGCGTTCCTCGAGCGGCTGGTGGACGCGCTGCGGCGCGTCGGGATCGACGTGTACCAGATCGACCACGAAGACGCCAACGGCCAGTTCGAAGTGAACTTCACCTATGCCGACGCGCTGACCACGGCGGACCGGCACATCTATCTGAAGATGGCGACTTCGGAGATTGCCAACCAGATGGGCATGATCGCCACGTTCATGCCCAAGCCGTTCTCCAACCGCACCGGCACCGGCGGCCACTTCCACATCTCGGTCGGCGACGACAAGACCAGGAACCTGTTCCAGGACGACAAGGACAAGAACGGGCTGGGACTGTCCAAGATGGGCTATCAGTTCCTCGGCGGGCTGCTGCAGCATGCGCACGCACTGACCGCGATCTGTGCGCCGACGGTGAATTCCTACAAGCGGCTGGTCGTCGGCCGGGCGCTGTCGGGGGCGACGTGGGCGCCGGCCTATATCACCTACGGCGACAACAATCGTACGTGCATGGTGCGCGATCCCGTACGGACGTCTGGAGATGCGGCTGCCCGACGGCTCCTGCAATCCTTACCTCGCGTCCGCCGCCATTCTCGCCGCCGGCATGGACGGCGTGGCCAAGAAGATGGACCCGGGGCCGCCCAACAACACCAACCTGTACGAATGGAGCAGCGCGGAGCTCAAGAAGGCGGGTATCGGCGTCCTGCCGCAGAACCTGAACGAGGCGCTGGACGCGTTGGAAGCCGACGAAGTCATCTGCGACGCCATCGGCAAAGACTTGGCCGAGGAGTTCCTGCGCCTGAAGCGGATGGAGTGGGTGGAGTACCAGCGCCACGTCTCGGGGTGGGAAGTGGACCGCTACCTGGAGTTTTTCTGATCTGTCGAGGGCAAGGCAATGTGCGGAATAGTGGGCCTGTTGATCAAGAATCCGGCCATGCGCGACCAGCTCGGCGCGCTGATGACACCGATCCTGATGGAGATGGCGGCACGCGGGCCGGAATCGGCCGGCATGGCCGTGTTCACGCAAGAGCTGCCGCAGGCCGAGCGCAAGTACAGCGTGTTCGCGCCGAGCTGGGACTACGACTGGGCACCGTTCGAGGCCGAGTTCATCCGCAGCTTTGGTACCACGGCGGCGATGGCCGTCAAAGGCAACCATGCGATCCTGACCTGCCGTGAACCGCTCGAGCGGGTCAAGCCCTGGGTGAAGGAGCGCTTTGCGCAGCTGCACCTGCTGTCTGCGGGACGCAGCATGGATATCTACAAAGACATCGGACCGCCCGCCGAGATCGCCCAACGCTACGCGCTCGGTGAAGTTGCGGGCACGCATGTAGTCGGCCACACCCGCATGGCGACCGAGTCGGCGGTGACGCCCGATCGTGCCCATCCCTTCACGGCGGGCGAGGACTTCTGCCTGGTGCACAACGGCACCATCTCCAATCCGTTCATGATCCGGCGCAAGCTCGAGCACCGCGGCATCCGTTTCGATACCGACAACGACACCGAAGCCGCCACCCGCTTCCTCGAGTGGCGCATGCGCGAAGGCGACGTGCTGGAGGCGGCGCTCCAGCAGGGCTTCGAGGTGCTGGATGGCTTCTATACGTTCCTGATCGGCACGCGCGACAAGCTCGCGCTCGTGCGCGACGCGTTCGCCTGCAAGCCGGCGATTGTCGCGGAAACCGATGACTACGTTGCGATCGCCTCCGAGTTCCGCGGGCTCGCGCATCTGCCGGGGTGAACAGCGCGAAGCTGTTCGAGCCCATGCCGGAGGAGCTGTACGTATGGAAGATCTAGCGACGCAGCCGCGCGCCGCCACCGAGAAGGTGTTCGATCTCGCGCACGGCTCGGTGCGCGAGCTCAACCAGTTCCTGCACCGCCAGTTGCCCGCGAGCGGCGTCACGCAGATCGACGTGCTGAACCCGAATGGTGCACACAGCATCGCAGTGGGCATCGACCATCCGGTGCGCATCGACGTGCGCGGCCACGGCGGCTACTACCTGGGCGGCATGAACAAGCTCGCGGACCTCACCGTGCACGGCAACGTCGGCTGGGGCGTGGCCGAGAACATGATGTCCGGCTCGGTGCGCGTCAAGGGCTTCGCCTCGGAGGCCGCGGGGGCGAGCGGGCACGGCGGCGTGCTGGTGATCGAGGGCGATGCGTCGCTGCGCTGTGGCATCTCCATGAAGGGAATCGACATCGTGGTGGGAGGCAGCGTCGGCAACTACTCGGCCTTCATGGCCCAGGCCGGCCGGCTGGTGGTGTGCGGCGACGCCGGCGATGCGCTCGGCGACTCGCTGTATGAAGCGGTGCTCTACGTGCGCGGCACGATCAAGTCGCTGGGCGCCGATGCGCACATCGAGCCCATGACCGAAGCGGACCGCGCCGGCGTTGCGGCGCTGCTCGCTCAGGCCGGATTCAGCTATGACCCGACGGAGTTCAAGCGCGTCGCGTCGATGCGCAGCCTGTACCACTGGAACGCAGATGCCGGCCAGGAATATTGACCGTCCCACCGCGGAGAGCGCGATGCAGCAACCACCGCCCCGGCTCGAGCCCATCCAGCGGGAGGAGAGCGCGACCTTCGATCGCACGATCATCGACTACATCCAGCACGCCGCCGCAAGCGGCCTGTACGAGATCCGCGGGCTCGGCGCCAAGCGCCGCCTGCCGCACTTCGACGATCTGGTCTTTCTAGGCGCGTCGGTGTCGCGCTACCCGCTTGAGGGCTACCGCGAGAAGTGCCACACCACCACGGTGCTGGGCACCCGCTTCGCCCGCAAACCGATCGAGCTCGCCATCCCCATCACCTTTGCCGGCATGAGCTTCGGCTCGCTGTCCGCGAACGTGAAGGAGGCACTGGGCCGGGCGGCGACCGAGCTCGGCACCTCCACCACGACCGGCGACGGCGGCATGACCCAGGAGGAGCGCAGATCGTCGAAGACGCTGGTCTACCAGTGCCTGCCCTCGCGCTACGGCTTCAACCCGGACGACCTGCGCCAGGCCGATGCCATCGAGGTGGTGATCGGGCAGGGCGCCAAGCCCGGCGGCGGCGGCATGCTGCTGGGCCAGAAGATCAGCCCGCGCGTGGCCGCCATGCGCACGCTGCCCGCCGGCATCGACCAGCGCTCGGCGTGCCGGCATCCCGACTGGACCGGTCCGGACGACCTGGTGATCAAGATCAACGAGCTGCGCGAGGTGACCGACTGGGAGGTTCCGATCTACGTGAAGATCGGCGCGACCCGCACCTACCACGACGTCAAGCTCGCGGTGCACGCCGGTGCCGACGTGGTGGTGGTGGACGGCATGCAGGGCGGCACCGGGGCTACGCAGACCGTCTTCATCGAGCACGTCGGTGTACCCACGCTGGCGGCGCTGCGCCAGGCGGTGGACGCGCTCGAGGAGATGGACATGCGCGGCAAGGTGCAGCTCATCGTCTCGGGCGGAATCCGCACCGGCGCCGACGTCGCCAAAGCGCTCGCACTGGGTGCAGACGCGGTTTCGATCGGCCAGGGCGCGTTGTTCGCCCTGGGGTGCAACAACGAGACGTACTTTCAGGGCGGCGAGCATCACAGCGCAGTGCCCGACTACGAAAAGCTGGGCGCGCACCCGGGCACCTGCCACCACTGCCACACCGGCCGGTGCCCGGTCGGCATCACCACCCAGGACCCGATCCTGGAGCAGCGCCTCGAACCGGCGGTTGCCGCGCGGCATCTGAGGAACTACTTCAAGACCATGGTGATGGAACTCACCACGGTCGCACGCGCCTGCGGCAAGTCCAACGTGCACAACCTGGAGCGCGAGGATCTGGTCGCGCTGACGCTCGAAGCAGCGGCGATGGCGCGCCTGCCGCTTGCCGGCACCGACTGGATTCCGGGGTGGGAGCGACGCTCGTAGTCGCATCACTCTGTCTGGCATCCCCCGTCCTGACGAAATATCCCGGCCAGCGCGCCAATGGCAGCTAAACCGGCAACCTTGGAGCGCAAGAGGGCCAGACGCGCACCGCGTGCGCCGCAGGACTCAGGCGGCGCAGCGCGGCCGGCACTGGATCGCTACCTCGGCGGCGTCATCCGGGCGCTCCGCCAGCGCGATCGTCTGACCATTGCCGACGTTGCATCCCAGGCCGGCATCAGCCGCGGCATGCTGTCCAAGATCGAGACGGGGCAAGCGGCGATGAGTCTGGACACGCTGTCACGCATTTCGCAGGCGCTGGGCGTGTCGATGGCGCAACTGTTCCGTGACTACGAGCTGCCCGCCGGCGGCGCGCAGCTGGTGAAAGCGAGCGAGGGCATGGAGGTGGTGCGCAGGGGCACCAAACGCGGCCACACCTACCACCTGCTGGCGTACGACAAGGGTCCGCGCAAGAGCTTCGAGCCGTTCCTGGTGACGATGGACGACGCCTCGGAAGTGTTCCCCAGCTTCGAGCATCCCGGCACCGAGTTCATCTATCTGCTGGAGGGCAAGATCGAGTACCGGCACGGCAAGCAGACCTACGTGCTCGAGCCCGGCGACGCTCTGACCTTCCGAGGTAACGTCCCGCACGGCCCCGAGCGCCTGATCCGCACACCGATCCACATGCTGTCCGTGATCGTGATATCGAGTCCGGAGGATCAGGGTTGAGTAAGGGCAGGTAGTCACCCAGCCCCTTCAGTCCCTAGCCCCTGATCAGGCCACCAGCTTCTCTCGATTCGTGCGCAGCGCTTCGGCCACCAGATCGGTCAGGCCTTCGCCGCCGTGTTCGTCCAGCCACGCCAGGATCTGCTTGCGCATGCGCGGATCCCAGAACCGCTTGAGGTGACCGGCAATGCCTTCCAGGGCGAGCGCGTGATCGGGCTCGCTCTGGAAGAACGCGCCGATCTGGTTGGCCATGTTGACCAGGTGGTGCGGATCCATGGGCTAGGCACCGGCGCGTTCGCGCTGCTCGAGAAGATCATCCTGCGTCTGCGAGAAGCGGATGTAGTCTTTTTGCCACTCGGACGGCTGCATCACCCGCGTGACCTGCACCGCGGTGACCTTGTACTCCGGGCAATTCGTGGCCCAGTCCGAATTCTCCGTCGTTACGACGTTGGCACCCGACCAGGGGAAATGGAAGGTGGTGTAGACCACGCCGGGTTGGATGCGCTCCGTGATGGTGGCCCGCAGCACGGTCTCACCCGCGCGGCTGCGGATGCCGACCCAGTCCGCCTCGCGAATGCCGCGCTGCTCCGCGTCGTGCGGATGGATCTCCAGCACGTCCTCGTGGTGCCAGCGGTTGTTCTCCGTGCGGCGGGTCTGAGCGCCGACGTTGTACTGGCTGAGGATGCGGCCGGTGGTGAGCAGGAGCGGATATTCCCAGGTCGCCCGCTCGTCGGTCGGGATGTACTCGGTGAGGATGAACTTGCCCTTGCCGCGCACGAACTGCTGGATGTGCATCACCGGGGTGCCTTCGGGGGCCGCGTCGTTGCAGGGCCACTGGATGCTGCCGAGGCGATCGAGCTTGGCGTAGCTCACGCCGGTGAAGGTCGGCGTCAGGCGCGCGATCTCGTCCATGATCTCGGAGGGATGCCGGTAGGGCATCGGGTAGCCCAGCGCTTCGGACAGCGCGACGGTGACCTCCCAGTCCTCCAGGCCCGAGAGCGCCGGCATGACCTTGCGTACCGGCGAGATGCGCCGCTCCGCGTTGGTGAACGTACCGTTCTTCTCCAGGAACGATGAGCCCGGCAGGAAGACGTGGGCGAATCTGGCGGTCTCGTTGAGGAACAGGTCCTGCACCACCAGGCACTCCAGAGCGCTCAGCGCATCGGTCACGTGCTGGGTGTTGGGATCGGACTGGGCGATGTCCTCGCCCTGGACGTACAGGCCGCGGAAGGTGCCATCGATCGCGGCATCGAGCATGTTGGGGATGCGCAGGCCTGGCTCAGGGTCCAACGTTACGTTCCACTCCGACTCGAACAACGCGCGCACGCGGCTGTCCGAGACGTGCCGGTAACCCGGCAGCTCGTGCGGGAACGAGCCCATGTCGCAGGAGCCCTGAACGTTGTTCTGGCCCCGCAGCGGGTTGACGCCTACGCCCGGCCGGCCGATGTTTCCGGTCGCCATCGCCAGGTTGGCGATGCCGATCACCATGGTCGAGCCCTGGCTGTGCTCGGTGACGCCCAGCCCATAGTAAATCGCCGCGTTGCGGCCGCTTGCGTACAGCCGGGCGGCGCCGCGGATCGCATCTGCCGGCACGCCTGTAATCGGCTCCATCGCTTCGGGTGAGTTGCGCGGCTCGCTGATGAAGGCCTTCCACTTCTCGTACTCGCGCAAGTCGCAACGTTCACGGATGTAGTCTTCCTTGAGCAGCCCTTCCGTGACCACGACGTGGGCGAGCGCGTTGATGACCGCGACGTTGGTGCCGGGCCGCAGCTTCAGGTGATAGTCGGCCTGGACGTGCGGCTGGCGCACCAGTCCGATGGTGCGCGGGTCCAGGACAATCAGCCGGGCGCCTTCGCGCAGCCGGCGCTTGAGTTGAGAGGCGAACACCGGATGACCTTCGGTGGGATTGGCGCCGATGACCATGATCACGTCTGCGTGCGCGACCGAGTCGAAGTTCTGAGTGCCGGCCGACTCGCCCAGGGTCTGCTTGAGCCCATAGCCGGTCGGCGAGTGACATACGCGCGCGCAGGTGTCGACGTTGTTGTTGCCGAAGGCCGCCCGTACGAGCTTCTGCACCAGGTAGGTTTCCTCGTTGGTGCAGCGCGAGGAGGTGATGCCGCCGATGGTGCCGCGGCCGTGCTTCGCCTGGATGCGCTTGAACTCTGCGGCTGCGTAGGCGATCGCTTCGTCCCAGCCCACTTCCTTCCACGGATCCGTGATTTTGCTGCGGATCATCGGCTTGACGATGCGGTCCGGGTGGGTCGCATAACCCCACGCGAAGCGGCCCTTGACGCACGAGTGTCCGTGATTGGCGTGGCCGTCCTTGTTGGGCACCATCCGCATCACCGTCGGGCCGCGCATCTCGGCGCGGAAGGAGCAGCCCACGCCGCAATAGGCACAGGTCGTCACGACGCTGCGGTCGGGCTGACCCTGATCGATGATGGACTTCTCCATCAGAGTGGAGGTGGGGCAGGCCTGCACGCAGGCGCCGCACGACACGCATTCGGAATCGAAAAAGCTCTCCTTCGCGCTGGGCGAGATCATCGACGCGAAGCCGCGGCCGTCGACGGTGAGCGCAAACGTGCCCTGCACGTCCTCGCACGCGCGCACGCAGCGCGAGCACACGATGCATTTGGTGGGATCGAAGGTGAAGTACGGGTTGGACTGGTCCTTTTCCTGCACCAGGTGGTTGGCGCCGTCATAGCCGTAGCGGACGTCCCGCAGGCCGACCGCGCCGGCCATTTCCTGCAGCTCGCAGTTGCCGTTGGCTGGGCAGGTCAGGCAGTCGAGCGGGTGATCGGAGATGTACAGCTCCATCACGTTGCGCCGCAGCTTCGCCAGCGCCGGAGTCTGCGTGCGCACCTTCATTCCAGGCGCTACCAGCGTCGTGCAGGAGGCGGGATAGCCTTTGCGACCCTCGATCTCCACCAGGCACAGCCGGCAGGAGCCGAACGACTCCAGCATGTCGGTCGCGCACAGCTTGGGGATGCTGTAGCCCGCCTCTGCTGCGGCGCGCATCACCGAGGTGCCCTCCGGGACGTTTACTTCGACGCCATCGATCTCGAGCGTCACCAGACGCTCGGACGGCCGGGCGGGAGTGCCATAGTCGGTTTCGCGGACGGAGTACATGAATAGGCTCCTGGTCTACGTTAGGCAGCGCGGCGCGCCGCCGGTTTCCGGAAATCCTCGGGGAAGTGCTTGAGCGCGCTCAGCACCGGGAAAGGCGTCATCCCGCCCAGCGCGCACAGCGACCCGTGCAGCATGGTTTCGCACAGATCCTGCAGCAGCGCTACGTTCTTGGTGCGAGCCTCGTCCGCTACGATGCGATCGATGACTTCCACGCCGCGCGTCGAGCCGATGCGGCAGGGCGTGCACTTGCCACAGGATTCGATCGCACAGAACTCCATGGCGTAGCGCGCCATCTGCGCCATGTCGACGGTGTCGTCGAAGACCACGACGCCACCGTGGCCGATCATGCCCTCGACCTGCGCGAAAGCTTCGTAGTCGAGCGGCGTGTCGAACAGCTTCTCCGGGATAAAAGCACCCAGCGGTCCGCCCACCTGCACCGCGCGGATCGGCCGGCCGCTGGCGGACCCGCCGCCGAAGTCGTACAGCAGCTCGCGCAGCGTGAGACCGAAAGCTTTCTCGACCAGCCCGCCGTACTTGATGTTGCCGGCGAGCTGGAACGGCAAGGTGCCGCGCGAGCGGCCCATGCCGTAGTCGCGGTAGAAGGCCGCGCCCTTCTCGAGAATGATGGGCAGCGAGCCGAAGGTGATCACGTTGTTGACCACCGTCGGCTTGCCGAACAGCCCCTGCAGGGCCGGCAAGGGCGGCTTGTAGCGCACCATGCCGCGCTTGCCTTCCAGGCTTTCCAGCAGCGCCGTCTCTTCGCCGCAGATGTACGCACCGGCGCCGCGCCGCACCTCCAGCAGGAAGCGCTTGCCGCTGCCGGCCAGGCTCTCGCCCAGATAGCCCGCGCGCGTGGCGCGCTCGATCGCTTCGATGAGCGTGCGCTCGGCCAGCGGATACTCCGAGCGGACGTAGATGTAGCCTTGCTCGGCACCGACGGCCACGCCCGCGATCGTCATTCCCTCGATCAGCGCGAAGGGATCGCCTTCCATCTGCATGCGGTCCGAGAAGGTGCCCGAGTCGCCTTCGTCGGCGTTGCACACGATGTACTTGGGCGTGGCCGCGGCATCCAGCACCGTCTTCCATTTGATGCCGGTCGGGAAGGCGGCACCGCCACGACCTCGCAAGCCGGAATCGGTGACCTGCTGCACGATCTGCGCGCCGGTCATTTCCAGCGCGGCGCGCAGTCCGGCGAAGCCGCCGTGCGCGACATAGTCCTCCACACTGAGGGGGTCGATCACGCCCATGCGCGAGAAGCACAGGCGCTCCTGGCGAGCGAGATAGGGGATGGCATCGACGGGGCCATGGTGGAGCGGATGCGGCTTGCCCGCCAGGAACCCTGCATCGAACAGGGATTCGACGTCTTCAGGTGCAACCGGACCGTAGGCGACGCGCCCGCTCGCCGTCTCGACTTCGACCAGCGGCTCCAGCCAGTACAGCCCGCGCGAGCCGTTGCGACGGATCTGAACCGCTTCACCGCGGCGCCGGGCGCTGTCTTGGATGGCGCGAGCCACACGCTCGGCGCCGACCGAGATGGCCGACGTATCGCGTGGGATCCACACCGTCGCCGTCACTTCGTCTCTCCCAGCCCGCGCAACAGCGCGCGGACGCCGGCCTCATTGAGCCTTCCGTGCACCTCGCCATCGAGCATGGCGGCCGGCGCACACGCGCAATTGCCCAGGCAATACACCGCCTCCAGCGTCAACTCGCCATCCGTCGGTTGTCGCGCCAAAGCCGATGCCAGTTTCCCTTTGCGTCCACTCGGCAATCCGCTCCGCACCCATCGACTGGCACGCTTCGGCGCGGCACAGCCGCAGCACATGTCGTCCGGGCGGGTGGGAACGGAAGTCGTGGTAGAAGCTCACCACCCCATGGACCTCGGCGCGCGAAAGGTTCAGCGCCGTAGCAATGACCGGAACCGCTTGGGCCGGAACGAAGCCGAGCGTGTCCTGAATCGCGTGCAGCACGGGGAGGAGCGCTCCCGGGCGCTGCTGATGCGTCGGTAAGGGCGCGCTCGACGGCTTGCATCTGGGCGCTGGAAAGGGGGCCTGAAGCCGCCGCCGATTGCCCGCCGTGGTCCATCCGCTCTTCCTTTCAGCACCCGATCTAGGGGCTCTAGATATGCAACGCCGTGCATATGTCGGGTATGATAACCCACGAGAACTAACCAAGCTAGCAGCATGCCCAGTGAGCTTCAATATGAAATAGAGTGCATATGACGCGCATGGAGATCCGCCCCGCCTGGGTGTTCAGCAACGAAGCCGGGCGAAGAGGTTGACCACCGCCTGTTCGACCTGCTGCGAGCGGTGCACGAGACCGGAAAGCTGACCGCTGCGGCCCAGCGCGCTGGGATGTCGTACCGGCACGCCTGGAACATCCTTGCGCGCTGGTCGGCGTTCTTCGGCTCCGAGCTGGTCGTGCTGCAGCAGGGCCGCGGTGCCAGGCTCTCGCCGCTGGGGGAGAAGCTGGTGTGGGCGCAGGCGCGCGCCCGTGCCCGCCTGCTGCCCCAGCTGGAGAACATCGCATCCGAGCTCAATCTCGAGCTCAGCCGGGTGCTGGCCGAGCACAGCCCCACCCTGCGTATCCATGCCAGCTACGGCTACGCGGTCGCCCAGCTCCCCGAGCTGCTGCGCCGGCACACACGCATCGGCCTCGATCTGCAGTACTTGTCGGCCGCCGATTCCCTGGCGTCGCTGGCCCGCGGCGCTTGCGACATCGCTGGCTTTCACGTCCCCGAGGGCGAGCGCGGAGCGCGCGCGGTAGCCGAGTATCGCAGCTGGCTGCGCCCCGACAGCCAATGCCTGATCTTCCTGGTGCACCGGCAGCAAGGCATCTTCGTGCGGCCGGGCAACCCCAAAGCGCATCGACTCGATCGCTGCGCTCACGCGCCCGGACATCCGGTTCATCAATCGCCAGCGCGGCTCCGGGACGCGGCTCCTGCTGGAAACCATGCTCGAGGAGGAAGGGCTGGACCCGCAGCGGATCAATGGCTGGCCGAACGAGGAATACACGCACGCCGCGGTCGCGGCGTACGTCGCCAGCGGCATGGCCGACGCGGGCTTCGGCGTGGAAGCGGCGGCGCGCCAGTTCGATCTCGACTTCGTGCCGGTGGCAAGCGAACGCTACCTCCTGCTGGCCGGGCCGCGAGACGCTTGCTTATCCCTCCGTGCAAGAGCTGCTGCGGCTGCTGCGCGGCCCCGAGTTCGCCGAGCTCACCCGATCGCTGCCCGGTTATCGTGCAGACGCGGCAGGCGAGATCATGGAACTCATCGACGCGTTTCCGTGGCTGCCCGAGGCCGCTGCGGTGCGTCCCGCGACCCGTGCTCTCGAACGTCCTGGAGCGGGCCGCACTGAACGCAGGGGGCGCTGATTGGCCACGCAGTGACCTCCGGCGAAACGATGCGCCGCAGACGGTAGAATTGCGGCGCTGCACCAGTCAACCCATCCCACGAGGAATCTTCGTGCTCACCGACATCGAAATCGCGCAGCGGGCCAAGCTGCGGCGCATCGCTCAGCTGGCCCAGGAGAAGCTCGGCATCCCCGACGACGCGCTCGAACCCTACGGCCACTACAAAGCCAAGGTATCGCTCGACTACCTCGACTCGCTGGCCCCGCGCAAGGACGGCAAGCTCATCCTGGTCACTGCCATCAGCCCGACGCCGGCCGGCGAGGGCAAGACCACCACGACAGTAGGTCTGGGCGACGCGCTGAACCTGATTGGCAAGAAGGCGGTGATCTGCTTGCGCGAGCCCAGCCTGGGTCCGGTATTCGGCGTCAAGGGCGGGGCCGCGGGCGGGGGCTACGCCCAGGTGGTGCCGATGGAAGACATCAACCTGCACTTCACCGGCGACTTCGGCGCCATCGCGCTGGCCAACAACCTGCTCGCGGCGATGCTGGACAACCACATCCACCACGGCAACGAGCTGGGCATCGACGTGCGCCGCATCACCTGGAAGCGGGTGATGGACATGAACGACCGCGCACTGCGTGAGATCGTGGCGGGGCTCGGTGGGCCGGCCAACGGATTCCCGCGCGAGGACGGCTTCGACATCGTGGTGGCTTCGGAGGTGATGGCAATTTTCTGCCTGGCCACCTCTCTGGAGGATCTCAAACAGCGCCTGGGCGACATCGTCGTCGCCCATACGCGCGAGCAAAAGCCGGTGCGTTCGCGCGATCTCAAAGCCGATGGCGCAATGACCGTGCTCCTCAAGGACGCGCTCAAGCCCAACCTGGTGCAGACGCTCGAGCACAATCTGGCGTTCATCCACGGCGGCCCCTTCGCCAACATCGCGCACGGCTGCAACTCGGTGCTGGCGACTCGCTCTGCGCTCAAGCTCGCCGACTACGTGGTGACCGAGGCCGGGTTCGGCGCCGATCTGGGCGCCGAGAAGTTCGTCGATATCAAGTGCCGCAAATCCGGCCTGCGGCCCGATGCCTGCGTGATCGTGGCCACCATCCGGGCGCTCAAATATCACGGCGGCGCCGATCTCAAAGCGCTCGGCAGCGAGGACCTCGCTGCGCTGGAAAAAGGCATCGCCAACCTCGAGCGGCACGTCAACAACGTGCGCAATCACTACGGATTGCCCTGCGTGGTGTCGATCAACCACTTCAGCAACGACACGCCGGCGGAGATCGAGTTGCTCCAGCGCAAGATGGCCCATCACGAGGCGCCGGTGGTGGTGGCGCGCCACTGGGCAGAAGGCGGTAAGGGGGCCGAGGCGCTCGCCCGTGCCGTCGTCGACCTGATTGAGCGCACGCCCACCGATTTTCGCTTCGTGTACGAGGATGACGCGCGGCTGTGGGACAAGCTGAGAGCGGTCGCAACGAAGATCTACGGAGCGGCCGATATCGCTGCGGACACCAAAGTGCGCGGTCAGATCGACCGACTGGAAGCGGAAGGCTACGGTCGCTATCCGATCTGCATCGCCAAGACGCAGTCGTCGTTTTCCACCGACCCCGGCTTGCGCGGCGCGCCCTCCGGCCACGTCGTCAATGTACGCGAAGTGCGCCTCGCCGCTGGCGCGCAGTTTGTGGTCATGATCTGCGGCGACATCATGACCATGCCCGGGCTGCCCAAGGCACCTTCCGCGGAGCGCATTGACATCGCGGCCGACGGCCGCATCGTCGGGCTGTTCTAGCGTTACAGCTCTGTAAGGCCGAACCGCAGAGGCGCGGCGGCGCAGAGAACCGCAGAGGAGAGCCCAGCGATTGTGTTGGGGAGCATTTCTCGCTCGCCGCCAATTCTGCGGCGGCAGTGATGGTACTGCATCGAGTTTGTCCTTTTCCAGTTGTGTGGGCTTCTCCGCGCCTCGGCGCCTCCGCGGTTCCGATTGAGGCAGAAAAAAGGGCGCCCGCAGGGGCGCCCTTGGAACCGGCAGTATGCCTACCGGGGGAGGAGATCGTTGCGGCTACTGGTGATACGCCGTTTCGCCGTGCGAGTTGATGTCCAAGCCTTCACGCTCCTGCTCTTCGGCCACGCGCAGACCGATGGTGGCGTCGATGATCTTGAGCAGGACGAAGCTGATCACGCCCGACCAGACGAATGTGGTGAGGGTGGCGATGATCTGTTTCATGACCTGTCCACCCATGCTGACCCCTTCGGGATAGCCGACGCCGCCCAGACCGGCCGCCATCAGCACACCCGTACCGATTGCGCCGAGCGCTCCGCCGATGCCGTGCACGCCGAACACATCGAGCGAGTCGTCATAGCCGAACATGCCCTTCAATCCGGTGACCGCCCAGAAGCAGACCACGCCGGCGAGGATGCCGAGCACGATGGCGCCCATGGGACCGATGAAACCGCAGGCGGGCGTGATGGCCACCAGGCCGGCGACCGCACCCGAGGCCGCGCCCAGCATGCTGGGCTTGCCCTTGACCATCCACTCGGCAAACATCCAGCCCAGCACCGCGGCGGCAGTGGCCAGTTGCGTGTTGGCGAGCACCATCGCTGCCGTGCCGTCCACCGCCAGCTCGCTGCCCACGTTGAACCCGAACCATCCCACCCACAGCAGCGAAGCGCCGACCATGGTGAGCGTCAGGCTGTGCGGCGGCATGGCTTCCTTGCCGTAGCCGATGCGCTTGCCCATTACCAGGCAGGCGACCAGCCCGGCGATCCCGGCATTGACGTGCACGACCGTTCCACCGGCGAAATCCTTGGCGCCCAGCGTCGCGAGCCAGCCGCCCCCCCACACCATGTGCGCGATCGGGGCGTAGACGAACGTGACCCAAAGGCCCATGAACCAGAGCACGGCGGAGAATTTCATCCGCTCTGCAAACGCCCCGCAGATCAGCGCTGGCGTGATCGCCGCGAAGGTCAGCTGGAACACCATGAACACGTATTCTGGGATGACGCCGTTCAACGTGTCCGGCTTGATGCCTGCGAGGAACGCGTGGCTGAAGCCGCCCACAATGGCGTTGAAGCTACCCTCCTTGAAGGCGAGGCTGTACGCGTACAGCGCCCACAGCACCGACACCAGAGAGAAGGTCACGAACACCTGCATCAGCACCGACAGCATGTTCTTGGTGCGCACCAGCCCGCCGTAGAACAGCGCCAGACCGGGGATGGTCATGAGGATGACGAGTACGGCGGCGGTGATCATCCAGGCGGTGCTGCCCGTATCCATCTTGGGCGGCTCGGGCGCAGCGGCCGGCGCCGCTGCGGGCGCAGTAGCCTCGGCGCCGGCTGCGGGCTGCGCCGCCGGCGGATCCTCGGCGAGCGCCGGCACAGCCAGGCCGAACGACGCGCACAAGGTAAGCAACAACAGGAACTTTCTCATCGGTCTCTCCCTCAATTCGTCAGAGCGCTTCTGCACCCGTCTCGCCCGTGCGGATCCGGATGGCTTGTTCGAGTGGATATACGAAGATCTTGCCGTCGCCGATCTTCCCGGTGTTGGCGGATTTCTCGATCGCCTCGATAACCTGGTCGAGCAGGTCGTCCTTGATGGCGACTTCGATCTTCACTTTGGGCAGGAAGTCCACCACGTACTCGGCGCCTCGATACAGCTCCGTATGCCCCTTCTGCCTGCCGAAGCCCTTGACCTCGGTAACGGTGATGCCCTGCACGCCGATGGCGGAGAGGGCCTCCCGCACCTCGTCAAGCTTGAACGGCTTGATGATTGCGGTGACGAATTTCATTGCTCGCTCCTGGTTTGCTGATGGAAAGTTGTACTTAGGAGGACCACTGCCTCCGCCGTCATCGCATTGCCCGGTCTTCCTCCCTGACATTGCGGTGAACCAAAGCGAGCGACACCGTCAGCATATCGTGTGCCAAAACTTTTACTCATATAGATCAATATCATATGTTTAGTTTGCGGCGGTGCAGGAGAATTTGTGCACCATCGTGATGCGAAGATTTGATGGTTCGCACCGAAGCGGTGCGAGGTGCTCCACCGGGCAGCTATTGGATGCCCGCTGCATGCGCTGGCGCCTGCTAGACTCTCGGGCAGTAGACTGAGACGAGGCCGTGCTCCATGAGTCCACAGACGCTGTTCGAGCAGCTCCAGGCCAAAGTGAGCGAAGTACTGGCTGGCAGCCCGGCACAAGACGTGGAGAGGAATCTGAAGGCGATGCTGTCGGCGTTCTTCGTCCGCCTCGATCTCGTCACGCGCGAGGAGTTCGACATCCAGCGCGAGGTACTGCTGCGCACGCGTCAGAAGCTGGAGCAACTCGAAGCCAAGCTGGCCGAGATCGAGCAGCGCGACGGGCGCCACGACGCCTGAGCCGCAACGGATGCGCGCTCCCGTTGCATGCACGGGCTGCGCTTCACCGGCACGCGTGGGCGCTTGCGAACCGGATCCCGAGTTCAAAGTGCCTGATGGAGTCGCGCAAAAAGCTTCACTTTGCGCCCACTCCGCGGTTCACTAGACTGCTCTTGTCGCAGGGGAGGGTGTTGAAATGAACTCCGGGTCGCACCCGCTTCTGCTCTGATGATCCACCGCTACACCGCAACCGCGATCGCCCTGCATTGGTTGGTTGCCGCGCTGATCTTGTGCGGCGCGAGCGTCGGTTTGTACATGGTCGGCCTGCCGCTCAGCCCGGCCAAGCTCAAGCTCTACTCCTGGCACAAATGGATCGGGGTGTCGATCTTCGTCGTGGCGCTGCTGCGCGCCTCTTGGCGTCTCACCCACGCGGCGCCGGACCTGCCCGCGGCGACACCGCGCTGGCAGCAGGCCGCCGCGGCGACCAGCCACCTTCTCCTCTATGTGCTGATCATCGTGATCCCCCTGTCGGGCTGGCTGATGAGCTCCGCGCTCGGCGTCCAGACCGTCTACTTCGGCGTGCTGCCGCTGCCGGACCTGCTGGCCAAGAACAAGGCGCTCGGGGAGCAGCTCAAGCTGGTGCATCAGGGATTGAACTGGACGCTGGCTGTGGTGGTCGCAATACACGTCGCGGCTGCGCTGCGACACCATTTCGTGGACCGCGACGACGTGCTGCATCGCATGCTGCCTTTCGTGAGTCCCCGCCCGAAAGGATGATGCGCATGACGCGATTGTGCTGCCTCTGTCTGCTGTTGTGCCTGGGACTGCCGTCGCTGGCGCGGGCACAGGTAGTGAACACCATCGACCCTGCACGCAGCGCGATCACCTTCGTTGCCACACAGATGGGAGTGCCGGCGGAAGGCGCTTTCAAGCGTTTCACCGCGCGGGTCGAGTTCGATCCTGCCAAGCTCGCGGCAAGCAAGGCTCGCATCGAGATCGAGCTCGACAGCTTCGACAGCGGTGTCGCCGAAGTCGACACGGAGGTCAAGCGCAAAGGCTGGTTCAACACGGCCCAGTTTCCGACCGCGGCGTTCGTATCGTCCGCGGTGAAATCTTTGGGTACTAACCGCTACGAGGCCATCGGCAAGCTGACGATCAAGGGACGCACTCGCGACGTGACGGCTCCCTTCACGGTCCGCCAGGACGGCGGCGCCAGCGTGTTCGAAGGCGTCTTCCCGCTCAAGCGGCTGGACTATGGCATCGGAGAGGGGCCATGGTCGGACACCGACACGGTGGCAAACGAAGTTCAGATCCGGTTCAAGCTGACGGGCACCGGTAAAAAGTAGCCCGCTTTCCTGTAGTGTTGAAGACCGCATCCCCTCACTAGCCTGCTAACCCACACGACTGATGGAGACAACCATGCAGAACAAGCTGCTGATCGCCGCGCTGGGCACTGTGCTCACCGTCCCCGTATTCGCCGCCGACTCCTACACCATCGACCCGCGCCACACCCATCCCAGCTACGAGATCAATCACTTCGGTTGGTCGACGCAGCGCGGCCGCTTCGACAACGTCACGGGCAAGATCACGCTTGACCGCGCTGGCAAGAGCGGAACGGTAGACCTGTCCATCGACGCCGCCTCGATCAGCACGGGCGTGGCCAAGCTCGACGAGCATCTGCGCAGCGATGAGTTCTTCAACGTCGCGAAGTACCCGGCGATGACCTTCAAGTCCAGGCAGGTGACCTTCGCCGGCGACAGCCCTGCGGCGGTCAACGGTGAGTTCACTCTGCTTGGCGTCACCAAGCCGTTGACACTGACGATCATGGCCTTTCACTGCGCACCCAATCCGTTCGCGAAGAAGGAAGCGTGCGGTGCGGACGCCGTGGCAACCATCAAGCGCTCCGACTTCGGCATGAAGACCCTGGTGCCCGGCCTGGGCGACGAAGTCAGGCTCCTGATCAACGTGGAGGCGTTCAAGGACTGAGGCGCCTGGGGGCATTGCGCCCGTGGTGTCGAGCTGGATCGCAAGGCCGCCTTTGGGCGGCCTTGCTGTTGCGATGCGGCCGTCGTGCAGGCCGCTGCCGCCGATCAGAAGGTCTTGCCGAACTGCAAAAGTACCATTGCCTTGTTCAGATCCTTGGTGTCGGGCGCGGTGGTCGAGAGCGACTGGGTGTTCTCCCAGAAGTTGTTGCTGCCCTGCACGTAGAACAGGCCCAGGTTCCAGCCGCCTTCCCAGGTCTTACTGACGCCCAGCTTCCAATCCCAATAGCTGGGGTCGGTTTCGCCATTCAACGGGGTCACGGTTTCCGCAGAGTAATAGGTGTACCCGACGTGGGCGATGATGTTGAGCCCCCCGAGCACCTTCAACGGATAGTTGGCCGACAGGTCGAAGTACATCGTGCCGCTGGTGTCGCCGTCGTAGCCGGTGCTCTTGTTGGCGCCGAAGTAGTCGGTGAAAGCGTACGACCACTTGAAGGTCAGGAATTTCCAGGCCGCGGAGAGGTTCCCCTCGAAGGTGTTGTAGCTCTGGTCGGGGCAGACCATAGTCGCACAGGCCGCAGCCTTGTTGTAGTTTGCGTTCGGGTACCAGTAGTAGAGCAGCCCCGCGCCCAAAGTGAAATCGTCGTTCAGCTTGTAGTTGTAGCCCCCGTACCAGTCTGTTTCCAGCGAGCCGCCGGCGAACTGGTTACCGCTCACGTTGGAGGCCCAGAACCCTGCGTACAGGCCGCTGGTGTGGCTGGCGTCGAAGCCACCCTGAATCGCCGGTTGGCCCCAGGTCTGAGTCAGACCGCGGAAGTAGTAGTCCGTCACGGCATTCACGTTGGCACTGAACGTGAACGGTGAAGGCGGCGGGGCGGCGGGCGCCGGAGTGTCTTCGGCGAGGGCAGTGCCAGACACGGCCGCAGCGGCGAGCACGCCCACGACGAGTGCGATTCGGTTGCGCATTCTAGTGTCCTCCTTGAGGGATATGGATATTGCAGTGCACCCCGTTTGCATATCCCGTACCACGATATTTTTGGTATGTAAATCAGATAAATGGACTAGAGGTATGGGTGTCCTACCGGCGTGCTCGCCCCTTCCTAATGCACTGCAGGATGTACCTTGCACCGGCTCGGTGCAGCACGCCTGGCCTGTCCTTGTCGATACGCGCCCGATTGACGCCGCAGGTGTTGCGCGTTGCCGCCGTTTACCTGAGAGCAGGCCCCCTAACGCGGAGCGCATTCGGCGACCTCGATGGGCTAAACTGGCCTGTTAATCGTTTCTCCGACCGCATGTCGCTTGCCGTCCTTTACAGCCGCGCGATCTCCGGCATGGATGCGCCTCTGGTCACGGTAGAAGTGCACCTGGCCAACGGGCTGCCCAGCTTTACTATCGTGGGGTTGCCGGACACGGAAGTCAGGGAAGCCAAGGACCGCGTGCGCGCGGCCTTGCAGAATGCGCGCTTCGAATTTCCCATGCGCCGTATCACCGTCAACCTGGCGCCGGCGGACCTGCCCAAAGAGGGTGGGCGCTTCGATCTGCCGATCGCGCTCGGCATCCTGGCGGCATCCGGGCAACTGCCGGCGCAGGCGTTGGACCGCTACGAGTTCGCCGGCGAGCTTGCACTGACCGGCGAGCTGCGCCCCATCCGCGGAGCGCTCGCCACGACCTACTCTGCGCGTGCCTCGGGGCGCGGGTTCGTGCTCCCGACCGAAAGCGCAGACGAGGCCGCCCTGGTGCACGGCGCAGAGATCTACGCCGCACGGTCGCTGCTGCAGGTGTGCGCGCACCTGGCGGGGCGCGAGCCATTGGCTCGACAGAATGGCCGTTCGGACCACACCGGCGCGTTCTACGCGGATATGAGCGACGTCAAAGGCCAGCTCACCGCGAAGCGTGCGCTCGAGATCGCCGCCGCGGGGGCGCACAGCGTGCTGATGAGCGGGCCGCCCGGCACGGGCAAGACGATGCTGGCTGAGCGGCTGCCTGGGATCTTGCCACCCATGACGGCGGAAGAGGCACTCGCATCCGCGGCCATGCAATCGCTGGGGTCGGGCGGGTTCCGGGTCGAGCAGTGGATGCGCAGGCCCTTCCGCTCGCCGCACCACACCGCCTCCGCGGTCGCGCTGGTGGGCGGCGGCAGCAATCCGCGTCCGGGCGAGATCTCCATGGCGCTCAATGGCGTGCTGTTCCTCGACGAGCTGCCGGAGTTCGACCGCGACGTTCTGGAGGTCCTGCGCGAGCCGCTCGAGTCGGGCCGCATCAGCATCTCGCGCGCCGCCCGTCACGCCGAGTTCCCCGCGCGCTTCCAGCTCATCGCCGCGATGAACCCTTGCCCGTGCGGGTATCTCGGTCACTACTCCGGCAAATGCCACTGCACGCCGGACCAGGTCGCGCGCTACCGCCGCAAGATCTCCGGGCCATTGCTCGACCGGATCGACCTGCATGTGGAAGTACCAGCCGTTCCTCCCGACGAGATGGCCTCACGGACTGGCGGCGACAGCAGCGAGTCGATTCGTGGTCGAGTCGCCGCCGCGCGCGAACGCCAGCTTGCGCCGGCAAGGTAAGTCCAACGCGCAGCTGTCCACCCGCGAGGTCGACAAGCACGCGCAGGCCGACAGCTCCGGGGAGCAGGTGCTCAAGCAGGCGATCAGCCGGCTGGGGTTGTCTGCGCGCGGCTATCACCGCGTGCTCAAGGTCGCGCGCACCATCGCAGATCTGGCGGGTGAAGCCGCGGTGGCGGCTGTGCACGTGGCCGAGGCGGTGCAGTACCGGCGACTGGAGAACGGGTGAGGCGCATCAAGGTGCCAACATGCCGGGGACAGCAGCCGCCGCTTGGTACGTGGCACGGCTTTCGTTCGAGTCTGGCCTGCGAAGGGCTCGGGCTTTGAATCCGGAAGACGCTGGCCTGCAAAGTTCCTCCGGTGTCTCGCCCCGCCGCCGCGTTTTGCATTAGGATGCTGCCGACCTGGCAGCCTTTCAGAGGAGGAGAACCATGAAGGTCTACTATCACCCAGTGTCGACGACGAGCCGGATGATCATGCTGTTTGCCGCGGAGGAGAAGGTCGATCTGGAGTTCCAGGTCGTCGATCTGTTCACCGGCGAGCACCTCAAGGATGCATACGCAGCGATCAATCCGAATCGCCTGGTGCCGGTGCTGGAGGACGGCGATTTCCGTCTCACCGAAAGCTCGGCTATCCTGAAATATCTGGCCGACAAAGTCGGCTCGCCCGCGTATCCCAAGGATCTGCAGAAGCGTGCCCGCGTCAACGAGCGGATGGATTGGCTCAACAGCAATCTGTACCGCGACTTCGGCTACGGGCTGATCTATCCGCAGATCTTTCCGCATCACAACCGGGGTGACGAGATTCAATCCGGCACCGTGGCGTGGGGGCGGGACAAGACCAAGGGCTGGCTGTCGATACTCGACCAGAACATCATCGGCCCGCGCAGCGCGTACCTGTGCGGCGACCAGATCACCATCGCCGACTACTTCGGCGGGCCGATGCTGTCGCTGGGCGAAGTGGTCGGCTGCGACTATGCGCCCTATCCGAACGTGTCCCGGTGGCTCGGCAACATCAAGAAGCTCAACACCTGGCCGAAGGTGAACGAGGTGTTCTACGGCCTGGTCAACTCGGTGAAGGACAAGCCGTTTCAGGCGGTATGAACGGCCGCGCGCGACGCATGGATCTGACGTGAACGCGCAGAGGAAGTAATGGTTGGGTGGCACCGGCCGCCCCAGCGGCCGAGCTGCTCTGCCTGATTCGGGATGAGAGGAGGTCGGCATCATGATCAAGGGACTGCACCACAACGCCTACCGGTGCCGCGATTCGGAGGAAACGCGGCGCTTCTACGAGGATTTTCTCGGGCTGCCGCTGGCGGGCACGCTGGAGATCAAGGAATCGAAGAGCGGGCGCCGCACCAACACGCTGCACACCTTCTACCGGCTCGACGACGGTTCCTATCTCGCCTTCTTCGAAGCCCCGGACATGCCCTTCGAGTTCAAGCAGCAGCACGACTACGATCTGCACATCGCGCTCGAAGTGGACGGCAAGGCCCTGGAGCAGATGCTGGCGAAAGGGCGCGCGGCGGGCATTGAGACGCGGGGCGTCTCCGACCACGAGTTCATCCACTCGATCTACTTTCGCGATCCCAACGGCTACGTGATCGAGCTCACGGCCAAGCTGCCTGGGCATGACCAGGCGATGAATCCGGCGACTAACGGGGCGCGCGCGAAGCTCGATCGCTGGCAGGCGGAGAAGCTGGCCTCAGCGGTGCGCTGACGGTTACTTGCTTGACGCGGCAACCTTGGGGCTTCACGCCGGAACCTTGGCCTGCGAGTCGCAAAAGATGGTGCAAGGGACCCCCAGCAAACATCGCTCCCATGCGCAGGCCCTTTTGCGGGTTCTGGTCAACGTCAAGTTGACAGTCCTGCAACGCTCGGGCGCCTGTCACCCGATTGCCAGGAGCCCCGGAAAGCGCTAGTATGAATCCGTCGCGCCGATTTGATCGCAGCTTGCGGGCGCGTAATAAATGTCGCTAAAGCGCGGGGCAAGAACCAAACCCGACCGCGCTCTACACGGCCGGGTTTTTGTTTTCTGAGCCTTCAATTGTCGATGTCCGTCGATCGCATTCATCTGCTGCGCCGCCTCCTCGAGGAGCGCATCCTGATCCTGGACGGTGCCATGGGCACCATGATCCAGAGTCATCGGCTGGAGCCGCACCAGTATCACGGCGACCAGTTCCACGATCACGCCTGCGATCAGAAGGGCAACAACGATCTGCTGACTCTGACGCAGCCGAACATCATCCGCGGCATCCACGACGGCTACCTGGACGCCGGTGCCGATATCCTCGAAACCAATACGTTCAACTCGACGCGCATCTCCATGGCCGACTACGGCATGCAGGATGCCGTGCCCGAGCTGAACCTGCAGGCGGCGAAACTGGCGCGCGCAGCTGCCGACGAGTGGAGCGGGCGCACGCCGCAGCGGCCGCGCTTCGTGGCGGGCGTGCTGGGACCGACCAATCGCACGGCGTCGATCTCTCCGGACGTCAACGATCCAGGTGCGCGCAACGTCAGCTTCGACGAGCTGGTCGCGGCGTATGTGGAGCAGGTCGACGGCCTGGTGAAGGGCGGCGCCGACCTGCTGCTGGTGGAAACGATCTTCGACACGCTGAACGCCAAGGCGGCGATCTTCGCCATCGACGACTGGTTCGAGCGGCACGGCGCCTGGCTGCCGGTGATGATCTCGGGCACGATCACCGACCGCTCCGGTCGCACGCTGTCGGGACAGACCGTGGGCGCGTTCTGGAGCTCGGTGTCGCACGCCCGGCCCTTCTCGGTTGGCCTCAACTGCGCGCTCGGCGCGAAGGACCTGCGCCCGCACATCGAGGAGCTGGCGGCATGCGCCGATACCCATACGTCTCTGCACCCCAATGCCGGCCTGCCCAACGAGATGGGCGAGTACGACGAATCCCCGGAGTACATGGCGGGAGTCCTGCGCGAGTTCGCGCAGGCCGGCTTCCTCAACATCGTGGGCGGCTGCTGCGGGACGACCCCGGCGCACATCCGCGCGATTGCGGAAGCAGTGCGGGACTGCACACCCCGGCAAGTGGCCAAGCCGGAAAAGAAGCTGCGTCTGTCCGGTCTCGAGCCGCTCGACATCGGCGCCGATGCGTTGTTCGTCAACGTCGGCGAGCGCACCAACGTTACCGGCTCGAAAGCGTTTGCCCGGCTGATCCTGAGCGGGAACTACGCGCAAGCTCTCGCAGTCGCGCGCCAGCAGGTGGAGAACGGTGCGCAGATCATCGACGTGAACATGGACGAGGCCATGCTCGATTCGCAGCAGGCCATGGTCACATTCCTGCGGCTGGCCGGTTCCGAACCGGACATCTCACGCGTGCCCGTGATGATCGATTCCAGCAAGTGGAGCGTCATCGAGAACGGCTTGAAATGCGTGCAGGGCAAGTCCGTGGTGAACTCGATCAGCCTCAAGGAGGGCGAGGAGCCGTTCCTGCGCCAGGCGCGGCTGGTGCGCCGCTATGGCGCTGCCGCCGTGGTCATGGCCTTCGACGAGCAGGGTCAGGCCGATACTCTGCAGCGCCGCATCGAGATCTGCGCGCGCGCATACCATCTGCTCATCAAGGAGGTGGGTTTCCCGCCCGAGGACATCATCTTCGATCCCAACATCTTCGCGGTGGCGACCGGGATCGAAGAGCACAACCGCTACGCGATCGACTTCATCGAGGCCACGCGCGCGATCAAGGGCTCGCTGCCGCATGCCAGCGTGAGCGGCGGCGTCTCCAACATTTCGTTCTCGTTCCGCGGCAACGACCCGATCCGCGAGGCTATCCATACCGCGTTCCTTTACCACGCGGTGCAGGCGGGGATGACGATGGGGATCGTCAACGCCGGACAGCTCGGCGTGTACGCAGAGATTCCGGGCGAGCTGCTGGAGCGGGTCGAGGACGTGCTGTTCAACCGCCGTGCCGACGCGACCGAGCGCCTGGTGGCGTTCGCGGAAACCTACAAAAAGGAAGGCCGGCAGGTCGTCGAAGACCTGGCCTGGCGCCGCGGCAGCGTGCAGGAGCGCCTGACCCACGCACTGGTCCGCGGCATCGATACTTACGTGATCGAAGATACCGAGGAGGCCAGGCTGCAGGCCGAGCGGCCGATCCACGTGATCGAGGGCGCGCTGATGGACGGGATGAACGTGGTCGGCGATTTGTTCGGCGCCGGCAAGATGTTCCTGCCGCAGGTGGTGAAGTCGGCGCGCGTGATGAAACAGGCGGTGGCGCACCTGATCCCGTTCATCGAAGCCGAGAAGCGCGCCACCGGTGTGGAGTCGAAAGCCAAGGGCAAGATCGTCATCGCCACCGTCAAGGGCGACGTGCACGACATCGGCAAGAACATCGTCTCGGTGGTCCTCCAGTGCAACAACTTCGAGGTGGTCAACCTGGGCGTGATGGTGCCGGCGGAGAAGATTCTCGAGACCGCCCGGCAGGAGCGCGCCGACATCATCGGCCTGTCGGGCCTGATCACGCCGTCCCTGGAAGAGATGGTTCACGTCGCGAGCGAGATGGAGCGGCAGGGCTTCGAGCTTCCCCTGCTCATCGGCGGAGCCACGACCTCGCGCGTGCACACCGCCGTCAAGATCGAGCCCCATTATCACGGGCCGACCGTGTGGGTGCCCGACGCCTCGCGCAGCGTGGGCGTGTGCACCAGCCTGCTGAGCGAGGAGCTGAAGGACGACTACGTGCGCAAGGCAAAGCTCGAGCACGAGCGCACGCGCCAGCAGCACAAGGGCAAGAAGGGCCAGGGACCGCACCATCCGCTCGGCGAAGCGCGCAAGCACGGCTTGAAGACCGACTGGTCCAGCTACGTCCCGGCCGCGCCCAGGCAACCGGGTGTGCGAGTGTTTGAAGGCTATCCGCTGGGAGAGATCAGCCGCCTGATCGACTGGACCCCGTTCTTCCAGACCTGGGAGCTCGCCGGGCGCTATCCGAAGATCCTGCAGGATCAGATCGTGGGAGAAGCCGCGCGCAACCTGTTCGCCGATGCGCAGGCGATGCTGGCTCGCATCATCGACGAGAAGTGGCTGCAGGCCAATGCGGTGGTCGGGCTGTTCCCGGCCAGCAGCGTGGGCGACGACGTCGAGGTATATGCCGACGAGTCGCGCAGCGACGTGCTGACGACGTTCCACTTCCTGCGCCAGCAAATGGTCAAGCCGGAAGATCGCGCCAACCACTGCCTCGCCGATCTGGTCGCCCCGCGCAGCTCCGGCGTCAAGGACTACATCGGGTGCTTCGCGGTGACTGCCGGTATCGGCATTGAGCCGAGAGTCGAAGCGTACGAGGCCAAACACGACGACTACAACGCGATCATGCTCAAGGCGCTGGCAGACCGGCTTGCCGAAGCCTTCGCCGAGCTGATGCACCAGCGCGTGCGGCGCGAGCTGTGGGGCTACGCCGCCGACGAGGACCTTGCGGTGGAGGCGCTGATCGACGAGGCCTATCGCGGCATCCGTCCTGCGCCCGGCTATCCGGCGTGCCCGGACCATACCGAGAAGGGGCTGCTGTTCGATCTGCTGGACGTCACGCCGCGAGCCGGCATCACGCATCACCGAGACCTTCGCCATGCTGCCGACCGCGGCGGTCAGCGGCTTCTACTTTGCGCACCCAGCAGGCGCAGTATTTCGCGGTGGGCCGCATCGACCGCGACCAGGTGGAGGACTATGCGCGCCGGCGTGGGTGGGACCTGCGCACTGCTGAGCGCTGGCTCGCGCCGATTCTGGCGTACGAGCCGGTCGCTAAGGCGGCGGCTTGAGCCACGTCGCTGCCATGGACTTGAAGACCCGCGCGAGGGCGCCGGCGTTTTCGCCCGACGAAGTGCGGCGGTTTCGATCCGACGGCTTCCTCATTGCGCGTGGGCTGGCAGATCCCGCTACCTGTGCGCGGTTGCTTGCGGTGATACGTGACCATTTGCAGCGCGAGGTCGCCCCTGCCGAGTACGAGGCGCAGCTGCACTACCCAGGCGCGCCCGAATCGATGGATGCCCCAGGCGGCCACACAATACGGCGCCTGCTGCAGGCGTACACGCGCGATGCCGCGTTGCGCGACTGGGCGACTTCGCCGCTGTTGGCGCAACGGTTACGCCAGCTCGTCGGCCCTCAGGTCCAGCTCGCGCAGGCCCATCACAACTGCGTCATGACCAAGCAGCCGCGCTACAGCTCGGTCACCGGCTGGCACCAGGACATCCGCTACTGGTCCTTCGAGCGCCCCGAACTGGTGTCGGTGTGGCTGGCGCTGGGGCGCGAGTACCCCGACAACGGTTGCCTGTCCCTGATTCCCGGCTCGCACCTGCTGGAGCTTTCGCCTGAGCGGCTGGACAGCGCGCTGTTCCTGCGCGAGGGACAGTCCGACAACCGCACCCTCATCGATGCGTGCGTCACGCCGTTGCTCGAGCCCGGCGACGTCTTGTTTTTCCACTGCCGCACCTTCCACGCGGCGGACGCGAACCGCACTCCGCAGACGAAGTTCTCGCTCGTGTTCACCTATCACGCGACCGACAACCGGCCCCTGCCTGGCACGCGCTCGGCTTCCTTGCCAGACGTGTCGCTCGAGACAGCCGAAGGCGAAGCATTGCAGAGCTGATATCCTTCGACGCGCGATTTGCGCAGGTGGCGGCAGTCGACTGATGACCTTCACGGCGATTTCTGGTGTCCTGAGATGACAGGTATTCGGGACCGACTGCCTGCAAGCAGCGCAGCTTTCGCTGTGCTTGCGCTCCTAGCGTTGGCTGCCGGCGCACAACCTGTGCGCCTGCACCACTACACGGTCGCGATCGATGAGCCGCTGAGCATGATCAGTGTGCTCGCCTGCTTTGATGGCAAGCCGCCCGCGTACCTGGTGTCCGAGTCTCTGGATGCGGCCGCAGCGCTGGATGAAGTCACCACGGACGGAGTGCGCAAGCATCTCCAGCCCAACGGGGCGGAGCTCAAACTGGGCGACCTGCCCGATGGGGCGTGCGTGTCGTACCGCACCGACCTGTCGCGTGCCGCGAAGCGCAACGAGCGCGGCGGCGAGCCGCTGCGGCGAATCGGCCATGCCTTGATCACCGATCTGGGCATCTGGTTGTGGCGCCCGCAATCGCTCGCGCCCGACGAGGACATCGAGGTGCGCTTCGATCTGCCCGCGGGCATCTCGGTGTCCGTTCCCTGGCAGCCGGCGCCGGCTCGCGGACAGCGCGCGCGCGTACCGGGTCGGGCACAGCCCGTACGACTGGCCGGCCAAGGTGGTGTTCGGGCATTTCCGGGAACTGGCAATCGAGGTGCCCGGCGCGGTCCTGCGGGTTGCGGTGCTGGAGGGCTCGCCGCCGCTCGCGCCGGGGCTCGTCGAGCAGTGGCTCACCCGTGCGGCGGATGCGGTGACGACGCTGTACGGAACGTTCCCGGTGGCGCAGGCTCAGCTGGTGGTGGTTCCGGGTGCCCGCGGCAGCGAACCGGTGCCGTGGGCCTATGTGTTGCGTGGCGGCGCGCCGTCAGTCCACTTCTTCATCAACCAGCGCCGGCCGCTGGCCGAATTCCTGAGCGACTGGACCGCGGTCCACGAGCTGTCGCACCTGCTCCTGCCCTACGTCCGTCCAGAGGATGCCTGGCTTTCGGAAGGCACGGCGAGCTACTACCAGAACGTGCTGCGCGCGCGCGCCGGCATGATCCCGGTGAGTGAGGCCTGGCAGAAGTTGCACAGCGGTTTCCGGCGCGGGATGAAGAGCCTGCCGGGCGTCACCCTGGCGGATGCCACGGAGCGGATGTTCCGTGATGGCGCATTCATGCGCGTGTACTGGGAGGGCGCGGCGATGATGCTGCTGGCGGATCAGCGGTTGCGCAGCCGCACGGACGGCGCGCAATCGCTCGATTCGGCCCTGGCGCAGTTGCACGCGTGCTGTCTTTCGCCCGACACCGGATGGCAGGCGCGCGAGCTGTTCGCCAAGCTCGACGAGCTGACCCGGACCAGTGTGTTTGCCGAGCTGTACGACGCACATGTCGCCTCCACCGCGTTTCCACCGGTCGCCGAAGCGTACCGGGCGCTCGGCCTGGAGCTGGAGGATGAGGGCGAGACCATCCGCATGCTCGACGCCGCCCCGCAGGTCGCGTTTCGCGATGCGATCATGCGTTCCGACCATTGACCCGGCCGGCCGGCCGCCGCCACCCACTCTTCACCTTTCCCCCATGAGCCAGGACTTGTGCTTTACCTCCGCGACCGAACTGGCGCGGCTGATCCGGGAGCGCGCGATCACCTGCGAACGTGTGATGCGTGCACATCTGGATCAGATCGAGCGCGTGAACCCGAAGGTCAATGCAATCGTGACCCTGTTGCCGGATCAGGCGATGCAGGGCGCGCAGGCAGCGGACCGCAAGCTGCGCTCCGGCGAGCGGCCCGGGCCCTTGCACGGCCTGCCGGTTGCGCACAAGGACCTGCTGGTGACCAAAGGGATTCGCACGACGTTCGGCTCGCCTGTCTACAAGGACTTCGTGCCGGACACCGACGCGATCATCGTCGAGCGGCTGCGCGCCGCCGGCGCGATCACCGTCGGCAAGACCAACACCCCGGAGTTCGGGGCGGGCTCGCAGACCTTCAACCCGGTGTTCGGGGCGACGCGCAATCCCTGGGACGCCTCGAAAACCTGCGGGGGCAGCAGCGGGGGCGCCGCCGTGGCGCTCGCCTGCGGCATGGTGCCGATCGCGGACGGATCCGATCTGGGCGGCTCGTTGCGCAATCCGGCCAGCTTCTGCAACGTCGTGGGCTTGCGCCCAGCGGCCGGCCGCGTGCCGGTCTGGCCGAGTTACAACGCCTGGTTCCCGCTGGCTGTGCTCGGGCCAATGGGGCGCACTGTCGAGGACGTCGCCCTGATGTTGAGCGTCCTCGCGGGACCCGATCCGCGCGCACCGATCTCGATCCGCGAGCCGGGCAGCGTGTTTGCCGGTGGGCTCGAGCGCGACTTTCATGGGTTGCGGGTCGCCTGGAGCAAAGATCTGGGCGGCCTTCCGGTGGACCCACGGGTCGCGCAGGCACTGGAGCCTGGCCGCGAGGTGCTGACGGCGCTGGGAATCGAGGTGGTCGACGCAGAGCCCGATCTGAGTGACGCGGACGAGGTGTTCCGCGTCTCGCGCGCATTCAACTTCGAGCTCAGTTACGGGACCCTGCTCGACACCCGGCGCGCCGATCTGAAGGACACGGTGGTATGGAACATCGAAGAGGGCGCGTAAGCTGACCGGACCCCAAGTCGGCCGCGCGGAGGTGAAACGCACCGAGCTGTACCATCGCATGCGCAAGTTTATGGAACAATACGCGTTCCTCGCGGCGCCGGTGGTGCAGGTGCCGCCCTTCGACGTCGATAAGCCGTGGGTCGACCAAATCAACGGCGAGAAGCTCACCACCTACCTCGACTGGATGAAGTCCTGCTACACCATCAGCGCTACCGGCCTGCCCGCCATGTCGGTGCCGTGCGGATTTACGCGTGAAGGCCTGCCGGTTGGCCTGCAGATCGTCGGCCGGCACCAGGACGAGCTCGGCGTGCTTCAGCTCGCCTACGCGTTTCAGCAACGCACCCAACTGTGGAAGCGGCATCCGCCGCTGGCCGCCTGACCCTGAAGACGACTACAAAGGCGACGGTCGTGCGCGGGGTTCTATGCCCGTCCCCTTACGCCTTTGTGGTGACCCCCCTCTAAGAGAGAAAACATGTCGAGTCGCTTCCTGCAACGTTCGCCGCTTGCCGTTCTGGCCCTGGTTGTCGCAATGTCGGTTGGTGTTCCGGCGGGCGCGCAGGAGGCGGCCGACCCCGAAGCGCGGGCCGCGCAGCCCAAGCCCCCGTCGCGGTACAAGGACCGGGTCTACATGAAGGACCTGCAGGGGACGTGGATCGCTCGCGACTATCTGGAGCGGTTGCGCAATCTGCGTGCGCCGCACGCCACGGCCCGCCAGGCCGCCGGGATCGCCATCAAGATCCAGCAGGAGGGCGCCACCTATCAGATCCTCATCACCAATTTCCAGAAAGCGATCCTCAACTTCGTCATCGACATCCAGCCCGACGTCAAGCCGGGTTCGTATCGGCTGGCGGTGGCGAAGGAGGACCGGTCCGGTCTGAGCGCGAGCGACCTCACCTACATCTACTTCCGCGGCGAACGCGACGCAAACGGCGTGTTCCAGACCCTGTCCATCTCCGAGCCCAACTTCGCCAAGAAGCGCTTCCTGACCTACCTGCGACTGGGCGAGCCGCTGGAAACCTTCGTCAACCGCGCGGTCCTGGCCGGCAAATACCGGGATGCTGAAGGCCAAAGCTATGAGTTTACCGACGCAGGCGAAGCGATCCTGCCCGACCGCACCTTCCAATACGAGGTATCGCTCGACCCCGGCCGCGCCAGCTGCGAGCTGATCATCAGCCATCGGGAGCGCGAACCCGACGGCAAAGAGCGCATCGGGTTCGCGTGGAAAGGTGCCACGCTGCAGCTCTACGAGGTGAGCGGCAAGAACGCGCCGTTCAAGTGCAGGGCCGCACCCTTCGCGGTCCTCTCCCGGCAGTAGCGCGCCGACGCGCGCTCCGCCTTGAACCGCAGAGGCGCAGAGGCGCGGAGAACATCAGAGAATGCTTTTCAGCATTCGGTTTGGACCGACGCACCATTGCCGCGGACCGACGCGAATGTTCCTCTGCGTTCCTCCGCGCCTCTGCGCCTCTGCGGTTCAAAGCCTTAGTCGTCTTTTGAGTTGGACGGCGGCCGGCAGCGGCCGCTAGAATCCCGCGTCGGCCATTCTCTGGCCGGCCCCATCCCATGTCCGAAGTCGAGGAATCCAGCGCGCCAGAGAGTGTCCAGGAGCATCTCCAGCAGATCGTGGCGATCCTGGAGAAGCAGCGCCTGGTCGAGGATCTCGTGCACAAGCAGGAGATGCCGCGCCAGCGCGCTGGTGGAATCGCTCGTGCACAAGCAGCACGGGGCCGAGCTGCAGAAGAAAGCTCGACTCCCTGCACTCCGGCGGACATCGCCTACATCCTCGAGGCGCTGCCGCGCGACCAGCGCCTCATGGTGTGGGACCTGGTCAAGGCCGACCGCGACGGCGAGATCCTGCTCGAACTGTCCGAGCCGGTGCGCGAGACGCTCATCGCGCACATGGAGCCGGCCGAGCTGCTGCGCGGCGGCCGAGCACGCTGGACACCGACGAGCTCGCCGACCTCGCCCCCGACCTGCCCGAGCACGTCATGGAGGACGTCTTCCGGGCCCTGCCGGTCGAAGAGCGCGAGCAGCTGCGCGCCGCCATGTCCTATCCCGAGGACTCGGTCGGTGCGCTGATGGACTTCGACCTGGTGACCATCCGCGAGAACGTCACGCTGGAGGTGGTGCTGCGCTACCTGCGCCGGCTCGAGGAGCTGCCGGACCACACCGATCAGATCTTCGTGGTCGATCGCGGCGAGGTGCTGAAGGGCGTGCTGCCGGTGCACGCGCTGCTGGTCAACGATCCCGACCGCCTGGTGGCCGATCGTGATGAAGCAAGGACATGCTCACGCTCACGCCCCGACAAGCGCTGCCGAAGCCGCTCAGGCGTTCGAGCGTTACGACCTGGTGACTGCGCCGGTGGTGGACGACGGGGCCGGCTCGCCGGGCGGTCAGCGTCGATGCAGTGTTGGACTACATTCGGGAGGCGGCGGAGAACGAGCGCTTGAATCTGGGCGGCTTGCGCGAGAGGAGGACATCTGTTCGCGTCGGTATGGGCGAGCGCCAAGAACCGCTGGACCTGGCTCGCCGTCAACCTGGTGACCGCCTTTGTTGCCTCGCGGGTGATCAGCGTGTTCGAGGGCACCATCGAGAAGCTCGTCGCGCTCGCCGCGCTCATGCCGATCGTGGCTGGAATCGGCGGCAACTCGGGCAACCAGACCATCACCATGATCGTGCGCTCGCTGGCGCTGGGCCAGATGACCCCCACCAACGCGCGCACACTGGTGCTCAAGGAGATCGCCATCAGCCTGCTCAACGGCCTGGTCTGGGGGGGCATCGTCGGCGGTGTTGCCATGCTGCTGTACACAGACGCTGGCTTTGGGTCTGGTGATGACCGCGGCCATGACCCTGAACCTGCTGGTGGCCGCGCTGTTCGGCGTGTTCATCCCGATGCTCATGGTGAAGGTCGGGCGCGACCCCGCGGTGGGCTCGAGCGTCTTGATCACGGCGATCACCGATAGCGGCGGATTCTTCATCTTCCTGGGCCTGGCCAGTCTGTTTCTGCTGTAGTCCCATTTCGCGCCCTTTCCATGGCACGAGTTCGCCGCCCAACCGGTCCGCGGGCGATAGGCGGGGTCGAACCTGCATCCAGGCGCGTGTGCCGGGACGTATAGGCGGCTGTAAGGGACGCCGCTCGCAACGGCGACCAATTCTTCATCGCGAGGAGAAACGACATGCTGATCGTCGACGCAACCCGGACATTCTTCCCTCCGAGATCACGCCCAGGGGGTGTACGAGAGCCGGCGCGAGTTGATCAAGGCAGCGGGGGCGCTTGGCGTGCTCGCCGGAGCCTCGGCGCGAGCCTGCTTCGCTCGACCGCGGACGGCGCGCGCGGTGACGAAGCTGGCGAACGTGCGCAAGAGCGCATACACGGTGAACGAGGAGACTCACTTCCCTCAAGGATATCAGCACCTACAACAATTTCTACGAGTTCGGAACCGACAAGACCGACCCGAGCGAGAACGCCCACACGCTCAAGACCCGGCCGTGGACTGTGGCGATCGAGGGCGAAGTGAAGAAGCCGAAGGTCTTCGACATCGAGGAACTGCTCAAGCTCGCGCCGCTGGAGGAGCGGGTCTACCGGATGCGCTGCGTGGAAGGCTGGTCCATGGTCATTCCCTGGGTCGGCTATCCGTTGAGCGAGCTGATCAAGCGCGTCGAGCCGACCAGCAAGGCCAAGTTCGTCGAGTTCATCACGCTCTAACGACCCGGCGCAGATGCCGGGTGTGCGCGACGAGGCGATCTGGAGTGGCCCTACCTGGAGGGCGCTGCGCATGGACGAGGCGATGCACCCGCTGACGATCCTGTGCATGGGTCTGTACGGCGAGACGCTGCCGAACCAGAACGGCGCGCCGGTGCGCATGGTGGTGCCGTGGAAGTATGGGTTCAAGAGCGGCAAGTCGATCGTCAAGATCCGTTTCGTCGAAGCAGCAACCGAAGACCGACCTGGAACCTCGCCCAGCCGCGCGAGTACGGGTTCTACTCCAACGTCAATCCGCAGGTCGACCATCCACGCTGGAGTCAGGCCAAGGAGCGGCGCATCGGTGAATTCAGCAAGCGCCCGACCCTGATGTTCAACGGCTATGCGGACCAGGTCGCCTCGCTCTACGCCGGCATGGATCTGAAGAAGAACTTCTAGGGCACGGCCACAGAGGACACAGAGACATCGTACCCCGCTGAGCTGCGCCTGCGTCCACGCCCGCACGTTCTGTCATACCTTCTGCTTGGCATTCTCTTTGCACTGGGGCCCAAGGTCTCGTGATGTCATTTCAGCCTAAACCGAACAGGTGAAGTGGATCAAGGCGGCCGTGTTCGCGGCTCTGCCTGGTCCCGCTCGCACGCCTGGTCTGGAAAGGGTTGAAGCACGGGCTGGGCGCCAATCCGATCGAGTACATCACGCGCTCGACCGGGTGGTGGACCTTGACGTTCCTGCTGATCACGCTGACGGTGACACCGCTGCGACGTGTGGCGAATCGCAACTGGCTGCTGCGGCTGCGCCGCATGCTCGGGCTGTATCGCTTTTTTCTACGTCTGCCTGCATTTCACGACATACATCTGGCTGGACCAGTTCTTCGACCTTGCGAGCATCGGCAAGGACGTCGTCAAGCGTCCCTTCATCACGGTGGGGTTCACGGCGTTCGTCCTGTTGCTTCCGCTGGCGGCGACCTCGACCAACGCGATGGTCAAGCGCCTCGGCTCCAGGCGCTGGCAGCTGCTGCACCGGCTGGTGTACGCCATTGGCATCTGCGGCGTTCTGCACTTCTGGTGGCTCGTGAAGAAGGACATCCGCGAGCCGCTCATCTTCGCCGCCCTGCTGGCGGCGCTGCTGGGCGCGCGATTGATCTGGCGCGCACGGCGTCCCGAAGCCCGGCCGCCGGCACGCGCGGGCTCGCAGCCCGTTTGATGCTCGGGCGACCAGCCGGCCGCGGCAAGCTGGACAACACGGCACATGCCCGCGCCTCATTGGGCTATATTGGCTTTCCTTGCAGCTTCTGCGTGTCCGAGCACCGCTGAGTCCAGGCGCGAGGTGGAAGGTTCGGCAGCTGGCAAGGCGCTGGACGCGAGTCCTGCGCGTTCCCGCAAACGAGGTATCCGGTGCTGATCGGCGTTCCCAAAGAGATCAAGGATCACGAATATCGCGTCGGCGTGACGCCAGCCGGCGCCCATGTGCTGGTCCAGCATGGGCATACCGTGCTGGTCGAGACGCAGGCCGGTGCGCGGGTCGGTATTCCTGACGCCGAGTATCAGGCTGCGGGAGCTCGCATCGTCCCCGCTCCGCGCGAGGCGTGGGACGCCGAGTTGGTAGTCAAGGTCAAGGAGCTGCAAGAGCCTGAGTATGGGCTGTGTCGGCGCGGCCAGATCCTGTTCGCCTATTTGCACCTGGCGCCCGAACCCGAGTTGATGGGGGCACTCATCGCGGCCGGCGCAATCGGCATTGCCTATGAGACGGTGACCGACACGCGCGGGACGCTGCCGCTGTTGGCGCCGATGTCGCGGATTGCCGGGAAGCTGTCGATCCAGTTCGGGGCCTGGGCCTTGCAGATGGCCAATGGCGGCAGCGGGGTCCTGCTGGGTGGCGTGCCCGGTGTGTCACCCGCGCGTGTGGTGGTGATCGGTGCCGGGGCGGCCGGACAGAACGCGGTGCGCGTAGCCGTCGGCATGGGCGCGGACGTCACCGTGCTCGACGTCAATACCGCGGCGCTCGCCCACCTGGAGGAGGTGCACGGTGGACGGGTCCGCACCTGCTATTCGGACCCCCTGAGTCTCGCCGACCACGTTGCGGGCGCGGACCTGGTGATCGGTGCGACCCTCACGCCGGGCAAGCTTGCGCCGCGCTTGATCACGCGCGCGATGTTGCGGCGGATGCGACGAGGCTCGGTGTTCGTGGACATCTCCATCGACCAGGGCGGGATCGCCGAGACCTCGCGCCCGACCTCGCATTCCGATCCGATCTACGTCGAGGAAGGCGTCATCCACCACTGTGTGCCGAACATGCCCGCGGCCGTCGCGCGTACCGCGACCCTGGCACTGACCCAGGTCACCATTCCTTATGTGCTGAAGCTTGCGAACCTGGGCTGGAAGGCGGCGCTGACTGAAGACGCCGGCTTGCGCGAGGGCTTGCAGATCTGCGCGGGCCAGGTCACTCACGCCGGTCTTGCGCAGGACGTAGGCAGGCCGTACGTGCCCTTCGAGCAGGTGGCCGCGCTGTTTGCTTCTGTGTAGCAGGCAGAAGCGAATTCACAGGATTAACAGGATTTCTCAGGATCGACAGGATTCTTCAAGCCTCCGCTCTTAGAAATGCAGAAGCGGATTCGCGGGATCCACTGGATCCGCGAAAGCGCGGCTCTTAAAGCGCAAAGAACGCCTAGCGTCAAGAGTAGACGCCAATCCTGTCAATCCTGAGAAATCCTGTTAATCCTGTGAATTCGTTCTTCCCTCGCGCGACCGCCTCTCCGCGCGGGCGGCGATGAAGATCCCCGCCAGGATGAGCAGGAAGCCGGCGAGCTGCGGAGCTGTCAACGTCTCGTGGAACAGGAAGTACGCCAGCAGCGCAGAGCCCACCGGCTCCCCGAGAATCGACAGCGCGACGAACGTGGCGGAGAGGTGGCGCAGCGACCAGTTGAAGGCCGTATGTCCCAGCAGCTGCGGGCCGAGCGCGAGCGCCAGCACCAGCAGGTACGCAGACAGCGAGAACCCCAGCACCGCGGCGCTCGATACAGCCACACCGACCCACAGCAGCACCGCGGCAGTCGCGTAAGCAACCCAGATGTAGCTCAGCAGACCGAGGTGGGTGCGCAGCCCTCGGCCGATCAGCAAATAGGCCGAAGCCGCGATTGCCCCGACCAACGCGAGACCGTTGCCGAGCTCCGGCTCGGGATAAGTTGCGGCGCTCTGTGTGCTGGTTGCGAAGATCAAGCCGGTGCCGGCGATCGACAACACGATGCCGGCGATGCCCGCGGCCGCTACCCGCTCGCGCAACAGCAACAAGGACGCGAGCCCTACCCAGATCGGGTTGGTGGTGACGAGCACCGTGCTGCTCGCCACGGAGGTGTAGGCGAGCGAAGTGATCCACGACCCGAAGTGCACCGCCAGGCAGGCGCCAGACAGCAGCGCAAGGCGCAGACGAGCCGCGGGCAGCCGCGGCAGTTCTTCGCGCAGGCGCGGCCAGGCCACGGGAAACAGAATGAGCGCTGCGAGCCCCATGCGCATCGCGGCTATGGTCAGCGATGGCATCCCTTCGGCCTGCGCCAGCCGGATCAGGATCGATGCGGTGGATGCGACCAGCACGCCGCCCGCCAGCACGAGATAGGGCAGGAACGAGCGCTTCACTCAGCCCTGCTGAGGTCGAGGGCCGGTCCGGTTGCCGCTTCCCGTGAGTTCGTTCTGCAGTCGGGCCAGGCGACTAGTGCAACCGCTCGGGCGGCACCGGTGAGCCGGGAAGCGTCAAGACCTCGATGCCCTCCTCGCGCAGTGCGTCGGCCTCCTGGGCGGAGGCCTTGCCGCGGATAGCCCGTTCCGGCGCCTCGTTGTGGAAGATCGCCCGCGCTTCCTCGGGGAAGCGCTCGCCGACGTCCTCGGTGTTCTGCATGATGTACTCGATGACCTGCTTGCGGATCTGTGCCAGTACCTCAGGCTTGGCCATCACGGCGTCTTCACGCACGACTTCCCGCGCACCCGTCTGGACATACGGGGCAGAGGGTCGCTTGCTGACCTGCGACGAGCCGCATACCGGGCAACTGAGCTGTCCGGCGCCGTGCTGATGCGCGAAGGCCTCGGGAGATGTGAACCAGCCCTCGAAGCCGTGAGCGTTGTCACACAAGAGATTGTAAACGATCATGTTTCTTGTTCTCGAACGGCGGAGCGTGAAGCGAGTCTAGAGCGCTTGGCGGGAAATCACAAGGATCGTCACCGGCTGCCTTCCAATAGCCGCGCCAGGGACCATGCGGTACTATACAACGGCGCTCGCCGGGCGGCCGGGTGCTGCGGCCATCGTAAAACCGGCACGCTGTCAAGCTTCCTGCCGTCCGTACCGGACGGTACGGGGCCATCCCGCTCGGTTCATGGACCAAGACCTCGCCTTAGCGCGCCTGCGCTTCATGCAGCGGCTGGCGCTCGCGCTCCTCGTGGTTGCGGCGGCGGTCTTTGTGCTGGCTCGGCTCTACGAGCCGCTGCATCCAGCGATTGGCTACCTGCGCGCCTTCTGCGAAGCGGCATTAGTCGGCGGGCTGGCCGACTGGTTCGCGGTCACCGCGCTGTTCCGGCGGCCGCTCGGATTGCCCATTCCCCACACCGCCATCATCCCCGAGAAGAAGGACCGGCTTGGGGAAGCCCTGGGCGAGTTCGTGGAGCGCAATTTCCTGTCTCCCGAAGTGGTTGCGGCCAAGCTGGCCGACATCGATTGCGCGGACGTTCTGGCCGGATGGTTGACCGATCGAACCCGCTCCCACGCCATCGCCGGCGGGCTCACCGGTTTGTTGCCGCGGCTGCTGGACGCGGTCGGCGAGGAGCCCATGCGTCACTTATTCCGCGAGAAGCTCGAAAGCGCACTGCGCCGTGTCGATCTGGCCCCGCTCGCTGCTGAGCTGCTCGACACGCTGACCGCGCAGGATCGTCACCAGGGACTGATCGACGAGCTGGTGCTGCAGGCGGAGCGCTTCTTGCGCGAGGCGGAGCCGGACATCCGCGTGCGCGTGCGCACCAAGACCGCCTGGCTGTGGCAGAAGCTGGGGGTCGACGAGAAGATCGCCGATCGTCTGATCGAGGCCGCGGAGGAGGCTCTGGCAGAGATCGGCCGCGATCCTGCCCACGCCTGGCGGCAACGCTTCACTCAGCTGGTGCGCGACTACATCGGCACGTTGCGCCATTCGGAAGAACAGCGGCAACGCGCGGAACGGCTCAAGCAGGCGGTGCTGTCTTATCCTGGCCTGGGCGAGTACCTGGGGGCGGTGTGGGACGAGGTACGTGCCCGCGTTCGCGACGACGCTGCGCGAGACGACTCCAGGATCCGCGCCAACGTGGAGGCAACCCTGGTGTGGCTCGGAGAGAGGCTGCGTGCCGACCCCGCCGTTCGCGACGCTCTCAACAGCTGGATGCGCGCAGTCCTGACCGACCTTGTGCGCACGCGACGCAACGAAGTGGCGGGCTTGATCTCCGGCACTGTGCGGCGCTGGGATGCGCGAACCGTATCCGACAAGGTCGAGCGCGCGATTGGCCGCGACCTGCAATATATCCGCATCAACGGTACGCTCATCGGCGGGCTCGTGGGCGTGCTGCTGCACGCCGGTTCGCAGGTGCTGGGAGGTTAGGGCGGAAAAGCGCGCAGCACGCGCGCAAGAAACTCTGCCTGATCCCAGGTGCGCGGCAGGCGCGACAGACCCAGGCGCACCACCACCAGGTCGCGGCTGGGCACCACGCTGATCACTTGCGCTTCGTGTCCCGATAGATGGAACGCGTCTGCCGGCAACGTTGCCGCCGCGGGCTGCGCGCCGCCGAATCCCTGCGGGACCTTCAACCATAGATGCGCCCCGAAGTCTCCGCGACTGCATTGCGGGGTAGCGGTGCGCATGTATTCGACCCAACCCGGCGGCAGCAGGCGCTCGCCATGCCACACGCCGTCCTGCAGCAGAAATTGACCGAGGGCTGCCCATTCGCGTGCGGTGGCGTGCATGAACGACGAGAGCACCGGCGTGCCGGAGGCGTCCGGCTCCACCACCGCGTGATGCATCCCCAGACGGTCGAGCAGCCTGCGCCGGACCAGGCCCGACAGATCTCCGTCCGCGAGTGTCCGGCGCAGCACGGCGGCGAGCACATTGGTGGTGCCGCTGGAGTAGCGCCAGATCGTTCCCGGCACCGCGGCCAGTGGCTTGCCCAACGCAAAGCCGGACGCATCGCCCGTCCCCAGCAACATGACCACCACATCGGACAGCGGGTTGCTGTACTGCTCGTCGAAAGCCAGCCCGTCGGTCATGCGCAGCAGCTGTGCGAGCGTGATCTGTGCGCGCGGGTCGCCCGGCGCGCGCCATTCGTCGAGAAGCGCATCGGAGTGGAGGGTGAGACGCTTGTCCGCAACGAGCATCCCGGTGAGCGCTGCCGCAGTCGTCTTGGTCATAGACCAGCCGGGCAACGCAGTGTCGGCCGTGAAGCCCGGCGCGTAGCGCTCGGCCACGACCTGTCCGTGGTGTACGACGACGACCGCGCGCGTGCGGCGCAACCGCTGCGGATCCGGTTCGTCGAATGCCCAGGCGAGCGCGGCGTTCAGCGCCGTCACCTCGGTGCCGGCAGTCGCCGGAGAGATCGGCAGCGGAGGCGGTTCCGGAGCGAGATCGTGACGGCCTCCAGGTGTGGTTCGGGCGACACCGGCGCGTCGATGGCCAGCGTGCAACCCAGGCCGGTGCGAAACTGTGCCAGGCGGGGAGCGAAGCCCAGAAACGTGGCCGAGGCACGGCGGTTCTTCAGATCGACCTCCGGGTGCACCAGATGGAGCAACCACGTGTTGTCGGCCAGGATGTCTTCGGCGATGACCGCTTCGGCTTGCCGTCCTGCCACGAACACGCCCGAGCACAGCGTCTTGGCCGCGTATGCGCTGCCGATGGGTGCGAGCCTGACCAACCTCCAGCCGCCATAGGCCGATGCGGCGACCAGCACGAGCAGGACGAGCAGGAGGAGGCGGCGCAGGCGGGGCGACACGATCGATGCGGCAGCGTTGGACATCCGCGATCTTGTACGATTCGATGTTCCGCAGCAATCGACGAACGCCGCCTGGAAGCCGGTGCCGTGCGATTGATCTGTGTTGATTCCTCGCGCCGGCGTGGTGAAAGAGTTGCGTCCGAGCTTGATCCAATGCTGCTCACGGAACTAGTCGAAGCTTCTCAGCGGGTCACCGATACGTCACGGCGTTCCGAAAAGATCGCAACGCTGGCGGCTTGCCTGCGCCGTCTGCGCTCCGACGAGATCGTGATCGGCGTCGCGTACCTGTCCGGAGAGCCGCGCCAGAGCAAGCTCGGCGCAGGGCCTTCGACGATCCTGCAGGCGCGGCCGGCCACGTCTGCGCCGGAGCCCGCGCTGACGCTGGCCGATGTGGACGCGGCGCTCGGCCAGGTGGCCGCTGCCTCCGGCTCCGGCGCAGCGTCGCAGCGCCGACAGCTCCTCAGTGAGTTGCTGTCACGCGCGACGTCGGCCGAGCAGGCGTTCCTGATCCGGCTGCTGTTCGGTGAGTTGCGTCAGGGCGCGCTCGAGGGAGTGATGCTGGAGGCGGTTGCGCAAGCGGCGGAGCTGCCCGCGGACGGAAGTGCGGCGTGCGGCGATGCTCGCCGGCAGCCTGGCCGAAGTGGCGCACGCGGCGTTGACGCAGGGCGTGACGGGACTGCGCACCTTTTCCCTGACGTTGTTCCAGCCCGTGCTGCCGATGCTCGCGCAGCCCGCGGAGGACATCGGTGCAGCATTGGAACAGCTCGGTGAAGCAGCGCTGGAGTGGAAGCTCGATGGCGCGCGGGTGCAGGTGCACAAGTCGGGCGCCGACGTGCGCGTCTACACTCGCAACCTGAACGACGTTACTTCTGCAGTGCCCGAGATCGTCGAGGCGATGCGCGCAGTCGCAACGCCGGTGCTGATGCTCGATGGAGAGGCGATCGTGCTGCGCGCCGACGGTACGCCGCAGCCGTTTCAGGTGACCATGAGCCGCTTCGGTCGCAAGCTCGACATCGAGACGGCGCGCAGCGAGCTGCCGCTGTCGGTGTTGTTCTTCGACTGCCTGCGCCGTGAGGGCGAGGACCTCATCGACCGTCCTGCGCGCGAGCGTTTCCGCGCCCTGAGCGACGCGCTCCCTGAGGCCCTGCTCGTGCCGCGGGTGGTGACAGCGGATGTGAGCGTCGCGCGAGGCTTCCTGGACGCTGCGCTCGCGCGTGGCCACGAGGGCGTCATGGCGAAGGCGCTCGACGCACCGTACGAGGCAGGCGGGCGCGGCGGCGCGTGGCTCAAGGTCAAGCAGGCACATACCCTGGACCTGGTGATCCTCGCAGCCGAATGGGGCCATGGCCGCCGCAAGGGCTGGTTGTCGAACCTGCACCTGGGTGCGCGCGACCCGCGCGACGGCCGTTTCGTGATGCTGGGGAAAACCTTCAAAGGCCTGACGGACGCCATGCTCGCCTGGCAGACGCAGAGGCTGCTGGAGCTGGAGGCGAGCCGCGATGCCTACACCGTGTACGTGCGCCCCGAGCAGGTGGTCGAGATCGCGGTGAACGAGATTCAGGCGAGCCCGCACTATCCGGCCGGCATGGCGCTGCGCTTCGCGCGCGTGAAGGGCTACCGCCCCGACAAGAAGCCCGAAGAGGCCGATACCATCGACACCGTGCGTGCGTTGTTCGCGGCGGTCAGGCGTACGGCGGATTTCTCAGGATACGGATTTGCGAGGAGACGCCAAGGGTCATCAGGTCCAGATCTGATGCTGGTCCGCGGATTCGCTTCAGCACTGACTCGCAAGTCCTGTCATCCTGAGAATCCTGTTAATCCTGTAATTCCCTGAAGTCGCTCGTCCGCTACGCCGCCTTCACGCTGGGCAGGCCGGCCAGCGCCATGGCGAGCTCGCGCTCGTCGTACTGCTGGTCGACCAGCTTGCCGGCGGCATAGTCCATGTACGCCTGCATGTCGAAATGGCCATGGCCGCAGAGGTTGAACAAAATGGTGCGTGCGGTGCCTTCCTCCTTGCAGCGCATGGCTTCGTCGATCGCGCCTTTCACCGCGTGGTTGGCTTCGGGCGCCGGCACGATGCCCTCGTGGCGGGCGAAGAACACGCCGGCTTCGAAGCAGGCGGTCTGATGGTAGGCCTTGGCTTCGATCAAGCCGAGGTCCTTGACGTGCGACACCAGCGGCGCCATGCCGTGATAGCGCAGTCCGCCGGCGTGGAACCCGGGCGGCATGAAGGTCGAGCCCAGGGTGTGCATCTTGACCAGCGGCGTGAGATGGCCGGTATCGCCGAAGTCGTAGGCGTACTTGCCGCGCGTGAGGCTCGGGCAGGCGGAGGGCTCGACCGCGACGATGCGCACCTTCTTGCCGCCGCGCAACTGGCTGCCGAGGAACGGAAACACGATCCCGGCGAAATTGGAGCCGCCGCCCGTGCAGCCGATGATGACGTCGGGATAGTCACCGGCCATCTCGAGTTGCTTCATCGGCTTCTGTCCAATCACCGTCTGGTGCAGCAGCACGTGGTTGAGCACGGAGCCGAGCGCGTATTTCGTGTCGCTCGCGCTGGGCCGCAACCTCGACCGCTTCGGAAATCGCGATGCCGAGGCTGCCGGTGCTGTCCGGCGTGGCCGCGAGAATTCGGCGGCCGGTCTTGGTCTCCATCGACGGGCTGGCGATGCAGCGCGCGCCATAGGTCTCCATCAGCGCGCGGCGATACGGTTTCTGGTTGTAGGAGACCTTCACCATGAACACCTGGATCTCCAGGCCGAACAGCGCGCCCGCGAACGCCAGCGACGAACCCCACTGGCCCGCGCCGGTCTCGGTGGCGAGCCGCTTCACTCCGGCCTCCTTGTTGTAGAACGCCTGGGCCACCGCCGTGTTCGGGCTTGTGGCTGCCCGGCGGGGCTGACGCCCTCGTACTTGTAATAGATCGTGCGGGCGTCTGCAGTGCCTTCTCCAGGCGGCGCGCGCGAAACAGCGGGGTCGGACGCCACTGCTTGTAGACGTCGCGCACCGGCTGCGGGATCTCCACCTCGCGCTCTGCTGACCTCCTGCATGATCAGCGACATCGGGAACAACGGCGCGAGGTCGTCCGGGCCGAGCGGCTGAAGCGTGCCGGGATGCAGCACGGGCGGCGGCGGCTTGGGCAGGTCCGCCATGATGTTGTACCAGGACTTCGGGATCGCGTCTCGTCGAGCAGGTATTTCACGCTGTCGGTCATGTTCGTCTCCAGGCTGTTCTCGTCGCGGGCGTCCTCGGCGGGTGTGCCTCGCGCAGGGCCTGCCCATTATAGGCGCGAGGCTGCTGTCGACTGGCGCGCAGAGCGAACCCTACTGCTAACCGCGAAGAGCGCGGAGGCTCGAGGAACGCAGAGAATCTTCGGATGTGAAGCGGCGAGCGCGGGCAAGTCATGGCATGCGTCGATGCATTCGCGCGCAGCGTACTCGTGAGCGCTCGAGATTCCGCGCGCGGCGATCCGATCGTGTTCCTCGCGCTGCTCTGCGCCTCTGGCGCCTCTAGCGCGTCAGGCAGGGGGAGCGGGCGCCGCGCGGGCGGGCCGTCCGGGCCTTGAAGCGCTCCAGGTAGATGTAGATGACCGGGGTGATGTAGAGCGTGAGGACCTGCGAGACGAGCAAGCCGCCGACCACCGCCAGGCCCAGCGGCCGGCGTGCCTCGGCGCCGGCGCCGAAGCCCAGCGCGATCGGCAGCGTGCCCATCAGCGCGGCCAGCGTCGTCATCATGATCGGACGGAAGCGCACCAGGCGGCCTGGTAGATCGCGTCTGCCGGCGCTGGCCGTCGCTTGCGCTGCGCCTCGATGGCGAAGTCGATCATCATGATGGCGTTCTTCTTCACGATGCCGATGAGCATGATGCAGGCCGACGAAGGCGTAGATGTCGAGCTCGTGATGCGAACAGCAGCAGCGTCAGCAGTGCGCCGAACACCGCCGAAGGCAGGCCCGAGAGAATCGTGATCGGGTGGATGAAGCTCTCGTAGAGGATGCCGAGCACCAGGTAGATGACGAAGATCGCCACCAGCAGCAGCATGCCGCATCCCGACGAACGAGGCCTGGAAGGCCTGGGCCGTGCCCTGGAAGCTCGGGCTCGAGCGTGGCCGGCGCACGCACTTCGCGAATGCATCCTGTCGACCCGGTCGACCGCATCGCCCAGCGCGACGCCCGGCGCCAGGTTGAAGGAGATGGTGACCGCCGGCAGCTGGCCCGAGATGATTGATGGTCAGCGGTCCGACCGACGTGTCCGATGCGCGCCAGCGCGCCGAGCGGCACGAGGTTGCCGCTGCCGCCGCGGACGTAGAGCTGCGACAGCGCCGATGCGTCGCTGCTGGTACTGCGGCTCGACTTCCAGGATCACCCAGTACTCGTTGGTCGGCGTGTAGATGGTGGAACCTGGCGCGGGCCGAACGCGCTGTAGAGCGCGTTCTGCGATCTGCTGCGGGTGACAGCCGCAGCGCGGCCGCCTTGTCGCGATCGATCTCGACGTCGACCTGCGTGTTCTTGATCTGCAGGTCGCTGGTGACGTCCTGGAAGCCGGGGATCGCGCGCACGCGCTCCTCGATGATCGGCGCCCAGTGCGTACAGCTCGTCGAGGTCCGGCGCTCTGCAGCGTGAACTGAAACTGGCTCTTGGTGATCGTGCCGCCGAGGCGGATGGTGGGCAGGTTCTGCAGGAACACCTTGAGGCCCGGGATCTCGGCCAGCTTCGGGCCGCAGCTCCTGGATGACTCTGTCGGCCGACGGGCCGCTCGCTGCGCGGCTTCAGCGTGATGAACGATGCGTCCCAGGTTCATCTGCTGGCTGGAGCCGCCCACGCCGATGAACGACATGGTGGCGTCCACGTTCGGGTTCTCGCGGATCGTGGCGACCGCCAGTTGCTGCTGCTGGTCACATGGCGTCGTAAGAGATGTCCTGCGCGCCCTCGGTGAAGGCGAACAGGGAGCCGATGTCCTCGCTCGGGCATGAAGCCCTTGGGGATGGTCACGAACAGGTAGTGCCGCCAGCCGTGACGGCGACGAAGACCGCCATGGTCACCCGCGGATGGCGCCAGCACTGGCGCGCAAGGTGCGGTCGTACAAGTCGCGCATCGCGTCGAACGCGCGCTCGCTCGCCTGGTACAAGCGGCCATGCCGCTGCTCTGCGCTGCGGCCGCAGCAAGCGGCTGCACAGCATCGGCGTCAGGCTCAGCGAGACGAAGCCCGAGATCAGAATCGCGCGCCATGATGGTGACCGCGAACTCGTGCAGCAGGCGGCCCATGATGCCGCCCATGAACAGCACCGGAATGAACACCGCCGCCAGCGAGAGCGTCATCGACAGGATGGTGAAGCCGATCTCGCGCGAGCCGTCGAGTGTCGCCTGCAGCGGCGTCTTGCCCATCTCCAGGTGGCGCACGATGTTCTCCAGCATGACGATGGCGTCGTCCACCACGAAGCCCACGCGACAGCGTCAGCGCCATCAGCGACAGGTTGTCGAGGCTGTAGCCGAGCAGGTACATCACCGAGAACGTGCCGATGATCGACAACGGCAGCGCGCAGCGCCGGGATGATCGTGGCGGAGAGGTTGCGCAGGAACAGGAAGATCACCAGGACACCAGCACGAGCGTCAGCACCAGGGTGAACTCCACGTCGTGCACGGACGTCGCGGATGCGACTCCGAGCGGTCGTACAGCACCTCGACGTCGATGCCCGGCGGAATCTGCGCCCGGAACTGCGGCAGCAGCTTGCGGATCTCGTCGACCACCTCGACCGTGTTGGTGCCGGGCTGGCGCTGGATCGCGAGCACGATGGCGCGCTTGTCGTTGAACCAGGCGGCCATGCTTGTCGTTCTGCACGCTGTCGATCGCGCTGGCCGATGTCCCTGACACGCACCGGCGCGCCGTTGCGGTAGGCCACGATCACGTCGTGAAGGCCGCTGCATTCGGCAGCTGCCCGTTGGCATGACGGAGGCGGAACGGTGCGGGTCCTGCAGCGTGCCGGTCGGCAGGTTGGTGTTGGCCCGTCGCGAGCGCCTGCTCGACTTCGTCGATGCCGATGCGCCTGGCGGCCAGCGCCTGCGGATCCACCTGCACGCGCACGGCGTACTTGCGCGCCGTACACCTGCACCTGCGCCACGCCGCTCACCATCGAGATGCGCTGCGCCATCATGGTCTCGGCGTACTCGTTGACCCGGTACAGCGGCAGCGTGGCGGAGGTCAGCGCGAGGTAGAAGATCGGCTGTCGGCCGGATTCACCTTGCGGTAGGACGGCGGGGTCGGCATGTCCGCGGGCAGCTGGCGGCGCGCCTGCGAGATCGCCGCCTGCACGTCCTGCGCGGCGGCGTCGATGTCGCGGTCGAGCGCGAACTGCAGCGTGATCTGCGTGGTCCCCTGCGTGCTCGTGGAGGTCATCTGATCCACGCCGGCGATGGTGGAGAACTGCTTCTCGAGCGGCGTGGCCACCGACGAAGCCATCGTCTCGGGACTGGCGCCGGGCAGCTCGGCGCGTACCTGAATGGTCGGGAAGTCGACGTTGGGCAGCTGCGCGACCGGCAGCTGGCGATACGCCACGATCCCGAATGTAAGAATCCCGACCATGACCAGCAGGGTCATGACCGGCCGGCGGATGAAGGGCTCGGACAGATTCATGGACTGCGGCGAAGCGTCGGCGGCGTTGCCCGCCCTCGGCGCGACCTTCCCGCCTGGCACGACGCGCAGCTGGCCCGTGGTCACCACGGTCTCGCCGGCCTCCAGGCCTTTGGCCACCACCGCGCGCTCGCCCTCGGTACGCTCCACGACGACCACGCGCAGCTCGGCCGTGCTGTCGGGCTTGACCACGTAGACGTACTGGCCGTTCGGGCCGTTCTGCAGGGCCTGGGACGGGACGACGACGACGTTGGCCTGCTCCTGCAGGGTGACCTTGGTGGTCACGAACTGGCCAGGCCACAGCTCCCGGTCGGTGTTGCTGAATGTCGCCGCCAGTCGGATCGTTCCGGTCTGCGCGTCCACCGCGTTGTCGATGAATGTCAGCCGCCCCACCGCCTCCACGCCCTGCGTGCCTTGTGGCGTTGCGCGCACCTGCAGCGCGCCCTTGGCGTTGAAGGCGCGGATGTCGTTGAGATAGCGGTCGGGAACCGCAAAGCCCACCTGGATGGGGGCGATCTGGTTGACGACTACGAGCGGGCCGGTGTCGTTGGCCTTGACGTTGTTGCCCAGCGGCAGGATCACCTTGCCGGCTCTTCCAGCAATGGGCGAGCGCAGCTGTGTGTACGACAGCTGCACGCGTAACGTCTCCACCGCGGCGCCGGCGGCAGACACCGTGGCTGCTGCCGCGTCGCGGCTGGTCTGCGCCTGCGTGTAGGCTTCCTGCGAGACGAAGCCTTTGGCGAGCAGATCCTTGTAACGCTGCTCGAGCGACTGGGCATTGGCAAGCAAGGCCCGATCGCGTGCTTCCGCCGCCTCGAGTTGTTTGATCTGCGCCTGCAGGTAGCGGTCGTCCAGCTGGATCAGCAGCTGACCTTTGCTGACGTCCTGTCCATCGCGCACGTGCACCGCGACGACCTCCCCGTCCATCCTCGACTTGATCGCGACCGTCTGGATCGGCTCGACATTGCCGATCGCCATGATGGTGACCGGCACCGTGGCACGTTCGACGGTGCTCACCGTGACAGGAACCGGAGCTGGACCCGCTTTCTTGTCTGCGCTCTTACTGTCGTTGCAGCCCGGCCCAGCCAGCGCGGCGAGCAGGACTGCGCCGATCGGCGCACGCTGGCGTAGCGCGATTGTCGCGGCCGTGGTGAAACCCAGGATCGCCACGAGTGAAGCCCCTTTGTGAAACCGAAGGCGTGGCCGCCCAAGCGGCTGCGCCGCAACGTCATTCTAGCCTTGCGGGCTGTGGCCGGTGCGGGCGTGCGGCGCAGCAAAGCCGCCCGGCCCCGCAGACAAGGCTAGGGTAAGAGCCGCTCCTGCGCGAAAAGTTGCACCACCGACTCGCGGCTGCGGATCAAATGCGGCTGCGAGCCGTCCACCATGACCTCGGCGGCGCGCGGGCGGGTGTTGTAGTTGGAGCTCATGCTCATGCCGTACGCGCCGGCAGACATCACCGCCAGAAGGTCGCCTTCATCCACGGCGAGATCGCGATCGTGGCCGAGGAAATCCCCGCTCTCGCACACCGGGCCGACCACCTCGCAGCGCCGCGCCGGCCCCGCCCCCGCGCGCACCGGCACGATGTCATGGAACGCGTCGTAGAGGGCCGGGCGCAGCAGATCGTTCATCGCTGCGTCCACCACGGCGAAGTTGCGGTCGGCGCCCTGCTTGAGGTACTCCACTCGCGTCAGCAGTACGCCGGCATTGCCCACCAGGGCCCGCCCAGGCTCCAGCAAGATAGTCTCCCTGCGTCTTGCCAGGCGCTCCAGCATCGCCTGGAGATAGGCGGCTGGCTCGGGGGGCTGCTCGTCACGGTAGCGAATACCCAGTCCGCCGCCCAGATCGATATGGTGAAGCAAGATTCCTTCCGCCTCGAGCTGGGTCACCAGTCCGAGCAGTTTGTCGAGCGCCTCCAGGAACGGGGGGACCTCGGTGATCTGCGAGCCGCCGTGGTGGTCCACGCCGGTGATCTGGAGCCCGGGGAGCCTGCGGGCATCGCGATACAAACGCAACGCGTCTTCGAGCGGAACGCCGAACTTGTTCTGCTTCAGCCCCGTGGAGATATAGGCATGCGTCTTGGGGTCCACGTCGAGGTTGACGCGCAGGCTGATGCGCGCTGTGCGCTTCACCTGCGTGGCGATGCGGCTGATGCGATGCAGCTCGCTCTCCGACTCCACGTTGAAGCAGAGGATGCCCTTGGCGAGCGCAAGCTCGATCTCGTCGCTGCGCTTGCCGACGCCGGAGAACACGACCTTGCCGGGATCGCCTTTGGCTGCGATCACACGCTCGAGCTCCCCGCCTGACACGATGTCGAATCCGCTGCCCAGGCGCGCGAACAGGTTCAGCACGGCCAGGCTGGAGTTGGCCTTGGCGGCGTAGCAGATCATGTGCGAGCGTGCCCCGAAGGCACGCTCGAAGCTTGCGAAAGCGCGTTCCAGCGCGGCGCGCGAGTAGACGAAGCAGGGCGTGCCGAAACGCTCGGCGATCGCCGACAGGGCGACCTCCTCGGCGTACAGGTCACCGCCGTGGCGGGAGAAACCAGGTGATGCGTCCAAGAAACCCTCTAGCGGGACCACAGGTTGCGCCGCGAGCGTTACGGCGGAGGCGGGGCCGCCGGTTCCTTCTGCGGAGGCTCGCCGATCGGAGGCGGCTGCGACTTCAGGCAGCAGGTCGACGTCGCTCTCTACCGAGGGCGGCTCGGTCTCCGCGGCCGGCGCGGTCTCCGTGACCGGCGCGGTCTGAGGAACAGCCTGGCCCTGGCGCCGCGCTTCCCGTTCCTTCAGCAACCGCTGGCGCTCGGCCATGGCCTTCTTCTGCTGCTCCGTGGGAATGTACAGGGGTCCCTTCAGCCCGCAGCCCTGCAACAGCATCAACACCATGATTGCGCAGCGGACCCCTCTCATCGCAGCCGCACCAGACAAGAGTTGCGCGAGTGTAGCATCACAGCGCCATGTAATGATGGCCCATCGCCGAGAGCTCGGCCTTGGCCGACTCGTAGTCCGGGTACAGGCGCTCGACCAGCCGCCAGAAGCGCGTCGAGTGGCTGAGCACGCGCAGGTGCGCGACTTCGTGCGCGACGACATAGTCGATGACATGCGGGTGGGCTTGCAGCAACCGCCAGTTCAGCCGGATCTCAGCGTCGGCGCTGCAGCTGCCCCAGCGCGTACGCGCGTTGGACAGGAACACGCGCGGAGCGGGGAGCTCGAGCAGGCTGCAGAAATGCTGGATGCGGTCGGAAAAATGCGCGAGCGCGTGGCGCCGATACCACTTCACCACCGCCTCGCGCACCCGCGCAGGAGCGTGGGGCGCGGGAAGCGAGACTTCGAGAACCTCGTTATCCAGCAGTCGGCTCAACACCGGCCCGGCGCGCTCGGCCAGCTCGAGCCGCACCTGCCTGCCGACGAAATCCAGCCATGTGCCCGAGGCCCACGCGCGCTGCGGCGGCTTCTTGTCCGCCCACTCGGCGAGCTTGCGCACGATCCAGGCTTCGGCCTGGCCGATCGCCTCGGCTACCTTGCGCTCCGAGGTCCGCCACGGTACGTGTACCACCAGCCCGTGCTCATCCACGGTGAAGACGATGCGCCGACGCTTCGCGCTGCGCTTGAGGGTGTAGTCGACGGGGCGGCCCCGCAGCACCAACGTGCGCGGCTCCGCCAGCCGCTCCGGCGGTTCGAAGAGATTCAGCGTGGGGCTTGGCACGCGGCGCTGCGTCCGTTTCCGAGTCTGGTCACTTCGGCTTCGATCCACTCTTCCACGGCTTTGTTCAACGCGTCGGCGCGCATCCCGGCGGGGTCGATGGGGCGGCCGATGCTCACGGTGATCTTACCGGGATACTTCAGGAAAGAGTGCCGCGGCCACACGTGGCCGGCGTTGTGAGCGACCGGCACCGCCGGGGCGCCCGTCTGGACCGCAAGCCAGGCGCCGCCCAGCTGGTACTGCCCGCGCTCGCCCGGAGGGAAGCGGTGTCCCTCGGGGAAGATCACGATCCAGAACCCCTGCGCCAGCCGCTCGCGCCCCTGCTCGAGCGTTTGCCTGAGCGCCTTCATGCCGGCACCGCGCTCGATGGCGATGGGGCTCATCATCGCCAGGCCCCAGCCAAAGAAAGGCACTTTCAGCAGCTCGCGCTTGATCACCCACACCTGCGGCGGCAGGAACACCTGGAAGGCCAGCGTTTCCCAGGCCGACTGATGCTTCGCCAGGATGATGCCCGGCTGCCTGGGAAGATGCTCCAGTCCGCGCACCTCGTAGTCGATGCCGCAGATCGAGCGGGCCAGCCAGATGACCACGCGCGACCAGACGGTGATGAAGCGGTAGCGCGCCAGCGGAGGAAACGGGAAGGTCAGCAGCGACAACAACGACCAGACGACGGTGAGCGCCGACTGCAGCAGGAAGAACAACAGCGACCGCGCGACGATCATGCAATGATCGCACGCACGGCGGTTGCAAGATCCTCGTAGACGCGCGTGTGCTCCGGCAACCCGCCGGCCGCCTGCGTCTTCTTGCCCTTCCCGGTGAGCACCAGGATCGGCTGGCAGCCGACCACGGCGCTCGCCTGCAAGTCGCGCAGGGAATCACCCACGCTGGGCACGCCGGTCAGGTCGGTGTTGAAGCGCTGCGCGATGTCCTCGAACATACCCGGCTTGGGCTTGCGGCAGGCGCAGTTCGCCTCTGCCGGGTGGGGGCAGTAGAACAGCGCGTCGATCCGGCCGCTGAGCTGGGCGAGCGCCCGGTACATCTTGTCGTTGATGGCGTTGAGCGCCGCCATGTCGAGCAGGCCGCGACCGATGCCCGACTGGTTGGAGCAGACCACGACCCGGTAGCCGGAGTGGTTGAGCTTGGCGATCGCCTCCAGGCTGCCGGCAATCGGCTTCCACTCGTCCGGGCTCTTGATGAAGGCGTCACTGTCGACGTTGATGACGCCGTCGCGGTCGAGGATGACAAGCTTCATGGTGATCAGTGATCAGTGATCGGTGATCGGTAGGCCGGTGGTGATGCTGGGTGGCGCTGCAACAAGTGATTCTGTGAACGGCAAGAGCCGGAACCGCTCGCCACCCACTGATTACGGATCACCGATCACCGATCACCGCGGCTGGCCCCGGGGCCAGCCGCGAAATATCCGCCACCGCATTCATCAACCGCTCCAGCTGCGCCAGCAATGCCAGCCGGTTGTTGCGGATCAGCGGCTCGTCGGTCATGACCATCACCTGATCGAAGAAAGTATCCACCTCGGCGCGCACGCCGGCAAGCGCGCGCAGGGCCTCCGCATAGTCTTCGTTGTCCACCAGCGAGCCCACGGCCGGCAGCAGGCGCGCGGTGGCGGCATGCAGGTTCTTCTCGGCGGGCTCCCGGAGCAAAGCGGGATCCGGTTGCGTTCCGGCCACCTCGGCCTTCTTCAGGATGTTGCGAATGCGTTTGTTGGCGGCGGCGAGCGCTTCGGCTTCGGGGAGCTTGCGGAATGCCTGGACTGCGTTGAGCCGCGGGACCACCAGGTCGATCCGGGTCGGGCTCTGGCTGATCACCGAATCGACCTCGTCGAGCGCGAAGCCGCGCTCGCGCAAGTAGTTGCGCAGGCGCTCGAGCATGAACGGGTGGAGGTCGGCAGCGACGCTGTCACGCACGACTTCGGCTGCGAAGTTGAGCCTGGCGAGGTGCAGCAACTCGAGGAGATCGAGTGGAAGAGCCCGCTCGGCGAGGATGCGCAGGGTCCCAAGCGCCTGCCGGCGCAACCCGAACGGATCCTTGTCCCCGGTCGGGACGAGCCCGATCCCGTAGATGCCCACGAGCGTATCGAGCTTGTCGGCCAGGGCGACCGACGCACCGATATTGTCCTGCGGCAGCGTGTCGCTGGCAAAGCGCGGGTGGTAGTGGGCTTCGATGGCGCGCGCGACCGTACCTTCCTCGCCGTCGTGTCGCGCGTAGTACTCGCCCATGATGCCCTGGAGCTCCGGGAACTCCCCCACCATGCCGCTCGTGAGGTCGGCTTTGCACAGCCAGGCGGCACGCTCGGCCTGGTCGGCGTCCGCGTGCAGCTTCCCGGCGATTGCGCTCGCGAGCTTGCGGATGCGCTGCACCCGTTCCAGCTGGGTGCCGAGCTTGTTGTGGTAGACCACCGCGCCGAGTTGCTCGACCCGTTCGGCCAGGCGCACCTTGCGGTCCTGATCGAAGAAGAACTTGGCGTCCGCCAGGCGTGCCCGCAGCACGCGCTCGTTGCCGGCAACGATGTTGCGCGGGTCGTCCGTCCTGAGATTGCTGACGATCAGGAACCGGTTCAGCAGCCGGCCGTTGCGATCGAGCAGCGGGAAGTACTTCTGGTGCTGCCGCATCGACAGGATGAGACATTCCTGCGGCACCGCGAGGAAGGCCTCGTCGAAGCGGCCGGGGTAGACGGCGGGGCTCTCGACGAGCGCCGTCACCTCGTCGAGCAGCGCGTCGTGCTCGCCCAGGCTGGCGTCTCCCGAAGCCATACGCAACAGCTCGGCGATGCGCGCCCGTCGTGTCTCGAAACTCGCGATGACCGCGCCTTGGGTTTCGAGGATGCGTGCATAGTCGCGCGCATGCTCCACCCGCAGCTCTCCCGACCCGTCGAAGCGGTGCCCGCGCGTGGTATTCCCCGCCGGTTGACCGAGGACTTCCCCGGGCACCACGCGGGCCCCGTAGAGCTGGATCAGACCGTGCACCGGGCGCACGAACAGGTCTTCGCGCGCGCCCCAGCGCATGAGCTTGGGGATCGGCAGGTCTTTGACCGCGGCCTGCACGACGCCGGCCAGGTGATCGTCGATGGCTTCGCCGGTCTTGCGCGTGCGGAACACGAAGTATTCGGCCTTGCCGTCGGATACCTTCTGCAACGCGTCCGCTGTTACGCCGCAGGAGCGGGCGAACCCCTCCAGCGCCTTGGTGGCCTTGCCGTCGGGACCGATGCCGGCGCTCACTGCAGGGCCCTTGCGCTCGACTTCACGGTCGGGCTGCTGCCCCAGCACGTCGTCGATCGTCACGGCCAGACGGCGCGGGGACGAATACGCTGTCACCTCGGCGCCGCCGTTCACGAAGCTCAGCTCCTGCAGGCGCTTGCCGATGCCGGCGGCGAAGCGGTTGCCGAGCTCCTGCAGGGACTTGGGCGGCAGCTCTTCGGTGAGCAGCTCGACGAGCAGAGTGTCTCTTGGCATGGTGATCGGTGATCCGTGATCAGTGATCGGTGACCGCGTCGGCACTGCTGATCACCGGTTACCGATCACTGATCACCGCCTTCAACATCGGAAAGCCCAGCTTCTCCCGCGAATCGTAGTACGCCTGCGCCACCAGCCGGGCGAGCGCGCGCACGCGGCCGATGTAGGCCGCCCGCTCGGTCGTGGAGATGGCGCCGCGCGCGTCCAGCAGGTTGAAGGTGTGGGAGCACTTCATCACCATCTCGTAAGCGGGCAGCGGCAGGCCGGTCTCGATCAGCCGCCTGGCTTCGCGCTCGAACTGGTTGAAGTGCTCGGACAGCATCTGCACGTTGGCGTGCTCGAAGTTGTAGCTGGATTGCTCGACCTCGTTCTGATGATAGACGTCGCCGTAGGTCACGCCGTCCACCCAGGTGAGGTCGTAGACGCTGTCGCGCCCCTGCAGATACATGGTCAGGCGCTCCAGCCCATAGGTGATCTCGCCCAGCACCGGCTTGCAGACCAGGCTGCCGACCTCCTGGAAGTAGGTGAACTGCGTGACCTCCATGCCGTTGAGCCACACCTCCCAGCCCAGGCCCCAGGCGCCCAGCGTGGGCGATTCCCAGTCGTCCTCGACGAAGCGGATGTCGTTGCTGCGCGGGTCGATGCCGAGCTCGCGCAGCGAATCGAGGTACAGATCCTGGATGTTGTCGGGCGAAGGCTTGAGCACGACCTGGTATTGATAGTAGTGCTGAAGCCGGTTGGGATTCTCGCCGTAGCGGCCGTCCTTGGGACGCCTGGACGGCTGCACGTACGCCGCGCGCCAGGGTTCGGGCCCCAGCGCGCGCAGGAAGGTGGCGGTGTGGAACGTGCCCGCGCCCACCTCCATGTCGTACGGCTGCAGCAGCGCGCAGCCTTGCCTGCCCCAGAAGCCTTGCAGGCAAAGAATGACGTCCTGGAAATTCATCGGTCGGCGGGCGATCGGCGCCCAACTCTGAGGAAAAACCGCGATTCTACTTTCAAATGCGCCGCAATAGCCGAGCGCAGGAGCACGACGATCCTGGGTGTTCAGCGCGGGCGCAGCGCGATGGCCAGCGCCAGCATCACCGCGATCAGGCCAAGAACCACCCGGTTTCCCCAGCGCACGTAGGGCGTGCTCCCCGTGAAGCCCTGCACGGTACCGTCCAGGGCGGTGGTGACGAACTGCGGTGCGGCGGCCAGCACCCGGCCGCGCTGATCGATGATGGCGGTCACGCCCGTGTTGGTCGCGCGCAGCATGTAGCGCTGGGTCTCCTGGGCGCGCATCTGCGAGATCTGCAGGTGCTGCTCGGAAGCGAAGGACTCACCCCACCAGGCGTCGTTGGTGAAATTGGCCAACAGGGTGGCGCGCGGCAACTGGCGAATCAGTTCCTCGCCGAACGCGTCTTCGTAGCAAATGTTGACCGCAACGTGCTGTCCGGCGACCGCCAGCGGCATCTGCACCGCATCGCCTCGCGAGAAGCTGGACATCGGGATCTGCATCGCCTCCATCACCCAGCTGATGAAGGTCCACTGCGGAAAGTAGTCTCCGAAGGGCACCAGGTGGTGCTTGCGATAGACCTGGGTGGGGCTCGTCCCGAGGCTCATCACGCTGTTGTAGTAGCGCCCGGGATTGCCTTCGACGTACTCGGGTATTCCCAGGAGCATGTCTGCGCCGTTGCTGCGCGCATGCGCCGCCAGCAGTTCCAGGAAGCCCGAGGGCACGTCGACATTGAGCATCGGCACCGCGGTCTCGGGCAGGAGGACCAGGCGACTCGCGCTGGCGCGAGCCAGGCGCAGATAGGTTTCCAGCGTGGTCTGCACGGCCTCGGGCCGCCACTTGAGGTCCTGGCGGATGTTCCCCTGCAGCAGGCTGACGGTGGTGGTCGCGCCACTCGCCTGGCTCCATGCCACTTGGGTGAGTCCCAGGCCTGCGAGCCACACCACCAGAGCGAGCCAAGGGGCGGGGTGGAGCATGCGGCGCCGCACGAACGGCGCCGGCCACGGCGCCCACCAGGCCAGCAGGCCGGCAGTGAGGGCGGCCAGCAATGACACGCCGTAGACGCCCAGCAGCGGCGCGTAGCCGGCGAGCGGACCGCCCGGGCTCTGAGAGTACCCCACGCCCAGCCAGGGAAAACCCGTGAACACCCAGCCTCGCGCCCACTCCATCGCCACCCACGCGGCCGGGAATGCCAGCGTCAAACGCACCCCGCGCGCGGCGGGGATGCGGCGTGCCATCCACGCCGCCGCGGCGGGAAACAGCGCCAGATAACTGCAGAAGAACAGGGTGGCGAACGCCGCCAGCGGGATGGCCATCCCGCCGAACTGGGTCATGCTGACATAGATCCAGCTCACGCCGGTGAGGAAGTAGCCCAGCCCGAAGGAGAATCCGAGCACAGCCGCGCGGCGCGCACCGACTGCCTGGTCGATCAGCCACGCCAGCGCAGCGAGCGATGCGACCGGAACCAGCCAGAAATAGAAGGGTGCGAAGCCCAGGACCGAAGCACTGCCGAGCGCAGCACAAAACAACAGCGCCCCCAGGCCGGCAGTCGAGCGCGAAGCTGTGCGCGCGGCCGGGCCGGCGCTCATTCGGCGGGCTTGAGTTTTTCCACCAGCAGCGTGTGCAAGCGCCGGCTGTCGGCGCGCAGCACGCGAAAGCGCAGCCCCTCGATCACGGTCTCCTCGCCGCGCTTGGGTAGACGCCCGAACTTCGACAACACCAGGCCGCCGACGGTGTCGAACTCTTCGTCGCTGAACTGCGTGCCGAAGGTCGCGTTGAAGTCCGCGATCTCGGTCTGCGACTTGACCCGGTACAGTCCATTGCGGTCCAGCAGGATGTTGGCCTCGGTCTCGTCGAAGTCGTACTCGTCCTCGATCTCGCCGACGATCTGCTCGAGCACGTCCTCGATGGTGACCAACCCCGCAACCCCGCCGTATTCGTCCACCACGATGGCCATGTGATTGCGGTTGCGGCGAAAGTCGCGCAGCAGCACGTTCAGGCGCTTGGACTCGGGGATGAACACCGCCGGGCGCAGCATCTCGCGCACCTGGAACTCCTGCCGCGCGAAATAGCGCAGCAGGTCTTTTGCCAGCAGAATGCCGACGATATCGTCCTTGCTGTCGCCGATGACGGGGAAGCGCGAGTGGCCGGCTTCGATCGCCTTGGGCAGGAACTGCTCGGGGGGCTCGTGGATGTCCACCACGTCCATCTGCGCGCGCGGCACCATGATGTCGCGCGCCTGCAGCTCGGAGACCTGCAGCACGCCCTCGATCATGGTGAGCGCGTCCGCGTCCATCAGGTTGCGCTCATAGGAAGAGCGCAGCAGCTCGACCAGCTGCTCGCGGTCCTCCGGCTCGCGCATCAGGATCGCGCCGATGCGCTCCAGCAAGGTCGGTTTAGGGTGGGGCTCCATTAACGGTCCGCGCTCGCCGCCACCAAGCCTCCGGCGGCCAACGCGTAGGGATCAGGATACCCCAGCTCGGTGACGATTTCAGTCTCGCGCGCTTCCATGGCGGCGGCCTGGTCCTCGCGCTCGTGGTCGTAGCCCTGCAGATGCAGCATGCCGTGCACCACCAGGTGCGCGTAGTGCGCTTGCAGGTCCTTGCGCTGGCTGCGGGCCTCGGCGGCGATCACGGGAGCGCACAGCACGATGTCTCCGGCCAGAGCAGCGCCATCCGCGTACACGAACGTGAGCACGTTGGTGGGATAGTCTTTGCCGCGGAAGTCGCGGTTCAGGCGGCGGCCCTCGGGCTCGTCCACCAGCCGCAGCGTGACTTGCGCGGGACGCTCCAGCGCAGCCTGCGCAAAGGCTCGCAACCGGGTACGGACCGGAACATCCGTGTGCTCGGTCGCATACTGCACGCTGAGCGAGAGCTTAGCGCGGCTGGCGGCCATCGCCTGGATCGTTGCGCCGGGCTTGCTCAGCGCGCTCGGTCTGCGCTTCGTAGGCGTTGACGATGCGCGCCACCAGGGGGTGACGGACCACGTCCTCGCTGGTGAACCGGGTGAAGGCGATGCCACGCACGTCTTTGAGCACTTCCTGAGCATCGACCAGGCCGCTCTTCTGGCCGCGCGCCAGATCGATCTGGGTGATGTCGCCGGTGATCACCGCCTTGGTGCCGAAGCCGGTGCGGGTGAGGAACATCTTCATCTGCTCCGGCGTGGTGTTCTGGGCTTCGTCGAGGATGATGAAGGAGTGGTTGAGCGTGCGCCCGCGCATGTAGGCGAGTGGCGCGATCTCGATGCTGCCGCGCTCGAACAGCTTGCCGACCTTCTCGAAGCCCATGAGATCGTAGAGCGCGTCGTAGAGCGGACGCAGGTACGGGTCGACCTTCTGCGCCAGATCGCCTGGCAGAAAGCCCAGCCGCTCGCCGGCTTCCACGGCCGGGCGCACCAATACGATGCGCTTGACGGCGTCGCGCTCGAAGGCGTCCACCGCGCACGCCACACCAAGATAGGTCTTGCCCGTTCCGGCGGGGCCGATGCCGAAGGTGATGTCATGCTCGCGAATCTGGCGCAGGTACTGGGCCTGATGCGGGGTACGTGCATGCAGATCGCGCCTGCGGGTGATGAGCGCCGGCAACTCCGCAGTCTCGTTGGCGGCCGGCTTGGCGAGCTCGATCAGGCCGAGCTGAACGTCCTCGACGTTGAGCTCGTTGGCGGCCTGCTCATAGAAGCGCCGCAGAGCCTGCGCGGCAATCTCGCTCTGTCCGGGCTCGCCGGCGATGCTGAAGCTCTCGCCGCGCCGGGCGATGCTCACGTCGAGGGCCGACTCGATCTGCTTGAGGTTCTCGTCCAGTACCCCGCAGAGGTTCGCCAACCTCTGGTTGTCCACGGGCGTGAAGGAGAGCTCGACCGGCTTCAAGCGGCGGGTTTCAGCGCCAGGTCGGCGCGCAACGAGTGCGGCAGCGCCGCGATGATGTGCACATCGAGCAATTCGCCGACCAACCGCGGTGAGCCACGGAAGTTCACCACCCGATTATTCTGCGTGCGCCCCGACAGCTCGCCCGGATCCTTGCGGGAAGGTCCTTCGACCAGGATGCGCTGCTGCGTCCCGACCATCGCCTGGCTGATCGCCTGCGCCTGGCGGTTGAGCAGATCCTGCAGCTGCTGCAGGCGCGCGAGCTTGACCTCGTGTGGAGTGTCGTCCGGCAGGCTCGCAGCGGGCGTGCCCGGCCGGCGGCTGTAGACGAAGCTGAAGCTCGCGTCGAATCCGACTTCTTCCACCAACCGCAGCGTGGCGGCGAAGTCGGCCTCAGTCTCGCCCGGGAAGCCGACGATGAAATCCGACGCGACGCAGATGTCCGGGCGTACCGCGCGCAGCCGCCGCACGATCGCTTTGTACTCGAGCACGGTATAGCCGCGCTTCATGGCCGCCAGCACCCGGTCGGATCCCGCTTGCACGGGCAGGTGCACATGGCTCACCAGCTGCGGCACGCGTGCATAGGCGTCGACGAGACGCTGCGAGAATTCTTTCGGGTGCGAGGTGGTGTAGCGCAGGCGCTCGAGTCCGGGCATCTCCGCCAGGTACTCCAGCAGCAAGGCGAAGTCGGCTGTCTCCGCACCGCTCATCGTGCCGCGGTAGGCATTCACGTTCTGGCCGAGCAGGGTGATCTCCTTCACGCCGCGATCGGTGAGGTCGGCCACCTCGGTCAGCACGTCGTCGAACGGCCTCGACACTTCCTCGCCGCGTGTGTAGGGGACCACGCAGAAGCTGCAGTACTTGCTGCAGCCTTCCATGATGGAAACGAAGGCGCTCGCGCCCGCTACCCGCGCAGGCGGCAGGTGGTCGAACTTTTCGATCTCCGGGAAGGAGATGTCTACCTGCGGCCGGCCGGAACGGCGCCGCGCCTCGATCATGCCGGGCAGGCGATGCAGGGTCTGCGGGCCGAACACCAGGTCCACGTACGGCGCGCGCTCGACGATGGCGGCGCCCTCCTGGCTCGCGACACACCCGCCCACGCCGATCAACACGTCCGGGTTGCGCTGTTTCAGGTGGCGCACGCGGCCCAGGTCGGAGAACACCTTCTCCTGCGCCTTTTCGCGCACCGAGCAGGTGTTGAACAGGATCAGCTGCGCCTCGTCCGGGTTGTCGGTGCGCTCCAGCCCGTCCGCCGCACGCAGCACGTCGGCCAGCTTGGCCGAGTCGTACTCGTTCATCTGGCAGCCGAACGTGCGGATGTAGACTTTGCCGCTCATTGCGCGGGCGCGCCGGCCTAGTTACGACCGCTGCGGGACGGGTCGGCCGTCGTCTCGTCCTTGGCCGCGCCAGTGGCCGGCTTCGGAGCGGGGGCGGCGGGCGGGGTCCAGGCGGTGGTCGGCTTCTTGTACTTTGCGGCTTCCTGCGCGGTCAGCAGCCAGATGGTCGAGAGCTGCCCGGCGGCATCGACGCGAAACAGCACCTTGGCGTGGGGCGGCATGGCTGCGGGGGTGATGGTCAGGTTCTGGTTATTGTAGATCCTGGCGCCCGGAGCCATCCGGAACGTGCGCTTGCCGATGATGGCTTGCGGATACGCGAACCGTGTCATCTCGCCGAAATGGGCGTCCTTGGGAAGCTGGCGCTCCGACCAGCTCGGTGTGCTCAGCACGAACAGCGCCAGGCCCATCAGGCTCAGCGCGGCACGGCACAGACGCAGTTGCAGCGGATTTTGCGCGTACACGTAGGAGAGAAACGGTGGTGGCGAATGAGGGATTTGAACCCACGACCAAAGGATTATGATTCCTCTGCTCTACCGCTGAGCTAATTCGCCACTTTTCTGGAATACAGCGACTGGGCGGGAAAACATGAGGGGCGACAGGGTACGTGAGCGCAGCAGGGCGTGTCAAGGCAAGGCCGGGTGCGGCATCGGGTAATGGCGCATGCAGTTCGATGTAGCGATTATCGGCGGCGGGCTGGTAGGCCTGAGCCTGGCGCGCGCCCTGGCCGGCAGCGGGCTGAGCCTCGCGCTCGTCGATCGAGCTGCAGCCCCGCCACCAGAGCCACCGCCAGACGGCTGGGATGCGCGGGTCTACGCCATCAGCCCGGCAAGCGCAGCTTTTCTTGCGGCCAACGGCGCGTGGCCCGATACGGCGCAAGACCGCATCGCGGCAGTTCTCGAGATGCAGGTCTTTGGCGATGCCCCGGGCAGCCGAATCGTATTCAGCGCCTACGATGCGCACGTGGAGCGCCTGGCCTCCATCGTCGAGAATCGCGAGCTCGTCGCCGCCCAGTGGCGGGCATTGCGGACGCAGCCGGACCTTGCCGTGCTGGCCCCGGCCGCCTGCGAATCGGTGAGCTTCGGCGCGGATACCGCCGAGCTGACGCTTGCAGACGGCCGCCACCTGCAAGCGCGCTTGCTGGTGGCGGCTGACGGTCAGGACTCCTGGCTGCGGACGCAAGCCGGCATCGCCACGCGCTCGCATGCCTATCGCCAGAGCGCGGTGGTGGCAAACTTCGCCTGCGAGCGGTCGCCGAAAGGAACCGCATTCCAGTGGTTCCGCCCCGACGGGGTGCTGGCCCTGCTGCCGTTGCCTGGGAACCGGACGTCTCTGGTGTGGTCTGTGGAACAGGCGCTGGCCGACGAGCTGATGGCTGCGCCGGATGCGCTGGGTTCCAGGGTCAGTGAGGCGACCGCGCAACGATTGGGCAAGCTGGACATGATCACGCCTCCTGCCGCCTTTGTGCTGCGGCTGGCGCGAGTCGAGCGGCTGGTGCTGCCTCGCCTTGCCTTGGTGGGGGACGCTGCGCATAATCTGCACCCGCTTGCGGGCCAGGGTGTGAATCTGGGCTTCCAGGACGCGCAAGTCCTCGCCCAGGTGCTGCAGAAGCGGGGCGCATGCGACGACGTCGGCGAGCTGCGGTTGTTGCGGCGATACGAGCGAGCGCGTCGGGAGCCGGTGTTGGCGATGACTCTGGTCACGGACGGCCTCGAGCGTCTGTTCAACAACCGGTTGCCGCCGCTGGCGTGGATGCGCAACCGCGGGTTGAGCCTGGTCGACCGCGCCAGCCCCCTGAAACACCGGCTGATCCAACGGGCGCTGGGCTGATGCCGATCTGGGGTGGAGAATGTCGACATCCGGCCGTAACCTAACCCGTTGACCCAAGCCCGACCTTCGACCAACCATAGGATTCACATGCACAAACCACTCTTTCTTCTGGCCGCCGCTGTCCTGTTGCTGGGAAGCCAGACGGCCGGCGCCGACGAAGCGTCCGTGCGCAAGGCCTTCGTCGCCAAGTTCCCGAAGGCTGAAGTGCACAGCGTGACCAAGCTGCCTTACCTCGGGCTCTACGAGATCATCGTGGAAGGTGAAGTGCTGTACGCCGACGACAACTTCGACTACTTGATCGACGGCAACATCATCTCCACCAAAACCATGAGCAACCTGACCGAGCAGAAGAAGCGCAAGCTCTCGGCGATTCCGTTCACCGAGCTGCCGCTCGAGCTCGCAATCAAGAAGGTCAAGGGCAACGGCGAGCGCAAGATGGCGGTGTTCTCCGATCCCGACTGTCCATTCTGCAAGCGCGTCGAGGGCGACCTGGCCAAGCTCGACAACGTCACGATCTACATGTTCCTCTACCCCATCGAGTCCCTGCACCCCAATGCAGCCGACGTGGCCAAGCGCATCTGGTGCTCGCCGGACCGGCTCAAGGCCTGGGACGACTACCTGTTGCGGGGCGTCGCCCCCAGCGCCGACGGCAGCTGCCAGAATCCGGTGGACAAGATCGTCGACTACGGCAAGAAGAAGGGGATCAACGGCACGCCCACCCTGGTGTTCGAGAGCGGCGCTCGCGTACCCGGTGCCATTTCTGCGGCGCAGATCGAGAGCTACCTCAACAAGAAGGAGAACTAGAGGCGGCGGGCCTGGGGCGTGGTCGCGATCGAGGACGCGCGCTCGCGCCTGGCGCTCGCGGTCGTCGCATCGGCCGTGCTGCACTGGGTGCTGATGTACGGCGTGACGGTGCGGGCCCCGGAGCCGTCGATCCCGCCCTTGATCGGGCGCTTGCAACCCGAGCCGTCTCCCCTCGGCGAGTCCGTCACCCCGACTCCCCCGCCGGCACGGCTGGCAGCTGCCTCGCCACCCAGCGCCAGCCCAACCGCGATCCCGCGGGGCGTGCCACTGGTCCGCGTCAAGCCCAACACGCAGGCGCCGCCGGCGGAAGAAATACCCGCGCCCACGCCGCCCACTGCGCCTGCTCCGGATTCGGCGCTGCCTAGCGTTGCGATGCCGCTGCTGTCAGATCCCACGTGGTATACAGCCGAGCAGCTGGACGTGTATCCGCGCGCGCTCGGCACGGTCCGGCCCGTCTATCCGGACCAGGCGGCGGCGCAGGGCATCGGCGGCGACGTCACTCTGCTCCTGATGGTGGACGAGCGCGGCACGGTCGAGGAGACGTCGGTGGTGCAGGCGGCACCGGAGGGTCACTTTGAAGGCGCAGCGGTTGCAGCGTTCCGCGCGATGCGCTTCGAGCCTGCTCGCAAGGACGGCCGCAGTGTCCGCAGCCGCATCCTGGTCAGGGTCTCGTTCGACCCCGCGTCCGCATCGAACGGTCTGTCAGGGTCCTCGGCTGCCCGATAGCGAGAATCCCCGGTAACGGGAAGTCCCCAGAGCGGGAAGTCCCCTAGAACGAGAAGTCTTTAGGCAGCAACACCCAGAGCTGCCCGCTTTGCCGCATCCGTCCGGCTGCGGCACCGGCCTCCGTCCCCGAGCCCCAGTAGAAGTCGGCGCGCACCGCGCCGCGGATGGCGCCGCCCGTGTCCTGGGCAAGCGTCAGCCGGCGCAGCGGCGCACCATTGCCGGGGGCGGTTGTTGAGATGAACACCGGGGCCCCCAGCGGAATGGCGCGCGGATCGACGGCGATGCTGCGGCCGGCGGTCAAGGGCACGCCTAATGCCCCGGTGGGGCCGTCGGTGGTGGCGGAAGTCTCACGGAAGAAGACATACGACGCGTTCTGGTTCAGCAGCTGGGTGAGCCGCTCGGGGTTACGCTCGGCCCAAGCCTTGATGCCCTGCATCGAGGCCTGGTCCAGCGTCAGCTCACCTTGCTCCACCAAGACCCGCCCGACAGAGCGATAGGGATAGCCGTTCTGGTCTGCATAGGACAGCCGGATGGTCTCGCCGGTATCCAGGCGCACCCGTCCCGAGCCCTGGATCTGCAGGAAGAACAGCTCGATCGCGTCGTCTGTCCACACCAGCTCATGGCCGTGCACTGCAGCCTTGCCCCCCTCGATGTCGGCGCGCGGCCAGTAGGGCACTACGCGCCGCCCCTCCAGCCGGCCCCGCAGGCGCATGTGCTTGAGGTCCGGAAATACTTCGGACAGGTCCACCACCAGCAGGTCCTCGGGCACCCCGTATACCGGATAGCGGTAGGCGGCCGAGCGCTGGCGGCTGCCTAGGATCAGGGGCTCGTAGTAGCCGGTGATCGTGCCCTCGAGGCTGCCGTCAGGATTCACCACTTGGTGGGCGGTGAACAGCGTCTCGAAGAAGCGACGCACAGCACCGCTGTCCGCGCTGTTCACCGGTCCAGCGGCTGCGCAGGCCTTCTGCCAGGCGGGCTGCGATTGCAGCACCGCGCAGCTGCGCAGGAAAGCGCTCCAGGCCTCGGCCTGCGCATCCTCATTCCAGCCGGGAACGGCGTCGAAGGAGCTTGGCCGCAGGACACTTGCCCAGGACAATGCGGCCGCGGGCGGCTGCGGTGCCGGGCAGGCCAATTGCGGTTGCTGGGGCGGCGGCTGCAGCGGCGGGTTTTTGGGTACACTCGCGCAGCCGGCGAGCATTGCAGCGAAGCTTGCCAGCAGCGCGGATCCGGCACGGCGGGCCGGCGATCCGATCAGCATCCGCAAGCTACTGAACTGCGCTCGCAATCGAACCGTGGCTTGGCTGGCATTAGAGATTGTCCTCGGCCTCGCGGCCTTTGGCCTGCTCATCTGGTGGACGCTGCCGCGCGGCAAGCGCGACCACACGCATCGACCGCCCAAGCAATAGCGCAGGCGCCGTGCCCGCCCACCGCTAGTGCAGCACGCGGGGCATGCTGAGGGTGAATTCCGGAATGGCGGCGTCGAAGCTGGTGCCGTCCTCCGCGCGCATCTGGTAGCTGCCGCGCATGGTCCCTACCGGGGTGGCGATGGCGGCGCCGCTGGTGTACTCGAAGCTTTCCTCGGGGCGCAGGAACGGTTGCTCGCCGACAACGCCGGTGCCGCGCACCTCCTGCACCTGACCGTCCGAGTCCGTTATGATCCAGTGGCGGCTGACGAGCTGCGCGCCGACCGAGCCGGTGTTGGTGATCGTAATGGTGTAGGCGAACACGTAGCGGCCGTCGTCGGGATCCGACTGCTCCGGCAGGAAGGTGGCGCGAGCCTTGATCGTGAAGTCGTATTTTGCCGTCATGTCTGCATTGCACACGATTTTCTCATGAGTGACAAGCGCGAAGCGCCGTTGCTGCGCACCCACCGCATCGCCGCCAGTATCCTGTCGGCCGATTTCGCGCGGCTGGGCGAAGAGGTCGAACGCGTGGTCGCGGCCGGTGCCGACTTCATTCACTTCGACGTGATGGACAACCATTACGTTCCGAACCTCACCATCGGCCCGATGGTGTGCGCGGCGCTGCGTCCGCATACGCGGGCGACCATCGATGTGCACCTGATGGTCAAGCCGGTCGATCGCATCGTCCCCGACTTTGCCGCCGCCGGAGCCGACATCATCAGCTTCCATCCCGAAGCTTCCGAGCACGTCGACCGCACCATCCGCCACATCCATGAGGCCGGCTGCAAGGCCGGGCTGGTGCTCAACCCGGCCACGCCGATCGTGTGGCTCGACCACGTGCTCGGCGAGCTCGACCTGGTGCTCATCATGTCGGTGAACCCGGGCTTTGGCGGCCAGCACTTCATTCCTTACGCGCTGGACAAGCTGCGTGCGGTGCGCAGCCGCATCGATGCAAGCGGTCGTGAGGTGATGCTGGAGGTGGACGGCGGAGTAAAAGTGGACAACATCGCTGCAGCGGCTCGCGCCGGTGCCGACACCTTCGTGGCCGGGTCCGCGATCTTCGGCAGCCCGGACTACGCAGCGACCATCGCGGCGATGCGCGCCGAGCTGGCCAGGGCTTGAGCTTGAACCGCAGAGGCGCGGAGGCGCAGAGGAAAGACGTTGATACGGGCCGGCGCCGGGCTGGGCGAGAGGACTGCGACCCGTCTCGCGCCCGCGCCCGGCAGCCTGCCTGCAGTCTGAGGTCCTCCGCGCCTCCGCGCCTCTGCGGTGAAAAAGTTTTCAGTCCAAGCGGTCGCCCTCGACCTCGACGGCACGCTGCTCGACACGCTGCCCGACATCGCCGAAGCGGCCAACCGCATGCTGGACGATCTCGGCCGTGAGCGCACCGACCTGGCCACGGTGCGCAGCTACATCGGCGACGGCATCCCGCGGCTGACCAAGCGCCTCCTCGCCGGGTCGCGCGACGGTGAGGCCGATTCCGCCCTGTTCGAACGGGCCCTGCCGCTGTTTCAACGCCACTACCGCGACACGTTCACCCTCACCAGCCGGCCGTTTCCCGGGGTGCTCGACGGGCTGGGGTGCATGCGCGCCCTGGGACTGCGCCTCGCCTGCGTGACGAACAAGGCCATCGCGTTCAGCGCTCCCCTGCTGGACGCGACCGGGCTGACTGGCTACCTCGACCTGGTGATAGGCGGCGATAGTCTCCCCAGCAAGAAGCCCGACCCCGGCCCCCTGCTGCACGTGGCGCAGCAGTTCTCGGTGTCTCCCGCCGGCCTGCTGGTGATCGGAGACTCCGACAACGACAGCCGCGCCGGCCGCGCGGCAGGCTGCCCGGTGTTCCTGGTGCCCTACGGTTACACCGGCGGAAGGGATGTACGCGAGCTGGACGCCGATGCTATAGTTATCGACCTCGTCGAGGCTTGCTCGTTGATCCAACCTACCCAGTCGTGAACGCTGTGCCGACCGGAACGCCGAAGTGGTTTGTCGCCGGCTCGTGGCGCCCCTGGCGCCGCTTGCCCGTGACGTAACGCCCTTCGCCGTCCTTCTCGTCCACAGAGTCGGAGCAGTTCATGACTGAAGCGCAATTCCGGCAGTTCGCTGCCGAGGGGTTCAATCGAATCCCGCTGGTGCTGGAGACCTTCGCCGATCTCGACACCCCCCTGTCGGTCTACCTGAAGCTCGCCAACCAGCCCTGGTCCTATCTTCTCGAGTCGGTGCAGGGCGGCGAGCGCTTCGGGCGCTACTCCTTCATCGGCCTGCCGGCCGAGACTCGCTTCGAGGTGCGCGGGCGGCTGTGCAGCGAGTACTGGGGCAATCGCCTGGTGCACCAGGCGGAGCACGCTGACCCGCTCGAGTTCGTGCGCGCGTGCCAGGCACGCTTCCGCGCAGCGCTGCCCGCGGGGCTGCCGCGCTTCTGCGGCGGACTGGTCGGCTACTTCGGCTACGATGTGGTGCGCTACATCGAGCCGCGCCTGGCGCAGGCGTCCAAGTCGGACGATGCGCTCGACGTTCCAGACATTCTCCTCCTGCTCTCCGAGCAGCTCGCTGTGGTAGACAACTTGTCGGGCAAGCTCTACCTCATCGTCTACGCGGATCCGCGCGAGGCGGGGGCGTACTCGCGCGCACAGGCACGCCTCCAGGAGCTGGCCGCTACTCTGCGGCGTCCGGTGGAGATGCCGGCGGAACGTCCGGCGGGTTCCGGCGAGCTGCAGCATGAGTTCCCCCAGGCGGGGTTCATGGCGGCAGTGGACCGGGCCAAGCGCTACATCTACGACGGCGACATCATGCAGGCGGTGTTGTCGCAGCGGATCAGCCATCGCTACAGCGCCTCGCCGCTGTCGTTGTACCGGGCGTTACGGGCGCTGAACCCGTCGCCCTACATGTTCTACTACGACATGGGCGGATTCCAGGTCGTCGGCGCCTCCCCCGAGATCCTGGTGCGGTTGGAGGGCGACACCGTGACCTTGCGGCCGATCGCCGGCACCCGAGCGCGCGGCGCGACCCGCGACGAGGATCATGCGCTGGAGGTGGAGCTGCTCGCCGATCCCAAGGAACGGGCCGAGCATGTGATGCTGATGGACCTGGGCCGCAACGACGTCGGTCGCGTGGCCCAGGTCGGCAGCGTGCGCGTTACCGACAACATGGTGGTGGAGCGCTACTCCCACGTCATGCACATCGTCTCCAACGTGGAGGGCAGGCTCAAACCCGGACTGGACGCGGTCGCGGTGCTCAAGGCGACCTTTCCCGCCGGGACGGTCAGCGGCGCACCGAAGGTGCGCGCCATGGAAATTATCGACGAGCTCGAGCCGACGAAGCGGGGGATCTACGCGGGTGCCGTGGGCTACCTTGGTTTCAACGGCGACATGGATCTCGCCATCGCCATCCGCACGGCGGTAGTCAAGGACGAGCGCCTGTTCGTGCAGGCTGGCGCCGGAATCGTTGCCGACTCGGTGCCGCAGAGCGAGTGGGTGGAGACGCAGAACAAGGCGCGTGCCGTGCTGCGCGCCGCGGAGATGGCGCAGGCCGGGTTGAACAGCCCTAAAACGATTTGAACCGCTAGAGCGTCTGGAGCAGGCGTTGGGCGGTCGGCAGGTTGAGGTGATTAAGGGTGCGATGGTCGAGTTCGTAAGCGTCGACCGTCGCCCAATAACCGGTTGGAGAGATCACCAGGGGTTTGTCTGCCCGCGGCTTCCTGGAGAGAGCGATGAGGCCCTGGCGGAACGGGCGGAGGCTGAAGCCAGAGTCAGGGCTATGCCATGCACCACCGGGGCCATTCTGTTGGTTTCGTATACCGACCGCAGCGAGTAGTCCACCCGCTGACCCTGGAGACGACCCGCAGCGCCGTCACAATCGCAGCGCAACAACGATCCGTAAGGTATCTGTAAGTGACGGAGTGCTATCGTCCGGGGAGGGCGTGAAGGGCTGGAGTTGGCTGCGGATTCAACCGATCGACGCAACGGATTGATGAAATCGTTGAGCTGGTGCGACCGTATTTCCTCGTTGTCCGACCTGGTTGCTGGCCGCCGCAATTGTTGCAAAAAGCCGCGAGCCCATTCAGGCGATCAGAGTGTGATCAACTATTCTTGCGAATGACTAATCGACGTGCGCCCGGCTATGCCATCCAATGGGCTAGATTGCGGCTTGTGTGCGGACAGCCATTTGGACCGTCTCGCTGAAGGCTTGGCGGACACAGGTGGCAGCCGAGCAGATGAAGACCATGAAACGCGACGCCAGTCGTCGATGAACCAGCGCCCCTCGCTGATGTTCATTAAGGACCTGCAGGGCCGCTACGTGCACGTCAACGATTGCTTCGCGCGGGCGTTTGCACTGGACCCCAAAGGCATCATCTCCCACACCGATGCGCAGCTTTTCCCCGCGGAGGTTGCAGCGCAGTTCCGGGCGAACGACGCTAGAGCGCTTGCTACCGGTGGTGCAGTCGAGGTCGAGGAAGTCGCGCGCTATGGCGATGGCGCGTGGCACACCAGCATCGTTCAAAAATTTCCGTTGCTCGACGGTAATGGCCGGGTTACGGCGCTCGGAGGCGTAGTGACCCCCATCACAGAGCGCAAGCGCGCGGAGGAAGCGCTCGAGCAGATAACACTCAACGGCCCTCCTCCGGGGCTGAAGCGTGCGGCGTCGGTGCACTTGGCAAGCGCGATTGAGCGTACAGGAGGCGCACAGGAGGTCCAGACCGGAGCGCACCCAGCGCTCGCCAATCATGCCGCGCTCACCACAGCCTGGCTGGATGACATCGCCGCGAAGTGGGATGAGGATCTACGGTCGGCGCTTATGCAAGCAGCGTTTCTGGCCCGCCTGACACGGTCGGCGGTCGCCGAAATCACTGGCCGATCGGGCGTATTCGAAGCGCTAGAGCGGCTAGTCGATGCGGGCGTCCTAGTGCACCGCGACCACAGCATACCCACCGTCCTGCGTTTCGATCCGAGATTCCGGGCCCATCTGCAAGAGTTGGCGCGTAGGACGCTTCAACCGGCCGAACTGACCGCCCTGCTGTGGCGCACTACAGCATTGATGGAGCGAGAGCTGGAGCCGCAGCATCGTAAAGCTGTGCCTCCGGCGCCAGCCATTCGCATATGCGCTTTGGGAGGTTTCCTCATCCTGCGGGTGGGCACACCCTTGCCCAGGCATCGCAAGCCGCTCTGCAATCCACTAACCCTGCTCAAGGCGCTTGTCGCGCTGGGCCCTAGCGCCGTTCCAAGCCATCGGTTGGCCGATCTGCTGTGGCCGGATGCGGAAGGCGACCACGCGAATGCGAGTTTGACAATCACGCTTCACCGCACGCGCGGCCTGCTCGGGGTGCCGGAGGCGATCTTGAACGACAACGGAGAGCTGTCGCTGAACCGCGAACTGGTGAGCTGCGACGTAGTCGACTTCCACCATGCGCTGCAACGAATCGAGACGCAGCAGCACTCGGCCCAGGAGAGCGCCAGCCTGCTGCTCCAGGCCTACGCCGGTCCCTTGCTGCCTGCCTGCACCGGCGAAGCCTGGTTGCAGCCGTGTCGGGAACGTCTTGCGGCCAAGTTTGCCGCCGCTGTGGCGCGCGTCGGAGGCCAGCTCGAGGCCGAGACTCGCCGCGCCGAGGCGCAGGCGCTGTACTTGGAAGCGCTGTCGAGGGAGGAGCCGCTGGCAGTCATGCTTGAAGCGGTTTCTATAGCATCATCCACGAATCGCGAATGCTGTCGGCATAGACCGGTGCGCGGCGGGCAAGATCAAGTTCAAGGAAGCCGCGCGCTTTGTGCTCGACGCCATCCGCGGCAACGAGCAGACCAAGCCCCTGGCCGATCTCAACCGCGCCGCTCTCTCAAGGCGACGGGTTTGAAGGTGAACCTCCCCAACCTCTCCGGACCGATAACCGCGAGGGTGGAATGTCGACGCTGATAATCGAGACTCGACAAGTTGACCAATGACCACCGACCCAAGACGGGAAAGGGTAAGGCAACGGTAGCGCGGAACGCCTTTAAGGGCGGATGGCGGGAGCAACTGCGGGAACTCCGAAAGGCACTGCGAGCCCAAGATCGGCAAACGCGAACCCGCTAACTAGGGGTTGGCCGATTCGAACGCCCGCTTTCGGACCTTGGATTCAACTGGTGGATGCAACACTAGACGCTCTCGAAGCGAACCTCTGAAGCGAAGGAGTGTTGCAGATGAAGCAAAGGCCACGCATTTACTAGACGCGCCAGGTGGTGATTGCGCTCCCGCCACCGGATGGCCAGCGCGTGCGCATCGTCTACAAGCGCTTCCGGCACCGGCATCCCCGCACGATACGCGCTGGTTCTGGGTGGCGGAATTCGCCGAGGTGATCCTAGAGTGAAGCGGCCCCGCTACAGCGTGGTGCACGATCCCGCTATATCTGGCCGCTTCGCTTGGATCGTGGTCGACGCCAGCAGCGGCGAGCCCGCGCTATGGCGCACGGCTCCGAAAGTCGGCCTCACCCACGTGTTGGCTGTCGCTGGAGACCGTGCTGGACAACATCCCGGCACCAGCGACGCTGGAGCGGCAGCGGGCTTAGGGTCGGCTTCGTGGGCTAAGGGAGCGTGAATTTCTCACACCCGATCCGGTAGCAGTTGGGCGCGGTCCGGGGGTCCCAGCCGTAAAGTGCATACAACACGAACGCACTTACGAACGGACCCAGACCACGACCTGACAACCAAAACCCTCCAAGCCCTGCTGATCGGTGCCCTGCTGGCCTCCAGCGCCGCCTTCGCCGACCAGAGCATCGAGGTGAGCATGGCCAACGGCAAGCAGCAGGCGGCCTTCAGCGTGGGCGATTCCAAGTGCGTGCTGGTCAACGACGTGATCCAGTGCAACCCGGTCGTGCTGGCCTCCAACTGAGTCGTCCGGCTCGATTTCTTCACCCTCTCCTCCCCGTCGGCCCACCTAATCGCGGGCTTTTTTTTGCCCGCGTGCCGCTCCCGCGCCGGTATGTAAACCATCTGTAAGTGACCGGGGAGTACGCTGGTTGCCTCACGGGGAGCATGGCATGCACGAGGCCGAGGTCTACGTCGTCCTGGTCTACCGCCGCGACGCCGGCGGGGTATCCGGCAAGGTCGAGAACGTCTGTTCAAGGAACGGCGACGAGCTTTCGCAGCCCCCAGGACCTGATCGATCTGATCCTGGGGCAGCCGGAAGGCGATGGCACCGTGGTCAACGGCAAGCAGCAAGCGGCCTTCAGCGTGGGCGACTCCAAGTGCAGTAGGAAACCACAATGTCCAAGTCCCAAAACACCCTGGCGTTGATCTTCGCCGCGCTGGCCTTAGCGCTTGGCTCGGGTCTGATCGCCGGCGAAAGCTACGCCGCGATTCCCGAGCAAGCCTCCTCGCAACTTGAAGAACAGGTCGCCTTGGCCCGCTGATCGGTTCAGCGCCTCAACGGGGGCGTAGGGTCAGCTTCGTGGGCCTGAGACCACCTAAGGGGGATCAGCCAGCCGCCCACCTTCCAGGCCAAGCCAGCGGTTACGGCTGCGCGCCCAGAGCCTCACCTTCAAAGCTGCGACCTCCCATCGGGAAGGATGAGGCAGGTGTGCGGTCACTGTTTGCGCGAGGAGTTAGAAATTCTGGTTCCGTGAAAACGAATCGTCGATCACAATGTCGACTTGCCTGAAACGCGCACCAGGACTGGATTTCGGGCGGTTGGACTGGTTGGAAATCGGCATGCATTCGTCCGACGTTTAATTCCGACGACGTCCACAGCAGTCTGCTCGACCGCTTATCGGATCGAAACCCGTTTTCGTATCGTTGCGTACGCTGCGCGACGCGTTCGGCGCACTCAGCATGCGCGCGGTCGATGCGACTGGGACGGCGCTCCTAGAAGACGGGCTGCAGGGCGTGCGGTGGCGTGCAAGTTCGTGGCTGGGTACGACCGCAGGCGGACGGCGGATTCGCGATGCTGTCTCGCGAGAGGCCTGGCGCATCTACCTGGCACTGGACGTCCGTCGCCTCAGGTGCACGAGCCTGACGCGACGCAGGTGCAGCTGCTGAGTCGCTGGAGTTTCGCGCCGACAGATTCGCGGCGAGGAACCCGGCGCATTTGCCTGCCAGTGCGGTAACGGCGCTGCTCGCAGCGCCACCATCGAGGCAGGGCGTGCTGAACGAGCTGCACGCTGGACTGGCACAGCGTCGAGGAGCGTCGACAAGCCGTACGATGCGCTCGCAACTCGCCCAGCGGCGGGTATCTTCTGCTCCCGAGGAGATCGGCATCGGGAGCCGCAGCGTAGATCTCGGTGCGTCAGGCCGCCACAGCCTACCGCATCGTGGTCAGCGATCTAAGATCCGAGGCCGGGCGATCTGGTTCGGCGGCAACGACCGCGTCCGAGGCCAGCATGAGCGAGTTGTTCGACCTGGCTGGGAGGAAGAGACAGCTCGGGGGATCGGTTGGCGGTCATGGACATCGTGGAAGCCGTTTCGTACTGCCACACGAGCAGCACGGCTCGCCAATGCTGCCATCCTGTTCGACAAGTTCCACGTCATGCGCCACTTGGGCGAAGCCCTCGACCAGGTCCGCAAGAGCGAATACGCCAGGCTGACAGGCAACCAGCGCCGCTGATCATCAAGGGCCAGAAGTACACGCTGCTGTCCAGGTCGCGAGAACCTCGCCCTGGAGGGGCGCCAGGCCTTGAAGACCCTGCTGGCAGCCAGACAAGCGACTGCAACACCGCCTACTTGCTCAAGGAGTCCATTCGACCAGCTGTGGAGCTACCAGCGCGAGAGGCTGGGCGCGGCGCTTCTGTCGACAACTGGCGCGCCGGCCCTCGAATGCGCAGCGGCTCGAGCACCTCCGACCGCCGTTCCGCTTGCAGACGATCTGATCCGTTCATTGGGACGGAATCGCTGCCTACTGCAAGCCAGCGAACAGGGTCTGCGCTGACAGCCACCTTCGCCGAGGGTCTCGCATCAACTACTGATCCGGTTGAATCCAGCGCCGCGCCGTATGGCTACGTGACGAACAGTATTGCGCGGGCTCGAGATCCTCATGTGGCTTGCTCCCGAAGCTCTGAACTGCGCTGCCAAGAATCGCGTACTCGTTTGCCCTGAAGAGCCGAAATTCTGTTCCTAGCGAATCGCCGACACGTATGTCAGCAATGGCCACCGCAGCACCATGACCGTCGAAAGATGCTGCCGCGCACCGCTTCGACGTTTAATTCAACGCCCTCACGAGCAGCTGATTACCGGCTTGGATGCGAAACGCCGTTCCGTATGTTGAATACTCCGGCGCGATCGCGTTCGCGCAGCCAGGACTTGTGCACGCGAGTCGATATCGATGCGAGCCTCCTGAAGACGGGTCAAGCCGCGGGCCTAAGTTCGTGGTGGAGTCGATGAAGGCGGTCGACGGTGAATTCGAGGTGCTCGACGCGAGAAGAGGCCTACGCTCAATTCATGGACGCCTTCGCCAAGGTGGCAGCAAGTGCCTGCACGCGATCGCAGCGCGCAAGCTCTGCGCGGCGCAAGTACGCGCCGCGCGAGATTGGCGAGGAACACCGGCGATTACGCGACTGCATACCGGTACGCTCGCAGCGCAGCAGAGCAGGGCGTGCTGAACTGGCCGATCGCTCCAGCCAGGCCGCCTGAGGCTGCGTCCCGTATGAGGCTGAACTGATCAGCGGGCGGCAGGCGACTTGTTCTAGCTGCGAGGCAGGCTTGCTCGGGAGCCGCAGCGTAGCTTTCGGTGATCAGCCCCGAGCCAAGCGCTAAGGCCAGCGCGGCGAAGATCAACGCCAGGGTGTTCGTCGGACTTCGAACATTGTGCGTCTGCCTTCTGCGTGCGTGCTTGGTTACCCGCGCCAAGGCGGGCATTCGGATCGCGCGGCTCAGTGTACGCAGGCCAGAACCGACCAGCGGGGTGCATCTGGATCGCGTCGTTGACCAGCACGCACTTGGAGTCGCCCCGGCTGAAGGCCGCCTGGCTGTCTGCCGTTGACCATGCTCACCTCGATGATCTGGTCGGCGAAGGCGGCGCTGGAGGTCCAGCAGGGCACCGATCAGCAGGGCTTGAGGGTTTCGCGTTGTCATGGTCGGGTCCGTTCGTAAGTGCGTTTGTGTTGTAAGCACTTTACGGCCGCGGCCCCCGGGCACCGCGCCGAACCGCTACCGGCGCAGGTGTGCGAAATTCACGGCCCGCCGTTGCCCCCTTATCGCCAGAGCTGACCGCCAGCGGAGAGGGGTCGGTCCCGCCTCGAGGCCGCGCTCGGACACTGGGTGCAGAAGCCGTCGTCTCGGTCGTCGATCACCTCCGACCGCTCGTGCCACTTGCAACGAACCGATCCGTTCTTAGCAGAGGTACGCCATCACGGCTGCCACATGCAGCTCCGTCGGCGGGTATACCCTGACAGCCACCTGTGCCTAGATCCCGCATACAAACTCACCCGCGCGCGCGTAGTCCTTGAAGCCACGATAGAAGAACTGCTAGTCTGAATTGCGTTGGACCCTCGTGTAATCAAGTAGACAATGCGGTTCTGCTCCACCCCTCCGGGGTGGTTTTCGGGGTTGCCAGCCCGGCAAGAAAGGGATGCTTTCTGAGATATGGAGGCGTAGAAGACCGGCGAGCACCTCGTCCCCTCGTACCCCCCATTTTGTCAGTGGGGCGGGCAAACGACCCACGCCTCCTTTTTTCGGACAGAACTACCTCTTTGTCGAAACTCCCAATCGGGGTTAGCTCACTTAAAGCCTTTTAAAACAATATGTTGATGTTGATCATGAATGGCTTTTCGCCCCTGCCCAAACACGCTCGCTGCTGGCGCCCCCTAAATTCTACCGATCAAGTTAGGGGGTATGTACGGGGGTATGTAAAGACGTCTCCCGTACATTAATTATTTAAATTCAGCAGGATGAGTGCCGATATGCTTCTGATGATCGACAACTACGACTCCTTCACCTACAACCTGGTGCAGTACCTGGGTGAGCTGGGGGAGGAAGTGGCGGTGTACCGCAACGACGAGATCACGCTGGATCGCATCGCCGAGCTGGCGCCCGATCGCGTGGTCATTTCGCCCGGGCCCTGCACCCCGAACGAGGCCGGGGTGTCGGTGCCGCTGGTCCGCCGCTTCGCCGGCCAGATGCCGATTCTGGGCGTATGCCTTGGACACCAGAGCATCGGCCAGGCCTTCGGCGGCCGCATCGTCCACGCGACCCAGCTCATGCACGGCAAGACCTCGCTGATCCACCATCAGGCCGCCGGCGTGTTCAAGGGGCTCAAGGAGCCTCTGACCGGGACCCGCTACCATTCCCTGGTGATCGAGCGCAGCAGCCTGCCCGAGGAGCTGGAGGTCACCGCCTGGACCGATGACGGCGACATCATGGGTGTGCGCCACCGCCGCCTGCCGGTCGAAGGCGTGCAGTTTCACCCCGAATCGATCCTGACCGAGCAGGGGCACGAGCTGCTGCGCAATTTCCTCATCCAGGCGCGGCACTGAGACGGGCGGCGCGGAGTCGAGGAGGCGGCAATGAAACCACAGGACGCGCTGATCCGCGTCATCGAGCACCGCGAGATCTTCCACGAGGAGATGGTCTCGCTCATGCGCCAGATGATGAGCGGCGAGCTGTCGCCGGCGCTGATCGCCGCCCTCATCGTCGGCCTGCGGGTGAAGAAGGAGACGATCGGCGAGATTGCCGCCGCGGCGCAGGTGATGCGCGAGTTCGCCACACGCGTCGAGGTTCCCGACCACGCGCATCTTCTCGACACCTGCGGCACCGGCGGCGACAGCGCGCACACCTTCAACATCTCCACCGCTGCGGCCTTCGTTGCCGCGGCGGCCGGCGCCAAGGTCGCCAAGCACGGCAACCGCTCGGTATCCAGCAAGTCCGGCAGCGCCGACGTGCTCGAGGCCCTGGGCGTGAACATCGCGCTTACGCCGGAGCAGGTCGGGCGTTGCATCAACGCGGTCGGCCTCGGGTTCATGTTCGCCCCCCACCACCACCCCGCCATGAAGCACGCGGCGCCGGTGCGGCGCGAGCTGGCTGTGCGCACGATCTTCAACATCCTCGGACCCCTGACCAACCCGGCCGGCGCCAGGAACCAACTCATGGGGGTGTTCCACCCCGACCTGGTGGGCATCCAGACGCGGGTGCTGCAGCGGCTGGGGAGTCGTCACGTCATGGTGGTCTACGGAGTGGAGGGGCTGGACGAGATCTCGATTGCCGGAGAAACCATGGTGGGGGAGCTCAAGGACGGGGAGGTGCGCGAGTACGCCATCCACCCGCGCCAGTTTGGCCTGCCGAGTGCCGATCTATCCGCCATCCGGGTATCCGAGCCCGCCCAGTCGCGCGAACTGCTGCTGGCGGCGCTGGAAGGCCGCGCCGGTCCGGCACGTGACATCGTGGCGCTCAATGCCGGCGCAGCGATCTACGTCTCGGGCCTGGCCGATTCTCTTGAGTTGGGAGTAGAGCGAGCGCTCGCCCTCATCGCCAGCGGAGCGGCTCGCCGAAAGATTGACGAGCTGGTCGCATTTACCAACGAATCAAAGGATTAGCTTGTCCTCCGTGGCGCGGTCGGACATCCTGGAGCGAATTCTCGCAGTCAAACGCGAGGAGGTGGAGATGGCGTGCCGCGCCAAGCCGCTGGAGCTGTTGCGCCGTGAGGCCGAGGCGACCCCCGTCCCACGCGACTTCCTCGGTGCCATACGCGCGAAGATCGGCGCCGGCCAGGCCGCGGTGATCGCCGAGATCAAGAAGGCGAGCCCGAGCAAAGGGGTGCTGCGGGCTGATTTCCGACCCGCCGACATCGCCGCGAGCTACGCCCGCCATGGGGCCGCCTGCCTGTCGGTGCTGACCGACCGGCAGTTCTTCCAGGGCGCGCCAGAGTACTTGGAGCAGGCGCGTGAGGCCAGCGGCCTGCCTGCGCTGCGCAAGGATTTCACCGTGGACGCCTACCAGATCTGCGAAGCGCGGGCCATGGGAGCGGATTGCATCCTCCTGATTGTGGCCGCGCTCGACGGGACGGCGCTGCGCGACTTGGAGGCCCAGGCGCACGCCTTGGGGCTCAGCGTGCTGGTCGAGGTACATGACGCCAAGGAGCTGGAGCTCGCCTTGCAGATGCGTACGCCACTGCTCGGTATCAACAACCGCAACCTGCGCACTTTCGAGACCCGGCTCGAGACCACGCTCGACCTGCTGGAAAGCATCCCCAGCGACCGCGTGGTGGTTACAGAGTCGGGAATCGCCACACCCGCCGACGTGGCGCGGGTGCGTGCCAGGGGTGTACACGCGTTCCTGGTCGGTGAGGCCTTCATGCGCGCGCCCGATCCAGGCGCTGAGCTGGCCCGGCTGTTCGGCTGAGCTGGGGGCCGTCGGCCTCCCGGGGTGTTGTATCTGCGCAACACCCGACCCCGAAATCGCCTCAAATCCGGGCCAAACGCTTGCCTGCGGCTGTTGCGCTTTGGCAGAATCCGTGTGCCCTTGGGTTAAAAGGGAGAAAAAGGGGAACGGAGCGGGCTAGGCCGCGACGGATCCTCGGTCGAACCTCAGACGGTTTCCTTAAGGAGATGGTATGAAGAAGACTCTGATGGCTTTGGCTGTGGGCAGCGCCTTCGTGGCGCCCGCGGCCTTCGCTGATGTCACCATCAGCGGGTCTATCAACATGGGTATCGAGTATTTGAACGTGGGTAAGGAGTCGGACAACTTTGCCGCGAACCGCTTCGGGGCGCTCGGCGTCGGTCTCCCTTCTCCGAATGACGGCGTGGGCAACGTCGGTCTGGCGAGCAACTACACCAATATCACGATCGCGTCGATGGAAGATCTGGGCGGGGGTCTGAAGCTGGACTTTGCCGCGCAGATCGACTGGAACACAGTCAACGCCGGCAACTCGATGAACAACCGCAATAGCCACATCGGCTTGGTCGGCGAGAGCTGGGGCGGTGTGTGGTACGGCTCGAATGAAAACATCTACGAGCGGTACTTCTACACGCAGGACCCGCTGGACGGCGCCGCCGGCCTGGGCGGTAACCTGCAGATCATGGGCACTCCGGGCGGTGCGGTGTTCCAAACCTGCGGGAAGGGCACTGTGACGAGCGCCAACGCTGGCACTGACGCCACGCCGATAAGCACCTGCGGTTACACCTGGTATCGCCGCGACGCTCAAGCGATCTGGTATGACAGCCCGAACTGGAATGGCTTCACCTTCGGCGCCGCGGTTCAGACCAACTTCGACAAGAACTCGCAGCCGAACGTCAACGTCAACCCCTGGATGTTCCAGATCGGCGCGAAGTACGTCGGCACCAGCCTGCCGCTGCAGGCGTGGGGCGCGTATGGCTATCGTAAGGATCAGTTCGGTCTGCAGGGCTTCATCAATAGTTACGTTACCGCCATCAATCACCGGTGCAACCGCTCCCGGTGCAGCCGGCGGCACTGCAACCAACATGACTTTGGCCAACGATGCGAGCAGCAAGGACAAAGCCTTCCAGTTGGGTGTGGGTTATACCCTGGGTGACATTTACGTCTTCGGGGTGTGGGAACAGATCAAGTACGACATTGATGGTGTAGTCGCCGGCTACCAGGACTGGAAGCGCAACGCTTACCAGATCGGCATGAAGTGGAACCTGGCGAGCGGCTACGTCGGCGCGAGCTGGATGCAAGCCCTGAAGGCGAACTGCAGTTTCGTCGGCGCTGGCGCGTCCAACTTCGGCTGCGACGATACGGGCGCTTACTCGATTGGCGTGGGCTACTACCACACCATGTCGAAGCAGACCCAGCTCTACGTCGTGGGCAGCTGGCTCGACAACCAGGACCAAGCCAACTACGGTACGGCCGGCATCAGCAACTCGGCGCTCCTTCAAGAACGTCGGTGCGACCTACTGGGGTCTGGGCGTCGGCATCAAGCACTCGTTCTGATCGGCAGCACTCGATCTGCAGCGAATCGAACGGGCGCCTTCGGGCGCCCGTTTTTTTACCCGCTATCCGAGCTTGGCCAGCTGTGCTTCCACGTGCTCCAGCATGCGGCCGAACTTTGCCAGGCGTTCCTGCTCCTGCGCGACGACGTGGGCCGGCGCCCGTTCCACGAAGCCGGGATTGCCCAGCTTGGCGCGCGCTTTTGCGATCTCGGCTTCGAGCTGAGTAGCCTCCTTGCTCAGCCGCCCGCGCTCGGCGTCGCGATCGATCTCCACCCTCAGCATCAGCCGGAACTCGCCGACCACCTGGAACGGAGCGTCTACGGCCGGAAGCGCCTGTCCCGTGGGCGTCACCTCCGACAGCCGGGCCAGGAACTGAAGATACGGGGCAAAGGCGCCGAGCTGCACGGCGTCGCCGGCAGCGAGCAGCGGTACGCGCTGGCCCGGGGCGAGGTTCATCTCGGCCCGCAGCGTGCGGCACGCGTTGACCATCTCCTTGAGCAATGCCACTTGTGCGTGCGCGTCCCTGTCGATCTTCTCGGGCTGGGCCTGGGGATAGGACGCCAGCATGATGCTCTCCCCCTGCTTGCCGGCCAGCGGCGCGACCTTCTGCCACAGTTCCTCGGTAATGAACGGAATGATCGGGTGGGCGAGCCGCAGCATCGCCTCCAGCACCCGCACCAGCGTGCGTCGGGTGGCGCGCTGCTGCGCGCCGTCGCCGCTCTGCAGCTGGACCCCGCTTTGGAGCTGGACCCCGCTCTGTAACTGGACTTTGGCGAGCTCCACGTACCAGTCGCAGTACTCGTCCCACACCAGCTCATAGATCGAACGCGCGACGAGGTCGAAGCGATACTCGGCAAAGCCTGACGCGACGACCGCCTCGGCTTCCTGCAGCCGCCCGATGATCCAGCGGTCCACGAACGTCAACTCGACCGGCGCGGACGGGTCCAGCCCTGCGTCCTGTCCTTCCGTGTTCATCAGCACGAAGCGAGTGGCGTTCCACAGCTTGTTGCAGAAGTTGCGATAACCTTCGCAGCGGCTCAAGTCGAAGTTGAGCGTGCGAGCGAACGTGGCGAGCGAAGCGAAAGTGAAGCGCAGCGCGTCGGCGCCGAAAGCGGGTATGCCTTCGGGGAAGTTGGTGCGCACGTAGCGCTCGATCCTGTCCTTGTGCTCCGCGCGCAGGAGGCCGACGGTGGACTTGGTGACCAGGTCGGGCAGCGAGATGCCGTCGATCAGATCGAGCGGGTCGAGGGTGTTGCCCTGCGACTTGCTCATCTTGCGACCTTCCGCATCGCGCACGATGGCGTTGATGTAGACGTGCCGGAACGGCACCTTGCCGGTGAAGTGCAACGTCATCATGATCATCCGGGCGACCCAGAAGAAGATGATGTCGAAGCCGGTCACCAGCACCGAGGACGGCAGGAACAGGTCCTGGTCGCGGCTCGGCTCGGGCCAGCCCAGTGAGGTGAAGGGCACCAGCGCCGAGGAGAACCAGGTGTCCAGCACGTCGCTGTCGCGACGTAGTGTTGCATTGGGCGTGAGGCGTGAGGCGTAGCGCGCGCGCACTTCCTCCTCGCTGCGGCCGACGTAGACGTTGCCGGCCTCGTCGTACCACGCCGGGATCTGGTGGCCCCACCAGAGCTGGCGCGAGATGCACCAGTCCTGGATGTTCTCGAGCCAGTGGTTGTAGGTGGTGGTCCAGTGCTCGGGGAAGAACTTGACCTCGCCGCGGGCCACTGCGTCCAGGCCTTGGCGCGCGAGCCCGTCCATGCGCACGAACCACTGGTCGGTGAGCATGGGCTCCACGATCACGCCGGTGCGGCCGGAACGCGGCACGTTGAGCTTGTGCGGTTTCTCCGACACGAGCAGCCCTTGGGCTTTCAGGTCGGCGAGCACGCGCTTGCGCGCCTCGAAGCGGTCCAGGCCCCGATAGGCCGGCGGCGCCTCGCCGCTGATCTTCGCATCCAGGGTGAGGATCACGATCGGTGTCAGGCCGTGGCGCTGCCCCACCTGGTAGTCGTTGAAATCGTGCGCCGGCGTGATCTTCACGCAGCCGGTGCCGAACTCCGGGTCGACGTAGTCGTCCGCGATGATCGGGAATCGTTCGGCCGGTCAGAGGCAGCTGCGACGTGCTTGCCGACCAGATGTCGATAGCGCTCGTCCTGCGGGTTCACCGCGACGGCGACGTCGCCGAGCATGGTTTCCGGGCGCGTCGTGGCGACCACCACGCCTCGTGGTCCCGCCCACGGCGGGATAGCGGATCTCCCAGATCTTGCCGTCTTCCTCCTCGCTGTCCACCTCGAGGTCGGACACGGCCGTGCCGAGCACCGGATCCCAGTTCACCAGGCGCTTGCCGCGGTAGATCAGGCCCTCGTCGTGGAGCCGCACGAACACCTCGACCACGGCGCGCGACATGCGCGCGTCCATGGTGAAGTAGCCGGCCTTCTGGCCTTCGGTATCGGCGTAGGTCCAGTTGGCGGACGTGCCGAGGCGGCGCATCTGCCGCGTGATGGTGGCGCCGGACTGCTGCTTCCAGGCCCAGACCCGCTCGACGAACTTGTCGCGGCCGAGCTGCATGGCGGCTGCTGCCCTCGGCTTCGAGCTGGCGCTCGACCACGATCTGCGTGGCGATGCCGGCGTGGTCGGTGCCGACGACCCAGTTGGTGTTGAAGCCGCGCATGCGGTGATAGCGGATCAGCGCATCCATCAGGGTCTGCTGGAAGGCGTGCCCCATGTGCAGCGTGCCGGTGACGTTGGGCGGCGGCAGCTGGATGCAATAGGCGGGACCTTGCGCATCCGCGCTCGCCTGGAAGTAGCCGCGCGACTCCCACAGCGGGTACCAGCGGCGCTCGATCTCGTGCGGCTCGAAGCTCTTTGCGAGTTCCATGAACTTGCTCAGTGCGAAAGCGCAGCGGACCGCGGAGGACGCGCTGCGGCCGGCGCGAGCGTATTTTGTGTGGGTCGATTTCATAGCTCTGCGCGGTCCTCGGCTGCGTCTCTGCGCCTCGGCATCAGCGGCAAAGACCTGCTCGACGGCTTCGCGCACGACGGCCGGCAACGCGTTGCGCAGCTCGCGCGCGAGCCGCGCCATGGCGCGATCGACGGCCGAGCCGGCGCCGGCGCTGTTGGCGGCCAGCGCGGCCTGCAGCTCCTGGTCCAGGCGCTGCCGCAGGCGCAGGTAGAGCGCCACCTGCAGTTGCTTGCGCTTGTCGATGGGCGCGGAGGCAGGCGTCGGATGCGGATTCCGACGGCGTTGCGCCGGACGCGGCTGAGGGGATCTCGACCACTTCGTTGAGTACCGGGATCTCGAGTTGCTGGGGTGCCGGCGCGACCGCCTCGGTGAGCGTGAGGCACGCTGGGTTGCGGGCGTCTGCCGCGGCGCGCGGGCCTGATGCCTGCCGATCAGCTCGTCGAGCTTGCCGAACAGGTCGTCTTCCGAGTTGTCGCTCGAGCGGTGGCGCTCCTGGGCCATGGGCGGCTGGCGGTTTCAGTGGCTGAGGTCGTGAGTGCGGATCTCGTAGCCGCGCTCGCGATAGAAGCGAAAGCGGTTGCGGGCATGGGCGCGATCGTCCTCGTCCAGGCCGACGATCTCGATCACGCGCTCGAAGCGGCTGAACGCGGGCGCAGAGTCCTGGCACAGATTCACCAGCACCTGCTCGTGCACGATCGGCTCGGCGACGTGGTCGAGGATGATCGGCGTGACCGCCGCGAGCCGGTGATGAGCGCGGCAGTGCGGCAGAAAGCCGATCGGCGGCTGCGTCCACAGCACCCGGTCGATCGCCTCGGTGGTCTGGCTGTCGGGGGTGAGGATCATCATGCGCAGCCCGCGTGCCAGCGCCTTTGCCGCCAGCGTGCACAGCGTCTCGTGCTTGTTGTCGACGTGAGTGTAGAAGTCGATCTGCGTCATACAAAAGCAGGCACGAGGCACGGGGCAAGGACAGCAGAGGACGCGAGAACACCGCAGGCCGCGAGACACGAGGCTGCGACGACAAACACCCGACCACCGATGCAGGTCGACGAAGCCGGGCTGGAGCAGACCGAAACATCGAAGTACGCATGCGCGGTTGCCATTATCTCGTGCCTCGTGCCTCGCGGCCTCGCGCCTGTCTTGGCTCCCCCGCGCGCTGCGCATCAGGAACGTGGTGAGCAGCGGCACCGGCCGTCCGGTCGAGCCCTTGTCCTTGCCGGAGCGCCAGGCCGTGCCGGCGATGTCGAGATGCGCCCACTTGTACTTCTTGGCGAAGCGGGCCAGGAAGCAGGCCGCGGTGACGCTGCCGGCCGGGCGCCCGCCGATGTTGGCCATGTCCGCGAACGGGCTCTTGATCTGCTCCTGGTAGTCGTCCCACAGCGGCATGTGCCAGGCGCGGTCCCAGGCGTCCTGGCCGGCCGCCAGCAGCTCCTGCGCGAGCGTCTCGTCGTTGCTGTACAGGCCCGCGGCGACATGGCCGAGCGCGATGACGCAGGCACCGGTGAGCGTGGCGATGTCGATCACCGCGTCGGGCTCGAACCGCTCGGCGTAGGTGAGCGCATCGCACAGGATCAGGCGGCCCTCGGCGTCGGTGTTGAGGATCTCGATGGTCTGGCCGGACATGCTGGTGACGATGTCGCCGGGCTTGATCGCGCTCGCCGCCCGGGCATGTTCTCGCAGGTCGGGATGATGCCGACCACGTTGAGCGGCAGCCCCATCTCGGCGACCGCCCGCATGGTGCCGAGCACGCTGCCCGCACCGGACATGTCGTACTTCATCTCGTCCATCTCGGCCGCCGGCTTGAGCGAGATGCCGCCGGTGTCGAAGGTGATGCCCTTGCCGACCAGCGCCACGGGCTTCTGCTTCTTGCCTGCACCGTGGTACTGGAGCACGATCAGCTTGGCGGGCTCCTGCGTGGCCTTGCGTCACCGCCAGCAGTGCGCCCATGCCGAGCTTGCGCATGTCCTTCTCTTCCAGCACCTCGCAGCGCAGCTTGTGGCTGCGCGCCAGCCCCTCGGCCTGGTTCGCGAGGTAGCCGGGAGTGCAGATGTTGCTCGGCAGATTCCCCAGGTCCTTGGCGAGGCTCTGTCCGGCTCCGAGCGCCGCACCGCGCTCCACCGCAGCAGCCTCGCCTCGTGTGCTCTTGCCGGTCAGTCCCAGCGATGATCCGCGTCGAGCGGCTTGCTGCTGCGTCTTCTTGCTCTTCAGCTGGTCGAAGCGATAGGTGGCGTCGGCCGCCACCGCTGCGCCGTGCAGCAGCGCCCACTCGCGATCGCGGCCATTCACCTTCACGTCGGCCAGGAACAGCGTGGCCTCCGTTGCGCCGCCGTCGGCGAGCGCTCGCACCGCGCCGCGGACCGCTTCGCGGTATTCCTTGGGTCCGAACTCGGCTTGCCTTCCCGAGCCCGACGAGCAGCACGCGCTCGGCCGCGATCCCGGGCACGTCGTGCAGCAGCAGCGTGCTGCCCAGACGGCCCTCCAGATCGCCGCGCTCGAGGATGCGCGCCAGATGCCCTTTGGACGCGCGCTCGATGGCCTTGGCGGCGGCGGTCAGCTCGCGCGCCCTGGAACACGCCCGCCACAACGCAACCGCTCTTGACTGCGGCCGGGTCTGCAGCTTTTGTGCTAAATTGCACTTGGCACTCCGTTTTCGTGAATCTATTGAGATGGTTAGATCGCGCAGCAAGTTTGCGTCAGGCCACCCGCAAAGTCAAAGCGCGTGATCTTCCTGCGCTCCACCCTGCGGGAGTTCGCCATCACCGGCGTCGCGGTGTTCTCGGTGCTGCTGGCGATCACCTTCAGCAGCGCGCTGATTCGCTATCTCGGCCTGGCTGCGCGCGGCACCGTGCCGGCCGACGCGGTGATGGTGCTGCTGGCGCTCTCGGCGCTGAGCACCGTGTCCGTGCTGCTCTCGGCCACCGTGTTCCTGTCGGTGCTGCTGACCATGACGCGCGCCTACCGCGACTCCGAGATGGTGGTGTGGCAGACCTCGGGGCTGAGCCTGCTGGGCTGGTTCCGGCCGGTGCTGCTGTTCGTGGCGCCGGTCATGGTGCTGGTGGCCGTGCTGAGCATCTACATGACGCCCTGGGCGATCGGCAAGGCCGAGCAGTTCCGCCATCAGCTCGAGAACCGGGACGACGCCACCGCGATCGCGCCCGGCGTGTTCAAGGAGTCGAAGAACGCCGACCGCGTCTTCTTCATCGAGAAGCTGTCGCCGGACCTCACGCAGGTCGCCAACATCTTCGTGCACGAGGTGCGCGACGGGCGGATGTGGGTGGGGGTGGCGAGCCGGGGCTACCTGGAAAAGGCGAAGAACGGCGATCGCTACCTGGTCGCGCTGAACGGCCGCCGCTACTCCGGCACGCCGGGCCAGGCCGACTACCGGGTCGAGGCGTTCGGCAAGTACGCCGTGCGCATCGAGCAAAGTGCAGCCAAGAGCTTCCTGCCGTCGCAGAAGTCGCGCGCCACGGCGCTTGCTGCTGCACGATCCCAGCCCCGCCAACCGGGCCGAGCTGTCGTGGCGCTTCGGTCTTCCCGTCGCCACGCTGCTGCTGGCTTTGCTGGCGATCCCGATGAGCGCGGTGAACCCGCGCACGGGTCGCTTCCTGAACCTGCTCGTGGCAGTGTTCGTGTACATGATCTACAGCAACCTGATCAGCATCGTGCAGGCCTGGATTGCGCAGGGCAAGGTCTCGGTGCTGGTGGGGATGCTGGCCGTGCACGGCGGCATGGTCCTGCTGCTGATCGTGCTGTTCGCGCGGCGCATCGGCTATCTGCGCCTGCCCAGCCTGGCGCGCGCGGCATGAGGGTCCTGCGGCGCTACATCCGCCGGCAGGTGCTGTCCAGCATCCTGCTGGTGCTGGCCGGCCTGCTCATGCTGTTCAGCTTCTTCGATCTGATCTACGAGATGCGCGATCTGGGCGCGGGCAACACGCGCCTGACGACCGTGCTGACCTTCGTCGCGCTGAGCATGCCCGGGCGCCTGTACGAGCTGTTCCCGATCGCCGCGCTGATCGGCACGCTGTTCGCGCTGGCGCAGCTGGTCGTGAGCTCCGAGTTCGCGGTGATGCGCACCTCCGGCGTATCGATCCTGGGCATCGGCTCGGGCTTGCTGCAGGTCGGATTGGCGCTGTCGCTCGCCGCCTTCCTGGTCGGCGAATTCGTCACCCCGATGTCGGAGGAGGCGGCGCAGCGCATGCGGCTTGCAGCGAGACCACCAGCGTGGTGGCTTCGAGCTTCCGCTCCGGGCTGTGGGTGAAGGACGAGAACAGCTTCGTCAACGTCGGGCGCGTGCTGCACGATGCCACGCTTGCAGGAAATCCGCATCTACCACTTCGACAGCGACTATCGCCTGCTCACGATCAGCCAGGCGCGCCAGGGCACGTACGTGCGCGACAACCTGTGGCGGCTGGAGGACATCGTGCTCACGCGCTTCGAGCCCGACCGCACCAGCGTCGAGCGCATCGCGGAGATGGAATGGCGCTCGGTGCTGACCCCGCGCATCCTGAGCGTGCTGCTGGTGCCGCCCGAGAAGATGTCGCTGTTCACGCTGTTCTCCTACGTCCAGCACCTGCGCAACAACAACCAGGAGTCCGGCCGCTACGAGATCGCGCTGTGGAACAAGCTCATCTACCCGATCGCGATCCTGGTCATGATGATGGTCGCGCTGCCGTTCTCGTACCTGAACGTGCGCGAAGGCGGGATCAGCACCAAGATCTTCGCCGGGATCATGCTGGGCCTGGTGTTCCATGTGCTGACCCGGCTGATCGGTCACATCGGTCAGCTCGCCGCCTGGCCGCCGCTCCTGGCCGCGGTGGCGCCGACCGTGGTGTTCATCCTGCTCGGGGTGGGGATGATCCGGCAGCTCGAGCGACGGTAACCGGCGGCGCCGCAGCTACTCGAACTGCGAATTGCCACTCCCTGTTGCGGTCACGGTACAGGACTCTTGCTTCGGCTGCGATCGCGAAATACCCGCGTGCCCGCCAGCCGGTCGTGCAGAAACTGTCCGTCGCGGTCGATGAACGCCCACCAGTAGCCGAGCCCGAACAGAAACAGGCCCGGCACAGCGAGCGCATAGCGCAACCATGCGCGCCGCCAGCCGATCGGCGTCCCGTCGGCCTGCGCGAGCTTCAGGTGCCAGGTCTTCATCGCGAGGGTGCGGCCGCCGCGTCGCCCAGCAGTACACGAAGTAGGCGCCGCAGACCACCAAGAGCCACGACCTGGAACAGGGTGTGCGCAGCGCCGGTGCGCGCGTCCTGGGCCACGGCAAGAAACAGGTAGGCTGCGAGGAACAGCACCGGCACCAGCAGGATGCCCTCGTAGACCAGGCTGGCGAAGCGGACCAGGCGGCCTGCCAGCGCCGGGCGGCTGGCGTTACGGCTTCTGGCTCGCCGGGTCTCGGCGTTGGGATGGGCCTGCCGCAGGGTGTCCTTCTCCTCCTCGGTCAGGCTGTCGTACTCCTGCCACTTGCGCCGGATCTCCTCGCGGCGCTCCGGCGGCATCTCCTGGAGCTTCCGATAGCGCTCCCGCACCTGCGCCCGCTCCTCCGGGCTCAGCGCCGCCCATTGCTGCATGCGCGCCTGCAGCCGCTCCTGCTCCGCGAGGGTCATGCTCGGGTAACGCTTGGTGATCTCCACCCATTTTTTCCGGCGCGAGGGCTCGATATTGGGCCAGTCGTCCTTGAGCGGTGCGAGGATGCGCTGCTGCTCGGCGTTCAGCTGCGACCAGCGCTGGGCAGCCGCGTGCTCGGGGTGCAGCATTCCTGCACCCAGCATGCCGAGGCCAGCGAGCGCGAACAGCTAGTCTTCGGCTGTGGCGGGGGAGTGATGATAGAGCCAAATCTCGAACCCCGGATCCAGGTAGGCCACTACCGGCAGATCGTCGGTCAGCACCTCGGTGTCGACGTCCGCGAAATCGGCGTGTCGCGTCGGCGCCGGCTGCTGGCCGTCCTGCTGCCAGAACAGCACGCCGAGCAACGGCCAGGACGAGCAACGGCCAGGGGTGCCAGAAGCCGACGGCTGACGGCGCGAGCCGTGCGTGCGCGGCAGGCTGCCGCGCCGGCCGGCGATGCGTCGGTGCTCGCGTAGCCCGCGCCAGCGCCGCATCTCGCGCAGTCCGCAGCCGATGCAGCACCGCCGGCGGGAGGTCGTCGAGCCCGGCGTCCAGATGCCGGCCGACGCTGCGCGCGAAATCCTGTTCTTTCATAGGGTGATCCCTCTCGACTTCAGAAACGCCGCGAGCGCGTGGGTCGCCCGCGAGCAGTGCGTCTTTACACTGCCCTGCGAGCAACCCATCGCCTGCGCCGTCTCCGAGACGTCGAGCTCTTCCCAGTAACGCAGCAGAAAAGCCTCCCGTTGACGGGCCGGCAGGTTCCCCAGCCCCTGCTCGATCAGCGCGATCACCTGGCTGCGCTCCACTTCGTCGGCAGGGCGGCTGGTGCGCCCGTCGTCGACCTCCAGGGTGTCGAGCGGGTCGCGGTCCTCGTCGCCGTCCTTGCCCTGCAGGGACGACAGCAGCGTGGTCCACAGCGAGCGGACTTTCTGCCGCCTGTAGTGGTCGCGGATGGCGTTCTGGAGGATACGCTGGAACAGCAGCGGCAGCTCGGCGACGGGCTTGCGCGCGTACTTCTCCGCGAGCCGCAACATGGCGTCCTGGACCAGGTCCAACGCCAAGTGCTCGTCGCGGACCGCGAACACCGCCTGCTTGAACGCCCTGCGCTCGACTTCCGCCAGAAAGCTAGCCAGCTCTTGTTCTGTAGCCAGAGGGTGGGGCCCTGTCGGGATGCTGCCGCAGCTCCCCGCCCGACCGCGGGGGGTCTGCTAACACCTTGAACCGATGGTAGCAAATCGGGCTGCCCGCGTGCAGTTTCGCGGACGTGGCTGCGCAGGCCGCGCAGGATGCCGGCCGGGCGGTTTGTGGAGCCGCCCAGGCGGCACTAAAATAGCAACCGGGCGAGACCATGCAGTCTGTCAACCTGACTCACCACTTCCTGATCGCCATGCCGAACATGGCGGATCCCCACTTTGCGCGCTCGCTGACCTACATCTGCGAGCACAACGAGCAGGGTGCGCTGGGCGTCGTGGTCAATCGACCGATCGACATGACGCTGAAGGCGCTGTTCGAACAAATCGAGATTCCGCTGCACGACGACACCGCATGGCGAGCTGCCCGTCTACTTCGGCGGTCCCGGTGCAGACGGATCGCGGTTTCGTGCTGCATCGGCCGGCCGGCGCGTGGCAGTCCACCCTGTCGATCAACGCCAGCATCGGCCTGACGACTTCGCGCGACGTGCTGCAGGCGGTGGGAGAAGGCAAGGGCCCGGATCAGATCCTCGTCTCGCTGGGCTACGCCGGCTGGGCGCCTGGCCAGCTCGAGCAGGAACTGAGCCAGAACGCCTGGCTCACCGTGCCGGCCGACGTGGATGTCATCTTCAACCTGCCGGCCGAGCGCCGGTTCGCGGCCGCGATGGACCTGCTGGGCGTCGATCCGGCGCGCCTGTCCGACGATGTCGGGCATGCGTGAGCAGACGCCGAGGCTGCAGTGAGCCGAGACCCCGATCAAGCCGCAGCCGGCCGTCTCGCAACGACGGCGTTGCGCCCGCACCGGCACGGTGCTGGCGTTCGACTTCGGCGAGCGCCGCATGGGCGTAGCGGTCGGGGAGCTGGAGCTCAAGCTCGCCCACCCGCTGGAGACGGTGCGCGCCGCGTCGGACACGCGAACGCTTCGCAGTCGCATCGAGCGTCTGGTGGGGGAGTGGCGGCCGGTGGCGCTGGTGGTGGGCTTGCCGGTGCACCTCGACGGCACCGAGCACGAGCTGTCGCGGCGCTGCCGGAACTTTGCCCGGCGGCTGCGCGCACGCTTCGGCATCGACACCTACCTCACCGACGAGCGGCTGACCTCGCACGCGGCCGGGTCTCGCGCTCGCCGAGGCGGGCGTGCGCGGGCGGCGCCAGAAGGACATGCTCGACCAGGTCGCAGCCCAGCAGATCCTGGAGACCTACTTTGCAGGCTCGCCATGAAGCTGCCTGACGCGGAAGCGCTGCTGACGGAGCTGATCGCGCGGATCCGTCCGGACGTCGAGCGCGGGGACGGCGCTCGTGGGCATCCACACCGGCGGTGTCTGGGTCGCCGAGCGCCTGCACCGTGCGCTGGGCCTGCAGCTGCCGCTGGGTATCATCGATGTGGCCTTCTACCGCGACGACTACAAGAAGAAGGGGCTCGCTCCAGGCGGTGCGGCCGTCCGATATCCGCTTCCCGGTAGAGGACGCCCACATCATCCTGGTGGACGACGTCCTGTACACCGGGCGCACCATCCGCGCGGCGATCAACGAGATCTTCGACTACGGCCGGCCGACCTCGATCGCGCTGGCCGCGCTGGTCGACCGCGGCGGTCGCCAGCTGCCGATCTGTCCCGCAGTACGTGGGCGCCGCCATCAGCCGCCCGCAGCGACGAGTCGATCGAGCTGCGCCGCGACGACGCCGGGCGCCTGACGCTCGCTATCGCCCCGCGCGACGCTGTAGCCGATGAACGCCAACCCTCAGCTCAGTCCCGACGGCCAGCTGCGGCATCTGCTGACCATCGAGGGCTTGCCCGCCGAGATCCTGCTGCAGATCCTGGACACCGCGCGGTCCTTCGTCTCGGTGACCGAGCGCGAAGTGAAGAAGGTTCCGCTGCTGCGCGGCAAGGCCATCTTCAACCTGTTCTTCGAGCCCAGCACGCGCACCCGCACCACCTTCGAGATCGCCGCCAAGCGCCTGTCGGCCGACGTGGTGAACCTGAACATCGCCACGTCGTCCCAGACCAAGGGCGAGACGCTGCTCGACACGGTGGACAACCTCTCGGCGATGCACGCGGACATGTTCATCGTGCGCCACAGCCAGAGCGGCGCGGCGCACCTCATCGCGCGGCACGTGGGCCCGGACATTCACGTGGTCAACGCCGGCGACGGCCGCCACGCCCATCCCACCCAGGCGCTGCTGGACATGTTCACCATCCGCCACTACAAGGGCGGGTTCAACCACCTGCGCGTGGCGATCGTCGGCGACATCCTGCACTCGCGCGTGGCGCGCTCCGAGATCCATGCGCTCACCACGCTGGGCGTGCCGGAGGTGCGCGTGATCGGCCCGCGCACCCTGCTTGCCGAGCCACGTCGAGAACCTCGGCGTGCAGGTGTTCCACGACATGGAGCGCGGCCTGCGAAGGTGTGGACGTCGTGATGATGCTGCGGCTGCAGAACGAGCGCATGGACGGGGCGCTGCTGCCCAGCGCGCACGAGTTCTTCAAGTACTACGGCCTCACGCCCGGCGAAGCTGGCGCGCGCCAAGCCGGACGCGATCGTCATGCACCCGGGGCCGATGAACCGCGGCATCGAGATCGACTCCAGCGTGGCCGACGGCCGCCAGTCGGTGATCCTGCCGCAGGTCACCTTCGGGATCGCCGTGCGCATGGCGGTGATGAGCATCCTGGCCGGGAACTGACGCGAGCCGTGAACGATCCAGATCAAGAACGGCCGGCTGATCGATCCGCACGGCGGGGACCGAGTCTGCGCAGGACCTGTTCCTGGCGGATGGGCGATCGCTGCCGCCGGCAGGGCGCCGGCCGGCTTCACGGCCGACCGCGTCATCGACGCCGCGGCCTGGTGGTGTGTCCGGGTCTGGTGGATCTGTCGGCGCGCTTGCGCGAGCCGGGGCTCGAGTACAAGGCCACGCTGGAAAGCGAGATGCAGGCGGCGGTGGCCGGTGGCGTGACCAGCCTGGTGTGCCCGCCCGACACCGACCCGCCGCTGGACGAGCCGGGCCTGGTGGAAATGCTCAAGTTCCGCGCCCGCAGCCTGCGCCAGGCGAGCGTCTTTCCGCTCGGCGCGTTGACCCAGGGGCTCAAGGGCGAACGGCTGACCGAGATGGCGGAGCTGCGCGACGCGGGCTGCGTGGGCTACAGCCAGGCGGATGCGCCGATCGCCGACAATCAGGTCCTGATGCGTGCGCTGGAGTACGCGGCCACCTTCGGCTTCTGCGTCTGGTTGCGCGCCGCAGGAGCCGCAGCCTGGCGCGCGGCGGCGTTGCCCACGACGGCGAGGTCGCGACGCGGCTGGGCTTGCCGGCCATTCCGGTGTGTGCCGAAACGGTGGCGCTGTCCACGATCCTGATCCTGGCGCGCGAAACCGGCGCGCGCATCCACCTGTGCCGTCTGTCCAGCGCGGAAGGGGTGGAGCTGGTGCGCGCGGCAAAGGCCAAGGGCGCGGCGGTGACCTGCGACGTCGCCGCCAACCATGTGCACCTGAGCGAGATGGACATCGGCTACTTCGACGCCAACTGCAACCTGGTGCCGCCGCTGCGCAGCCTGCGCGACCGCGACGCGCTGCGTGCGCGGCCTCGCCGACGGCACCATCGACGCCATCTGCTCCGACCACACGCCGGTGGACGACGACGCCAAGCAGCGGCCGTTCGCCGAAGCCGAGCCTGGCGCGACCGGGCTGGAGCTGCTGCTGCCGCTGACCCTGAAATGGGCGGCGAGCACGCAGCACGCCGCTGCCCGTGGCGCTGCGAAAGGTGACCAGCGGGCCGCTTGCAGTTCTCGGCAGGCCCGGCGGCAGCCTGCGCCGCGGGCGCACCCGCCGATCTGTGTGTGTTCGATCCCGCAGCCTGGTGGAAGGTGGAGCCCGGCGCGCTGTACAGCCAGGGCAAGAATACGCCCTTCCTCGGCCTGGAGGTCGCAGGGCAAGGTGCGCTATACCCTGGTCGGTGGCGCCGTGGTGTTCGAGCTCGCTCGTCCGAGACGCCGAAGGCACTCGATTCAGCGCGTGCCTCTGAATGCGGTCGCGGCACGCCATGCGTGCGATTCCCGTCTTCGAGTTCGAGGCAGTTAGTCCAGTATGAATCCATTGCTCGACTTCTCAGGCCTGCCCCGCTTCGCGGAGATCCAGCCCGCGCACGTCACGCCGGCCGTGGACCAGCTGATCGCCGAGAACAAGGCCTTGCTGGAGCGCTCGCCAGCGCAGCCGAGGCGCCGACCTGGGACAGCTTCGTCGCGCCGCTCGACGATGCCAACGAGCGGCTGTCGCGCGCCTGGGGTCAGGTCGCGCACCTGAACGCGGTGATGAACAGCCCGGAGCTGCGCGAGGTCTACAACGCCAACCTGCCGAAGATCACCCAGTACTACACCGAGCTGTCGCAGGACGAGCGCCTGTACGTGAAGTTCAAGGCGATCCGCGCCTCGGCGGGCTTTGCCGCGCTCGGCGTCGAGCGCAGGAAGATCGTCGACAACGAGCTGCGCGACTTCCGCCTCGGCGGCGCCGAGCTGCCGCCAGAGGAGAAGGCGCGGTTCAAGGCGCTGCGCGAGCGGCTCGACCAGCTCTCGGCGCGCTTCAACGACAACGTGCTGGACGCCACCAACGCCTTCTCCCATCTGGTGACCGACCGGGCCGAGCTCGCCGGCGTCCCCGAAGATGTGCTGGAGGCAGCGCAGCGGCGGCCGCGGCGGACGGAAAGCAGGGCTGGAAGTTCACCCTGCACATGCCGTCCTATCTGCCGGTCATGCAGTACGCCGACAACCGCTCGCTGCGCGAGCTGATGTACCGTGCCTACACCACGCGCGCGGCGGAGTTCGGCAACGCCGAGTGGGACAACACGCCGCTGATCGACGAGATCCTGAAGCTGCGCGGGCAGGCGGCGCGCATGCTCGGCTTCGCGAGCTACGCCGAGCTGTCGCTCATGCCCAAGATGGCGGACTCGCCGCAGCAGGTCCTCGCGTTCCTCGACGACCTGGCGGCGCGCGTCAAGCCCTTTGCGCAGCGCGACTACGACGAGCTGTCGCGCTTCGCGCGCGAGCAGGCTCGGGCTCGACCGGCTGGAGGCATGGGACATCGGCTGGGCGTCGGAGAAGCTGCGCGTGCGAGCGCTATGCGTTCTCCGAGCAGGAGGTCAAGCAGTACTTTCCCGAGCACAGGGTGCTGAGCGGGATGTTCCGGCTGGTGGAAACCCTCTACGGCATCCGCATCGCCGCCGGCGCAGGCCCCGACCTGGCATGCGGACGTGCGCTTCTTCGACATCCGCGACCGCGGCGGCGAGCTGATCGGCCAGTTCTATCTCGATCTGTACGCGCGCCCGTCCAAGCGCGGCGGCGCGTGGATGGACGACGCCATCACCCGCAAGCGCCGCGACAGCCGCGTCCAGACGCCGGTCGCCTATCTCACCTGCAACTTCTCCGCGCCGGTCGGCGGACGCCCGGCGCTGTTCACGCACAGCGAAGTCACCACCCTGTTCCACGAGTTCGGCCACGGCCTGCATCATCTGCTCACGCGGGTCGAGCACCGCGGCGTATCCGGGCATCAACGGCGTGGAGTGGGACGCGGTCGAGCTGCCCAGCCAGTTCATGGAGAACTTCTGCTGGGAGTGGGACGTGCTTGCGGGCATGACCGAGCACGTGGAGACCGAGCAGGCGCTGCCGCGCGACGCTGTTCGACAAGATGCTGGCGGCGAAGAATTTCCAGAACGGGCTGCAGTTCGTGCGGCAGCTCGAGTTCGCGCTGTTCGACATGCACCTGCATCACGACTTCGACCCGGCGGCCGGCCTGACGCCGCTGCAGCTGCTCGAGCAGGTCCGGCGCCAGGTAGCGGTCGTGTTTCCGCCGGCGTTCAATCGCTTTCCGAACAGCTTCTCGCACATCTTCGCCGGCGGCTACGCGGCCGGCTACTACAGCTACAAGTGGGCCGAGGTGCTGTCCGCCGACGCCTACAGCCTGTTCGAGGAGCAGGGCGTGCTCAACCCCGAGGTCGGGGCCCGCTTCTGGGCGCGAGATCCTGGCCGTCGGCGGCAGCCGTCCGGCGCTGGAATCCTTCGTCGCCTTCCGCGGCCGCGAGCCCAGCATCGATGCCCTGCTGCGCCATAGCGGCATGGCCGTTGCTTAAGCTCCCGCGTTTCCACCATGTTGAGCGGGGATCCGAAGATGCGTGCGAGTATCCTGGCATTGATTCTGATAGCGGCTGCCGGCTGCGCCGCAGGCCGGCGAGCTGTACCGCTGGGTCGACCAGGACGGGAAGGTGCACTACACCGACCAGCTGCCGCCGCCCGAGGCCCGCAGCGCCGAGCGCAAGCGGCTGGGCGACCGGCCTGGCGACGGTCCGGCTTCCTATGCGCTGCAGCAGGCGATCAAGAACTTCCCGGTGACCCTGTACGTCGCCGAAGGAGTGCGGGGAGGGCTGCAAGTTGGCCGCTAGCCTATCTGAGCCGGCGCGGGATTCCCTTCACGCAGAAGGACGCGCAGCAGGACGCCGACGGCCTTGAAGGCGCTGACCGGCGGCACGCTGGAGGTGCCGGTGGCCACCGTCGGCAGCAACCGTGCTGCGCGGGTACGAGGAGGGTGCCTGGAAGAGCACGCTGGATGCCGCCGGCTATCCCAGTACCGCCGGTCGGCGCCGCCAGCAAGCCGGCAACTGCGCCAAACCGAAGCCGCGCCCGGACAGCGCCGCTCGCGCAGCGGCCCGCCACAGTCCGGGCACCGCGCGTCCAGACGTGATCAGGTGAAGCTCGCCACCTGGAACGTCAACTCGCTCAAGGTTCGCCTGCCGCAGCTCCTGCCGTGGCTGACGGCGCACGCGCCCGACGTGGTCTGCCTGCAGGAGACCAAGACCGAGGACGCCAACTTTCCGGTCGAGGAGATCCGCGCCGCCGGGTATCAACCGCTGTTCGCCGGGCAGAAGACCTACAACGGCGTGGCGATCCTGTCCCGCACGCCCGCCACGGAGGTGGTGACGCGCGCTGCCCGGCTTCGCCGACGAGCAGAAGCGCGTGCTGGCGGCGACCGTAGATGGCGTGCGCGTGATCTGCGTGTACGTGCCCAACGGCGAGAGCATCGAGTCGGACGAAGTACCACTACAAGCTGCGCTGGCTGGACGCGCTGCATGCCTGGCTCGCGAGACGAGCTGAAGCGCTACCCGCGGCTCGCGCTGCTGGGCGACTACAACATCGCGCCCGAGGACCGCGACGTGCACGATCCGCGGCTGTGGGAGGGCAAGGTGCTGTTCAGCGAACCGGAGAAGGCCGCGTTCCGCCGCCTGCTCGGCCTCGGGTCTGAAGGACAGCTTCCGCTTGTTCGAGCAGCCGGAGAAGTCCTTCACCTGGTGGGACTACCGGATGAACCAGTTCAAGCGCAACATGGGGCTGCGCATCGATCACATCCTGGTGTCCGAGGCGCTGGCCGCGCGCTGCGGGCGTGCGCGATCGACCGGGACATGCGGGCGCAGGAGCGGCCGTCCGATCACGCGCCGGTGGTCGCGGAGATCGGCGGCTAAGCGAACGTCGGCAGCAGTCACCCGTGCAGGTCGCTGCAACGCTGACCTTCGCGGACCGATGCGCGGCAGGTCAGTGCTCGGCGGGCGCGTCCTTGCCTCTCGATCTCCAGCTCCTGGATCTTGCGCGTGAGCGTGTTGCGGCCCATGCCGAGCAGATGCGAGGCCTCGATGCGCCGGCCGCCGGTGTGGGCGAGCGCCTTCAAGATGAGCGCGCGCTCGAACTGACGGGTCATCTCCGGCATGATGCTCTGCTCGCCGCGGTTGAGCGCCAGCTCGGCCTCGCGCTCCAGCGCGGCGATCCAGCTCTCGGTGGTGAGCGCGCGCTGGTCCTGGCGGAACTCGGGCGGCAGGTCGTGGATGTCCACCACTGAGCCGGGCGCCATCACGGTGAGCCAGTGGCACAGGTTCTCGAGCTGGCGCACGTTGCCGGGAAAGTCGTGGCTCATGAGGTACTTCACCGCGGCATCGGTGAGGCGCTTGGGCTCTACGCCCAGCTCGCGCGCGCTCTTGGCCAGGAAGTACTTGCCGAGCAGCGGAATGTCCTCGCGCCGCTCGCGCAGCGCCGGCAGGCGGATGCGGATCACGTTCAGCCGGTGGAACAGGTCCTCGCGGAACAGCCCCTGCTTGACCCGGCTCTCCAGGTCCTGGTGGGTGGCCGCGATGATGCGCACGTTGGCCTTGATCGGCTGATGCCCGCCGACCCGGTAGAAATGGCTGTCGGACAGCACGCGCAGCAGCCGCGTCTGCAGGTCCGGCGGCATGTCGCCGATCTCGTCCAGGAACAGCGTGCCGCCCTCGGCCTGCTCGAAGCGGCCGCGGCGCATGTTCTGCGCGCCGGTGAAGGCGCCGCGCTCGTGGCCGAACAGCTCGGACTCCAGCAGGTCCTTCGGAATCGCGGCGGTGTTGATCGCCACGAACGGCTTGCCCGCGCGCGGGCTGTGCCGGTGCAGCGCGCGTGCCACCAGCTCCTTGCCGGTGCCCGACTCGCCGTTGATCAGCACGGTGGCGTGCGAGTTGGTGAGCCGGCCGATGGCGCGGAACACCTCCTGCATCGAGGCCGCCTGGCCGAGGATCTCCGGGCTCGCCTCGGGGGCCTCGGCCACGTCGTCCTGGCGCAGGCTCTCCTCCATCGCGCGGCGGATCAGGTCCACCGCATGATCGACGTCGAAGGGCTTGGGCAGATACTCGAAGGCGCCGCCCTGGAACGCCGCCACCGCGGATTCCAGGTCGGAGTAGGCGGTCATGATGATGACGGGCAGATGCGGGTGGCGCTCCTTGATCTTCTGCAGCAGCTCCAGACCCGAGCCGCCGGGCATGCGGATGTCGCTCACCACCACTTGCGGCGTCGCGCCCGACAGCGCACCGAGCGCCTCCTGCGCGGAGGCGAACATCTTGAAGGGGATGTCCTCGCGGCTGAGCGTCTTCTCGAACACCCAGCGGATGGAGCGGTCGTCGTCGATGATCCAGACAGGTTTCATGGCCTGCAGGCCTTATGGGATGGTCCGGCTGGTTTCTCTGGCCGCGGCCGGCGCGGGCGCATCCTGCACCCCGCCGTCCAGCGGCAGCAGCAGGGTGAAGCAGCTGCGTCCCGGCTCGGACTCGAGCTCGATGACGCCGCCATGCTGGTGAACGTAGTTCTGCGCGATGGTCAGCCCCAGGCCCGTGCCGCCTTCGCGCCCCGACACCAGCGGGAAGAAGATCCTGTCGCGGATGTCCGCGGGCACGCCCGGCCCGTTGTCCACGATCTGGACCATGACGCCCAGCCGGTGCAGCCTGCGGGCCAGCGTGACCTGCCGCGCCACGCGCGTGCGCAGCACGATCTCGCCCCGGCCCTTGAGCGCCTGCGCCGAGTTGCGGGCGATGTTGAGCAGAGCCTGGATGATCTGCTCCCGGTCCGCGGCCACCGGCGGGAGGCTGACATCGTAGTCGCGGCGGATGCGCAGGCCCTGCGGGTACTCGGCGAGCAGCAGGCTGCGCACGCGCTCCAGCGGCTCGTGGATGTTGAGCGAGACCTTCTGCGGGATGCGGTTGGGGGCGAGCAGGCGATCCATGAGCGACTGCAGGCGGTCGGCTTCCTTCATGATCACCTGCGTGTACTCGGTGAGCTCCGGGCGCTCGAGCTCGCGCTCCAGCAGCTGCGCCGCACCGCGCAGACCGCCGAGCGGGTTCTTGATCTCATGCGCGAGGTTGCGGATCAGCACGCGGCTCGCCTGGGTCTGGTCGTGCAGCCGCTCCTCGCGCGCGATGCGCATCTGCTGGTGCAGCTCGTTGAACTCGAGCAGAAAGCCGTCGAACGTGTCGATCTCGGCGGGGGTGACGGTGCAGCAGACCTCGAGGCGCTCCAGCGACGGCGGGGTGAGGCTGAGGTCGTACTGCGTGTAGCTGCAGTTGTGCGCGACCGCGTACTGGACGCCCGCAGCCAGTGCTGCATGCTCGGCGAACACCTGGTCCAGCGGATCGCCGGCGACGTTCCTGCTGCTGAGCTTGAACAGATTCTCGGCCGCCGGATTGACGTACACGACCCTGAGCGCGGGATCGAGCACCAGGATCGCCGTGGCCAGCGCATCCAGCGCGGATGAGGAGAAGGTGTTCACGACCGGGCGTCCGAGCGCCCACACAGCCATGCGTGGCCGAGCCTGCGACTCCGGCCTGCGAGCTGCAGGCTGGCCGATCGGCGCGGGAGCCGGCGCGCCGCGCCGCCGCCGGCATCAACGCAGGTTGGAAATCTCCTGCTTGATGGAGGCGACGTTCTTCTCGTGCTGGGCGACGGCGTCCTGATAGGGCTTGAGGCGCTCCAGCACGCGCGCGTAGTTGCGCTCGTCGCCCTGCCGGATCGCCTCCTGCTCGGCGAGGGCCTTTTGCGCCTGCGGCGAGCTGCTCCTGCTCGGCTGCCAGCTCGCTCTCCAGGATGCGCCGGCGCTCGTCGTCCCGCGCTCGCTGGGTATTGTTGTCGACCCGCGGCTGAGGCGCCGGAGCCGGCTTCGCCGCTCGCCGGAGCGCTGGCCGCAGGGGTCCGCGGCGGCTCGAAGCAGCTCACCTTCTTGGCGCCCTTGATGGGGACGTTGGAATAGGTGACGCGCCCCTCTTTGTCCACGTACTTGCACGTCTCGGCGGCGGCCGCAGTGGCCGCGAGCAGGGGGATGAGGTAGAGGAACAGTCGCATGGCACCGGTGTCGTGTCGGATCCCGGCGCCAATCGCGGGCGCCGGACGAAGCAGCACGGGCCAGTCTAAGCCAGGTGCAGGCCGCTAGCAATTGGCACTGCCCGAAACAGGGGCGGCAACCACCCGCCCCTTCCCGGTTGCGTCCCAACTGCGTCAGAGGCTGTAGTACATGTCGAACTCCACGGGATGAGTGGTCATGCGGAAGCGCGTGACTTCCTCCATCTTGAGCTCGATGTACGCGTCGAGCATGTCGTTGGAGAACACGCCGCCCCGCGTGAGGAACTCGCGGTCCTTGTCCAGGTAGTCCAGCGCCATGTCGAGCGACGAGCACACGTTGGGCACCTTCTTGGCCTCTTCCGGCGGCAGGTCGTAGAGGTTCTTGTCGAGCGGGTCGCCGGGGTGGATCTTGTTCTGCACCCCGTCCAATCCCGCCATCAACATCGCCGCGAAGGCGAGGTAGGGGTTGGTGGTCGGGTCGGGGAAGCGCACTTCCACCCGGCGCGCCTTGTCGCTGGTCACGAACGGGATGCGGCAAGAGGCCGAGCGGTTGTTCGCGGAGTAGGCGAGGTTGATCGGCGCTTCGAAGCCGGGGACCAGGCGCTTGTAGGAATTCGTGCCCGGATTGGTGATGGCGTTCAGCGCCCTGGCGTGCTTGATGATGCCGCCGATGTAGTACAGCGCGAACTCCGACAGGCCGGCGTATCCGGTGCCGGCGAACAGGTTCTTGCCTTCCTTCCACACCGACTGGTGCACGTGCATGCCCGAGCCGTTGTCGCCCACGATCGGCTTGGGCATGAAGGTGGCGGTCTTGCCGTAGGAGTGGGCGACGTTGTGGATGGTGTACTTCAGGATCTGCATCCAGTCGGCGCGCTTGACCAGCCGCTCGAACTTCGTGCCGATCTCGTTCTGGCCGGGGGCCGCGACCTCGTGGTGGTGCACCTCCACCTCCACGCCCTGCTCTTCGAGAGCGAGACAGATCGCAGAGCGGATGTCCTGCAGGGAATCCACCGGCGGGACCGGGAAGTAGCCGCCCTTCACCGGCGGGCGGTGGCCTTTGTTTCCGCCTTCGATCTCCAGCGCCGGTGGACCAGGGCGCTTCCTCGGAGATGATCTTCACGAAGCAGCCGGACATGTCCACGCTCCACTGCACCGAGTCGAAGATGAAGAACTCGGGCTCGGGGCCAAAGTACGCGGTGTCGCCGATCCCGGTGGACTTGAGGTAGGCCTCGGCCTTCTTGGCGATCGAGCGCGGGTCGCGGTCGTAAGGCTTGCCGTCGGCCGGCTCGATGACATCGCAGCTGATGTTCAGCGTGGGCTCGTCGGTGAACGGGTCCATGCGCACGCTGTCGGGGTCCGGCACGAGCAGCATGTCGGAGGCTTGGATGCCCTTCCAGCCGGCGATAGACGATCCGTCGAAAGCGTGCCCGTCATCGAACTTGGACATGTCGAACACTTTGGCCGGAACCGACACGTGCTGCTCCTTGCCGCGGGTGTCGGTAAAGCGCAGGTCAACGAACTTGACCTCGTTGTCCTTGATCATCTTCAGGACGTCGGCTGGCGTCGTCATTTCAAATCTCCTGGGAACGGATGGTTTTGTTTGAGGGACGGGATTGAAGCGGAGGCAATTTCAGCAGAAAATATGCCCATGCGCCGCAGTGCACAAAAACTATATAAAACAATGAGATAAAGCAAGTTATCGGAGACTGTATCGCACCGTATTGGTGCGTCATATCGAGGTGATCGCACCGATACTGGTGCGATAAGTATAGCACGCGTGCCCCAGCAAAGCGCGACTGGCAGCATTCAGCGCCGCTACGCACTATGCTCGCGAGATCAGTCCTCGAGTGGAGAGAACCATGGCGACGCTGTCCGAGATCCTGGCTGCTGCCGCACACCGAGCGAAGGAAAAGGAGCTTGTCCTACGAGGGCGCCGTCCTGCCGGCCGAGGCCTACGAGCTGCTGCAGAAAGCGCCCGGGGCAAAGATCGTGGACGTGCGCACGCGCGCGGAGCTGGATTTCGTCGGTCGCATTCCCGACAGCGTCGAGATCGAGTGGCAGGGCTACCCGGGCGGACGGCCCAACCCGGATTTCCTGGCGCAGCTCGAGCGCCAGGTCGACAAGGAAGCGCTGGTGATGTTCATCTGCCGCAGCGGCGCTCGTTCCCATGCTGCCGCTGCGGCGGCCGCCGGGGCCGGTTATACCCAGTGCTACAACGTCCTGGAGGGGTTCCAGGGCGACAAGGACAGCCGGGGGCAGCGCGACACGGTCGGTGGTTGGCGGGTCGCCGGGCTGCCTTGGTATCAGAGCTGAGTCCTGCCTGCTTCCTGGCGCCTCTGCGTCCTCTGCGGTTCAGGCTGTTTAGGCTTTGCCTAGCCGACCGACCAGCTGACCAGGCCGGTGTAGGCCGTCAGCAGCACGAGGGCGCCGAACACGATGCGGTACCAGGCGAAGACGGTGAAGTCGTGGCGCGCGATATAGCGCAGCAGCCAGCGGATGCAGAAGAAGGCGGAGACGAAGGCGGCGGCGAAGCCGACCGCGAACATCCCGGCATCGTGAACCTCCAGCAGCCCGCGGTTCTTGTACAGGTCGTAGGCGCCGGCCGCGACCAGCGTCGGCACCGCGAGGAAGAACGAGAACTCGGTGGCGGCGCGCCGGGACAGGCCGAACAGCAGGCCGCCGATGATGGTCGCGCCCGAGCGCGAGGTGCCCGGGATCAGGGCGAAGCACTGCGCGAATCCCGACCTTGAGCGCATCCCGCCAGGTCATGTCGTCCACCGACTCCACGCGCACGGTGTGCCGGCGGCGCTCCGCCCACAGAATCACCAGCGCGCCGACGATGAAGGCGATGGCCACCGGCACGGGCCGGAACAGCGTCGCCTTGATGGCGCTGCCGAGCAGGAGCCCAAGCACGGCGGCGGGCACGAATGCAACCATCACGTTCAGGGCGAAGCGCTGAGCCGCGGGATCGGAGGGCAGGCCAGCCAGGACGCTGGCGAACTTGGCGCGGTATTCCCACACCACCGCCAGCATCGCTCCGGTCTGGATCGCGATCTCGAAGATCTTGCCCTTCTCGTCGTTGAAGCCGAGCAGGTCGCCGACCAGGATGAGATGGCCGGTGCTGGAGATGGGCAGGAACTCGGTCAGACCTTCGACGACGCCCAGGATGAGCGCCTTGAGCAGCAGCGCGATTTCCATCACGGATGCTGCACTGCGCGGCGCGCCATGTACTGCGCGAACAGGTCCGGACTGAGCTCCGGCAGTTGCCGCGCTGGGCGAACCCACCTGACGTCAGACCTTGGTGTAGATCTCTCCGCCTTTGCGGACGAACTCCACGGCCTTCTCCTCCATGCCCTTGCGCACGCGCCTCCTCGGCACATCCCCTGCTTCTGCGCGTAGTCGCGCACGTCCTGGGTGATCTTCATGGAGCAGAAATGCGGGCCGCACATGGAGCAGAAGTGCGCGAGCTTGGCGCCCTCCTGCGGCAGGGTCTCGTCGTGGAATTGCTTGGCGGTGTCCGGGTCGAGGCCCAGGTTGAACTGGTCCTCCCAGCGGAACTCGAAGCGCGCCTTGGACAGCGCGTTGTCGCGGATCTGCGCGCCGGGATGGCCCTTGGCGAGGTCGGCGGCGTGCGCCGCGATCTTGTAGGCGATGATGCCGTCCTTGACGTCCTTCTTGTCCGGCAGCCCGAGGTGCTCCTTGGGCGTCACGTAGCACAGCATCGCCGTTCCGTACCAGCCGATCATGGCGGCGCCGATGGCGGAGGTGATGTGGTCGTAGCCGGGCGCGATGTCGGTGGTCAGCGGGCCCAGCGTGTAGAAGGGCGCCTCGTGGCAGTACTCGAGCTGCAGGTCCATGTTCTCCTTGATCAGGTGCATGGGCACGTGCCCCGGCCCCTCGATCATCACCTGGCAGTCGTGCTTCCAGGCGATCTCGGTCAGCTCGCCCAGGGTCTTGAGCTCCGCGATCTGCGCCTCGTCGTTGGCGTCGTAGATCGAGCCCGGCCGCAGGCCGTCGCCGAGGCTGAAGGAAACGTCGTAGGCGCGCATGATCTCGCAGATCTCCTCGAAGTGCGTGTAGAGGAAGCTCTCGCGTGTGATGGGCGAGGCACCACTTCGCCAGGATCGAGCCGCCGCGCGACACGATGCCGGTCATGCGCTTGGCGGTCAGCGGGATGAACGGCAGGCGCACGCCGGCGTGGATGGTGAAGTAGTCCACTCCCTGCTCGGCCTGCTCGATCAGGGTGTCGCGGAAGATCTCCCAGGTCAGCTCCTCGGCCTTGCCGTCGACCTTCTCCAGCGCCTGGTAGATCGGCACCGTGCCGATGGGCACCGGGCTGTTGCGCACGATCCACTCGCGCGTCTCGTGGATGTGCCGGCCGGTGGACAGATCCATCACGGTGTCCGCGCCCCAGCGGATGGCCCAGGTCATCTTCTCCACTTCCTCGGCGATGCCCGAGGTGACCGCCGAGTTGCCGATGTTGGCGTTGATCTTGACCAGGAAGTTGCGGCCGATGATCATCGGCTCGCTTTCCGGGTGGTTGATGTTGGCCGGGATGATGGCGCGCCCGCGCGCCACCTCGTCGCGCACGAACTCGGGCGTGATGGACTTCGGCAGCCTGGCGCCGAAGGACTGGCCGGGATGCTGGGCCGCGAGCCGCTGCGCGGCGTCCCGTCCGCCGGCCTTCGCCCAGGCCTGCGCCAGCTCCTCGCGGCGGCAGTTCTCACGCAGCGCGATGAACTCCATCTCCGGCGTCACGATGCCGCGGCGCGCGTAGTGCATCTGGGTGACGTTGGCGCCGGGCAGGGCGCGCCGCGGCTTGCGCTTGAGGTTGAAGCGCATCTCCGCGAGCTTCGAATCGTGCAGCCGCTCCGCGCCGTAGCGCGACGTAGGGCCCGGCAGCTCTTCGGTGTCGGCGCGCTCCGCGATCCACGGTCCGCGCAGCGCCGGCAGGCCGTTGCGGATGTCGATCCGCGCGCTCGGGTCGGTGTAGGGGCCGGAGGTGTCGTAGACGAAGACCGGCGGGTTGCGCTCGGCGCCGAAAGAGGCCGGCGTGTCCGCCTGGGTGATCTCGCGCATGGGCACGCGCAGGTCGGGGCGCGAGCCCTGGATGTAGACCTTGCGGGAGTTGGGCAGCGGCTGAACCGCAGCCTCGTCGACGTGCGCCGTGGCGGCGAGAAACCTGGGATTGGCAACCATGCGATCGCTCCTGGAAGATGGGGGGCCGCGGGCAGGAGCGGGCACTGGCGACGCTTCCCTACGGCGGCATGACCCGCATCAGGTTCGAAGGGTATCTCTCACCGGCGTCAGAAGTCAGGGGTCAGAGGACAGGAGTCAGACAAAGCGGCGCGCCTGCTGGCGCCGCACTCTCTGATTTCTGTCCTCTGACTCCTGACTGCCTGACTGCAGGACCCCTGCGTTAGTGGTTCAAGCATAACGAAATATGGAATAATTGCAACACCGGTCAAGAGCTTGGCGTAAAGGCATGGACGTAGAGCGCGCCCGCTACAACATGATCGAGAGTCAGATCCGCACCTGGGAGGTGCTGGATCAGACGGTGCTCGACACGCTGTTCGCCCTCAAGCGCGAGGAGTTCGTTCCCGCGCAGTACCGGCCTGCTGGCCTTCGTGGACATGGAGATCCCGATCGGCCACGGCGAAGTGATGCTGGCGCCCAAGCTCGAGGCCCGGCTGCTGCAGGAGCTCACGCTCAAGAAGACCGACCGGGTGCTCGAGGTGGGAACCGGCAGCGGCTACATGACGGCGCTGCTGGCGGCGCTGGCCGGGCACGTCTACAGCGTCGAGATCCACCCCGATCTGTCGGCGGGCGCGGCGGCAAAGCTTGCCGCTCACGGGATCGACAACGTGACGCTGGAGGTAGGGGATGCCGCGCTGGGATGGAAACGGCACGCACCCTATGACGCCATCCTGCTCACCGGGTCGGTGCCCGTGCTCCCGGCTGCCCTGGCAGGGCCAGCTTGCCCCGGCGGTCGGCTGCTGGCAGTCGTCGGCGACCCGCCGGTGATGACCGCGCGCCTGACCACCTGCGTGGCCGAGGGCGCCTACAATGAAACCGGCCTGTTCGAGACCTGCATCGCGCCGCTGCGCAACGTCCCGCAGCCGGAGCGGTTCGTATTCTGAGGCCGTGCGCGCCCCGGGCATCGTCCGGCAGGCACGGCTCCTGCTAACCCAGCGAAAACCCCAAAGGACCCTCGTGACCAACATGCGTCTGAAACTCATCGCTTGTCTGACTCCCCTGGTGGCGGCCGGCCCGGCTGCCGCGGACGACCTGATGAGCGTCTACCAGTCCGGTCTGGCCCAGGACGCGGCATACGGCGCGGCGCGCGCGACCTACCAGGCGGCCAAGGAGAAGATCGTCCAGGGGCGGGCCCTGTTGCTGCCCAACCTCAACCTGACGGCGAACGGGAACTACAACGTGACCGGACACGCAGTACGGCAGGCCGCTTCCCAACGTCCGCCTCGGGAACGATCGACTACGGCAGCTATGGCGCCGGCCTGAACCTCACCCAGCCGATCTACCGGCCGCAGAACAACGTCGTCTACGAGCAGGCCAAGATCCAGGTCAGCCAGGCGGAGACCCAGCTCAGCCAGGCCGGCCAGGACCTGATGCTGCGGGTGTCGCAAGCCTACTTCGACGTGTTGCTGGCCGAGTACGAGCTGCGGACGGTGGAAGCGCAGAAGGCCGCCACCGCCGAGCAGCTGGCGCAGGCCAAGCGCAACTTCGAGGTCGGTACCGCGACCATCACCGACACCTACGACGCCCAGGCCCGCTTCGACCTGATCGTGGCCCGCGAGATCGCCACCCGTAACGACATCGAGGTCAAGATGCAGCGCCCTGCAGAAGGTCATCGGACGCCTGCCGACCCCGCTGAACACCCTGACCCCCGGCCTGACTCTGAATCCCGCCGGAGCCCAACGACATGGAGAAGTGGGTGGAAGCGGCCTACGCGAACAGCCAGCAGGTGAAGATCGCCCAGGACAACGTCGCGCTGGCGGTCAAGGAGGTGGACAGGGCGCGCTACGGGCAGTTATCCGACCCTCGACGCGGTCGCGTCGGCGAACTACAACTACCAGGGTGACAGCCCGACGTTCAACACCGGGCTCGCCACGACGCAGGGCGTGGTGGGCGTGCAGTTCGCGGTGCCGCTGTACGCCGGCGGCTGCCCTGACGTCGCGTGTGCGCGAGGCGGTTGCCAACCGCACCAAGGCCGAGCAGGACTACGAGAATGCGCGCCGCACGGTGGCGCAGGCGGTGCGCGAGGCGTTCATCGCCGTCAACACCGGCCTGTCCGAGGTCAAGGCCCTGGAACAGGCTGTCGCCTCCAACAAACTGTCGGTCGAGGCGAGCAAGCTTGGCCAGGAGGTGGGCGTGCGCACCCAGGTGGACGTGCTCAACGCCCAGAGCCTGTTGTACGATGCGCAGCGCAACCTGGCGCGTGCCTACTACGTGACGATCGTTGGCCAGTTGCGCCTGAAGCAGACCGTGGGCAGGCTCACCGAGCGGGACCTGGAGAACGTCAACCGCCTGCTGACGGTAACCCGCGCGCAGTAACCGCGGGTACGGTGGCGCCGCCGTAGACAAGGCGGCGCTGCGCCATTCGATTCTCGGCGGATCCGATACCTTCTCGACGTGGAGTCGCATCGCGATCACTTGCCGATTCGTTCGAGCTTCTGCCCATAACGTCGGCAGGGCGGTTCTCGCTATCTTCCTTCGGCAGCGGTTTGCCGATACCCTTCTCTTACAGGGCGGCAGCTGATCGTGCCCGCGTCGACCGGCCGGGGTGTCAGCACAATCCCTTAACCAGCGGGAAAAGCGAGTAGCCGAAGCGTACGCGCGGTGGCCCCTTGGTGCTCGAGCATCAACGCGCGGCCCGCGGCGCCCATGGTCCTGCACTGCGCGCTGTCGCCAAGCAACGTCGCCAGCGCAGCGCCCAGCTCGTTCGCATCAGCAACCCGGATTGCGGCGCCGGCGTCCACTGCGAGCCGTGTCGCTTCGACAAAGTTGAAAGTGTGCGGACCGATCAGTACCGGGACGCCGACCGCACAAGCTTCGAGCAGGTTCTGCCCGCCCAGCGGCAGCAAGCTGCCGCCGACAAAGGCCACGTCACAGGCAAGGTAGTAGGCGAACAGCTCGCCCATGCTATCGCCCAAGACTACACGTGTGTCTGCGCTCACAGGACGCGCATCGCTGCGGCGCTGGAACCGTAGTCCGCGCGCCTGCAGCAGGCGCGCCACCGCGTCGAATCGCTGCGGATGGCGGGGCACAATGACGATGAGGGCGTGCTCGGGCAGGCTCGATACCGCATCGAGCACCAGATCTTCTTCGCCTTCGCGGGTGCTCGCCGCCAGGACCACGGCGCGCTTGGTTTGATCCTGCGCACCGCTCCCCGTCGCCCGCGTTTCTTCCGCGAGGAACAGCTCACGCAAGCGCGCTCCCGAGATCGTAGTCATGAGGCTGGGGGGCCGCGGTCGAACTTGAGATTTCCGGTGACTACGACTGCGCGCGCACCCAGCGCCCGCAGCCGCTGCGCGTCGGCCTCGGTCTGCGCGCCGACCGCGGTGAGGGCGGCCAGGGCGTCGCGAGTCAGACCCGCTGCGCGCGCATACCCCCGCGCAGAGCGCTCGGACAGGCGCGCATTCACCAAGTACAGCGGTATGCCGGCGGAATGGCTCGCATGGATCAGGTTGGGCCACAGCTCGGTCTCCATCAGGATCCCGATCCGTGGCCGGAAATGCCGCAGGAACGCCCCGACGCAGGCGGGCAGATCGTAAGGCAGATAGCAGCGCAGCAAGCGGCTGCCGAACAGCTGCTCACCCGTTTCGCGGCCCGTAGGGGTCATGTGGGTGAGAAGGATCTGGTACTCCGGATGGGTCGCCGCGAGCGCTTTCACCAGGGGCTCGGCAGCTCGCGTTTCGCCGACCGATACGGCGTGCAGCCAGATCAGAGGACGGGTCGGCGAGGCATCGTAGAGGCCGAAGCGCTCGCCCACGTTGCGCAGGTAGGCGGGTTGCTTGCGCGCTCGCCAGCAGCAGCCGCAGCAGGATCAGCGGCGTGGCCAGCGTCAGCAGGAAGGTGTACAGGAGCCTCACAACTGCAGCACTTCGCGCTGGGCCGCGACGACCTCGCTGAGCGACGGCGGTCTACCCGCGGTGCCTACGTTGCGCACGCGCGCTGTGCCAAACAGTCCGGTCGCGGCGGGGTCGGTGGCGCAGTAAATACCAACCGTCGGCGTGCCGAGCGCGGCCGCCAAGTGCGAAAGGCCGGTATCGACCCCGAACGCCGCTTGCGCATTTCCCAGTAGCCAGGCGATCTGCTTTAGATCCAAAAGCGGCGGCACGTACGCCAGCTTAAGCAGGGAAGCGATATGCTCGCTGCGTGCGCGCTCGGACTCACTTCCCCAGGGCAGTACGCTGAGCAGGCCACAGTGGTGCAGGTAGTCTCCGAGCTTGACCCACTGGTGCTCTGGCCACAGCTTGTCCGCTGCGCTGGTGGCGTGCAGCAGCACAGCGTAGGGTTTCTCATGCAGCCTGCGAAGCCCACTGGGGTGCGGGAGACAGCACCGGCGTTCTGATCCCGTAGTCGACCGAAGGCGCCGGGGCGTAACCCAGCGCGAGCCCGGCCAGCTGCCGATTCCGCTGCACGGCGTGCTGGCCCCAGGGTACCCGATAGGTGCGATCGTAGAACAGACGCAGCGGCTCGCGCGAACTGCTCCAGTCCAGCCCGAAGCGGCGGCCCGGTGCCAAGCGGGCGATGAGCGCACTCTTGAGCAGCCCTTGAGTATCGATGACCACGTCGTAAGCCGCCTGCGTGAGCCGGGCGCGCAATGCGCCGATCTCCCGGCGCGTCGCCGCGCCAAGCAGCGACTTGCGCCAGCGGCGCGGCGCCACCGCGACCACTGTGGCGACCGCGGGATGCAGGCGCGGAATATCGGCGAAGCTTTCCTCCACCGCCCACTCGATGCGCGCGCCCGGAACGTGTGCGTGGATGTCGCTCGCGACCGGAAGGTTGTGTACGACATCGCCCAGCGAAGAGGTTTTCACCAGCAGGATACGCATGCGCTCGCATTCTACTGGGCGGCACCGACGAATGTGTTGCCTTTGCGGGCAGCGCTTCGGCCTTCCAGCCCGCCCCACTTTCTGAGACACTGCACATCCTTGCAAGTGCGCCCAGGCGCCGGGCAACGCTGGCGGCAGGTTAGGAGGCTCTTGAAGATACTAGTCACCGGTTGCGCCGGCTTCATCGGGATGCATGTCTCGCTGCGGCTGCTGGACGCGGGCCACGAGGTCGTCGGAATCGACAACCTCAACAGCTACTATGACCCTGCGCTGAAGGACGCGCGACTGGATCAGCTGCGCCAGCACGCCGGATTCGCGTTCGAGCAACTGGATATTGCCGACCAGGCTGGCGTACGGAGTTGTTCCGGCAGCATGAGTTTCCCCGCGTCGTGCACCTCGCCGCGCAGGCGGGCGTGCGCTACTCGCTCCACCAACCCGCACGCGTACGTCGACAGCAATGTCACCGGCTTCCTGAACGTGCTGGAGGGCTGCCGGCACCACGCCTGCGGACATCTCGTGTTCGCGAGCAGTTCCAGCGTCTACGGTGCCAATCGCAAGCTGCCGTTCAGCGAGCACGATCACACCGATCACCCCGTCAGCCTCTACGCCGCTACAAAGAAGGCAAACGAGCTGATGGCCCATACCTACAGCCACCTGTTCGGCCTGCCGGCCACGGGCCTTCGCTTCTTCACGGTCTACGGACCGTGGGGCCGGCCGGACATGTCGGCATTCCTGTTCACGAGCGCCATCCTCGAAGGGCGCCCCATCGACGTCTTCAACCAAGGCGACATGGAGCGCGACTTCACCTACATCGACGACATCGTCGAGGGCATCGTTCGGGTGCTCGAGGTGATTCCAAGCAGCGATCCCGCTGTGGACATGGCATTTCCCGATCCCGCCCGCAGCCCGGCGCCTTACCGGCTGTACAACATCGGCAACCACCAGCCGGTTCCCTTGCTGGAGTTCATCGAGACGCTGGAACAAGCCCTCGGCCGCAAGGCCGTCAAAAACCTGTTGCCCATGCAGCCCGGTGATGTGCGCGCAACATTTGCGGATGTAAATGATCTGCGCACGGCAGTCGGCTTCTCGCCAGCGACACCGCTCAAGGAGGGGATCCGTCGATTCTGTGACTGGTACCGAGGCTACTACCGCATCCACCAGTGAGCAGTCCGCGGATGCGGGCTGCGAGCGCGCGTTCTACCCGCGGCCGTAGCGATCCTCGAAGCGCACGATGTCGTCCTCTTCGAGATAGCTGCCGCTCTGCACCTCGATCATCACAAGATCTACCCGCCCGGGATTCTCGAGACGGTGCTTGTGGCCCGCAGGAATGAAGGTCGATTCGTTGGTGCGCACCAGCATCTGCTGCTCGCCGTTGACGACTTTGGCGGTCCCGGACACGACGATCCAGTGCTCGCTGCGGTGGTAGTGCATCTGCAGGCTGAGCGACGCGCCAGGCTTGACCACGATGCGCTTGATCTTGAACCCGGCGCCCTCCTCAAGCACCGTGTAACTGCCCCACGGGCGGATCACTGTTCGATGCAACAGGTGGGTCGGGTGGTGCGCCAGTTTGAGCTGCAGCGCGACCTTCTTGACGTCCTGGATGCGGTCCTGGCTCGCCACCAGGAGGGCGTCCGGCGTGTCGATGATCGTCAGCCCCTCCACCCCGACCGCAGCGATCATCCTGGAATCGCTCTGCACGTAGCAGTTGCGGCTGTCGACGAACATCGCCTCACCTTGCTTCCGATTGCCCGATTGGTCCGGCGGGGTCAGCTCGCTGACTGCCTTCCAGGAACCGACGTCGCTCCATGCGAAGGTGGCGGGCACGACGGCAACGCGATCGGACCGTTCCATCACCGCATAGTCCACCGAGATGTCGGGGATCTTGCCGAACAACTCTTGACTCAGGTGCACATGGTCGTCCTTGTCATCGCAACCGTCCCAGCACTGCACGGCGCCAGCGTGGATCTCGGGAGCAAGTTGCGAGAGCTGTGAGAGAAATGCGTCGGCTCGGAAACAAAACATGCCCGAATTCCAGTAGAAGCGGCCCGATCGGATCATCGCCTCGGCCGTTTCCAGTGTTGGCTTCTCTGTGAACCGCTCGACCCGGTAGCTGCCCCCGTCGAGCGCTTCGCCGCGCTCGATGTACCCGAACCCGGTCTCAGGGTAGACCGGCGGCACCCCGAAAGTGACCAGGTGTCCCTGCTCCGCGAGCCGCTCGGCGTGCCGCGCACAAGCGGCGAAGGCTTCCGCGTCAGCGACCAGATGGTCGGCCGGTAGAACCAGAACGACGGCGTCACCGCCGTGGCGTGCGGCGGCGGCGAGCACGCCCACGGCGACCGCGGGAGCGGTATTGCGGGCACACGGTTCGAGGACGAAGAAATGGCGGGAGTTGAGCGCGCTCAGGTTGTACTCGTCGCGAGTCGCGAAGAAATGCTCGCGATTGGTGACGGTCACAACCTCTTCCAGGTCACCGAGGGGAACCAGCCGGTCAAGAGTCTTCTGCAACAAGCTGCGCCCGTCAGCCAATTTGATAAAAGGTTTCGGATAAGCTTCGCGCGACACCGGCCACAGGCGCGTGCCACTGCCACCGGAGAGGATGAGGGGAATCAGCATAGTCGTTACCGAGCTGGCGGGTAAGCGTTTACATTCGCGACGGCCGCATTATCCCACGCGCGCCGCGCGCGGGCCGACGTGTATGTTATGATTTTTGCGGATCTTTTGACCATCTACCCGTGAAACGCACAGCACTGATCACCGGGGTGACCGGACAAGACGGCGCCTACCTTGCCGAGTTGCTGCTCGGCAAGGGTTACGAGGTGCACGGCATCAAACGCCGGACCTCGCTCTTCAACACCGACCGCATCGATCACCTCTACCAGGATCCGCATGAGAGCGGTCGTCGCTTCGTCCTGCACTACGGCGATATGACCGACTCCAGTAGCCTGGTGCGGGTCATCCAGGAGGTGCAGCCGAGCGAGATCTACAATCTCGCCGCACAGAGCCATGTCGCCGTTTCGTTCGAAGAGCCTGAGTACACGGCCGATTCCGATGCGCTCGGGGCGTTGCGGCTTCTCGAGGCGATCCGCATTCTGCGTCTGGGTGATCGCTGCCGCTTCTACCAGGCTTCGACCTCGGAGCTGTACGGGCTGGTGCAGGAAGTGCCGCAGAAAGAGACCACGCCGTTCTATCCGCGCTCTCCCTACGCGGTGGCCAAGCTCTACGCCTATTGGATCACCGTGAACTACCGGGAAGCCTACGGCTTCTTCGCGTGCAACGGGATCCTGTTCAATCACGAGGGTCCGACGCGCGGAGAAACCTTCGTCACGCGCAAGATCACTCGCGCGATCGCCCGCATCAAGCTGGGTTTGCAGGAGTGCTTGTACCTGGGCAATCTGGACGCCAAACGCGACTGGGGTCACGCCCGCGACTACGTGGAAGCCATGTGGCTGATCCTCCAGCAGCCCGCGCCGGAGGACTTCGTCATCGCCACTGGCCAGCAGTACAGCGTACGGGACTTCGTGAACGCCGCAGCCGACGAGCTGGGCATGCGCATCCGCTGGGAAGGACAAGGCGTCGACGAGAAGGGCTACGACGAGGGCGGTCGCTGCGTCGTAGCCGTCGACCCGCACTACTTTCGTCCCACCGAAGTCGACAGCTTGCTGGGCGACCCCGGCAAGGCGCGAACCCGGCTGGGCTGGCGTCCGAAGACCAGCTTCAAGCAACTCGTCGCAGAGATGGTGCGGGAGGACCTCAAGGCGGCCGAGCGTGACGAGCTGGTCAAGAAGCACGGGTACCCGGCCTACGACTATCACGAGTAGGCCAGCTCTGTGTCCGCGACCAAGGCCAACGTCGCACTCTTGCGCATCTGCAGCCCAGCTAGAGCCCATTCCTGAATTGAAGACGGTCGCGCGTGCATTGTCGATCGAGCTAAGCTTCGTCAGTGTACGGACGACTGAACAGTTCACTCCAGGATTCTCAGCCGTTAGCCGAGCACGCGCACAGGTCTCGGCACGTTGCTGCTGAACCTCATGGGCGTCCCGGCGGCCGGCTTCGGCAAAGAGCCCACCTGCGGCCCGCTGGTCAGGCTCTCACGACGTGGGTTTCGCGTGCGGCCGAGCGAGCGCGGTGCAGCCAAGCAGGCCGCTCAGATGATATAAGGTGGCGTGCACACCTCTCGACCAGGCTTCGCATCCCGTAGATGAGCACCAAGGTCGTCTTAGAAGCCGGCAAGTCCGACCAGGAGTATTTCCGGGACCTCTGGCGCTTTCGCGAGCTGTTCTACGTCCTCGCCCGGCGTGACATCTCGGTGCGCTACAAGCAGACCGCCGTGGGCGTGCTGTGGGCGGTGCTCCGCCCCGCTTTGACTACCCTGGTCTTCACCCTCGTGTTCGGCGGGCTAGCCAAGTTCCCCTCGGACGGCGTCCCCTACCCCGTCCTGGTGCTGAGCGGCATGCTCCCCTGGCAGCTCTTCAGCGCCGCCCTCACTGAGAGCGGCCAGAGCCTGCTCTCGAACTCGGGTCTCATCACCAAGGTCTACTTCCCGCGCCTCATCATCCCGGGCAGCTCGCTGGTCACCAGCCTGATCGACTTCTGCATCTCGCTCGTGATGCTGGCCATCGTGATGGTGGTCTATCGGCGTGGCGCCGGGCTGGCAGTTGCTCCTCTTGCCCATCTTCGTGGCGCTGGCGCTGGCCAGCGCGGCCGGCATGGGCGTCTGGATCGCGGCCCTGAACGTGAAGTACCGCGACTTCGCCTTCGTGGTTCCGTTCATGAGCCAGCTCGGGCTCTACGTGTCGCCGGTCGGGTTCACCAGCGCGATCGTCCCGGAGAAGTGGCGCGTGCTCTACCAGCTGAACCCGATGGTGGGCGTGATCGACGGGTTCCGCTGGTGCGTGCTGGGCGGCCGCACCCCCTTCGACTGGACCGGGCTGGGGCTGTCGCTGGTCATCATCGGCGTCCTGGCCGTCACCGGCTTCCGCTACTTCAGGCGCACCGAGCGCAGCTTCGCGGACGTCATCTGATCCATGTCCACGGCCATCAAGGTCGAAGGCCTCTCGAAGCGCTACTGGCTGGAGCACGGGCCCCGGGCCCCGTACGGCACCCTTCGCGACGAGATCACACGCGCGGTCGCTGCCCCGTTCCGCGCCATGGCCCACGCGCTGACCCGGCGCCGCGTCCAGCCCCGGCGACGGCGGCGTCCGCGAGGAGTTCTGGGCGCTCAAGGACGTCTCCTTCGAGGTCCAGCAGGGCGAGGTGGTCGGCATCATCGGCCGCAACGGCGCCGGCAAGTCGCACGCTGCTCAAGATCCTGAGCCGCATCACCGAGCCGACGCGACGGCCGCATCGAGCTGCGCGGCCGCGTGGCCAGCCTGCTCGAGGTCGGCACCGGCTTTCATCCCGAGCTGACGCGGTCGCGAGAACATCTTCCTGAACGGCGCCATCCTCGGCATGACGCGCGCCGAGATCCGCGCGAAGTTCGACGAGATCGTCGCCTTCGCCGAGGTCGAGAAGTTCCTCGACACGCCGGTCAAGCGCTACTCGAGCGGCATGTACGTGCGCCTGGCCTTCGCCGTGGCCGCGCACCTCGAGCCGGAGATCCTGATCGTCGACGAGGTGCTGGCGGTCGGCGACGCCGCAGTTCCAGAAGAAGTGCCTCGGCAAGATGGGGGACGTGTCGCCCAGCAGGGGCGCACCGTCCTGTTCGTCAGCCACCAGATGGGCACCGTCCGCCAGCTCTGCACCTCCGCCGTCCTGCTGCAATCCGGCCAGGTCGCCGCCCGCGGCGAGATCGGCCACGTCATAGACGCCTACATGAACGCGCAGCTCGGCGGCAAGGCCTCGGGCTACACCGCAGAGGGCCTGTCGCTGCGGAAGGACATCCCGGTGGCGGCGGCTTGGGCGTCGAACGCGGCCGGCGAGCCGTCCTCGCACTTTCTACAGCACGAGGAGATCACGCTCAACGTCACCTGCCAAGTGAACAAGTGGGTACCCAACGCCGAGCTGCGCCTCGTGGTCGGCGACTCACGCGGCCGGCGCGTGTTCGTCTCGGACGTGTGCCTACCGGCGCCTGCACATCAAGGGCAAAAGCAGGTTCAGGCCACGGCCCGCATCGCGAAGAACTTCCTGCGTCCCGGGACCTACGCCGTCTCCTTCGCCACCTTCGTGAACAACCAACTCATCATCGACAACGTCAGTGATGTGGTCACCTTCGTCGTGCAGGACGCCGGCTCGAAGTACGCAGCCAGCGAAGGGATGGATTATGGTTGCGTGTTTGCTCCGTGCGAATGGAAAGTAGAAGCCAGCGACGGGCAGCCGGCCGAACAGACGGTTCGGGCTGTCGGCTAGGCTTCATACCCGGTTGGGCACATTAGATGAATCAATCCCGCACGATCCTCTTCATCTCTCATCCACAGGCGCAGTGCGGCGGTGTACGAGTTCGGACGCAACGTCGCACAGGCGCTGGGGGCCTCGCGCCACCATCGGTTAGAGTTCGTCGAGTGCGCGAGCAGTGATGAGCTGCACCGGGCGGCCAACCAGAAGACGCCCGCCGCGATCATCGACAACCACGCATCCCTCGACCATGCGCTGGCTGAACCGGGCGGATCCGGCAGCACGTCGCGCCTCAGCTGGGGATCATGCACGAGGTGACGCAGGAGAAGGCTGACGCGGCCGACACGACGCTCGTTCGACTACCACATCGCCCCCGATCCAACCCCCTTGCTCCGCAACCCGATGGTGTTCAAGACCGGGCGCCTGATCGCGAGCTACCACAAGGACGTGGCCCCGCCGGCCGTCCCGACCATCGGCAGCTTCCGCTTCGGGACGCCCAACAAGGGTTTCGAGGGGCTGGTGGCCCGTGTGCAGAGGAGTTTGATCGGCCGCCATCAGGCTATGCATTCCCTTCGCCAGGTTCGTCGACGCGGACGGTCTCGGCGCGCGCGCCGTCGCCGAGAGCTGCCGGCTGCTGGTCAAGCCCCGGCTCTCCCTCAGCGTCACCCACTAGCTGGCCGGCCTGACGCACGTGTAGCCGATGGCCATCGACAACAATCCTGACGTCGACGAGATCGGACCGTCGGGTCCTTCGTCGGAAGGCCGGGCGCCTTCTGCGCAAGGCGAAGAGCGTAGCGCTCAGCCGACTCGGGCTGTCAGGCTAGCTCTCCGTCCCCGCGCCGGCACCGGCCTGCGGAATGCGAGAGATCCGGAACGGCGATGAGAATCGAACCCACGCCTGAGGCTTGGGAAGCCGCCGTTCTACCATTGAACTCCGCCCGCGCGGAGGTGGAATCTACGATAGTTTCCCTCTGCCTGCCGCAATCCGTCACCCGCGTGGCGCGGGTATCGCTTTCGCAGGATGCGGTGACATCAAGCTCCCGTCAGCCCCAGCAGATCACGAAAATAGCGAATCGTCTCGCGCATTCCGTCTTCGAGCGAAACCTTCGGCTGCCACGCCAGCGCCGTCTTCGCGAGCGCGATGTCCGGCTGTCGCTGCCTGGGATCGTCTTGCGGCAGCGGCCGATACACGAGCCGCGATTTCGAGCCGGTCAAACGCAGCGTCGTCTCTGCAAGCTCGAGCATGCTGATCTCATTGGGGTTCCCGAGATTGACCGGGCCGGTGAATCCACTTCCGGTATCCATCATCGCCAACAGGCCGTCCACGAGATCGTCCACGTAGCAAAACGAGCGGGTTTGCGTGCCCTCGCCATAGATGGTGATGTCTTCGTTCCTGAGCGCTTGTACCACGAAGTTGCTCACCACCCTACCGTCGCGCGGATGCATGCGCGGGCCGTAGGTGTTGAAGATTCGCACCACCTTGATGTCCAAAGCATGCTGTCGATGGTAGTCGAAGAATAGGGTTTCGGCGCAGCGCTTGCCCTCGTCGTAGCAGGCCCGCACGCCGATCGGGTTTACCCGACCCCAGTACGACTCTCCCTGCGGATGCACCTCCGGGTCTCCGTAAACCTCGCTGGTGGAAGCCTGGAGGATTCGCGCTTTCACGCGCTTGGCAAGACCCAGCATATTGATCGCTCCGTGAACGCTGGTCTTGGTGGTCTGCACAGGATCGCGTTGATAGTGGATGGGGCTCGCCGGGCAGGCAAGATTATAGATGCGGTCGACCTCCAGATAGAGCGGAAACGTGATGTCGTGGCGCAGCGCTTCGAAGTTGTCTTCGTGCAGCAGCTGGTGAATGTTCCGGCGGGTGCCGGTGTAGTAATTGTCGGCGCAGACGACGTCGTATCCCTGGCGGACCAGGCGATCGCACAGGTGAGATCCAATGAAACCAGCGCCGCCGGTGACCAGTACCCTATTGCTGCCGATCTTCAATTCATCGCTCCCATCAGTCGCCATGGTCATGTCAGTGTTGTGGTCCGTGTCTGCACGGCCCGAGATGGGCCCGAGGTCGCACACGACAATGGCGACCTTGCATCTTCAGCGCCTCTGGCGTCGCCGAAGATGCAGCCTGATCGCATCATATAGACCCAAAGCGCGCAGCCCTCGCGTTGCCATGCGCCGCCACAATGCGGGTCCCGGGTAGAACGTGCGCTGGGTATAGGCATCCACGATTTCATCACGAACCATGAACATAGGGTGTTTGAGCGGGAAGTCCATCTCGTGGAGAGACAGAGAGAGTGCTGGCTGCGGATGGGTCTCGAACATGCCGAAGCCAATGTTCCGAACCAGATTGGCGGTCGGCAACACGCACAGGCCGTTCTGCAGCCAGCACGCCAAGGTCCATTGATAGTCCCAGGTATCGATTTCCCCTTCGCGCAACCGCTCGAAGATCCAGCTCCAGTCTTCCACCGCCGCCGCATCACGGAGAACATCCGTCAGCCAGCCCCCGTCCCGGACCAGCGGCCAGACGTTGATGTCCACGTCGTAGTGCCGCCATGCACGTCTCCACGACGCCCAGCCCCAGATCAGGCTGTACCGCGAGAAACCATAGCTGTATTCAGTTCGGGCCGGTCCCGGCCAGAAATTGGTCCCGCTTATGCACATCACGCGTTCGTCGTCGCGATACCGCATAAGCAACTCTTCGCAGTAACGAAAAAAGCTCACATCGGGAACGCAGTCATCCTCCAGGATAATCGCCTCCGGCACCTGCTCGAACACCCAGTCGAGCCCGGTAGAGACGCGGTGCTTGCATCCCAGATTGCGCTCGGCGTAGTTGGTGAGAACCTCACAGGGCCAGTCCACGCCCTCGATGATTCGCCGCGCCGCAGCGCATCGCTCCGCCTCACCTTCGCGGTTCGCACGTGGCCCATCGGCGACCACCAGCAGCTTGCGCGGGCGGGCCCGTGCTACCTCTGCGAATACTTTCGCGGTGGTATCGGGCCGCTGGAAGATCAGGAGCGCAACGGGTGTCTGCAGCTGATCAGACATGCACGATCCGCAGGATCGGACTCGACTGAACTGCGGCAGCGGGGAGGCTCATGGCGCGGTTCCACGGAGTGCCGTCGCCGGTTTGGCGAGTCGACACGGTTCGTGCGATCGTCAGACAAGTGTGTGTGAGATTGTCGAGAGCGAGCCGCCACGCCTGAGGCTTGGGAAGCCGCCGTTCTACCATTGAACTACGCCCTCGCCGACCGTTAAGTCTACGATAGTTTTTCCCTTTCTGCCTTAAGCCGTCACCCCGCTGGTGCGACTATCGGTTTCGATCGACGCTCTCGCATCCGCTGCCGTCGGGATCTGGGCTCACGGCGGACGTGCCATCAGCACGCGCTTGAGACGGCGCGCCGAACGGAGTGCTGAGCCCCGGGCGGTTGCGTAGCACCGTCGCCGTGCCGGCCTTGAAACTGCCAGTCGCTTTGGCCGCAGCGCGACGAGGCGGGGCGTTTATCGAAGGTCGGGCTCGGCCGATTGATCTACCGACGGATATCAGAGCGATCCGTCCACAGCCGCCAGTATCTGCTGTCTCCGCGTGCTTCAGCTATCGAGGTCGAGAGCGCCTGCGGCGGCTTGGGTATCTATCGCTAAGCGGCGCTTGCCGATCTTGAATATTCTGCTCGCGATCCGGACAATGATCTGCCCTGCGAGCACGTGGTCTTCAACAAGGCCATTCGGGAGCGGGGCGGCAGGCTGTTCATTTGCCCGCCGATGCTGGACGACGCTCCCGATGAGCACCTGGGCCGAACCAGCGGTCGTCCGGCCTCAGCTGAAATCTACTGCTGAAGACCGGCGCTGAGCCGAGAACGCACACCATGAACCGCATCCCCTACATCACGTCTGTTCCGCCCCGTCTAAAGCGCGTGCGCAAGGATGGCGCAGACATCGGAGAGGCCTATCAGGTCCGGTGCGCGGCATCGTGGAGGGACGAGGGGTTTGACGCCTGTTCCGTCAACTCGCGCCAGGAAAAGGTCGGCTGCGACATCGCCACAAAAAGGGTCGACCGCGACGCATCAGAAATAACCGGCAGACCTCACATGTTCTTCGCCGACCTGCTCACGGCGGGAATCGAAATGGCCGGCGACGGTCCGTTTGTCATCGGCAATGCCGACGTCATCCTGAAGTCCGGAATCCGCGATCGCGTCGCCCGGTTGCAGCCCGGCGAAATCCTGTTGTCGCGCCGGATCGATATCGACGACATGAACAGCCTTGAGGGCGAGGCATACGCATCTGGCTTCGACCTTTTTGCCATAAACGGCTCTGACGCGGCGCGCCTGGCGGACACGCAACTGATCTTCGGCGCGCCCTGGTGGGACCACTACCTGCCGCTTCGGATGTACATGAAGGGCGGGACGCTTCATCTTCTAGAGCCGGCAGTCTTCCATCTTACTCACGACGAGCGATGGAATTGGCGGCTGTGGACCAAACTCGGACAAACCTTCCTGGATGAAATCGAACCCGGTGCGACGAGCACTTACAAGGCACTATTGGACGCGGCGAAACGGGGGCCATGGCTAGGCTGGCGGCATTTTCTCCAGCAAAACCTCATCAAGCCGCCTACGCAGGAGGAAAAGCGGATGGCCTTCCTGCATCGCGTGTCTCATCTGAATGTCAGATTTGTTGATGAGCACGCGGCTCCGGGACACGCATGAACAGTCGTGCTTGGACAACTGTCGTGAGACAAGCTCGAGTCACGCTCGGTCGACATCATCCGGAGATACGAACCCTGGATCGTGCACTGGCAGTCCGCCCGCGACGAGGGGTAGCCGAACGCCATCAACAAGGGCCTCACCCTCGCGGACGGCGACATCTTCCAGTTCATCAATTCTGACGACGTCGTCGCGAAGGGCGCCTTGCACACCGTCGCGACGCTGATGAGCGGGCATGACGCCGTCGCCGGCGCCGTAGATGTGTTCGACGAGACGGGCACGCTCTTCACTGCCCGTGCACGCGGGATCGCACGCCCGCCTGATGCTCAACGTGGCGCGGCATGCCGATCACTGCAAGAGCTCGTAGATGCGGGCCAGCAGCAGCGCCCACAGATAGCGCGCGGGGGCGTGTGGTGCGGGAGCCGCCTTGGGCCGGGGCACACCGGAAGGTGTAGGGCCACTGGTGCCGGGAGACAAGGTCACGATCTCGATCGAACGTGTCGGGACGATGACCTTGGCGGCCGTAGTGGAGGCCAGCGCGACGTCGCCACGCGCATATTGATACTTGGCCGCCACAACGCACCAGTCGTGGTAACGAGGCTGCACGACGATAGGGGTCGGGTTATACTGGACGATAGTTACACCGCAACTACAAAGCATCGTGCGGTTCCAGCCGCCAAAGGTATCGCTGTATGACCGAGGCAACGCAGCTCCCCGAGGGTCTTCCGCGCCCCGGAAGGTTCGCCGCGCGAACATCCAGCAGGCGTTCGTTTCCGAGACCGTTCGCGGCTTCGCCGCCCTCAAGGCCAGACCGGCGTCATCGAGGATGTTGCAATGATTCCGCGGGCGTTCCTGCGTCCTGAGACCTACTTCGTCACGCTTGCGACGTACGTCCACAATCAGTTCGTGATCGACCCGGCCAGCGATTGCTTCTCCTTTGTCGTCCAGGACGGCGGTTCGAAGTACGCGGCCAGCGAGGGCGTGGCCTACGGATGCGTGTTCGCGCCGTGTAACTGGTCGGTCGGTTGCTTCCGAATCGATCGACGCCTCGAACGTGGCGTCGTAGAGGACATGCAGTGCTGACCAGCAAGTTGCGCGGCCTTTTTCTGAACACAGCAAAGGCTCGTTGCTCGATTCACGAGTCCGGGTTGATGGTGTACGAGTGCATCCGCCAGTGCGATCGGTACGAGCTTCTGTATGAAGAGATCGACTTCGATCACCGGCAGGTCTCGACCGACTTTGATTTTTACGTCTTCAACTACCATGACCTGACGTCGATGGCGTGGCTCGACACCGAGAGTGTCCGAGCGCTGCCGGGTATCAAGATGACGCTCGTGCTCGAGGTCGCGCCGAATGACCCGTTCGTACGTGTCTCCAGCAGTGACTTCGATGCTTACGTCGTGCTCGACCCGACAGTAGCCTCATCGAATGCGAGGGTCCACGCCTTTCCCCGCCCGCTGGAACCGCCGCCGCCTGACCTGCCGGCTCCACCGGCCGGCCGCCCCGTCATCGGGACTTTTGGTCTCCCGACGCCGGGGAAAGGCTTCCATCGATTGATCGAAGCCGTCAACGATGAGTTCGATGACGCGCTGGTGCGCTTCAACATTCCGGTCGGCGATCACACGCCCGATGCGTCGAGCGTTGAGGCAACCATCCGCAACCTGCAAAGCAGCGCGAAACCGGGCGTCGAGGTCGTCGTGACGCGCGACTTCATGAGCAAGCCCGACCTCATCCGCTGGTGTGCGCGCAACAGCCTCAATGCATTTCTGTACGAGCGCGCGATGCCGGGTCTGGCGGCAGCCACCGACCAAGCTCTGTCGAGCGGCCGGCCGATCGCCGTCTCGGCCAATGACACGTTCCGGCACCTGCATAGCTACGTCAAACCGTATCCGTTCCGAAGCCTGAGGGAATCAATCCGCTTCTCCGGCCCCGAGGTCGCGCGGATGCAGGCCGATTGGTCCCAAGCAGCGTTCGCTCGGACATTCGAAACTTTGCTCTCCAGGGAGATTCGCGCACAACACAGCCCCCGGCGACCGGGTCACGTGCTTCTTCGTCCGAAAACGCGCCTGGACCGGTGGCGGAAACAGCTGTCCGTTGACAACCTGGTCCCACCTATCGTGAGCCAGGTGGCACGCAAAACGAGAGCGCGCCTGACTCCCAAGCCCTCCACACCGACCCCGAAGAGTCCCGTTGCGTTCGCGAGTCCGCTCCTGGGCTCGTTCAGCGCGCATGGCGAAGATCTGTGGGTCGATCTACTGCTGGGCAGCAAGTCCCTTGGACATTACGTGGAGCTCGGAGCTCAGGACTTTCGCCGCAACAACCACACGTATCGCTTTTACCGTCGCGGGTGGTCAGGGCTGCTGATCGCGACGGCTCCGGAGACCCGAGAACAACTGGCGCGGAACCGCCCCCGTGATGTCGTGCTGAGTATCGCGCCTGATGCGCAGCGCAATCGAAGCCTGTGGGACGATCTGGCCGCCAACGCGGCCCAGCCGATCGACTTCATGTCATTGGACTTGTCCGCCTACGGCCCGACCATTCTCTCCGGCAATGACTGGTCCATGTGTCGACCAGCGGTCCTACTCGTCACGTTGACGCAGGCACGGGACGAGATCGTCTGGAAGCTGCAGCGGCATGACTTTGGCTTGATGATAAACAACGAGTTTGTCGGAGTATTCGTCGACATGGCCAACAAGACCGAAGCCACATGGAGTCGCCCAGCCGAAATCGCAGTGCTGGATGCGAAGGGTACACTTCAAAGGGGAGCCTGATGTTCAGTCGAGCGCGCGACTATTTACCGGACAGTGTGAAACGATACGCCCGCGTGGCGGTGAACCGAGCGAAAGAACTGCTGAACGCACCTGAAGCAACCTGTACTGCGGCCGCAACGTCGAAGAATGCTCTCGACGAATTCCAGCGCCCGCGAAGGAACCGTTCTGATCGTAAACCACGCAAAGGAACGAGTGCGGCATCAACCAGTACGGTCTGAATGTCTACAACGCGCTCGCCCCTTCAAGCCGATACGCAATCGCGTACGCAGAATGTGAAACTGAGTCCGAGCTGCTGGACGCGCTGGTTGCCTTCAATCCTTCGGTCATCCTCTACAACTACTATCCGGCTACCATGCCGTGGCTCAGCCCGAACGGTGACGCGGAAGTTGGTACCGGTGCAGCTGGGGATGATGCACGAGGTGACTCAGGAGGACGCCGACGTTGCGTCAGCTGAAATGTTCGACTTTCATATCTGCCCCGACCCGACGCTCGTGGAAAGGAACCCCCTCGCGATCAAGGTCCCGCGCATCGTTCCGTCCTATTCAGGAAGCGTGAGCCCGCCTGAGCGGCCGCGGATAGGAAGCTTCGGGTTCGGGTTTCACGACAAGGGATTCGTCAAGCTGATCGAGACTGTCCAGAGCGAATTCGACGAAGCCGACGTCGAGATCCTGATGCCCTTCAACGATGTCGTCGATGTGGCGGGAAGAACCCACGCCCTGGAGACTGCACAACGGTGCCGAGCGGCAGTCACCAAGCCGGGCATCCGCTTGCACATCTCTCACGACTTCCTCAGCCGCGAACAGCTGCTCAACTTTCTCGCGGGCAACACGCTCAACGCGTTCTTCTACGATGTACATAAGCGCCGGGGTATCTCGAGCACCATCGAGAATGCGCTGGCCGTCGATCGCCCGCTGGCGATCACACGCTGCGGGATGTTTCGACATGTATCCTCCGCGTCACCCAGCATCTGCATCGAAGACAACAGCCTCAAAGAGATTATCCGGAACGGGACGAAACCTCTCGCAAGGTTTCGTGAGGACTGGACTCAGGCCCGTTTCCTCAGCAGCCTGGAGCAAATCGTCGATCGCGTGTTGGAGAAGCGTCGCGACGCTGAAGCGGGTGAAAAGCGCTTCAACAGAATCCTGGACAACCGTGCCCGCCTGGAGTTGTTCGAGAGAATTCGCGAGCTCTTCGCAGCCGCCCCGGCGATCATGACCCGGAAGATTCAAGAAGCGAATGTGCAACAAGCCTTCGTGGCCGATGCGGTCTTGCACTTCGCCGGCGACATGAAGAGCCCAAAGCTCCTTTGTGTCGGCAGTCATGAAGACACCGCGACCGATTTGTTGCGCCGGCGCGGGCTATCTCCGGAAGAGATCGATCCGACGATCAACTATGATCTGAACACCTTCTTCCACCTCCCGACGACCAAGCCAGAGCGCTACGACATCGTGTATTCGACGTCGGTCATCGAGCACGTCCCGGATGACGATCTCTTCATGGATCAGATCTGCAAACTACTAAAGAAGAACGGCGTTGGCGTGCTCACCTGCGATTTCAACGACAGCTGGCGTCCCGGCATGCCCAAACCGGCCGTGGATCAGCGGCTCTACACCGCGAACGATCTCGACGTCCGCTTTCGCCGGATCTTGGAGAGGAATGGCTGCGACTTCGTCGACGAGCCACAGTGGAAGACCGCAAAGCCAGACTTCCGCTACATGGGTGTGTATCTCTACACGTTTGCGACGGTCGTGTTCCGGAAGACTCGAGCCATCGCCGGATGACCTGCGCCGGACTAGACGATCTCGATCTCGGGGAACTGAAAGATCATCCGTCCGCCGCTGGCGAGGCAACTCGCGCTCGCGTCGGTAACCATTGATCGACGAGCCGGCGCAGGTCGAGCTGGTGCGTAATGCCAAGGAACCGGATTCCAGGAGGGCGAAACTCCCGCCACGTTGCGGCAGCTCTCGCATTCGTCGCGCTTCCTCTTCCGAGAGCGATCGGTAATGTCCGATGCCCCTGCACCGCGCGGTCACCTCGTCCTGCGGCGGCGTTACTTGGTCCGCGTTGCAGTCTCCGCGAACGTCGCCTCAGCTCGTGAATCATTCGATCGGGGCCAAAGCCGCAGCCCGACTGCAGCACCGAGCTGCGCCCACTTCGTTGAACCGCGCGTGTCCGACGATCGTCTTGCCGTCGGCCACCGCTGAATCCCCGCGCGAGCGCGGCGCCACCGTGTCGAGCCGCGGTGCCTCGACCGTGACCGCCACCGCGCTCTTCGACAGTCGGCGTTGACCTCGCCGAGGACGTGCGATACGGTTGCAGCGCCTATGCTTTGTCTTCGTGCTGCATTGAGCCTCGGTCAGTCACCGCGACGCGGTCCTGCGACGAATCTGTCGTCGCTAGAACGCTTGCAAGCGGTGCTCGGCGACATGCTGCCGATCGTTGACCGCGTGTCGCTGGGCGTCGTCGATGACGGCTCCACCGAAGCTTCTGGACCCGGCACGACTGGCAGCGGCCGGGCAGGGACTTTCGCAGCTGCGCGTCATAAAGCTGTCCTGCAATCTTGGTCACCAGCGCGCCATAGCGATCGGCCTCGCGAGTATTGTCGATGATCCCGACACCGATCTGGTGATCGTGATGGACGCTCGGCACCGCGTGGACCTGGCCCGAGGACGTCGCGCAGCCTGCGCGAACGGCATCAGGGCCGCTCGGCCTGGACGCGATCATCGTCGCGCAGCGCGCCGAATCGTGTCCGAGGGCCTTGCGTTCCGCATCCTTCACGCTCGGATGGCCGCGCTTTCGCTGTTCCGGCTCGTAACCATCGAGTTCGGCCGGTTCTGCCTTGGACTCGCGAATCCTCCGGAGTCGCTCGACTGGCGCACGACCTGAGCGAACGACGAGAGAAACGCGCGATGGGTCGAGCTCGCCAACCGCAACGTCGGATCGCCGGCGGGCCGGTTTGGCCGGTGGTCGGCGCAATCACTACGCGGGAATCCTCCGCGCGACCGTGCCGCGCGCATCGAGCCTCAGAAGACCGTATACGATCCAAGACGTGCGCCATCGCCTACTGTCGCTAGTCCCAGGCTGCGAGCTCGTGGATGCCCCGCAATGGGACTGCGAGGCGCCGGACTTCTCCTACGGCGGCTGCCAGTACACCTTCGCCACGCTGGTGCGCAGGCGCGCGCGCTAAGCCCCTCAACGCCGGCGCATTGACAGCGTGGCGCGACGAAGGAAGTCGGGAGTCATCACGCGACGCAGCCCGTAGCGCTTGACGGTGTTGCGCACAGAACCCGCGAAGACGCGTATGTTCCGGTTCCGCAGAAACGGAAAGATGATATCGAAGTAGTGGTCGAAGCGCAGGGGCAGCACCTCGTGGTACCTGGCACGCGCGACAGCGACACCATCTCGCACAACCGACAGGACGCAGTCTCGCGCAAGCTGCGGCGAGCAATCGTGCAGCTCCACGACGTGCGCGCTGGGCAGCCGCCAGTACTCGAGGTCGCTCACGACGGCGCCATACTCGCCGACCTTGCTTGAGAGGACCTGCACCATCGGCACTACCGGGGCCGCGTCGGAGGTCAGGAGCCAGGTCACGCCGCTCGAGCACCCGACGAAGAGGGAGCAATAGCGAGCGAGCTCGGCGATCTCTCGAAACCTCAGAGCGCCCGCGTCCACGATCCCGCGGTTGTCGAGGGATGGATCGAAGCCGCTCGTCAAGACGACCTTGTAGTCAGGTAAGGCGTCGAGGACCAGGCGGGCCAATCGGTACGCCCACCCGATTGCCATGGGCGACTGCCCGCTGCGCGCCTCTGCCTCGAAGATGATCGCCGGTCCACCGCGGGTCAATCCGTTCTGGGCGGCGAACGCAGCGACCCGTTCGACCTCGCTGCGATCCAGGCGGATGACCGGCTGTGCGGAGACCGTGATGGGCCGCGGATAGCCCCGAAAGATCGAGGCGCGCACTGTCCCGTCGAAGTTCTGGAAGTTGCTGGGGTAGATCTGCGTCAGGTAGACGTCGTCGAAGTCGCCCCGACGCTGACGTTGGCGAGCATCGCGCGCGAACGTCGCCCAGACCTCGGGCATCTGCTCTCGCTGCCGGTACTCGACCTCCCAGACGTCATCGACGTGGGGATTGTGGGCGATCACCTGACGACACATCGAGCCGATCGCCCAGGTCAGATGGCAATCGGGGTCGTCGTGCTTGATCTGCCGCGCGACGGTGGTGGCGTAGACACAATCTCCGTTTGCCCCCAATTGTCCCAGCAGCACCCGCCGCCGCCGCGAAGGTCTTGCCACTTCGCGGTCAACCCTTGCCGGCGCGCGCGCTCATGCCCTCGACCTGTTCTCGCAAGAGCCGATCGATTCGGTCGATGCACTGGTTGCGACGGAGGTTCAGCACGGCCAACTGCTTCACCACGACGTTCTTCTGATCGGCGGGGACGTCTTCGAACGAGTAGACCTTTTCCTGCTCGTGCCACAGCTCGCAGTTGACCGCCGCCAGCTGGGCAAAGACCTGCCCGATCCCGCCGGTCACTGCGGCGACCTCGTTGCCCTCCTGCTTGAAGACCTTGTTGGCGGCGAAGGTGAGTCGCTCGAGCGGAATAAGCCCTCCGACGGCAGACGCCAAGAACTCGTCGATCTCTGCGCAGAGTTGACTCTCCTGCGCGCTCAAGCTCTGGAGACGGTCCGGATCCTCGGAGTGCCACTGCTTGAGCTTGACGATCGTCAGCTTGTCACAGAGTGAACCTAGCGTTTCAGCCATGAGCTAACTCCATCATAGTCCTGGTCGCGACGGCCTTCATAGCGAACTCGGCCGCATCATCATGGCCGCCAGCTGGTCGAAGCCTACCGCCGGCGACCAGCCCAGGGCCTTGAGGCGGTCGGGGCGCGAGACCAGGCGCTGGTACTCGGCGCGGAAGCCGGGCTTGAGGCGGACATGATCCGCCAGCGGCGGCCCACGGCGCCGAAGCAGCGTTCCAGCCACTGCTCGACGGAGTAACCTTCGCCGGACCCGATCACCGCCTCGAAGACGTCGGTCTGGGAGAGCAGCGCCAGCATCCCCTCGGTCACGTCGCCGGCGAAGGTCCACTCCTTGACCACCGAGACATCGCCCAGCTCCAGCACCTCGGGGCTGCCGGCGCCGATGCGCTGGGCCGCGCCGGCGATGAGCGCGCTCAAGTGGCTGGCGCCGCGCGCGGGGGCTGTCGTGGTGGAACAGGTAGCCGACGTAGGCCTTGAGGCCCAGCGACCGGTAGTAGCGCGCGGCGTAGACCGACTGGATGCGCGCCACGGCGTAGGGGCTGCTGGCCTCGAACGGGGTCTCTTCGTCGATGGGCGCGCCGTCGTTTCGGAACTGCACGCCCGACCCGGTGATGAAGACGCGCGCGTCGGGGCAGTCCCGGCGCGCGCACTCGAGCACGTTGAGAGTTCCCGTCGAGATGGTCCCGTGGTTCTCGAACAGGGCGTCGTGGCGCGTGGTGGAGCGCGCCGCGAGATGGAAGATCTGCTGCGGGCGCACGTCGCGCAGGATCGCCTCGACGTCGCCCAGGCGCGCCACGTCGCCACGCCGGCCCTCGCCCGCCCGCGAGACGCCCACCGCTTCGACGCCGCGGCGGGCGAGCTGCTCGATCAGGTAGTAACCGTCCTGGCCGCTGGCGCCGAAGACGACGGCTTTGCCGGCCATCTCAGACGGCGTTTGTCCCGCGGATCACCTCGATGGTGGGCAGCGGGAAGATCATGCCGACGCCCGCCGCGAGCAGCGCCTTCTCGCGATCGAGGAACTCGTCGCGGAAGTGCCAGGGCAGCACCAGGTAATAGTCCGGCTTGCGCCTTGCGCGACTCCTCCTCGCTGACGATGGGGATGTCGGTCCCCAGCGTGCGTGCCCCGTACTTGTCGGGGTTGCGCTCGGCGGCCATGTCGACCAGGCGGCCGTCGATCCCGCACCACTGCAGGATGGTGTTCCCCTTGGTGGAGGCGCCGTAGATGTGGATCCGCTTCCCCTGCGCGCTGCAGTCCTTTGAGCAGCTTGAGCAGCTCGTCGCGGTGCACGTTCACGCGCTCCTGGAAGCCGCGGTAGGGCTTGTCGGTGTCCAGCTCCAGGTCGAACTCCTCCTGGCGCATTGCCTTGATGTTCCGGGCGAACTCGTCGCGCCGGTAGCGGTTGTTGAGCGTGTGCGTGGCGTAGCAGCGGATGGAGCCGCCATTGATGTCGTTGAGCGACACGTTGACGAGCTTGAGCCCCGCCTCGCCGCAGGATGTGTCTCGATGACGGCCAGGCTGTAGTACTCGAGGTGCTCGTGGCAGATGGTGTCGTAGCTGTTCATCTTCAGCATCGTCGGCATGTACGACATCTCGAGGCACCAGATCCCCTCGGGCGCCAGGATCGTCCTTGATGCCGCGGACGAAGCCGATCGGGTCCTCGAGGTCGTAGAACATCGCGATCGACGTGACGATGTCGCAGCTGCTCGCCGCCGAGTACGCGTGAAGAGCTCCTCCGACGGGAAGAGGTCGCGGATCACCGTGACGTCACCCGGGACCTCCTGGGCGACGTCCGAAGGATCGATCCCGATACTTGGTGAACGTCTTCGGGGTAGGCGCCGAGCAGCGTGCCGTCGTTGCAGCCGATGTCGAGCACGCGCGCGGTCGGCTCCTCGAGCAGGCTGCCGCCTCCTTGGCGATGCCGGCCAGGTGGTTCCGCATGGTGGCGTTGGTGCCCGAGCGGTACCAGTAGACCGAGTAGAGCACCTCGGGCGGGACCGTGTACTCCATCTGCAGGAGGCCGCAGGCCTTCTCGTCGCGCTCGGGATCGCAGCGCACCAGCGAGGTCGGCATCTTGCGCATCGGCGGCAGCTGCCGGTCCGGCTTCACGAACGAGCCCTGCAGGTACTGATCCCCGAGGTCGATGACCTTGGTGAGCGCAGAAGACTTGCAGACGCGGCAGGTGCCTCGATGGATGAGATGCATGGCCTCTTTCCGATTGGAGCTCGGGCGATCACCGCGGCGCACCCCGCCGCCGAAGCCCCCTGAATCATCAATAGTGATCGTTAGTTAGCCCGGTGCCGGCGTCCGACTATAAATTGTTGGGGCGACTTGTCAAGGCCGGGGCGTGGTCGCCCGGCCCATCGCCGCGGTGACTCAACGGCGTGGGCCAGATGCGTGCGCACGTGATGGTCTCGAACTACCCGACGGATCCGGTCATGTTACGGGCGCGCGCTGTTCTTGGGACCCGTTCGCGACCTCGGCTGCGGTGCTCCGCGCCGACATAGGCCGCCGAATGGACTTACACAGTAACGTCTTCCGACTGGTTATACTTGCAGCTGTGTCACCTGAGACTCTATCCCAGGCAAGGTGAGAAGTAGGCGCTGTGGGCACCCTACGGCCGGGAGCAACTTGCGTTGGGCACCTCCGGAATGCGGTGTTCCGCGCTGGGGCCACGCGCGTCGCGTGTGCAAGCACATCGGCATAACGCCCTGCTTCCTTGAAGTAGCACCGCGGCTTGTCGCCTCCTCTCAGGCAGCTGAGGCTTGGCCTCGGTTGGTTCGAGAAATGAGAATGAATGTTGGCGAGCCTGGCCCATCCCGCTGGATTCGTTTCTGTGCGCCTTACCTGACGGCTTCGGGAGCCTAGACGTGGAGCTGGTCGCCTACGGGGGCGGCGAATCGGACGGCATTGCGCACGGGTCGGTGGGCAGGGTATTCGTGGTGATCCCGGTTTACAACCGTGTCGACCTGACGCTGCGCTGCATCGCCCTGCTCAAGGCTCAGACATACACCGATCTCGCCATCGTCATATCGGATGGCGGCTCTACTGACGGCACCGCGCACCGGGTGCCGGAAGCCTATCCCGACGTTGTGCTACTTCGCGACGGCCGTGAGCTTTGGTGGACGGGTGCGATGGCGGTAGGGATCGATTACGTCCTGGGCAAGGCCGACCACCAGCGCGATTTCCTGCTCATGCTCAACAACGACACAGAGTTCGACAATCGGCTCGTCGAAACGCTGGTGCGCGTCTCCACACTTCGTCGAGCGGCCGTGGGAGCGCTCACCGTAGACCACGCCAACATCGATCGTATCCTGGACGCCGGCGCGTATGTGGATTGGCGGGGGTACGGGTTTTCAGTGAAGACCACGATCGCTCAAGATGAAACGTATTGCTCGGATGTCGACGTGCTGGCGGGCCGAGGAACGCTGGTCCCGATGCTCATGGTTGCTGCTGGCGGCAATGTGAATGCGAGGCAACTGCCGCATTACCTGGCGGACTATGAGTATTTCAGCAGGCTCAAACGCCGGGGATTCCAGCTCGGAGTGACTTACGACACATGCGTCCGCTCTCACGCCCAACTCTCAGGCTTGACTCTGCGAGAAGGAGAGCGCCTGACACCGACGCTCGCCTGGCGGCTCTTGGTGTCTCGCCGCTCGATGTACAACTTCTTCGACCACTATCGGTTCATCGAGCTGGCAGCTCCCAAGCCGATGAAGCATCGTCTGAAGTTGAGATTACTGCTGCGAACGGGAAGGCTCATACTGCAGGCCTTCGGCATTGAGTTGCCGCGGCGATGATTCGCCCGGGCGACACCATTGTCATAGCCGACTCAAGACGGCTCGCCGCAGCGCGCAGCAACACAGCGCTGGGGAACAAGATCTGCCACCTGCTGTTCCTGATCTCGCTGTGCGAGCGGCACAACGCCAAGCTTGCTGTGCCCATCGACTCCAACCTGGACGAGGTGTTCGACTTGCAGGCGCACAAGCGCAGAGACCTCCCGGCCGGCGGCAATGTCGAGTGCGTGTTCGTGGAGAAGTCCGCATTTCGGCCGCGCTCGCGCCTTGGGCTCTGGCTGCTCAAGCATGGCGTCAAGTTCCATCAGTCCATAGCGGACGCCGTTCGCCGCAGCCGCGAGCAGTTCGAGGGCGAACTGGCCTTTCTCGCCAGGCGGCTGCCGGCTGGAGCGGTTTCGGTACGCGGACATTTCTGGCACTACCCGTTGATGCCGAGCCAGACGGCGTTCGAGCGCTACGCGCCGCTGCGAACAGATGTCCGGGAGCGGGTGCTGCGGCAGTATCCGGATCTGGATCGCGATGAATGCGTGGCCGTGCACCTGCGCGAGTCGGACTACCGGACACATCTGAGACATGTGTTCGGCCGCTCCATCATGCTGGACGACGACTACTATCATCGAGCGATCGACGCGGTGGAGAGCCAACTGAGCAAGCCGCTGCGGTACCACTTGTTCTCGGACAATCCCGAGCGGATAGCCCGGATCTTCCGCGGCAAGGACTCTGTTCTTCATCGGGATCCCGCGGCGGTCGATTGGACTGCGCTGCACCTCTCGCGCAACGTGATCCAGAGCAACTCGACGTTCTGCTGGACGGCGTGCCTGTACAATAAGCAGTTCAGCATTCAGCCCGCGGGCGGTTACAACTACTTCGATGGCAGCGGTGACATACCGTTTGGCTTTCGCATGCCATTCTCCCGAGTGATTGCGGCGCGATCAGGTCAGGAAGTCCCTGCCTGATTGCGGATTCCATAGCCAAGAGCCGCGCACTTGAATCAGCCGACTGCCACCCGCAACGCCCCCCGTACTGGTTCTTGCCTTTAATCGACCTGAGGTCACCTCGGGCCTGATCCAGGCGCTTCGCGTCGTCCGCCCAGGCCGGGTGTTCTTCGCAGTAGACGGTCCGCGTCCGGATCGGGAAGGGGAGCGGGAAAAGGTGAGGCAAGTGTGCGGGCTGGCGAATCAGATCGACTGGGGATGCGACCTGCAGACGTTGTTCCGCCCGACCAACCTGGGCTGCAAGATCGCGGTCAGCGAGGCGATTACCTGGTTCTTCGAGCACGACGAGGAGGGGCTCGTTCTCGAGGACGACTGCGTGCCGCATGCGAGCTTCTTCCCGTTCGCCGCTGATCTCCTGGCCCGCTTCCGGCACGACGAGCGCGTGATGATGGTCTCCGGAGACAACTTTCAACTGGGACGCTGGCGCGGCGCCTACGACTACTATTTTTCCCGCTACACTCATATCTGGGGATGGGCCACTTGGCGCCGCGCCTGGCGGCTGTACGACCACGGTATGCGCTGGTGGCCCGAGTTGCGCGATGCCGGCTGGCTCCGCGGCTTGTTGGGGACGCGTGATGCGGCGCGCTACTGGCAGGCGATATTCGATGAGACCCACCAGGAGCGCAACACCTCGTGGGCCTACAGGTGGATTTACAGCGCCTGGGTCAACTCCGCCTTGACGGTGCTGCCCGCCGTCAACCTGGTGTCGAATATCGGGTTCGGGAAGGACGCCACGCACACGCTACGCAAGAGTAACCGGTTCGCTGCGTTACCCGTGGAAGAGATGAGCTGGCCGTTGCGTCATCCGCCCTATCTGGTGCGTGACGATCGAGCCGACCGCTTCACGCAGAACACGATGTTTCGGCGGCCTCCGCTGTGGCGGCGGGCCGCCAAGCGGGTCTACCGGTCCATGGTCCGGACCTGACAGCACCACACAGTCGCGAGATTCGAACGCCATGCCTGGTCGTGTACTCAGCACCGTGCGCCGGCTGGTTCGGGCCGCCGGCTTCGACGTGGTGCGCTACAACGAGCTCCCGCAGGATTTGGACGCGGGCATCCGTGACACCATCGCCGCGGTGAGGCCGTTTACGCTCACTTCCGCGTTACGCGTGTCGGCGCTCTGCGAGGCGGTCCGCCACCTTGCCGAGGCCGAAGTGCAGGGCGCCGTGGTCGAGTGCGGGGTATGGCGGGGCGGCAGCATGATGGCAGTCGCCCGCACCCTGCTGCAAAGTGGGGACACGTCCAGGCATCTGTACTTGTTCGACACGTTTCAGGGCATGACTGCCCCGTACCGAGAAGGACGTCACGTTCCGCGGCGATACCGCTGCTCGGCTGCTGGAAGTGGAGGCGCCCGCCGATGCCGAGTCGGTCTGGTGTATCGCTTCGCTGCAGGAAGTCCGGCACAACATGCAGGCGACCGGCTACCCATCTGGGCAAATACACTACATAGAGGGACGGGTGGAAGAGACCATCCCCGCGCAGATACCCGACTCGATCGCCCTGCTGCGGCTGGACACCGACTGGTACGAATCGACGCGCCACGAACTCGAGCACCTCTACCCTCGGCTGGTGGAGGGGGGCGTTCTGGTTTTGGATGACTATGGTCACTGGCAAGGCGCGCGGCAGGCCGTCGACGAGTATTTTGCGCAAGCGGGTCACAGACCCCTTCTGCAGCGGATCGACTACTCCGGCCGCCTGGCGGTCAAGGTCCGATGAAGGTGTTGCGCGAGACCTGGTGCGGAGGGGCGCAGCAAGGCCATGCCACAATCAGGCCGCTGCTGCTGAACTCTGAGGACACCCGGGGCGGTGCCGCACGCGCCGCGTTCCGGCTGCATCGGGGATTGCGTCGCATTGGCGTCGACGCGCGCATGCTGGTTCAGATCAAACACGGTGACGATGCGTCGGTTCTGGGTCCGCGAAGCCTGACCGGCACCGTGCTCAATCGGTTGCGCCCCGCGTTGGATTTCATTCCCGTACTTGCCTATCGGCGCCGAGGCAAGGGGGTCTTTTATCCGGGCTGGCTGCCCGGTCGTGTCGGAGCACGCGTGCGCGAACTGGCGCCAACGCTTGCCCACCTGCACTGGATTACCGGCGGCTTTCTCAATGTGGGCTCACTCAGGCGCTGGCAGGTGCCGTTGGTGTGGACCCTGCACGACATGTGGGCGTTTACCGGCGGCTGTCACTACGACGAAGGCTGCGGCCGCTACCGCACCCGCTGCGAATCGTGCCCGGCGCTCGGATCGAGCACGCGTTTCGATCTGTCGTGGCTGGACTGGGTACGCAAGCGCAGCGCCTACCGCGGGCTGGGGCTGCATGTGGTCGCGCCGAGCCGGTGGCTGGCGCGGGAGGCGCAAAGCAGTGCGCTGCTGGGAGCCTGTCCCGTCCACGTCATCCCCAACGGCCTGGATCTCGACGAGTACCGTCCGCTCGACCGCATGCACGCACGCGAGCTGCTCAGACTTCCGCCCGATCGCAAGCTGGTGCTGTTCGGAGCAACCGGCGGAACCAGCGAAGCGCGCAAGGGGTTCTCGTGCTTGCAGTCGGCTCTCATGCGGCTTGCGGCAGAATGGCAAGGACAGGCTCTGACCGCCGTGGTTTTCGGCGCGTCCACGCCTGCCCGACCAGCCGAGATCGGCATGCCCGCGATCTACATGGGCTCGCTGCGGGATGACGTCACTCTTGCACTGCTCTACAGTGCGGCCGACGTCTACGTCGCTCCGTCGCTTCAGGAGAACCTGTCCAACACGGTGATGGAGGCACTGTCTTGCGGCACCCCGTGTGTTGCCTTCGACATCGGCGGTATGCCCGACATGATCGAGCATTGCCGCAACGGATACCTGGCGCGCCCTTTTGATCCGCTCGACCTCGCTGCAGGGGTACGCTGGACGCTCGAGGAGCCGGAGCGCTGGCGCACGTTGTCGGCCCGTGCGCGCGCGAAAGCGACAGAGGAGTTCGAGCTCGAGCGCATTGCACGCCGCTACCTGGACCTGTATGCCGAAATAGTCCAGCAGGCGGCCGATCCCGTAGTCTGATCGGGGTTTCGGCAATGAGTTTGCTTGCGACGATCGACGATCTGCCCGCACCGCCAGCGGGGCGCTCCGGCTGGCCATGGACCGACCAGGCGCCGGAATCGCACGCGGCAGACCGGCTCGACGACGCATGGCCGCGCATCTGCGTCGTCACGCCGTCGTTCAACCAGGCGGCATTTCTGGAGCAGACGTTGCGCTCGGTCCTGCTGCAGGGCTATCCGAACCTGGAATACATCGTGATCGATGGTGGAAGCACGGACGGAAGCATACGGATTCTCGAACGATACGCGCCCTGGCTGACCTACTGGGTGTCCGAATCCGACAACGGTCAGGTAGACGCCATCAACAAGGGTTTGCGCAGAAGCAGTTCTGACTGGGTCGGGTGGCAGAATTCTGACGACATTTACTATCCTTTGGCGTTGTGGCGCATTGCCAAAGCAGCCCGACGCGATCGGGGTGCCGCACTGATCGTCGGAAACGTGAACCTGATTGCATCCGACGATCGAGTGATCACGGACCTGCGCTTCGTTCGGCCGACCTATCGCTCCATGCTTGCCGAGGGCATGGTGCTGACCAACCAGGCCGCATTCTGGCGCAGAGAACTGCATGCTGGGATCGGCTGGCTGGACGAGACGTACGGCTGCGCCTTCGACTACGACTGGTTCCTGCGCGTGTTGGCCAAGGGGCGGGCCCGGCATATCGATCGCATCTTGGGCGGCTATCGACTCCACTCCGACACGAAGACGAGCCGGATGGCGCAGCAATGTGCCGAGGAGCACCGCCGCATTCTCTCCGGCCGGCGCCCGAACGCTTGGCAAATACAGCTGTACCGGGCGCGCCGCATCGGGCTGTACTGTGCAAGCGGGCATTTCGGCTACGTCGCTCGGGCGCTGACGCGGCGCGCAGCCGGCATTCGCAGGGACCTCGCCTAGAGCATGTGCGGAATCCTCGGCTACGCGGGGCCACAGGTCGAACGGGAGCGTCACGCGTTCGAAGCGGCGTTGGATCTCCTCGAGCACCGCGGCCCGGACGACCGCGGTGTGTTCGGCAGCGACGGCGTCCTCCTCGGACATCGGCGATTGTCGATCATCGACCTGTCTACGGCCGGGCATCAGCCCATGGTCGACGCCGATAGCGGTGCGGTGGTGACCTACAATGGGGAGATCTACAACTATCTGGAGCTGCGGCAAGAGCTGGAAAGCCGCGGCCATCGATTTCGCAGCGCGACCGACACCGAAGTCCTGTTGAAGGCCTACCTGGAGTGGGGCCCGGACTGCCTGGGGCGCTTCAACGGCATGTGGGCCTTCGCGATTTGGATACCGGCGCGCCAGACGCTGTTTTGCGCGCGCGATCGCTTCGGGGTCAAGCCGTTCTACTGGTGGCATACCGGTTCCTCGATCGCGTTCGCCTCCGAACCCAAAGCGATCCTCGCGCTGCGTCCGGAAACCCGTCGGGTTGATCAGACCACCCTGGCCGCCTTCCTCGGCCAGGGCGATCTGTATACGGGCGACCGTTCTTTCTACGAGGGCATCCGTGTGCTCCCTCCGGCGCACTGCGCGCAGTGGTCTGCGATAACCGGCGATTTGCGCACTTGGCGTTACTGGAGCTACCCCGAGCGAGCCGGCCAGGCTCCAATCTCCGCAACACGAGATCGAGACCTTCGCGACACTTCTGGACGATGCCGTACGCATCCGTCTGCGCAGCGATGTGCCGGTCGGACTGACTCTGTCTGGAGGGCTGGATTCGACCGCCGTCCTCACCGGTGCGATGAAATCGGGGTCGCGGGCGTTGGCCTGCTTTACGTCCGTGTACAGCAGCCAAGAGCGGGGCGAAGCCGGCTGGGCGCAGCGCGCCGCCGCGCCCTACGGCATACAGCCGATCGAGGTCGAAGCCACCGAATCAAACTGGCTCGACACCTCGCTCGACATCAGTTGGCACATGGACGGGCCCGGCTCTTCGCAGGCCGTGTACCCGTTGTGGTTCGTGATGCGCGAGGCGCGGGCCCGGGCGGTCCCAGTCCTGCTCGAAGGACAGGGCGCTGACGAGCTGCTCGGAGGCTATTCCCAGCATGCCGCGCTGGCGCTGCTACGCGAGCTTCGCGCCGTATCTCGCTGTCCTGGTCGAAGGACGACGCGAGAGATGTATCTGACCTGGCAGCGGCTGGTACGAACCTTCACGCTGCGCTGGACTGTCCTGTGGACGCTGCGGGAAGCTTTTCCCGGCCTGCTGGGCCTTTACCGCAACCGCTCTACGGCGAGCGGTGTCGTACGGCTGGAGCTGGCAGCGCATCTGCCGCGGGAACGATCCGGGTTCAGCGTGCCGTCCTGGGTCGATCCACTGTCCCGACGTCTGCTCGACGACCATTCGCGCGGCGTCCTTCCCGGCCTGCTGCACTATGGGGATGCGATCAGCATGGCCCATGGGATCGAGTCGAGGCTGCCCTTCATGGACTACCGCCTCGTCGAGCACTTGTTTGCGCGGCCATCGGAGCTGAAGGTGCGGCAGGGCGAGACGAAGTGGCTCGTGCGCGAGTACCTGCGCCACAACGGTCAACGCGTCATCGGCGAGCGTCCCGACAAGCTTGCCTACCCGACACCGCTGGAGCGCTGGCTTGCCCGCGCAGGGGGCGCAACCGCCAAGGAGGTTCTGCTGCAGCCCGGCGCCCTGATTCACAGGTATTGTGAGCCAAGTGGGATCGAACGGTTGATCCGCATGCACGTGGCTGGCCGTCCTGGCGCCGGCTACCATGTGTACCGGCTCGTCAGCACCGAGCTGTGGCTGCGCACCTGCATTGCCGCGCAGGGCCGCGCGCCTCAGCGTCCACATGCGCTGTCCACGACGAGGTGAAGCACGCTGTGAGGGGCAGTTGCAGGTCGTCTTCGTGAATCGCTTCTTTTTCCCGGACGAGGCGGCGACCGGGCAGCTGCTATCCGACCTCGCCTTCGCTGTCGCTGCAGAGGGACGGCGGGTCGTGGTCGTGACCTCGAGCCAGCGCTACCGGGGCGGGCCTGCGCTTCCAGCTACAGAGACCATCCGCGGCGTGCAGGTGCGACGAGTCTGGACGCCGCGGCGCGGTCGTGCATCGCTGCTGTGGCGGGCCGCGCAGTACCTGGCGTTCTACGTCGGGGCCAACTGGCATCTGTTGCGTCGGCTGAAGCGAGGCGATATTCTTGTCGCGCTCACCGATCCTCCTGCGCTCTCCGTCCCGGCTGCGCTTGTCTCGCTGCTCAAGGGCGCCGTGCTGATCAACTGGCTGCAGGACGTCTTTCCGGAGGCTGCAACGAACCTCGGAGTACCTGTTGCGGGACGCAGGCTGCTCGCGAGCATGCGCAACTGGTCGCTGCGCCGTGCCCGTGCGAACGTTGTATTGTCCGCGAGCATGGCTCGACGGATTGCCGCCCTCGGCGTTGCGCCCGCCGCCATCCGACTGATCGACAACTGGACCGACGACGAAACCATCCGACCCATGACATCGCGTACCGACTCATTGCGCGAAGAGTGGGGGTTGGGACACCGCTTCGTCGTCGAATACTCTGGAAACATGGGGCGCGCACACGAGTTCGGAACTGTCCTCGGTGCCGCCCATCGTCTCCGAGACCAGGCTGACGTCGTATTCCTGTTCGTCGGCGACGGCTACGCCCTGGCCGCGATCCGTGCACGCATAGCAGAACTCGCGCTTACCAACATCGTGATCAAACCGCCGCAGCCGCGTGATCGACTCGCCGAGGTGCTTGGCCTCGGCGACGTGCATCTCATATCACTTCAACCCGCGCTGGAGGGTCTGGTGGTACCGAGCAAGTACTATGGCATCCTGGCTGCGGGCCGACCGGTACTGTATGTGGGCGACCGTGATGCGGATCTGGCGCGGGAGGTAGTCGGCTCGGAGTGTGGCCGCGTCGTAGCGCCGGCTGATTCGGACGAGCTGGCGGCTCAGGTCCGCAGCCTGCGTGACGATACCGAAGAGCGACAGCGACATGGGTGAGCGAGCCCGTGCGCTGATGGATGCGCGATACACCCGGCGGCTGGCGCTGCAGCGATGGAGCCAGCTCATACTCGCGCTCGCCGCGGAGTCCAAGCGCGAAAGTGCTTGAAGGCTTCCGCATTGTACGTGCCTGCGACGAGCAGCCAGTTGAGGTCTCCTTCCCATGTGGATTGAGCGAGCCGTGGAGCGATCGTCGGACAAGCTTTACGTACAATATGGATGCGGGCATTGCGCCCCACCGGGATGGGTCAATTTCGACGCCAGTCCAACGCTTCGGTGGGAGCGTGTGCCGATCCTTGGGCGCATATACAAGAAGAACGCGGAACCATTCCCTGCAACTGTTCGCTACGGGGATATTGTCCGGGGGCTGCCAATCGTGCGGGAATCCTGCCAAGGGATCTACTGCTCCCACGTGCTTGAACACCTTTCCCATGAGGATTGTCTTCTGGCGCTTCGCAATACGTTCATCTACCTCAAGCCGGGAGGAACGTTCAGACTTGTCGTGCCCGATCTCGAACAGTTGGTTCGCGCGTATCTCGCTAGCTCGGCCGAGTCGCCAGCCGACTGGTTCATGGAGGTTTCCGATCTGGGCCGAGTCCGCCGTCCGCGCGGCCTCAAGGCCTTTCTTCTAGGGTGGCTGGGGAACAGCGCGCACCTGTGGATGTGGGACGAGAGGTCCATGGCCGCTGCCCTCAGGCTCGCAGGTTTTAAGCATATTCGGCGGGCGTCATTTGGGGACGCGGAAGATCCGTGGTTTACCGAGGTCGAAGATCCGGCACGTTTCGAGGGATGCCTTGGCATGCAGGGCAGTAAATAGGTATGCCAGCCCCAGATTTGACGCGCACGATCGGCAACGTCGCTTCGTGCTCAGCCTCGGCACGAGATGCCGGGCGGCGAATCTGCTGTGCCCGCGCTATCATGCGCCATGACTAACGCCATCCTCAAGTACCTGATCGCGTTCATCGTCACGGCCGTGACCGTGAAGGTGTTGTCGCGACCGGCGATCCGCATCGGCCTGGTCGACCGTCCGGGCGGGCGCAAGCGTCACGACGCCCCGGTTCCGCTGATCGGCGGTCCAGCGATGTTCGCGGGCTTCGTGTTCGGGGCCCTCACCCTGCTGGAGTCCCTGTACCTCTATCGCGTGCTGTTCGTATCGATGGCGCTGCTGGTCGTAGTGGGAGTGCTCGACGACGCCCGCGATCTGAAGCCGTCGAGCAAGTCCGTGGCGCAGCTGGTTGCCGCGCTGTTCATGACCTCCTGGGCCGGGCTGTTCGTCACGCAGCTCGGGCAACCTGTTCGGTTTCGTCGTGCTGGATCTGCGCTAACTGGGCGATTCCTTTCACCGTGGTATGCGTGCTGGGCGTCATCAATGCCATCAACATGGCCGACGGGCTGGATGGACTGGCCGGCGGCCTGGTCCTGGTGGCCCTGGGCTTCCTGTGCGCCGGCGCGGTCGATGTCGGCAACCTCGGCCGCGGCCAAGCTTGCTGGCGCTGATGATCGCCGCGGTTGCCGGCTTCCTGTTGTTCAACATCCGCCTGCCGTGGCAGGCGCGGGCGCGCGCGTTCATGGGCGACTCCGGCAGCATGATGCTGGGCTTCTTTCTGGTCTGGTTCTGCGTCGAGCTTGACCCAGGGCGCGCTCCCGCGCCTCGAGCCGATGTCCGTGGTCTGGTTCCTCGCCGTGCCGCTGCTGGACATGGGCTTCGTGATCCTGCGGCGGGTGACGAAGGGCAGGAGCCCGTTCGCTGCCGACCGTGCTCATCTGCACCACATTCTGCTGGCGGCCGGTTTTACGGCAGGACAGATCACCTGGATCCTGATCGGACTCGCCACCGTGCTGGCGTGGATCGGCTGGGCCGGTTGGCGCCAGGGCTGGCCCGCCTATGCGATGTTCTACGCGTTCCTCGCCGTGTTCGCTGTCGTCGCCCTGATTGGACGGCGGGCGTGGCGACTGGTTCGCCTGGTCAAGCGGCTGCGCGCCGGCCGGCGGGGGGCATGAGCGCGCTGCCCTCGGTGGGCAGCTCCGATCGGCTGCGGCTGGAGGCGGACCGGCTCGCCCGCTGGAGCGCCATCGCGCTCGGCTTCTCCGTCATCACCTCCACCGCCCTGAGCGGAGTGCTGATGGCGGTACTGCTGCTGGCCTGGCTTGCGAGCGGAGGATGGGGCGAGAAGCTACGCCGGATTCGCGGCAACGAAGTGGCGCTGGCCGCCGCTCGCGCTTGATGCTGCTGGCGCGCCGTTGGGCGCGCTGTGGAGTCAGGGTACTCACGAGGACGTGCTGCTGTTCCTCAACAAGTACACGCAAGCTGCTCCTGATCCCGATCCTGGTGACCGTGCTGGTCGATCCGGCCGACCGCTGGCGCGGGCTGGTCGCGATGACTGGCCGGCCTGCTGCTGTCGCTGGCGCTCTCCTATGGACTCGCGCTGGGTGTACTGCCGCCGCGCTGGCCGCTGACCGGCAATGCCGCGATATGCCTCGGCCGCGCTGAAGAACTACATCTCTCACAGCATCTTCATGGCCTATGGCGTGCTGCTGTTCTCGGTGCTTGCCTGGCAGGCCGCCTCGCGCGGCGAGCGCTGGCGGTGGGCGGGCTTGGCTGTCCTGGCTGCGCGCGAACGTGCTGCTCATGGTCCACAGGGCGCACGGCGTATCTGGTGCTCGCAGCGCTCGCGGTAGTAGGCCTGTTCCATGCCTGGCGCTGGCGCGGCTTCGCGGTCGCGACCGTACTGGTCGGTGTGGCGTTCGCTGCGGCGTTCACGGTGTCCCCCGTGTTCAAGCATCGAGTCAGCGCTCGCGGTCGCCCAGACCGAGCAATGGAATCCGGACGTCGCCAGACGCGACATCGATCGGCAGGCGCCTGGACTGGTACGAGAACACGTTGAAGATCATCCGTGACTACCCCGCTGCTGGGAGTGGGGACGGGCGGCTTTCCCAAGGTCTACAACGACCGGGTTGCGCGGTATCGACGGGCATTGCCACGCGCAATCCGCACAATCAGTACCTGCTGACCACAGCCGAGCTGGGCGTGGTGGGGCTGGCTGCGCTGCTGCTCTTCTTCTATTGCCATGCGCGCGCGAGCGCGCGGCTGCCCGATCCGGCCGAGCCGGGTTCTGGCGCGCGGCCTGCTGGCGCTGATGCTGGTCGGCTGCCTGTTCAACTCGTTCCTGCTGGATCACAACGAAGGGGTGTTCTTCTGCTGGCTCACCGGCCTGCTGTTCGCCGGAGCCCCACCCAGGCCGCGCGCTGTGAAGGCCGCCGGATCCAGCCGCTGGGCTGCTGTGCTAGTATCGGACGGCGTTGAAAGCGTCGCAGCGCAATGGTCCGCTTCCCTGGCATCCTTCACTCGCTTTGCAGCCCGTCCTGCCTCGATACTGCGACAGGCGCCGGCGCGGATCTGCCCTCGCGTGCAGACGCTGACGGGCGCCGGCACAGTTGCCGGCGCAAGAAGAGCAGTGCCGCGGGAGCGCCTCCATGAAAGGCATCATCCTCGCGGGCGGCTCCGGCACCCGGCTCTATCCCGTGACGCGGGTCACCTCGAAGCAGCTGCTGCCCGTCTACGACAAGCCGATGATCTATTACCCGCTCAGCGTGCTCATGCTGGCGGGCATCCGCGACATCCTGCTCATCTCGACGCCGCAGCACACGCCGCTGTTCGAGCAGCTGCTCGGCGATGGCCGGCAGTGGGGCATCCGCTTGTCCTACGAGGAGCAGCCCTCGCCGGACGGTCTGGCGCAGGCGTTCATCATCGGCCGCGAATTCATCGGCTCCGGGCCCTCGGCGCTGGTCCTGGGCGACAACATCTTCCACGGTCATGACCTCGCCGGCATGGTGCAACGGGCCGCGGCGAAGACGGCGGGCGCAACCGTCTTCGCCTACCGGGTCAACGATCCCCAGCGCTACGGGGTGGTCGAGTTCGACGCGCAGGGGCGGGCGCTGAGCATCGAAGAGAAGCCGACAGCAGCCGAAGTCCAACTATGCCGTCACCGGCCTGTATTTCTACGATCACCAGGTGGTCGATGTGGCCGCACGCCTGACAGCCCTCCGCGCGCGGCGAGCTCGAGATCACGGACGTCAATCGCCACTATCTCGAAGCCGGCCAGCTCGAAGTCGCCACGCTGGGCCGTGGCTACGCCTGGCTGGACACCGGCACCCACGAGTCCCTGCTGGCCGCTTCCAGCTTCATCGAGACGATCGAGCAGCGCCAAGGGTTGAAGGTCGCCTGTCCGGAGGAGATCGCTTTCCACATGGGCTACATCGGCGCCGCGGAGCTGCGAGCGCTGGCCGCGCCGCTGGCGAACAGCGGCTACGGCGAGTACCTGCTGCGCGTGTCGAGCGAACCGCCGTTCAGGCCGGGCCAACCCGCATGAAGGTACTGGAGACCGAGCCTGCCGGGTGTGCTGATCATCGAGCCGCAGGTCTTCGGCGACAGCCGCGGCTTCTTCTACGAGAGCTGGAATGCGCGGGCCTTCGAGGCCGCCGGCGTGCGCGGCGAGCTTCGTGCAGGACAACCATTCGCGCTCGGCGAGGCAACGTGCTGCGCGGGCTGCACTACCAGATCCGGCAGCCGCAAGGCAAGCTGGTGCGGGTGGTCGCCGGTGAGGTGTTCGACGTCGCAGTGGACCTGCGCCGCTCCTCGCCCGACCTTCGGCAAGTGGCACGGCGTGCGCCTGTCGGCCGAGAACAAGCGCATGCTGTGGATCCCGCCCGGCTTCGCGCACGGATTCCTGGTGACTTCGGATTGCGGCCGAGTTCCTGTACAAGACCACCGACTACTGGGTGCCGGAGTACGAGCGCACCATCGCCTGGAACGATCCCGATCTGGCGATCGACTGGCCGCTCCAGGGCGCCCAGCCGGTGCTGTCCGCGAAGGACGCGACGGGGAGTGCCGTTGGCTCGGGCCGAGACCTATCCGTGAAGGCCGGGGCGCGCGCCCGGCCCCGACACTCCATGCGATGCGGCTGTCCGTCATTGTGATCGCCCGGAACGAGGAGCAGACAATCGCGCGTTGCCTCGAGTCGGTGCGTTTTGCCGACGAGCTGATCGTGCTCGACGGCGGCAGCACCGACCGCACCGTGGAGATCTGCGAGCGTCTCGGAGCGCGGGTGGTCAAGGCGCTCGGACTGGCCGGGCTTCGGCCCGCAAAAGAACCGCGCGGCAGCGCTGGCGGCAGGCGACTGGCTGCTGTCGATCGATGCCGACGAATGGGTCAGTCCGGAGCTCGCCGGCTGCGATTCAGCAGGCGGTCGCTCGCCGCCAGGGGCCGTCGGCCTACGAGCTGCCGCGCCTGTCCAGCTTCTGCGGCCGCTTCATCCGGCACGCGGGCTGGTGGCCGGACCATGTCGTGCGCCTGTTCCGGCGCGGGGCGGCGCCGCTTCAGCGACGATGCCGTGCACGAACGACTGATCGTGGACGGGCCGGTCGGCCGGCTGCAGGGTCTGCTCATGCATGAGAGCATCCGTGATCTCGAGGATGCGCTCGGCAAGGTCAATCGCTACTCGACCGACAGCGCAGCCATGCTGCACAGCCAGGGCAGACGGGCCACCCTGGCCACGGCTGTGGTGCGCGGGGTGTGGACGCTTCGTTCGCACCTACCTTCTGCGCGCCGGGTTCCTCGATGGGCGCGAAGGTTTCATGGTGGCGGTGTACGCCGCCGAGAACACCTTCCACAAGTACCTCAAGCTCATGCTGCTGGGGCAGCGGGCCGCAGCCGCCTGCCTGCAGCGTGGCGGCGATCCTCGCCAGTCGATGCATCATGAAGCAGGACTTCTCCGCCGCCGTTCGTTCCATGCGCTACCGGACGTTCGATGCCGACGGTGCAGCCGGTGTTCTCCATCCTGATCCCGAGCTGGAACAACCTGCCGTTCCTGCGGCTGGCGCTGCAGTCGCTGCGGAAGAACTCGACGCATCCGCACCAGGTCGTCGTGCACGTCAACGAAGGCGACGACGGCACACCGGCATGGCTGGAATCGGAGCGCGTCGATTTCACCTGGACGCAGCAGCAACGTCGGCATCTGCTTCGGGATGAACGCCGCGCGCTCGCTGGCGCGCGCCGACTATCTCGTGTACATGAACGACGACATGTACGCCTGCCCGGGATGGGACGGGTACTTGCTGGACGAGATCCGCACGATCGACCACGAGTTCTTCTTCTTGTCGGCGACCATGATCGAGCCGCGCTTTACCGGTAACGCACTGCGCGATCGCGCCGCACGATTTCGGGCGCTCGCCGGAGGACTTCCGCGAGGCCGAGCTGCTCGCCGCCTTCGCCGGCTCTGCCGATGGACGACTACGCCGGGACAACCTGGCCGCCCTGCGTCGTGCACCGGCGGCTGTGGGACTTGGTGGGCGGGCAGAGCATCGAGTTTTCTCCGGGCCTGTACCAGGATCCGGACTTCGGCATGAAGCTGTGGCAGGCGGGCGTGCGCTGCTTCAAGGGCGTGGGCCGTTCGCGCGTGTATCACTTCATGGGCAAGAGCACCGGGCGTGTCGTGCGCAACGATGGCCGCGGTCAGTTCATGCGCAAGTGGGGCGTGTCCGCGTCGCGCTTCCGTCACCCTCGAAGCGCTGCGTACGCGGGGCGAGACGCCTTGTGCCAGCGTCTCGACATAGGCGCGTGGCCCGGAATCGCCGCGTGTGGAAGTTGGTGATCAGCAGCCGTACCCCGGCGGGCGCAGTCCGCTCACTGCGCTCGGAAGCCGGGAAATAGGTCACGCCCGCCAGATGCGCCTGCTGATCGGCGTGGTAGCTCGAGCGCACGAGTGGCCCGCAGGCGGCGTGTGCGAACCCCATCGCGAGCGCCTCGCGCTCGTAGTCTTTGAACCTCGCCGGCTCGACGTAGCGCAGCACCGGCAGGTGCCCCGGTGTGGGCTGCAGATACTGTCCGACCGTGAGCATGTCCACCCCGTGCGCGCGCAGGTCGCGCATGACCTCCAGGATCTCGTCGTCGGTCTCGCCCAGGCCCACCATGATGCCGGACTTGGTGGGGATGCCCGGGAAGCGCGCCTTGAAATCCTTCAGCAGCAGCAGCGAGTGGGCTTAGTCGGCGCCGGGCCGCGCCTGCTTGTACAGCCGCGGCACGGTCTCCAGGTTGTGATTCATCACATCGGGCAGGCCCTCGTGCCAACGCATCGAGTGCTTTGTCCAGCCGTCCGCGGAAGTCCGGTGTCAGGATCTCGATGCGCGTGGCGGGCGAGCGGCTGCGCACAGCGCGGACGCAATCGGCGAAGTGCCCGGCACCGCCGTCGCGCAGGTCGTCGCGGTCCACGCTGGTGATCACGACGTACTTCAGGCCCAGATCGGCGATCGTGCTGGCGAGATTGTCCGGCTCGTCGCGATCGGGCGGCTTGGGCCGGCCGTGAGCGACGTCGCAGAACGGACAGCGGCGCGTGCACAGGTCGCCGAGGATCATGAAGGTGGCGGTGCCCTTGCCGAAGCACTCGCCGATGTTCGGGCAGGAGGCTTCCTCGCACACCGTGTGCAGCTGGTGATCGCGCAGCTTGCGCTTGACCTCGTAGAAGGTCTGGCTGTTGCCCGCCTTGACCCGGATCCAGTCCGGTTTCTTGAGCGGTGCGATGGGGATGACCTTGACCGGGTTGCGCGCGGTCTTGGCGGCGCCGGTCTGGCCTTGCTCGAGGTCGCTCATGCGTGCGTGCTCAGTTGTTCCTTGACCTTCTCGATCAGCCGCTCGCCCAGCATCGTCCGCACCGGCGTCCACCCCCAGATCGGCGGTGCGCGTAACCGCCAGCCCTGGATAGCCGCACGGATCGATCGCACCGAAAGGGCTCCAGGTCGCCGTCGACATTCAGGCTCAACCCGTGGTAGCTGCAGCCGCGGCTTACGCGCAGCCCCAGCGCGGCGATCTTCGCGTCCCCGACGTACACACCCGGCGCGCCCGGCCGGCGTTGCGCCTGCATGCCGAATGCGCGCGAGCAAGTCTAGCACGGCCTGTTCCAGGCTCTCGACCAGCGCCCGAACCGTCAGATGGCGCCGGCGCAGGTCGAGCAGGCGATACAGGACGATCTGCCCGGGTCCGTGATAGGTGACCTGTCCGCCGCGATCGACCTTGACCACAGGGATGCCGTTGTCGGTCCTGGGCAGATGCTCGCGTGCGGCCGGCCACGCCGTAGGTATAGACCGGGCGATGCTGGAGAAGCCAGAGCTCGTCCGGCGTCGCCGCGCGTGCGCGCGGCCGTGAATGTCGCGCATGGCTTCCCAGGTCGGCAGATAGTCGACCAGGCCGAGACGACGGACCGTGATCGGTGATCGGTGGCTCGAGTGATCGAGGCGCGAGCGCGATCAGGTGCTCGCACAGCAGCTGCCGCGACCTGTTGCACGCAGTCGAAGCTGGATGGCGTGCAATCAGGTCCCGTCAGCTTGCTCGGACTCGCGATCACTGATCACCGATCACTGGCGCTACAGCACCACCACCACGTCCGGATCCCCGCTCAGCTCCGTATACAGCGCGTCGAGCTGCTCTCGCGAGGTGGCGCGTGATGACGCAGGTGACGCTCAGATACGAGTTCTTGCGGCTGGGCCGGGTCTCGACCGTGGCCGGGTCGAAATCGGGTGCGTGGCGCTGGACGATGGCGACGCACCTTCTGCGTGAAGCCCGGCTCGTTCCTGCCCATGATCTTGATGGGGAACTCGAGCGGGTACTGGATCGGGGAGACTTCCGGCTCGGCCATCGCGCGCGGGTCTCAAGCGTGCGCTGCGAGCGCCGGAGCCCAGCTCCTTCTTGAATTCGCGAAACAGCGCGTGCATGCGCCGGAACACCGGGCCGGGTGCGCCGCTCCCCACGGGCTTGCCGTCCAGGCTGTTGACCGCGAGCACTTCGCGGGTGGCCGAGGTCAGCCACACCTCGTCCGCACCGCGCAGCTCCGCCTCGCTCACCGGGCGGACCTCGACCGGCATGCCGGCCTTGGCCGCGAGCTCCAGCACGACATCGCAGGTGGTGCCTGGCAGGATGAGGTTGCTCTTCGGGGGGGTGAGGATGACCCCGGCGCGCACCACGAGCACATTGCTGGCCGAACCCTCGGTCAGCCAGCCGTCGCGGATCAGAATCGTCTCGTTGGCGCCCGCCTCGACCGCGAGCTGGCGCATCAGCACGTTGCCCAGCAGGGCGATGGACTTGATGTCGCAACGCAGCCAGCGGTTGTCGGCCGCCGTGATGGCGGTCACGCCGTTGGCTACGGCTTCCGGCGAGGGTGTAGACAGCGCGTTGGTCATCATGAACACGGTCGGCTTCGCGCCCTTGGGGAAGGCGTGATCGCGCTTGGCCACGCCGCGGGTCACCTGCAGGTACACGCTCTGATCGGCGTGCGGGCAGCGAGCGATCAGTTCGCAGGACGAGCCGGGACCACTCGCGCGTCCGGGTACGGATTGGCGAGGCGGATCTGATCCAGGCTGTACTGCAGGCGCCGCAGGTGCTCCTGCAGCCGGAACGGTCGGCGGCGCATAGACCGGGATCACTTCGTAGACGCCGTCTCCGAAGATGAAGCCGCGATCGAGCACCGGGACGCGCGCTTCGTCCATGCGCAGGAAGCTGCCGTTCAAGAACACGATGCTGTCGGAAACGTCGGCGGGAAGCTCGAACATGGCGGCTAGTGGTTCAGCTTGAACAGCAGCCGCAACCCATCCCAGATGCGCACGAAGATGTTGGCGACCGAAACGCTCTCCAGTGCCACCACAGGATACTCGCCCACGGGCTTGCCGTCGAAGGCCAGGCGCAGCACGCCGACCCGCTGTTCCCGGCTCACCGGCGCCAGCAGCGGCTGCAGGCTCGTCAAGGTCGCCTTGAGCAGCTCGCCCTGGCCGCGCGGCACCGACACGTACAGGTCCTGCTCGAACCCGGCCTTGAGCCGGCTGCGCGCTGCCCTTCCACACGGGCAGCTCGGCGACCGTGTCGCCCTGGCGCGTAGAGGCGCACCGTCTGGTAGTACTGAAACCCGTAGTTCAACAGCTTCTGCGCCTCGAAGCGCACGTGCGCTCTCGGACGTCGCGCCCATGACCACCGCCAGCAACTGCCGGTCGCCGCTGCGTGCGGTGGCGATCAAGCAGTAGCCGGCGTTCTCGGTGTGGCCGGTTTTCAGCCCGTCCACGCGCGGGTCGCGGCCGAGCAGCACGTTGCGGTTGGGCTGGGTGATGCCGTTGTAGGTGAGGCTGCGCAGGGCGTACAGCGGCAGGTACATGGGGAAATCGCGCGCCACCGCTTCGGCCAGCCTGGCCAGATCGCCGGTCGTCGAGTAGTGCTGCGGGTCGGGCAGGCCGGTCGCGTTCGAGAAGCGCGTGCCGCTCAGGCCCAGGCGCCGCGCCTGCAGGTTCATGCGCGCGACGAACTCCTCTTCGCTGCCGGCCACGCCCTCGGCCAGCGCGATCGTGGCGTCGTTGCCGGACACCACGATCAGGCCGCGCAGCAGCTCGTCCACCGTCGGCGTCGCAGTGGGCAACAGGAACATGCGCGAGCCGGGCATCCTCCAGGCCTTTTGCGACACCGGCAGGCGTTGGTCGAGCGTGATCTGCTTCTGCTTCAGTGCCTCGAACACGAGATAGGCCGACATGAGCTTGGTGAGCGAGGCCGGCTCGACGCGCTCGTCGGCGGCGTGCGAGGCGATGACCTGGCGGCTGCGCAGGTCCAGCAGCAGCCAGGCCTTGGCTTCGATCGAGGGGCCTGGCGTCGCTCGAGGGTTGAGCGCGGCTGGAGCGGCCGTCGCGGCTGCCGGCTGGGCGCACGCGACGTGCGCCCAGGACAGCAGGACCACCAAGGTCAAGACGAAGAAGCGGAATGACGCGCTGCATGCGAACGCGGAATTATATCGCACCGGTATCCGATCCGCGCCCGAGCCTGGTCTGGTATCGTAGCGCCTTTCGAGCAGGACAGGACACGGAGCAACGGGTGAGTGGAATCAGGCAGGCGAGCGCGCTCTTGGCGCTGGGATTGCTGGGGTTCGGACCGGCCGCATGGGCCGGCGTGCAGGTCTCCGGTGCGTGGGCGCGCGCAACCCTGCCTGGGCAGAAGGTCGCGCGGTGTCTACATGCAGCTGCGCAGCGACGCGCCGGCCAGGCTGGTAGGTGTCAAGAGCCCGGCCGCACAGCGCCGCCGAGGTGCACCAGATGAGCAACGAAGGCGGGGTGATGAGGATGCGCCGCGTGGACTCGCTCGACCTGCCGGCAGGCAAGACGGTGGTCCTCGAGCCGGGCGGCTACCACGTGATGCTGCTGGACATCGTCCGGCCGCTCAAAGCGGGCGAGCGCGTCGCCGTCACGCTGGTGATCGAAGAGGGCGGGAAGCGTTTCGAGCTGCCGGTAGAAGCGCAGGTGCGCTCGCCTGCTGGACGAGGACCCGCACGCGCATCACCAGTAACGCTCTGGGCTGCCCTACCGCCAGGCGCCCAGGACCGCCTCTTCACGCCGCAAGCTGTCGAGGATCTCCCGCCCGCCGCGCATGACCGCTGCCGGGTCGGGGTGGCCGAGCTCGCGCGCAATCGCCGCGCAGCGCCCCGGCCCCCGTCAGGGAGCCCTGGTGCAGCATAGCCACCAGCCGGGCGCTGACTGCATTGAGCACGAGGAAGCGGACGCGGTCCTGCAGGTATCGCGGAACACGAGCAGGTGGGTGGGCTGCGGATCCGGCGCCTTCGGCCGGAAGCGCGGAGCCGATCCGGTGGACCGCATACCGATAGGTCAGCAGCATGGCGACCGGGTTCAGCGCCGGGTCGCCCTGCCAGCAGGTCGCCGGCGCGGTCGATGTCGGCCAGTCCGGCTCGAGCGGGTGAGACGTCCAGCGCGAGCTCGACCCACTCGTAGTGAGCGAGGTCGGGCAGGAAAGGCGGGTCTTCGGGATGGCCGGCGCGCGCCCCGCGCAGCCACTTCGACGAACTCCTCCGGGATCTGGCGGAAGAACGGTGTGCGGCAGCGGTGCCCGGCGAAGAACGCCCGCACCAGCTTGCGCCAGCGCCGGGCGCCCAGAACCGCGCGGCTGACCGGGAAGCAGGCGAGCAGAAACCCTTCGAGGTTGTTGAACAGCAGCTCGTTGTAGACGCGCATGCGCCGCGCCGGCACGCCTGCGGGACGGGGGTTGGCGCGCGGATCGCGGATGTGCGCCGCAAACGCGTACTGGTAGTCCTGGAACGGCAGCCGCCTTGTTTGCATTGTCGCGTGGCGCCGGTCACGCTCCCCGGCTCAGAACCTGCATGCGATTCGGAGAGGGCTGGAGGATGCACTTGCGAAGCGCCGCTCAAGCGCGCCGAGCATGCAGCGCGGGCAGATGCCGCTGCTGGATGGAGGCGATTCGCTCGACCTCGCTCGATCAGCCGGTCGAGCGGCGGGATGTTGAAGTCGCGCTCCAGCAGCGTGGGCTGGACTCCGAAGATCCGGTAGGCAGTGTCGAGCAACGCCCAGACCGGGTCGATCACGTCTTCGCCGTGGGTGTCGATGGCGAGGTCTTCGGCTTCCCGATAGTGGCCGGCCATATGCATGTAGACCACCCGCTCGGCAGGCAGGCCGCGCATGAACTCGACGGGGTCGTAGCCGAAGTTCACGCTGTTGACGTAGGTGTTGTTGACGTCCAGATGCAGCCAGCAGTCGGCCTCCTGCAGCACGGCGTTGATGAACTCCAGCTCGGACATCTCCGCGATCGGCGCGCGCGACGTAGAAGGACGCGTTCTCGATGGCGATGCGCGTCTCCAGGATCTCCTGGGTGCGGCGAATGCGCCGGGCGACGTGCTGCACCGCGTCGGCGGTGAAGGGGATGGGCAGGAGATCGTAGAGCTGGCCGTCGTCGGTGGTGTACGACAGGTGCTCGGTATACAGGCGCATGCCGTGGCTGCGCATGAACTTGCGCACGCGCGTGAGGAACACCTCGTCCAGAGGCGAGCGGCCCGCCCAGCGACAGCGACAGCCCGTGGCAGACCACCGGATAGCGCTCGGTGAACTGACGCAGGCTCTTGCCGGCTGCGCCGCCCAAGTCGATCCAGTTCTCGGGGGCGAGCTCGAGGAACCGGATGGCGGGAGGGACCTCGGCCTTCAGCGCGGGAAGCAACTCGCGACGAAGGCCGAGGCCGGCACCGTGAATGCCGAGCGGGACTCACGGGCTGGGCGATGGCTAGCCTGTCTACTTGTTGCCGCCGCAGGAGCCTTCCTTGGCCTTGTCGCCCTCTTTGCTTTGTCGCCGCCGCACTTGCCTTCCTTGGCCTTGTCCCCGCCGCACTTGCCGTCTCTTCGCCTTGTCCCCCCGCACTTGCCTTCCTTGGCCTTGTCGCCGCCGCACTTGCCTTCCTTGGCCTTGTCGTTGTCGGCGACCTGGTAGCCGTTCTTCAGCGAGTCCAGCTTGAACGGGTTGTCGGCTGCATTGAGTGCCGGCGCCGCCGGCGAGCGATAGCGGCGAACGCAGTGCCGAGCGCGAGCGTGAGGGCGGTTTTGCTCTTTGCCATGGTCGAGTGTCTCCTGGTGAGGTTTCTGGGCGGCGCCGACGGGCGGCATGCTCGCACCGCGCCGGGGTCGGCCAGAAGGCAGTGTACCGCTTATGACGCGATCCCTGAGCCGGACAGCGCGGCGGGGACCACTTGCCCACGGCAGGACAAGTTCGCATTGGCAGCTGCAATCCGTTCGCACTTTCGCTCACTGGCCAGCCGCCTTGAATTGCCGGCGGCGGCTCCCATATTTCAGGTTACGAGGGCGAGCGGCCCTGACCACACATTTGAGCTTGGAGGACGAATCATGGCAAACATTACCCGTTGGGACCCCTTCGACGACGTCGACGAGCTGTTCCAAGGGCTTCTTTCTGCGCCCGGTGCGCCTGGAGACCGGGCCGGAGCAGCCGGTGCGGATCAAGATGGACGTGAAGGAGGACGACAAGGCCTACACCGTCCACGCCGAGATCCCCGGCGTGAAGAAGGAAGACATCAGCGTATCGATCGACGGCAATCAGGTCTCGATCAGCGCCGAGGTCAAGAGCCAGAAGGAAGACAAGCAGGGCGAGAAGGTCCTGCGCAGCGAGCGCTACTACGGCAAGGTCTACCGTGCGTTTTCCCTGGCCCAGGAAGTGGACCAGGAAAGCGCCAAGGCCAAGTACGAGAACGGCGTGCTCGAGCTGGTCCTGCCCAAGCGGGCAGCGAGCGCTACCCGCAAGCTGGCGGTTCAGTAACCGCGCCGGCTGGCGACGGAGGGCGGCCCTCGAGGGCCGCCCTTTTGTTTTTGCGTCACTTCGAGACTGGCCCCAGGACGCCAGGACGCCAAGACGCCGTAGCAGCAGGTCGGAGCCGAGGCTGCGGAACGCGCGTTCCGCGTACGGACCGAGTCTTGGCGCTCCTCTTGGGCTCGCTGGGTTCGCGCGTACCCCCGCGGGCCGGTACAATCGCGTCACCCTTTCGTCACCTTCACGCCGATGGCACTCACCGAATCGACCGCGGCTCAGCGGGCCAAGATCCTGGCCGAAGCCCTGCCCTACATCCGCCGCTTCTACGGCAAGACCGTCGTGGTCAAGTATGGCGGCAACGCCATGACGGACGAGCGGCTCAAGGCGTCGTTCGCCCGCGACGTGGTCCTGCTCAAGCTGGTCGGCATCAACCCGGTGGTGGTGCACGGCGGCGGGCCGCAGATCGACGACCTGCTCAAGCGCATGGGCAAGAAAGGCGAGTTCGTCCAGGGCATGCGGGTGACCGACGCCGAGACCATGGACGTGGTCGAGATGGTGCTGGGCGGGCTGGTCAACAAGGAGATCGTCAACCTGATCAACCAGCACGGCGGACGCGCGATCGGGCTGACCGGCAAGGACGGCTCGTTCATCCGCGCCCGCAAGATGCTGCTGCAGAGCGAGAACGATGCCGCCGAGACGGTCGATCTCGGCCAGGTCGGCGAGGTGGCCAGCATCGATCCCGAGGTCATCGCGCTGCTGGAGACGCGCGAGTTCATTCCGGTGGTGGCGCCGATCGGAGTCGGCCCGGATGGGCGCAGCTACAACATCAACGCCGACCTGGTGGCGGGCAAGCTGGCCGAGGTGTCTGAAGGCCGAGAAGCTGGTCCTGCTCACCAATACTCCCGGCGTGCTCGACAAGCAGGGCAAGCTGCTCACCGGGCTCACACCGAAGGAAGTCGACGCGCTGTTCGCCGACGGCACCATCCACGGCGGCATGCTGCCGAAGATCTCCTCGGCCCTGGATGCGGCGCGCGGTGGCGTGCGCAGCGTGCACATCATCGACGGACGGGTCGAGCACGCGCTGCTGCTGGAGGTGCTCACCGACGAGGGTGTGGGGACGTTGATCCGCAGCCGCTAGTTGCATCTACGCTGAACCGCAAAGGCGCAAAGACGCAGAGGTGCGCAAAGAACGGCAAGGGTTCGCGGGCGATGCACGGGATCGCGCAGTGAAGCAGCTTGCTCGTGAACGGTCTTCCTTTGCGGCTCCTTCGCGCCTTTGCGCCTTTGCGGTGAGGTTCTAGCTTTCAGCCGATGATTCGACCCGCCAACCACCCGGTGTGGATATTCGATCTGGATAACACGCTGCACGATGCCAGCGTGCACATCTTTCCGCACCTGAACCGCTCCATGACGGCGTACCTGCAGCGCTACCTCGGGCTGGACCGGGACCGACGCCAATGCCCTGCGCATGCAATACTGGCGGCGCTATGGCGCCACGCTGCTGGGTCTCATGCGGCATCACGGGGTCGATCCGTCGCACTTCCTCCGGGAGACCCACGAGTTCCCCGAGCTTGCCCGCATGGTCTTGCGCCACCCCCTGCTGCGCTCGGTGCTCACGCGCCTGCCCGGCCCCAAGCTGGTATTCTCCAACTCGCCGGTGCATTATTCCCGAGCTGTCCTGGAGGTGCTGCGGGTGTCCGACCTGTTCGACGACGTCTTCTCCATCGAGCACACGCGCTACCGGCCCAAGCCCGACCCGGCGGGGTTCCAGCGCCTGCTGCGCAAGCACCGCCTGCAGGCCCGGCGCTGCGTAATGGTGGAGGACAATCTGGACAACCTGAGAGCGGCCAAGCGGCTGGGGATGAAGACGGTCTGGGTCGATCGCAGCCACCGGGCGCCGGCTTATGTCGACGTCAACATCGCCAGCATTGCGCAGCTCCCGCGCATGCTGTCCGGCCTGCACGCCGAGCCGGTAGCCGCGATGCCCACGACCAAACCCGGCGAGCGCAAGCTGCAGATCCTGCAGACGCTGGCGCAGATGCTGGAGACCCCGGCCGCCGAGCGCATCACCACGGCGGCCCTGGCCGCCAAGCTGGAGGTGTCCGAGGCCGCCCTGTACCGGCATTTCGCCAGCAAGGCCCAGATGTTCGAGGGGCTGATCGGCTTCATCGAGGAGACCATCTTCGGCCTGGTCAACAAGATCACCTCGGAGAATGCCAGCGGACTGGCGCAGCTCGAGGCGATCCTGTCCATGCTGCTGGGCTTCGCCAAGAAGAATCGCGGCATGACCCGCGTGCTGATCGGCGATGCGCTGGTGAACGAGAACGAGCGCCTGCAGCAGCGCATCAACCAGCTGCACGACCGGGTGGAGACCACGCTCAAGCAGTGCCTGCGCTTCGCAGCCAGCGCGCACGAGATTCCCGAAGGCGTCGACGTCGCTGCCCACGCCAACCTGCTGCTGTGCTTCGTGGTGGGCCGATGGCATCAGTTCGCCAAGAGCGGCTTCAAGCGCGACCCGCTCGAATCCTGGGACGCGCAGTGGAAGCAGCTCATACCGGTCTGAGCACATGAGCGTTAACCTGCCGCAGCGCCCGCGGTTCAGGTTGCGCACGCCGGTGAGCGCCGCCTCCGATCCCGCCGCCGTCAAGCGCGCCGGCTTCGCGCTCGCGTTGCTGTCGCTGCTGTGGGGCTACAACTGGATCGCGATGAAGGTGAGCCTCGGCTACGCCTCGCCGGTGCACTTCTGCCGCAACGCGCTTCGCCCTCGCCGCGGCCTGCCTGGCGCCGGTCGCCCGCTACATGGGGCACAGCCTGCTGGTGCCGCGCAGCGAGTGGCGCTATGTGGCGATCCTGTCCACGCTGCTCGCGGCCAACTTCGCCGTTCACCCTGATCGCGCTCGACCTGGGCGGGGTCGGCCGCACTGCCGTGCTGGTCTACACCATGCCCTTCTGGGTGATCGTGATCGCCCGCGTCTGGCTCAAGGAGAAGATGCGGCCGCTGCAGTGGGCGGCGATCGGCCTGGCCTTCGCCGGCCTGCTCGGCATTGGTCGACCCGCGCGGGCTGGCTGCCGAGCCTGCTGGCGGTGATCGCCGGGGGCTCGTGGGCGTATTCAGTGGTGTTGATCAAGTCCCTGCAGGGGCGGATGAAGACACACCTGATGACCTTGACGGTATGGCAGATGGCGCTGTGCACGACGCTGCTGTGGACTTTCGAGGCCCTGGTTCCGTCCGCGCCGATCCAGTGGAGCTGGCAGTTCGTCGCCGTCGATCGGTTTCAGCGCGATCCTCGGCTCCGCGCTGTCGTGGATGTTGTTCTACTACGCCCTGGCACGGCTGCCTGCCGGCCTGGCCGGCCTGGGTACGCTCGCCACGCCGGTGATCGGCGTGATCGCGGCATGGATCCACTTCGGCGAGCGGCCGAGCGCGCAGGATGCCGCGGGCATGCTGCTGATCGCGCTGGGGCTTGCCCTGCTGGCGCTCCCCGGCGCGCGGCGATGAGGGATGAGCGTAGAGCATCCGCTCAGCTGATGCGATGCTGGTCGAGCGGAACGGGCTATCGATCTCCTGCTCGTCACGCATTACGCCTTAGCGCCGTTGCATCTGCCAGCATACGGTGGCCTGGTGATATCCGGCCTAGCTCAACAGCACAAGCAGGCGCCGCGCGTGCGCCTCGACGGCTGCGTGCACGGCCGCGGGGGCGGGACGCGGATCGAAACGGATGCGATAGTAGTCGCGAGTCAAAGCGACGAGCAGTTCCCGCGCCTGGGGGTCCGCCAAAGGCAGTTCCTGCACCCAGCCGAGCAATGCGCGCTGCGCCTGGCCGCACCAGGCCGCGCGTGGCGAGACGGTCCAGCACGGCCTGCATGTCCGGATTCGGCTGATCGGTGGAAGCGCGTTCGCGCTCGCACTCCTTGATCGGGGTCGCGCACGCGGCGGCGGCGATAGAGCCGCCAGCCGAGGTAGGAAGCGAGCGGTGGCACGAGCCAGAGCAGGCCAGCGGGCAGCCCGGTTTCGCCGCCGTCCTGAGCGCTCCACACGGCGAACCGATAGTAGAGCCAGGACAGGAGATCGTAGACCGGCCGCAACGGCGAGGCGCTCGCATCCTCCTGTTGCGCCCAGTCGGCAGGGGTGGTGTCGAGCGCTTGCCAGCGGCCGTCGATCCAGGCCAGGGCCCAGGCGTGGGCGTGACGAGCGCGGACCACGTACTGCTGCTCCAGCTCGCTGAACTCCTGCACCGAGAAGCCGGTCGCGTAGCGCGCCGGGATGCCGGCGTGGCGCAGGAGCAAGACGGTAGCGGTCGCGAAATACTCGCAGTGGCCACGCCGATCCTCCAGCAGGAACTGCTTCAGGCTGCGGCCGCTGCCGCGCCCGTTGTCCAGGTCGAGCGCGTAGGCGAAGCGCGAGCGGAAGAAATCCTCGATGGCTCGGGCCGTACGCGCAGCGATCGCCGCCCACGAGACCGATCTCGCGGCTCACCGCCTCGAGCACGGGTTCGTTCGCCGGAGCAATCTTCAGATCGGCCGAGTCTCGGTGCTGCATCGGTCCTGGCCTCGGGGTCCACGCGCACGCTGAAGCTGAGGCTCTCGGGGCCCTGCTCGACGCGCACCGTTCCCAGTGCGTTGCGCTCGACGCGAGCAACGTTGAGCCCTTCCAGCCGGTACGTGCCCAGAGGCAGCGCCAGCAGCGCGATCCATCGTCCAGCCAGGTCGACAGATGCACCGCGCGGCCCGGCGCCCTCGGTGATGCGTCCAGCGTCCTCACCGGTCGAGGTCAGCGGACCGAAGGCGCAGCGCCGCAGCCGCGGCGCTCCAGGTGCCGCCCCCGTAGTGCCGATAGCTGGCGCTGCGCAGCAGCTGTGGCGGTTTGCCCGCGGCGGCGACGCGCATGAGGATGCGGTCGGATGCCTTCAGGACGCCCGATATCGCCGATGGCCGTGCGGGTCCGGTAGGGATCGGCCTGCGCCCGCCAGCGCTGGTCGAGCCAGTCGAACACCCAGCTCCTGCACGCGCGCCTGTGCGCTGGACAGTCCGGCTTGAATCCCGAACCCGATCGCTGCGGCCTGCGCCGCGGCAGCGGCCACCGCAGCCGCCCGCCGACGGCGCGGCGGGCCACCGGCAGCAGCGCATAGAGGCTCAGGCCGACACCGTGGCGGCAAGTACCAATGCGCGCGCAGGTTCGCAGCGCTCGCGGCGATCGAGGCACGCGCCGAAGTAACCGTAGTCGATGGTCAACCAGCGCTCCGGCGCCGGCGCTGCCTGCGCAGCGACCAGAACAACGCCGACAGCGGCATGCGTCCGGCGGCGCTGAAGCGCTGCGCCAGCACCAGGCCGAGCAGCAGCATCGGAAGCCAGCTCAGCACCTGCAGCATGGCGGTCGAGAAGTGGCGGCTCTGGGCGAACAGCAGGACCGCCGCCGCCGCCAGGGCGAGCGTGCTCAGATCCGCGTCGCGCTCGAAGTCCTTGGGCGTCAGGTCGAAGCGCTGCGGCAATAGCCGCGGCGCCTCGAGCAGCAGCGCCGCCGCCGCGGCGAGCGCGAGCGGCCGCTGGCCAGGCCCCAGAGCGAAACGCCCAGCGCCAGCAGGAAAGGGGGCGGCTGGATCATGCGACCGGCGCAGGCGCGCCAGGGAGGCGGCGATGTCGCGCCGGGTCGATGGCGTGCACCGGGATCGCGTCCTCGGCGCTGGTTGCCTGCGTGGGGCCCACGACCAGCACCAGCAGATGGACGCCGGCCGCGGTCAGTGCGCGCAGCAAGCGCCCGCCGCTCATCGTCCAGGCGCAGCAGGACCAGCACACAGGCGCTCAGTGCGGACCCGTGCAGGAGGACGTGCTGCGCCAGGCGCGCGAACTGGTCACCGGGGCGCGGTACGACGAAGGCCAGCACACGCAGCAAATCCGACTGCTGCCCGAGGCCGCGGCCGATCGTCAGCCGCCACGTGCGGTCCTCGACGAACATGAGGTCGAGCAGCGCGTCCTGGGTGTGCATGCCGTCTACGAAAGAGGCTGCCACCGACACGGCGGCCTCGAACGCCGCTTCGGGCAACTCGTCCCCGAAGGTGTCGAGGACCAGCGCGTAGCGCGTGAAGAATTCGTCCTGGAACTCCTTGACCACCGGCTCGCCGAGACGGGCGAAGCTGCGCCAGTGAATGTGGCGCATCGGATCCCCGGCCGGTACTCGCGCAGCGCGGTGAACTCCTGGCTGTCCCCGACGTTCTGCGACAGGCTCACGCCGCCGCGCTGAAAGCGTCGCGTGCCCGGCAGCGCGAGCGGCGGCAACGGGTAGCGGCGCGGCAACACCACCAGCCTGCCCGGCGCATCCAGCGTGCTCACCGCGTTCACCAGCCCCAGCGGCTCGGGGCGCAGCACACGGCTGCAGCGCGAAGGTCAGCGCTCCGCGCCGCAGTGGAGTCAGCGTCATCGAGGCCTCGGCGCCGCGATCCGGGGAGCAGGCCGGGCAGGCCGACCTCGTCGATGACAGCGCCGCGACGGCGCTGGACCAGAGCGAGCCAGCGCGGAAAGCCGACGCGCCGGTCGACCCAGTTCACGCCTGGCTCGGGCCGGCCGCGCTGCGCGCCGGAACTCCTCCGCAGAGGGTAAATCCTCGGCCAGCTCGTCGCGCAGGCGCAGATCCAGGAGCGGCCGCCGTGCCGGTGTTGCGAACGATCTGCCGATAGCGCACCGGCTCGCCCGCAGTCGCGAACTCCGGCAAGCGTCGTTCGATCGCGAGGCCTTGGCCCGCGGCCGCAGGCTCGTCGAGCCATGCCACCAGCAGCAACGCCGCGGCCAGGGCGAAGATCTGGAAGGCGGTGGTGCGCTGCGTGTCGAGGCCGAACACGGCTGCGGCAATCAGCAGGTAGCCCAGTGCCCGCCCGGCTGGCGTGAAGCGCCGGCGCTGCCACTGGCTCACGCGATAGGCGCGGGCGAACTGGCGCAGCAGCCAGTGCATCTTGGCAGGCCTGGCATCTTGTCACCCCGGGCATCGCGCTACACCGGCACGCGCACGCGTTCGACAATCTCCGCTACAACCGCTTCGCCCGAATTCGCCGGCGAAGCGCCGCTGCGGGTCCAGCACCAGGCGGTGAGCGAGCGTCTCGACCGCGACTTGCTGGACGTGGTCCGGCGTGACGTACTCCATGCCGTCGAAAGCAGCCAGCGCCTGGGCGAGCTTCATCAGGGCGAGAGAGGCGCGCGGGCTGGCGCCCAGGCGCACGGCAGGCGCGCCGCGCGTGGCGGCTGCGAGATCCACCATGTAGCGCTTCAGCTCGTCGGACACCCGCACCTGTGCGAGCTGGCTGCGAGCGTGCAGCACGTCGGACACGTCCGCGCACGGCTGCAGGCCCTCGAGCGGGTGGGTGCCATTCTGCGCGGAGAGGATCGCACCTCTTCCTCGGCGCTCACGTAGCCCAGCGCCAGCCGCAGCGCGAAGCGATCCATCTGCGCCTCGGGCAGCGGATAGGTCCCGTGCGTCTCCACCGGGTTCTGGGTGGCGATCACGAAGAATGGCTCGGCCAGGTCGTAGCGCGCCCCGTCCACGCTGACCTGATGCTCGGCCATCGCCTCGAGCAACGCCGACTGCGTTCGCGGCGAGGCGCGGTTGATCTCGTCGGCCAGCAGGATGTGGGTGAAAACCGGCCCGCGGTGAAACTCGAAGGCCTGGTCGCGCTGGTTGTAGATCGACACCCCGGTGATGTCGGTGGGCAGCAGGTCGGGAGTGAACTGCACGCGCTTGAACTGCGCGTCGATGCAGCGTGCCAGCGCTTTCGCCAGCGTGGTCTTGCCGGTGCCGGGGTAGTCCTCCAGGAGCACGTGGCCGCCGCACAGGAAAGCGGCGATCAGCTTGCGGACGCTGGCGTGCTGGCCCTGCACGACGCTCTCGATCCCAGCGGCGATGCGTTCGCAGACCTGCTGGGGCGTGGCTTGGCGCATGGCCCGTTATAGCGGACCCGGCGGCGGGAAATTTAGCCCGCGGACCGAGCTTCTACAGCACAAGGGCAGTCACAGAGAACACAGAGCTGTCGCAGAGGCTCGCACGGAAGCTCAACCGAGACTGGCAAGCGTCAGGATCGCTGCAGGCAAGGAGCTGCGCTGCATCGGCCCTGTTCCTTCTCTGAGTGCTCTGTCGAGCTCCGTGGCCAATGCCTTTTGTCAGCTTGGCCGACGCGGCGCCTAACGGCTGCCGCACACCTTGCAGGCCGGGTCGCGCTTGAGCTTGACTGCGCGCCACTGCATCGACAGCGCGTCGAGCAAGAGCAGCCGTCCGGTCAGAGGCTCGCCCACCCCCATCAGCAGCTTCAACGCCTCGGCTGCCTGCACCGAGCCGATGATGCCCACCAGCGGCGCGAACACGCCCATGATCGCGCAACGCATCTCCTCGAGATCGCCTTCTTCGGGGAACAGGCAGTGGTAGCACGGGCTCGCGTCCTGGCGCAGGTCGAACACCGCGACCTGGCCGTCGAAGCGCACGCCCGCGCCGGATACGAGCGGCTTGCGATGCCGCACGCACGCGCGGTTGATGGCATGCCGGGTGGTGAAGTTGTCGGTTGCATCGACGACGACATCGACGTCCTCGACGAGTGCTTCGAGCCGGGCGCCTTCCAGACGCTCCTGCAACGCGACGACCTGCACCTGCGGATTGATGCGCGCCAGTGTCCCGCGCGCCGACTCGACCTTGGACCGCCCGATCGTGGTGGTGTCGTGCACGATCTGGCGCTGCAGGTTGGTCAAGTCGACCTTGTCGTGGTCGCACAAGGTGATCCGTCCCACGCCGCTCGCTGCCAGATACAGCGAGACGGGAGAGCCCAGGCCGCCGGCGCCCACCACCAGCGCGTGCGAGCAGAGCAGCTTCTGCTGGCCCTCGATCCCGATCTCCGGCAGCAGGATGTGGCGGCTGTAGCGCAGCAGCTGCTCGTCGTTCAGCTCGATGTTCGGTTCCGCGCCACCCATGGGTCGTGCCTCTGTCGAAAAACAAAAAGCCGGCAGGGGACTCCCTGCCGGCTCGAGTGTACTGGATCTTTGCTCTGTCTGGATCCCCGCCTGCGCGGGGATGACCGTGCTCGCGCGCAGTTGCGCGCTGCGCACGGTCACTTCTTGCTGATGATCTGCAGGCCTTTGAGCAGGTTGACTGCCTGGTTCAGCTGGTAGTCGCCCTTGGAGCCGAACTCGGCCGGCTCGGCCTTCGGCGCCGCGGGCACCTGCTGTTGCACGCCCTGGTCTTTGTCCTTCTCCTTGTCCTTGGGTTGCGGCGCCGCCTTCGGCTCCGGGGTCGTCGCCCGACTCGGTGGGATTGGACAGATGCCGCTCGAGGTCCGCTTCGCGCATGCGCAGCGCGGCGTCCGCGTCGGACATCGTGGCTTCTTCGACCAGGATGTCCGGGGTGATGCCCTTGGCCTGGATCGACCGGCCGTTCGGTGTGAAATAGCGCGCGGTCGTGAGCTTGATCGCGGTGCTGTTGCCGAGCGGCAGGATGGTCTGCACCGAGCCCTTGCCGAAGGTCTGCGTGCCCATGATCACGGCGCGCCGGTGGTCCTGCAGCGCTCCGGCCACGATCTCGGAGGCAGATGCCGACCCGCCGTTGACCAGGACCACCATCGGCACGTCCTTGACGCCCGCGGGGAGCTTCTTCATGTAGTCCGACTTGCTGCCGCGCAGGTAATACTCTCCGCTGGCATACAGACGCATCTTGGAATCCTCGGTGCGCCCGTCGGTGTAGACGACGAGTGCATTGTCGGGCAGATACGCGGCCGATATCGCGACCGCAGCGTTGAGCAGGCCACCGGGATCATTGCGCAGGTCGAGCACCAGGCCTTTCATCGGCCCCTGGTTCTCCTTGAACATCTTCTCCAGCGCGGCCACCATCTTCTCCGGAGTGTGCTCCTGGAACTGGGTGACGCGCACGAATGCGTAGCCCGGCTCGACCAGCTTGGCCTTCACGCTCTGGATCTGGATGACCGCGCGCGTCAAGGTGACCACCCGGGGCTTCGGCTCGCCTTTGCGGATAATGGTCAGGGTGATGTCGGTGTTGGGCTTGCCGCGCATGCGCTTGACCGCGTCGTTGAGCGTCATGCCCTTCACGTTGCTGTCGTCGAGCTTGATGATCAGATCGCCCGGCTTGAGCCCCGCACGGTACGCAGGGGTGTCTTCGATCGGAGAGATGACCTTGACGAAGCCGTCTTCCATGCCGACCTCGATGCCCAGCCCGCCGAACTCGCCCTGCGTGCCCGACTTGCAGCTCACGGAATGCTTCCGCATCCAGGTACGCGGAGTGCGGGTCGAGCCCCGACAGCATCCCGTTGATGGCTTCGGTGATGAGCTTCTTGTCGTCGACCGGCTCGACGTAGTCGGACTTGATGCGTCCGAACACTTCGGTGAAGGCGCGCAGGTCCTCAATCGGAAGCGGGCCCGGCGTGCGCTGGGCAACCGCCGAAAAGTTGAGGCTGATCAGCACGCCGAGGACCGCCCCGAGGGCGATCAACGCGGCTTGCTTGAGTCTGGTGCGCATGGGGTCTCTCCTAGTCACTCTCGGTATCGCGGGTCCGGGTCTCACATCGCTGCCATTGGGCGGCGCCCGGCCCTGAAGCTCCCTTATCGGCTCCAACCGAGGCTCACTTCAATGCCGTCCAGCTCAAGGGATCGATCGGCCTGCCTTGGAATCGAATTTCAAAGTATAAACCGGTTTCCTCGCTACCGCCGCTGCTGCCGACGGTCCCGATGGGCTCACCGCTGCCGACGCGATCGCCGACCTGCCTGAGCAGCGATTCGTTGTATGCGTACAGGCTCAGGTACCCGTCTCCATGATCCAAAATCAACAGGTTACCGAAGCCGCGCAGCCAATCCGCAAAGACCACCCGGCCGCCGGCAACGGCGCGAACCTCCTCGCCTGGACGGGCGCGGATCAGCACGCCCTTCCACGCTACGCCACTGCCCTGCCGTGGACTGCCGAACTGGTTGGCAAGTTCCCCGCGCACCGGCAGGCGCAAGCTGCCCTTGAGCTCGCGGAATGAACCCGTCACACCGGGCTCGGGCACGGCCTCATTGCGCAGCCGCTGTGCGGGTGCGCGGGGGCGCCGCGGAGCGTGCGCCAGCTCCTGGGACAGCCGTTTCACCAACCGGCTCAGACGCTCTTCGTTACGCGTCAGCGTCCCGAGCTCGCGACGTTGCCGCGCCACCTCGCGGGACACCTCGGCGAGCACCGCCTGCCGCTTGCTGCGTTCCTGTTCGAGCTCGGCGCGTGCGCGCGCCTGGTCCTGCTGCAGGCGCTCGATTTCGGCTTCCCGAGCCTGGGTCTGCCGGGCCAGCTCCGCGAGCTCCGCGAGGTCGGTCCTGAGCGCCGCAATCTGCTCGGCGCGAGCGCGAGACACGTAGGTGAGGTACTGCAGTTGCCGCGCCGGCTCGCCCGGGTCCTGCAGACTCAGCATCAGGCGCAGCGGCTCGCTCTCCCCGGTGAGATATTGCAGCCGTAACTGGCGCGACAGCAGGTCCTGCTGGTGGTGCACGCTGGCGGCAAGCTTGTTGTGGCCCGCCTGGATGCGATTGAGCTCGCCACGCGCTTTGCGCTGTTCGGCGGCCAAGTCGAACAGACGCCGGTTGGCCTCGCTGATGGCGCGCTCGGATGTGCGCAGCGCGTCGGCAGCTTCCGACTTCGAGCCTTCGGAATCGGCGAGCTCCTTCTGCAGCCGCTGAATGCGGCCGCGCAGTTCTTTGAGGTCCTCCGTTGGACCCGCAGGCTGCGCAGCCGCCGCGAGCAGCAGCGCGGTCAGGCCGAGGACTGCCGCTGTCACCCTCCGCGGCCAGCCTCGGCCGGGCCGCGCGCGGGCATACAACCTTGCGGTCCTTACCGGGTTCAGGCGGTTGCCTTGCCCTGCGAGGCCACCGCGTTGACCGCCGCCGCCACGCGGGCCTGGTCACCCAGATAGTAATGGCGGATGGGCTTGAGCCCGGCGTCGAGCTCGTAGATCAGCGGGATGCCGGTGGGGATGTTCAGCTCGACGATATCCTGGTCGGACACGTTGTCGAGGTATTTCACCAGGGCGCGCAACGAGTTGCCGTGGGCAGCGATGATGACGCGACGGCCGGACGCGACCTCGGGGGCGATGGCGGTGTTCCACAGCGGCAGGAAGCGGGCTACCGTGTCCTTGAGGCACTCGGTGAGCGGCACTTCGCCTGCGGCGAGCTCGCGGTAGCGCGGGTCGTTCCCCGGAAAACGCGGATCGGCGCGCTCGAGCGCCGGCGGCGGAATGTCGTAGCTGCGGCGCCAGATCTTGACCTGTTGCTCGCCGAACTGCGCCGCCGTTTCGGCCTTGTTCAGGCCCTGCAGCGCGCCGTAGTGGCGCTCGTTCAGGCGCCAGCTGTTGCGCACCGGCAACCACATCAGATCCATCGCGTCCAGCGCCAGCCAGAGCGTGCGGATGGCGCGCTTGAGCACGGAGGTGAAGGCGAGATCGAAGACCAGCCCCTCCTGCTTGAGCAGGGACCCCGCTTCGCGGGCTTCCTCGCGGCCTCGCTCCGAGAGGTCCACGTCGGTCCAGCCGGTGAAGCGATTCTCGCGATTCCAGATGCTCTCGCCGTGGCGGAGCAGGACGAGCTTGTGCATGGGTTGCCTCGCTGCGTGGGAACGGTCGAAAGCTCTATTCTATCGAGTGGTACCTTCCTTGCTCCAGCACAGCGCCGAATGTCCCTCCGATTTCTTCTAAATCCCAAGGCGTCCATGACCGCGCCTGGTACCAGCCGCGTGCTGCAGCTGCCCAGTGCCCGCCAGGCGCTGCATGCTGCCCTGTTCGTGGTCGGACTCATGTGGTTGCTGCCCTTCCTCGTGCCGTTCAAAGCGCTGCCGATCCCGAGCTTTCACGCGGAAGCTGTGGCGGTGGCGCTGGGACTGATCGCGCTGCTGTCTCTGCCGGCCTGGGCCGCACGGCTGGCGATTCCGCGCGCGACCCTCCTGCCGGCCGGTTTTGTCGTGCTGCTGTTGCTCCAGATCGTGCTGGGCCGGCTCGTGTTCGAGCAGCGCGCCTGGCTGGCTGCCTTGTACCTGCTGTGGGCGGGCGCGTTGATGGTCCTCGCGGCGCTCTTCCGTCGGGAGTTGGGGCTTGAGCGTGTCGCCACGGTGCTCGCCTGGTACCTGTTCGCCGGGCTGATCGCATGCAGCGTGATCGGTTTCGCTCAGCATCTGGGCAGCTACGCGTTCCTGGGACGCTACATCACCGTCGCCGCGAAGGCGCGGGTGTGGGGCAACCTGGCGCAGCCGAATCACCTCGCCGACTACATGACGCTCGGGCTGGCCTCTCTCGCTTACTTGTATGCAACCAGGCGACTGCGTTTGGTGTACGCCGTGAGCGCGGGTGCTTTCGGCTTGTACATCCTGTCGCTCACCGGGGCGCGCGCCCCCTGGGTGTTTCTGGCGTTGTTCAGCCTGCTGGCCGGCGGTTTCTACGCGGCCGAGCGCAGCGCGGTGAATCGCCGGCTGCTGCTGGTGTCGGTGCTCGCGCTGGCTCGGCCTGTACCTGGTGCCGCTGCTCGTCGCGGCGCTCCAGCCCTCGGCGGACACCGTCCCGGTCACCGCTTCGGGACGTCTGGCCCAGACCTTGGCGATCGAGCAGCGCCCGGCCATCTTCCACAGAGCCTGGCTCATGTTCCTGAGCGCGCCGACGCTCGGGGTCGGGTTCCGGCAGTTCGGGTGGCACAACTTCCTGCTGGACGCGGGCGTAGGCGAGCGCGGCTTCACCGACAACGCCCACAACCTGATCCTGCATGTAATGGCCGAGTTCGGCGTGCTGGGATTGGCTGCGCTGCTGCTCGGCATCGTTCCCTGGGTGCTTGGCGTCCTGCGCCAGCCGCGCTCGCCGGCGTTGTGGTGGTTGCTGGCGCTCGCTGCGGTGCTGGCGGTCCACAGCATGGTCGAGTATCCGCTGTGGTACGCATTCTTCATGGGGATCGCCGCGATCGTCCTTGGTCTGGGAGAGCAACGCACGCTAGAATTGAGCGTCGCGGGCGGTCGACGTGCGGCGTGCGCGGCTGGCGCTGTGGTCCATGCTTCTGCTCGGCGGGCTGGTGTTCGTGCAGATCGTGCGCGACTACCTGCTCCTGGAGAACTTCCTCGGATTCCGCTACCGCTATGTGCACGCCACCGTCGAGGTCGGCAAGCAGGCCGCCGAGATGTTGGCCGAGCTGAACCGCACATCATTGCTGACCCCGTGGGTGCAGCTCGGGCTGGCGCGTACCATCCACGTCAGCGCCGACGGGTTGACCGACAAGCTGACGGTCAACAGCCAGGCGATGCGCGCGTTTCCCGTCGATGACGTGGTGTACCGCCAGGCCATGTTGCTGGCGCTGGCCGGTGAGGACGAAGCGGCACGCCGCCAGTGGGACCGGGCGGTGGTTTCGTTTCCCGCGCTGCGCGAGTCGGCGCTGCAGGTGCTGCGCCGGCGGGTGGAGGATGGGGTGGGCGGGCTGGCGGGGTTGCTGGGGTACGCTCGAGCAAGTGAATCGTGCTGAACAAGTGAAGTAGGAGGGATGTCGGCGGTGGAGTTCATCCAAAAGAACATCTGGCTGGTGATGATCGCGGTGGCGAGCGGCGCGATGCTGATCTGGCCGCTGATCGCCAAGCGCTTCTCCGCTGCCAAGGAGGTCGGGGTGGCGGATGCGGTGCAGCTGATCAACCGCAAGGACGCGGTGATCCTGGACGTGCGCGAACCGGCTGAATTCAAGTCCGGGCACATCCCGAATGCTCGCAACATTCCCGCCGGACAGGTGGGAGAGCGGCTCAAGGAGCTGGAAAAATTCAAGTCGCGCCCCATCTTGCTCGCGTGTGCAAGCGGCAACCACTCCGGCAGCGCCAGCAGCACGCTGCAGAAGGCGGGCTTTGCGCAGGTGTGGTCGCTCGCCGGCGGCATGGGCGCCTGGCAACAGGCGGGCATGCCGGTGGCGAAGGACAGTTGAACCGATGGTTCCCAAGGTGGTGATGTACGCGACGGGCTGGTGCCCGTACTGCCAGATGGCCGAGCGGTTGTTGAGGCGCAAGGGCGTGGAGTTCGAAACCATCCGCGTCGATCTGGAGCCGCACCGGCGCATCGAGATGATGGAACGCACGCAACGGCGCACGGTGCCGCAGATCTACGTCGACGACTACCACGTCGGCGGGTACGACGAGCTCTCCGAGCTCGACCGGGAGGGCCAGCTCGACCCGCTGCTGCGCGGGAAGGAGGCAAGCCCATGAGCACACCGCTGCACCTCGTCTGCGGGGCGTGCGGCGCGACCAATCGAATGCCCGCTGCGCGGCTCGCCGAGGCGCCAAACTGCGGTAAATGCCACCGGCCGCTGCTGGACGGCCGGCCGGTCGAGCTGACCGACGAGAGCTTCGACAAGTTCGTGCAGGCCAACGACCTGCCCGTGGTCGTGGACTTCTGGGCGGAGTGGTGTGGACCGTGCAAGATGATGGCTCCGGTGTTCGCGCAGGCTGCCGGGGAGCAGCGCACGCGCTTGCGCTTTGCCAAGCTCGACACCGACGCCAATCCCGTCATCGCCCAGCGCTACGCCATCCGCAGCATTCCCAGCCTGCTGCTGTTCAAGGGCGGCAACGAAGCCGACCGCGCAGTCGGCGCGCTCGATCCCGCCCGCCTGCGGCAGTGGCTGTCTCGGCATGCAACCTGAGAGCAGTGCGTCAATAGGAATTCACAGGATTAACAGGATTTCTCAGGATTAACAGGATTCGAGCAGCCATCCCCTGCGCAGGCGCAGTGTATTGTCGTGTGACCGGAATCACGGTCGACGAAGAGATCTGTAATCCCGATCTCTAATCCTGTTGATCCTGAGAAATCCTGTTAATCCTGTGAATTGCTTTTTTCCGCCGGCGCGTGCGCCAGGGTCCCGGTGTCCGCGTGGCCCCATGGGGTAGAATGCGCGCTTTGATCAAGGCGAGGTGAGCATGGCCGAAGCGCCGCAGGATTCCCAGCCCGTATTCACCATCGAGAAGATCTACGTCAAGGATCTTTCCATCGAGGTGCCCAACGCTCCGCAGATCTTCCTGGAGCGCGATACGCCGCGGGTCGACGTTCAGCTCAGCACCAAAGCTCAGCCGGTGGACGACAGCCACTACGAGGTGGTCCTGAGCGTGACCACGACGGCGACGCTGAACGAGAAGACCGTATTCCTGGTGGAAGCGCATCAGGCCGCCATCTTTCAGGTGCGCAACCTGCCCCAGGAGAGCCTGGACCCGGTGTTGTCCATCACCTGCCCGAACATCCTGTTCCCGTATGCGCGCGAGACGATATCCGACGCCATCAGCCGCTGCGGGTTCCCGCCGTTCCTGCTGGCGCCGGTGAACTTCGAGGCGTTGTACCAGCAGCGCCAGCAGCAGGCTGGCCAGGACCAGGCGGCACCCACCACGCACTAACGCGGCCGCCCGCTGAGCCGAGCGCCGCTTCGGACCCGCCACACGCGGCAAACATGAAAGCGGCATTGCAGACGCGACTGGCCGGATCGCTTGCGCTGGCCTGTGCGCTCGCCGCGGTGCTGTGCGCGTTGCCGGCGCGGGCGCTCGAGTTCCGCTCCGTCGCGTCGAAGTCCGCCATCCTCTACGACGCGCCTTCGGTCAAGGCAAACAAACTGTTCCTTCTCGGCAAAGGCTATCCCGTCGAGCTGCTGGTGGCCCTGGAAGGCTGGTACAAGGTGCGCGATGCCACCGGCGCGCTGGCGTGGGTCGAAGCGAAGGACTTGTCCAGCGTGCGCACGCTCGCGGTCAAAGTCGCGCGCGCCGATGTGCGTGCGGCCCCGCAGGATGACGCGCCGATCGTATTCCAGGCCGAGCAAGACGTGCTGCTGGAGCTGCTCGACTTGTCCGGCGCGTTTGCGCGGGTGCGGCACAGCGACGGCGAGACCGGGTACGTGCGCATCGATCAGGTCTGGGGACTGTGAACATCGCGATTCTCGGCGGCGGCGCCTGGGGCACGGCGCTCGCGATCACCTTGGCCGGGCGCCACGGCGTCAAGCTGTGGGCGCGTGACGCCGAACAGCGTGCCGCTATGCGACGCGCACGCTGCAATACCCGCTACCTGCCCGGCTTTGCATTCCCTGCCGCGCTGGCCGTGGCCGAGGATCCGGCTGAGGCGCTGCATGGCAGCGGCCTCGCCATCCTGGGGGTGACGGTGGCGGGCCTGCGGTCGGCGCTGAAACTGGTCAGTGCAGCGGCCGCGCCGGTTCCGGTCATCTGGTTGTGCAAGGGCTTCGAAGCGGGCAGTGCGCAACTGCCGCACCGGGTGGCGGAGGAAGAATTGGCGCCCGGTAGTCCACGCGGCGTACTGTCCGGTCCCAGCTTCGCGCAAGAGGTCGCGCGCGGGGTGCCGGCCGCAGTCACGCTGGCCGCCACCGACCTGGGCTTTGCGTCCGCCACGGCGCGTGAGCTGCACACGCCGCGCCTGCGCATCTACTCCAGTGACGACATCACGGGCGTGGAGGTTGGCGGCGCCGTGAAGAACGTCATCGCCATCGCGGCGGGCATCTGCGACGGGTTGGGCTTCGGGGAAAGCGCCCGCGCCGCGCTGATCACCCGCGGCCTGGCCGAGATCACCCGCCTGGGCTTGCGCCTCGGCGGGCGGCTGGAGACGTTCATGGGCCTGTCCGGCGCGGGCGACCTCATTCTCACCTGCACGGGCACGCTGTCGCGCAACCGCCAGGTCGGTTTGCGGCTGGCCGCCGGCAAACCGCTCGCGGCGATCCTGGATGAGCTGGGCCACATCGCCGAAGGCGTGCACAGCGCGCGCGAAGTGCGCCGGCTCGCGCTCCAGGTCCAGGCCGACATGCCTATCGTCGACGTGGTCTGCCGCGTGCTCGACGAAGGGCTGGCGCCGCGCGAGGCGGTGGACCTGCTGCTATCGAGGGAACTCAAGCCAGAGCATCGCGACTAGCCGGCCCCGGCGAAACCGCTCTGCCGCCAGGCCTCGAACACCACCACCGCAACCGCGTTGGACAGATTGAGACTGCGCTGCCCGGAACGCATCGGCAGGCGCAGCGTGTGTTCCGCATCGAATTCCTCCAGCAGTTTCCTGCGGCAGGCCCCGCGTTTCGGCTCCAAACACGAACGCATCCCCGGGCCGGAAGGACACGCGATCGTAGCGCTGCGCACCACGCGTCGAGAAAGCGAGCACTCGCCTCTCACCAAGGGCCTCACGACATGCTTGCCAGCTCCGATGCACGGCGACGCTGGCGTGCTCGTGGTAGTCCAGCCCGGCGCGTTTGAGCTCGCGGTCGTCCATGCGGAACCCCAGCGGCTCTACCAGGTGCAACCGGCAGCCCGTGTTGGCGCACAGGCGGATCACATTGCCCGTGTTGGGCGGGATCTCGGGCTGATAGAGCACCACCTCGAACATCCTGTCATTCCCAGTTGACAAATAAAATACTCTTTTGCATCAAAAGTATAGGAGAGACACGGCAGAAAACACTGGAAAAATGGCCCTAAACCTGCATATCGCCCCGGCCGCTAAAGAAGCGCGGCAAACGATTGGAAGGGACGATGCCGAGACCCGAAAAGGTCCGCCTGGGCGAGATTCTATTGCAGCAGCAGCTCCTCACCGAGCAGCAGCTGCAGGACGCATTGGCCGAGCAGAAGCGCAGCGGGCGCAAGCTCGGCCGGGTGTTCGTGGAGAAAGGCTTCGTCTCCGAGGAGCAGATCTCCACCGCGCTCGCCAAGCAGCTGCAGGTGCCCTACGTCAACCTCAAGCAGTTCACGGTCAAGGCGGAGGTCGCCACGCGCCTGCCCGAGACCCAGGCGCGCCGCTTCCGCGCCCTGGTCCTGGAAGACGCTGGCGCCTACTACCGCGTGGGCATGGCCGACCCGACCGACCTGTTCGCCTACGACGAGGTGTCCCGCTCGCTCAAGCGCGAGATCCAGCTCGCGGTCGTTACCGAGTCCCTCCTGCTGCAGGCCATCGACCGCGTCTATCGCCGCACCGAGGAGATCTCGGGCCTGGCCGAGGAACTGGGCCAGGAGATGGGCGAAGGCGGGGTGGACTTCGCCGCCCTGGGGATCTCCACTGCGGTCGAGGACGCACCGGTGGTGCGCCTGCTGCAGAGCGTGTTCGAGGACGCGGTGGGCGTGCGCGCCTCCGACATCCACATCGAGCCGCAGGAAACCAGGCTGATCATCCGCTTCCGCATCGACGGGGTGCTGCACGTGCAGACCGAGGCCGATCCCAAGATCGCCTCGGCGCTGGTGCTGCGCCTGAAGCTGATGTCCGGGCTGGACATCTCGGAGAAGCGGCTGCCGCAGGACGGCCGCTTCAACGTAAAGGTGCGCAACGTCCAGATCGACGTGCGCATCTCGACCATGCCGGTGCAGTACGGCGAGTCCGTGGTCATGCGCTTGCTCAATCAGAGCACCGGGCTGTTGACCCTGGACCGCCTGGGCATGCCGTCCGGGATTCTGGCGCGCGTACGCGATGTCATCCATCGGCACAGCGGGATGATCCTGGTGACCGGACCCACCGGGAGCGGCAAGACCACCACGCTGTACGCCGCGCTGCAGGAGATCAACACGCCCGAGCACAAGATCATCACCGTCGAGGATCCGGTCGAGTACCGGTTGCCGCGGATCAACCAGGTACAGGTGCAGGAGAAGATCGACCTGTCGTTCGGTCGCATTCTGCGCTCGGCCCTGCGCCAGGACCCGGATGTCATTCTAGTCGGGGAGATGCGCGATCAGGAGACCGCAGAAGTGGGGTTGCGTGCCGCGATGACCGGCCACATGGTGCTGTCCACGCTGCACACCAACGACGCCATGAGCACGCCGATTCGCCTGCTGGACATGGGTGCGCCGCGCTACATGGTGGCCATGTCGCTGCACCTGGTGATCGCTCAGCGTCTGCTGCGGCTGGTCTGCGAGAGCTGCACGCAGGTTTACACGCCCTTGCCCAGCGAGCACGAATGGCTGCGGCACGAGCTGGGCGAGCGCGTGGACGCCCACAGGTACGCGCGCGGAGCCGGCTGCACGCATTGCAACGCCACCGGCTACCTGGGTCGCACCGGCGTGTACGAGATGCTCGAGATGACCCGCCCGGTGGTCGAGGCCGCCAACGCCGGCGACCACCGCGTGTTCCTGGAGTCGGCGCGCCGCCAGATGTCCGGTCACACCCTGCGCCGGCACGCCACCATGCTCGCGGCTGAGGGCCGCACCACACCCGAAGAGGCGATGCGGGTCTCCAGCCAATACGAGGACTAGTTGCCTTTCTTCTCCTACAAAGCGCGCGACGGCCGTGGGCCAACTGATCGAAGGTGTGCTGGAGGGCCCCGACAGCTCTGCCGTGGCTACTACGCTGCTCGGAAACGGTGTGACGCCGGTACAGATCGGCGAGACTGCGGCGCCGCGCAAGGACGGCCCCGCAAAGAGCATTCAGCTGCGCAAACCACGCGTCAAACCCGTCGATCTGCTGCTGTTCAGCCGGCAGATGTACACGCTGCTCAAAGCCGGCGTGCCGATCCTGCGGGCGCTTGCCGGGCTGCAGGAATCGACCAGCAATCCCGCCTTCAAGGACGCCCTGCAGAACGTGCGCGAGAACCTGGAAAGCGGGCGCGAGCTGTCGGTGGCCCTGCAGCGGCAGGGCACGGTCTTCGCGCCGTTCTACGTCGCCATGGTCTCCGTGGGCGAGACCACCGGCCGCCTCGAAGAGATCTTCCTGCGGCTGTTCCATCATCTCGAGTTCCAGGAAGAGATGCGGGCGCAGGTCAAATCGGCGCTGCGCTACCCGATCTTCGTCATCACCGTGATGGCGGTCGCGCTCGGCATCATCAACCTCTTCGTCATTCCGCAGTTCGCCAAGGTGTACGCGGGCTTCGGCGCGCAGCTGCCCACCATCACGCAGTGGCTGATCGGGTTCTCCAATCTCTGGGTCGAGTACTGGTGGGCGCTTCTTCTCGGCTTGCTCGGCGCAACGTTCGGGTTTCGCAGCTGGGTGGCGACCCCGGTCGGTCGGTACAAGTGGGACCGCTTCAAGCTGCGCGTTCCGATCTCCGGTCCGATCGTGCAGAAAGCCACGCTCGCGCGTTTCGCGCGCAGTTTTGCGCTGGCGATCCGCAGCGGCGTCTCCGCGGTGCACGGACTGACGCTGGTCTCGCAGGTGGTCGACAGCAGTTTCATGGCCGAACGGGTTGAAAGGATGCGCGAGGGTGTAGAGCGCGGCGAGAGCGTGCTGCGCACCGCCATCAACTCCGGCGTGTTCACGCCCGTGGCGCTGCAGATGGTGCTGGTGGGCGAGGAGTCAGGGTCGCTCGACGACATGATGGACGAGGTCGCCGACATGTACACGCGCGAGGTGCAGTACGACTTGAAGACGCTTGGCGCGCAGATCGAGCCGGTGCTCATCGTGCTGCTGGGCGTGCTGGTGCTGATCGTGGCGCTTGGCGTGTTCCTGCCGATCTGGGACCTCGGCCGCGTCGCGTTCCAGGGCAAGGCGGGTGGCTGAGCGCCGCCCGACCGCCAATGCAGCTGCGCGATCCGCGCCCGCAGCACGGGTTCAACACGGTCGAGCTGATCGTGGCCATCGTGATTGTGCTGGTGGTCGCCGCCGTGCTGCTCGAGCGCTTGCTGTTCTACCAGGAGGCGGCCGAGAAGGCGCGCATGGAGCTGGAAGTCACCACGCTCAAGCTTGCGCTGCAGGCGCAGATCGGAACCCGCATCGTCGAGCACGAGCAAGTGGACTATCCAGCGCTTGCCCGCGAGAACCCGGTGCGCTGGCTGGACGCGCCCATGGCCAGCTACCGCGGCGAGCCGGGTCCGGAGGAGGCGAAGCTGCTGCCGGGCGGGTCGTGGTACTACGACCGGCGCGCGCTAGAACTGGTGTACGTGCCGCGCCTGCGCCGGCACCTGTATGCGGACGGTATCGGCCGCAACGACGTGCGCTTCCACGTCCAGGTGATGCGTGCCCAAGCGGGCGCCCGCAAGGACGATCGTGCGACGGTGGGCTTACGGCTGGTCCCGGTGAGCGCCTACCGGTGGTTCTGAGCTCTCACGCAGCTTGCCGCTGGCATGCCTTCTGCACGCGCCCTTCCGATAGTCGACTTTGCGCTAACCGAGGAGTCTGGAAATGAAACCAAGAGCTGACGGCTTCACGCTCATCGAGCTGATCGTCGTGATCACCATTCTGGCGATTCTGGCTGCGGTCGCCCTGCCCAAGTTCATCGCCCTGCAGGCCGATGCGCGCATCGCCAAAGTCAACGGTGCGCTCGGGTCCTTGAAAGCGGGAGCAGCGTTGGGCCGCTCGCTCCAGCTTACCCAGCAGCTGGCGCCGAACACCGCAGTGGTCATGGAGGGAACGACCATCAATATGGTGAACGGGTATCCGAGTGCGGGCTCGATTGCCGCTGCCGCCGGAATTACCAACCCCGACTACAGCGTCGGGGCACCTGCAGTGGTGTCGGGGGTCAATCAGGTGACGATCGCGAGCGACCCCGGCCACCCGAACTGCGCCGTGACCTACGCCGAGGCCGCGGCCGGAGCGGCGCCCGTCTACTCCGTTCCGCTTGACCCGACCGATACGGTCGTCCGGAACAACTGCTCCTGAGAAGCCTTGGCGCGCGAGTTCCTGGTCTTCACGTGGCATGGTTGCTGCTAGCGACTATCTCAAGGTTTTCAGAAACAAGGACATCGGGGTTTCAGAACAACGACACCGGCTGGACTTTTGGCTCTCAACCATCGGAGATAAGGAAATGAAGCAGAAGGGTTTCACGCTCATCGAGCTGATCGTGGTCATCGTGATCCTCGGCATCCTCGCCGCGGTCGCGCTGCCGAAGTTTATCGACCTGCGGACGGAAGCGGGGAATGCCTCTGCTGCTGGCGTCGCGGGCGCGGTCTCGTCGGCCACTGCCATCAACTTCTCGGCGAGGCTCGCCGGCAACGCAAGCGCGGTTGCCATTGCCGGCACTTGCACCGATGCGGCGATTACAGGGCTGGTCACGGGCGTCAACTGGACCACTGACTACACCCTCACGGGGGCGGGGACTTGCGTCGCCCAGGCCGCCGGCACTGCAGTCTCCTGCACGGTGACCCGCGTTGGCACGGGGGGTGGTACCGCAACGGCGACGGTGATCTGCGCACCGTAATCTCCTAGGCTTCCGATTCGCCGCCCGGCGTGATGGCAGCGCCCCGGGCGGCGAGCTTGTTTGCAGCCGATCCTCGTTTCACTCGCATGAGTAGAGAACGGGGTCGCGCTGCCGCATAGCATGCGGCCATCCGGACTCCAGATCGAGCCAACAGTCACGCTTGCTGCCCCCCGGATCCGGGCGGTGGCTGCACTGCCACGCAATACACAGCATGAGCGCGTGGCACGAGGCTGCCACGGCTTCACTCTCCCTGAGCTGATCGTCATCCTGGTGGTGATCGGGATTCTGGCGGTCTTCGTTGCGCCGAGGCTCACGACGATCAACGCCGTGCGCGAGCGCAGCGAGTACGACAAGGTCCTCTCCGCGATCGCGTACGCCCGCAAGGCAGCAATCGCCCAGCGTCGCTACGCCTGCGTCGCGATCACCGCGGGCACCGTCGTCACCTTGACCATCGACGCCAACCCGCCGGAATCGACGGCGACTCCGTTCGGGGGCACGTGTCCATTCGCAACCGGACTGAACCTGGCCTCGCGGGATGCGGCGTGTGCTGCCTTGAATCAGACCTGCCTGCAGCACTCGACCATCGTCGCCGTGCCCACCACCTTCCAATTCGACCCGCTCGGCCGCGCGTCGGCGACAGTCACCATCACCATGACGGGCTACCCGGCCATCAAGGTGGAAGGCGAGACAGGCCATGTGCACTAGCCTGGCGCGAGCGTCGGCGCAGCGGGGGTTGACCCTCATCGAGCTGATCCTTTTCATTGTCGTCGTCGCCATCGGGCTCGCCGGCGTGCTCGTGGCCATCAACCTGGGCGTGGGCCGCAGCTCCGATCCGATGGTGCGCAAGCAGGCACTGGCAGCGGCCGAATCGTTGCTCGAGGAGATCGAGCTGCAGCCGTTTACCTTCTGCGATCCAGGCGACAACGCCGCGTCCACTGCCAGCAGCTCTGCGGGCTGCACGACGACCGCGCAATCGATGGATACCCCGGGCAACTGGGGTGTCGGCAAGACCCGCTATGGGCCGGTCTTCTTCGACAACGTCGCCGACTACAACGGCTTCTCCATGACCGGGACGTTGAACGACATCTTCCAGCAGTCGAGCACCCGGCTGGCGGGCTACAACGCGTCGGTGAGCGTGACTCAGGTCGGCACCGGTTTCGGTCTCACCAGCAACGCGGACGCGCTGCGCATCGACGTCACCGTCACTGGCGCTGGCAACACCATCACGGCAACCGGCTTCCGGTTCCGGCATTCGCCAAACCTCGGGAACTGATGGAGGCGGCCGTGGTGCGTCATGCAAGCACAGGCAACCGGAGTTGCCGCGGCTTCACCCTGCTGGAAGCGATCACTGTCATCGTGATCACGGGCGTGATCGCCGCAGTCGTCGCCGTGTTCATGGTCAAACCCGTCCAGGGCTATTTCAGCGGCACCGCCCGTCTCGCCATGGCCGACACCGCCGACACCGCTCTGCGCCGAATTGCGCGCGACGTCCGTCTTGCCCTCCCGAACACGGTGCGGGTGGACGCGAGCGGGATGTTCCTCGAGTTCATTCCGATCAAGACCGGCGGGCGTTACCTGGACAACGACGCCTGCTTCGTCAGCCCCGGCTGCACCAGCCTCTCGACGATGGGCGACATGCTCAGCAACGTGCAGGTCACGACGGGCTCGGACCAGGTTTCGATTTACAGTCAGTACAACAACAGTCCCGCGAACTGCGCGTTGTCGACCTCCGGGCTCTACAGCGCGTACTGCGGGAGCGGCGTCGTGACTCTGGCCTCGGTTGCGGGGGCGGGAACGTCAAGCAATACGCTGGGCTTTGCCAGCACCGTGTTCGTACCTCCGGGCGGATCCCCGACCCGCAGAATCTTCATCATTCCGGTCTCGCCGGTGACCTACGCCTGCGACCCGGCAACCGCCACCCTGTGGCGGATCTCCGGTTATGTGCGTCAGGCGGCCCAGCCGGCAACGCTGGCCGCAGCTCCGCTGGCCGGCGCCACCAGCAAGGTCCCGCTCGCCACCAACGTCAGCTGTCCCGCCGTGGCGGCCGGCTCACCCCCGCGGTTTTCCTATGCCGGCGGCGCCTCGCAGCGCTACAGCCTGCTGTCGGCATGGATCACGCTTGCCAACAACGGTGAGACGGTCAGCCTGCTCCATCAGATCCATGTCGACAACACACCCTAGGCGGGACCAGCACGGCTTCGCCCTGGCAAGCGCCATCTTCATCCTGGTGGTGCTCGCTGCGCTGGCGGTCGGCATCACGCTGCTGACCACGCAGGCGCAAACCGGTGTCGCCCGCGACCTCATGGGGTCGCGCGCCTACCAGGCCGCCCGCACCGGCCTCGACTGGGGCGCCTACCGCGTGCTCGATCCACGCAACACCACTGCGACTTCCGGCACCGCGGCACTGCCCAATTGCCCTGGCGCAGCCACCAGCACGTGCCCGACCTCCGCTGCTCCGCTCTCCGCGAGCGTGCCCACCAGCCCCTTCACCGGCACGGTGCTGGCGGGCCATACCGTCACACTGCAATGCTGGTGCACGGATCACGTGGAGGCGGGCCGCAACATCCGCGTGTTCCAGCTCAGGTCGACTGCCACCGCGGGAAGCGGCTTGAGCGCAGTCGAGCGCCAGGTCTCGGCCCGCGTCGCCTACTGCCGCGATCCCAACGGCAACCCCGCGAGTCAGCCGCCGTACGGGTGCAGCTGATGCGCGCGCAGCTCGTCGGCGGCGCTGCTGTGTCTGGCCCCGGCTGTTGGGTTCGGCGCAACCTGCACGTCGATCACGAACGGCCTGTGGAGTGCGACCACGACCTGGTCGTGCACGCAACGGGATTACCGCACCTAGAGCGGTCGATGACGTCGTGATCGACAACGGCGACACGGTCACGGTCGCCGTGTCGAGCCAGCGCGGCAAGCATTCAACGATGAACACCGGCAACAACACGTTCCTCAACATCAATGCCGGCGTTGCGCTCGCTGTCACCAACAATGTGACCTTCACCACGACCGGGCAGAACACTCGCACGCGGCGCATCATCCTGGCCTCCGGTGGCCAGCTGTCGATCGGCGGCAACCTGGTCATCAACGGCGGCACCGGAACCAACGACCTGCGCGGAGGTGCTGCTCACCAGCGGCGCTACGACCCTGCTCCAGGTGACCGGCTCGGTGCAGTTCGCCGGATCGGTTGCGCCGCGATCACCTTCGCCAGCATGCCGTGGGTACGCTGCAGGTGGGCGGCAACTTGGAGAGCGATGGCACGTTTGTGGCGGGCACCAGCACGGTGATCTACAACGGCGGCCTCGCACAGAGCATCGGCACCTACACCTACTCGACCCTCACGATCAACAAGACCGGGGGTACCGCCACCGCAGCGTCGGCCATCACATCGACGAACCTCAACATCGGCACCACCGGCGGCGCTGTGCCGTCACTGGCAGTTTCAACGCAACGACTGCAGCAGCACTCACTCACGAGCGAGCGGAGCGCCGCTTCACCCTGACGGGAAATCCGTCACAGGCCACGACGACGACTTTCAACACGGCGAGCAACGCCGCGATCACCCTGAACGGGTGCCGTCTCCGGTACCAACGCCATCTTCACCAACGACGCCACCGGCCCCGTCACCATCACCGGGGCGCTGACGTCGACGAACCTCACCTTCGCAAGCGGCAATGCCGGTCTTACCTCAGTCGGTGCCAACTCCACCACCGGAACGCTGACCTTCGCTTCCGGCAACACCGGGCTCCTGGCGACGACGGGAGGCACTACGCTCACCGTAACGGGCAATTGCACTACGTCCGTGACTCGCACTGGCAGTGGTCACGTCAACGGCATTCTCAAGCTCACCTTTCCGGGCGGGACGCCAACCTGCACCTACCCGATCGGCGACGCCACCAACTACACCCCGATCACGGTCGCGCTCACCAGTGCGACGGCGGGAACGATCACCGGCAGCGTTACGGCGGCCGCGCCGCCCAAGCTTGTCCATCGCGCCCCTCAGCAGCAGCAAGTACGTCAATCGCTACTGGACGCTCGGCGCAACCGGCGACACGGCGACTGCCGCGAGCTACAGCACGACCCTGAACTGGGTCGGCGCCGATATCCAGGGCGGGGCGAACTATCAGAACTTCATCGTCGGCGAGAACCAGGGCGGTTGGGTCGTGCCCAGCCCCGGTGTGAGCGCGAACGCGCCGACGTCGATCGTTGGAACCAGCATCACCACGGCGTTCACCTCGGCTGCGATCTTCGGCGTCGGCGAGGCCTACGCCTGCCTGCCGCCGTCCAACGTCCCCGCGGGCGTGACGGTCGGGTGCGTGTGCGACAACTTCGGCCGGGCCACCTTGAATCCATCGACCATCTTCAACTCCAACTGGCTGCTGTCCACCAGCAACGGCAGCTTCGGCATTCCGAAGATCATCAACCAGGGGCGGCTGCGGCTGACCGACGCGTCGAACGACAACGCCAGTGCGGCGACGGTGCCGGGCATCTTCCCGGCGGCGGGCAACTACATCTCGGTCGAGTTCCAGCAGTACGCATACAACGGCAGCGGCGCCGACGGCATCGCCGTCACGCTGTCCGACTATTCGGTCGCGCCCACGCCGGGAGCCTATGGCGGCTCGCTTGGATACGCGCAGAAGACCGGCATCAACGGCTTCGCCGGCGGCTGGGTCGGCGTCGCGCTGGACGAATACGGAAACTACGAGAACAACCTGGAGGGACGTGCGGTCGGCGCGCCCACGCCGCCGTGCGCTGGCCTGTGCCCGGACTCGGTCGGGATACGCGGATCGGGCTCCGGCAACGCCGCGACGGCCACCAACTATCCCTGGCTCGCTCGGCAATACCACGATCGGCAACATCGATCAGGCCGGCGCGACGCCCGGGCCGGGCTACATGTACCAGATCATCGTCGACGCGCGCAACTACACGGCCGGGACGAAGACAGCTTTCGTTTCCGTCAACCGCGACGCCACGACGCAAGACGGGCGCGAACTACACGCAGGTGGTTGCGCCATTCGACGCCTACGCGGCGAACCCTGCCCAGGCCGCGGTGCCGGTCAACTGGCAGATCTCGTTCACCGGCTCGACCGGTGGGGCCACCAACATCCACGAGATCGGCAGCCTCAAGATCTGCGCACAAACGCTGATCCCGCCGACCGGCAGCTCCACGGCGGCCGGCTTCAACGCCATCGACACCGCGCTGCCCAACACCAAGCAGAACGCGCTGTTCGGGCACATCTACACGAAAGTCGCCGGCGTGAACTTCAAGCTCAACGTCGCGGCGCTCGCACCGCCCGTCGGCGGCGTGTCGCAGGGCGTGAACACCGCGTACGCGTCGAGCGGCAGCAAGACCGTCACCGTCAAGCTGTTCGACGACAGTCAGGCGGGCGGCTTCCTGCATCGCATCGGCCAGCGCCTGCTCCGCCTGCGCGAAGCAGGTCGTTGCCACCCAGACGATGACGTTCACCAGCAGCGATCGCGGGCTTCAAGACCTCCGCTCGACTTCACCTTCACCATACCGGGCGTCTACAAGCGTCTGATCGCCCAGATCAGCGACGGCACCACGACCGGGTGCTCGGTCGATGCATTCGCCGTGCGTCCGGCCTCCTATGCCCTGACCAGCAATGCAGCGCCGAAGACCAAAGCCGGCGTCGCGTTCACCATCACCGCGACGCCACAAGACTCCGGCGGCGCACAGTACTCCAGCGCAGCGACCGGCTCGCCCACGCTCGACAGCACCAAGGCTCCGACGGTGGCCGGCACGCAGACGCTGTTGCTGCAAGGGTGGAGTCCGGGGGCAACGTCTGGAACGTTCATCTACAACGATGTCGGCTCCTTCAGCTTGCCGGTCAACGCGATCTATGACGCGCAATACGCCAACGGCACAGGCGACGCGCAGGATCGGACCAACGGCGACTGCAATCCGGGTTCCGGTACACCCTACGTTCCGGCGACCAGCAACACCGTCGATGCTGCCGGCAAGTTCGGCTGCGACATCGGCAGCCTGGCCTCGCCCAGCTTCGGGCGTTTTTACCCGGACCACTACGAGGCTTCGCTGGGGGTCACGCAAGGCGTGCTCGGCCGACGGCTTCAGCTACATGGGGCAACCGTTCTCGATGACCTCCGCGGCCGCCGGTTCGATGCGTATCAAGGCCCTCGCCGCCGGCCAGACGTTCGCAAGCGCGCCGGGACTTCCCTCGTACACGACAGGTTACGGGTTCCTCGCCGACGTATGGTTCGCGGCGCAGAACGGAGTCGCGTCAACCGATCTCATCCAGTGCGTCTCGTCCACCCAAAATCCGACAGCCAACCGGTGTGGGGCGACCACGCTGCCGTACAGCGGAAACAAGTCGAAGGTGTGGAGCGCCGGGTCCCTGACGATCGCACCGACGACCTACTATTTCGATCCGCCCAAGGACGCCACCACTACTCCGGACGCGACCTGGGGTCCGTACGACCTGCTGAACGTGGGCGTCACGGTGTCGGATTCCGACGGCTCGACCTTGACCATTCCCGCCGGACAGTCCTTCGTCCTGAGCGGGGTGACGTACCAGACCGCGAACGGCAGCCTGCCCATGAAGATGCGCTACGGCAGGATGCGCATCCAGAACGCCTCGGGCTCGGAGCAGGTGCCGATCATGGTGCCGGTGTTGCTGGAGTACTGGAGCGGTAGCGCGTGGATGGCCAATCCGCTCGACGCGAGTTGCACGCGGCTGCTTGGCCCGCCGCCGACCGCATACGGCGGCAACGGCGCGGCGGCAGCGTGCTACGGCGGGGCGTCGGGGTCCGGCGCTCAGTGCACCAGTACCACGGCCGGCGGCGTGGGCAGCATCTACACCACGCAGTTGAGCAACGTACCGGCCAACTCCGGTGTGCCGGCCTACAGCGCGGCGACCTTCGCCTACGGGCAGCGCAACGTGATGCTGGCCGCACCCAAGGCGGCCGGGACGCTCGGCGTGTCGGTACAGGCGCCGGCGTGGCTCAAGATCGGTCCGACCAACGCGACGGGCGCCAACCCCTCCGCCACCGTGCGCTACAGCAGCTACAACAGCCGCTTCATCTTTCTGCGGGAAAACTACTGACGAGGGGCAGCCGCCCCGCGTCTCACTCAGTCCGCGGCGCTGCGCGGCCCGTGCAACGCCCCCAGGGCAACATGCCCCGACGCCACCGCTGCTACCCGTCGGTCGATTACACCCGACCGATGCCGCCTCCAGCCGACGGCCGCGGACCGTGCCGGGCAGCGGTGACCTCAAGCCCGGGCTCGCGACTGCCGAAACCGGAACTACGGCGGCGCGAACGCACGCTGCGCGACACTCTGTCCCTGGTGGCCGCGATACAGGGAACCGGCGTGGATGAAAGCTCAGTGTTTCAGCCGCTGGCTGGAGGGGCCGCGTCTACCTCGCGAGCTGGCCCGGAAACTGCTTTGAGCACAAATGCTTAACAAAGTCATGATGAGAAATCGGATGACCAGCGGCAGGTGGCCGCTGTCGCTACGGCGTTAGATCGATGGCCTTCCTCGCTGCAAAGAACCGCGCAACGCAATGGCTCGCACTATCGGTGTTCCCCGATAGGATCGACGTGGCTCAGGTCGAGCATGGCCCGGAGGGGCGAGCGGCCGTGCGCGTGTGCGACTCCTACGCGCGGCGCGGCTCGACCGTCGAGACGCTGCGCAAGCTGCGCAAGTCCCTGCGGGCGGACCGCTTCAAGTGCTCGGCGCTGCTGCAGCCGGGCGAGTATCAAGTGCATATCGTAGAGGCTCCCAGCGTCCCGCCGGACGAGCGCAAGGCGGCCGTGCGCTGGAAGCTCAAGGACCTCCTCGACTATCCGGTCGACACGGCCACCGTGGATGTGGCCGAGGTGCCGAGCGACAAGACAGGCACTGCGCGCACACCCTATGTCCACGCCGTCTCCGCGCGCAACGACCGCATCGCCTCCTGCATGAAGGTGTTCCACGACGCCGGCTTTCCCCTGCACGCGATCGACGTGCCGGAGATGGCTCAGCGCAACATCGCAACGCTGTTCGAAGAGCCCGGTCGCGGGCTGGCGCTGCTGGTGTTCGACGAGCGCGGCGGATTGCTGACGTTTACCAGCGGGGGCGAGCTGTACATGGCGCGCTCCACCGACATCAGCCTCGCTCAGCTCACTGCGCTGACCGCCGAGGCGCGCGCAGAGCCTGCTCGACCGCCTGGTGCTGGAGCTGCAGCGCTCGCTGGACCACTTCGACCGACAGTTTTCTTACATCACATTGTCACGCCTGCTGCTGGCGCCGGTGCCGGTCGACCTCGGCGTGCAGGAGTACCTGGCCGAGAATCTCTATGTCCCGGTGCAAACGCTCGACTTGAGCGAAGTCCTCGAGTTTCCCGGCGCGCCCGAACTGCGCGACCCGGAGCGGCAAGCCTATCGCCTGCAGCTCATCGGCGGCGCCTTGCGCGAGACGCGTCTCGAGTAGTGCCGTGAGCCAGCAGATCAACCTGTACAACCCGGCGCTCGAGCCGAGGGTCGAAGTCCTCAGCGGGCTCAGGATGATGATCGCGCTCGCCGCGGTCAGCGCGATCTGCGGGTTGCTCTGGGCGCTGGCGGGAATGGACGCGACGCGCCTCGCGCGAGCGGAGCGGGACCAGTCCGCGCAGCTCACTCGGCTCCAGGCCGAGATGACCGCGCTGACGCAACAGGTCGCCGGGCGCAAGCCGAACACCCAGCTGCAGGACGATCTGCACAATCTCGAGGCCTTGCTGAATGCGCGCAACGAGGTGATGGCGACGCTCGCCAGCGGGCGCCTGGGCGACACCCGCGGAGTGTCCGAATACCTGCGTGCGTTCGCGCGGCAGAGCACTGAAGGCGTTTGGCTCACCGGCTTGAGCATCGCGCAAGGCGGGAATGACATCGTGATTCAAGGCCGCACGGTCGACGCCGACCTCGTCCCGGTATATCTGCAAAGGCTGCGGCGCGAGAGCGCCCTGCGGGGTCACGGCTTCGAGTCGTTGTCGGTGTCCCAGCCGCAGGCCCCGACTGCGGCGGGCGCCGGCAGTGCGCCGCCCGGCTACCTCGAATTCCGCATGGCCACGACGGACCGCGATTCCACAGCCGGCACACGCCCGGCCGCCAAGACTGGGAACGTGCGATGACGCAGATCTTGCAGCAATGGATCAAACGCCTGGACGCCCTGAGCGAGCGCGAGCGGGTGCTGATCTTCCTGGCTGGCCTCGCGCTGGTGCTGGCGGTGGTGTACGTGGCTGGCATCGAGCCCGCCCTCAAGCAACGCCAAGTGCTCTCCGCCCGCATGCAGGACCAGCAAGCGCAGCTGATCGCGGCCGATGCGCAGAAGCAGGCGCTTGCCCGTACGCTGGCGCAGGACCCGGATGCACCGGTGCGCGAACTCATCGCCGCCAAGCAGCGCGAGCTCGTGGAGGCGGACAGCCGGCTCGCCGGGCTGCAGCGCACCTTGATCGGTCCGGATCGAATGGCCGCGGTACTCGAGCAGTTGATCGGCCCCGAACGCGGGGTGCGGCTGGTGTCGTTGCGCAACCTCCCCGCAGCCCCGCTGCTCGACAAGGACGATGCGCCAACACCGGCCGACAAGCCGGCGGACAAGGCGGCTGCCCCGGCGGACAAAGCAGTCGCGCCGCACGTCTTCAAGCATGGCGTGGAAGTCGTGGTCGAGGGCAGCTACGCGAGTCTTCTGGCCTATGTCGCCCGGCTCGAAGGCCAGCCCTGGCAGGTGTACTGGGGCAAGACGGTGCTGAGCGCGGACTACCCCAAGGTGGTGGTCGCGCTCACGCTCTACACCCTGAGCCTGGATCGGGCATGGCTGGTGGTGTAAGGGGCCGCGACGGAGAACACTGTGTACGCGCGGGTACTGGTCGGACTGGTGGCGTTGTGGCTGGCAGCAGGCGCGCAGGCGCAGGTGCTGGGCGATCCCACGCGTCCGCCTGCGGGTCAGCGCGGCAGCGGCAGCGTCGGCGGGCGCGCGGCCGGCGACCCGGCGGGACTGGTGCTGGAGTCGATCATCATCTCGGACACGAACCGCTCCGCCATCATCAGCGGAGAGCACGTCATGCTCGGCGGAAGAATCGGGCAGGCGCGGCTGGTCAAGGTGTCCGAAGCTGCGGTCGTGCTCCTCACCGGCGATTCCCGCCGCACGCTCAAGCTGTTTCCGGGTGTGCACAAGCGGCCGGCGGGTGAGCAGGTGAAAACAGAGGACGAGCCGTGAGCAACCAGGCCGCGGACGAACTGGAAGGTGGGGACCGGATGAAACGCATACTCCTCAACGGATGGCTGCTGGTGCTGGCCGCCGGCTGCTCGCAGCCGCCGGTCAAGCCGGACTTGAGCCCGACGGTCAAAACACTGGACCAGGCGATCGCGTCGAAGGCCGCGGTGGCGCAGCCGGACGCGGTGAGCCGAGCCTTGCTGCCGCCGATCGTGGTCGAGATGCCCAAGACGGACGGCAAGCCGGTGGAGCCACGCTTCGACCTGGCGGTGAACAACGCCGCTGCCTCCGAGGTGTTCATGGCGATCGTCTCGGGCACCCGCTACAGCATGGTCGTGCACCCGGGCATCAAGGAGCGAGTGTCGGTCAACCTCAAGGACGTCACCGTCAAGGAAGCCCTCGACACGATGCGCGAGATGTACGGCTACGAGTACAAGGTGCAGGGCACGCGCATCATGATCGAGCCCGTCACCATCCAAACCCGTGTGTTCCGCGTCAACTACCTGCTGAGCGCACGCAAGGGCCGCAGCGAGATCCGCGTGAGCTCGGGTGCGGTGTCCGATTCCGTGGGTGCGCAGACGGCTGGGGGGGTGGTCGGCACCACGACGCCTCAGACCAACTCGCGCGCGCTCGAGAGCAGCAAGATCATCACCACCTCCGACACCGACATCTGGGCCGATGTGGCCAGCGCCGTGCGCACCATCATCGGCGCCGAAGGCGGCCGCAACGTCATCGTGAATGCTCAATCGGGCATCGTGGTGGTGCGGGCGTTGCCCTCCGAGCTGCGTCAGGTCGAGGAGTTTCTCAATGCAATGCAGGGCGTGGTGGCGCGGCAGGTCATGCTGGAAGCCAAGATCATCGAGGTGCAGCTGAAGGATCAGTTCGCCACCGGGATCAACTGGGCCGCGTTCGGCGAGCACTTGGCGGTCGGGATTCTCTCGCCCGGGACGCTTCTGAGTCCACAGGGCATCATCTCGTCGTTCACGGCGCGCGGCGACGACGGCAACCTGTTGCCCAACTCCCAGATCCGCTCCAATACCGCGGCACCCGGCTTCATGCAGTCGGAAGCGGCGGTACCCGGCTCCGTATTCGGGCTGGCGCTGCAGACCAGCAGCTTTGCGGCGCTGCTGGGCTTCCTGGAGACGCAAGGGGATCTGCAGGTGCTGTCCAGCCCGCGCATCGCGACGCTGAACAACCAGAAGGCCGTGTTGAAGGTCGGCAACGATCAGTTCTTCGTCACCAACATCACCAACAACCAGACCACCACCACCGGCGGACTGATCCAGAATTCGCCATCGATTACACTGGAGCCGTTCTTCTCCGGCGTCGCGCTCGACGTCACGCCGCAGATCGACGAAGCGGAGCAGATCATCCTGCACATCCACCCCTCCGTGAGCCGCGTGTTCAACAAGACCACCGACCTCGACCTGGGCCAGGCCGGCACCTTCCGGCTGCCGCTCGCTTCCAGCGACATCCGCGAGACCGATACCATCGTGCGCGTGGGCAACGGCAACATCGTTGCGATCGGCGGGTTGATGACGGAGGCGAACGACAAGACCAACTCCGGGATGCCCTGGCTGGGCGACGTGCCGGTGCTGGGCGCGGCGTTCAAGAATACCAACCGCCGGCGCCTCAAAAGCGAGCTGGTGATCCTGCTCAAGCCCACCGTGATCCTCAACGCCGAGAGCTGGAAGCAGGATCTCGAGGCCACCCGCCAGCGCGTGCAGGATCTCGAGTTTCAGCCCACCCCGAACATCCTGGGCGTGGGCCCCGGCGCGGCCAAGCCGACGCCGGCGCAACCCGTCACGCCGCCGCCAGCCGCAGCGCCGAGCGGGCGATGACCATGTACGGCGGCCATTTCGGACTGCGCGAGCCGCCCTTCGGCCTCACGCCCGACACCACGTTCGCCTTTTCCTGCAGCGCACACCAGGAAGCGCTCAACACCTTGCTGGTGGCCACCGGCAGCGGCGAGGGCTTCATCAAGATCACCGGCGAAGTCGGCACCGGCAAGACCTTGCTGTGTCGCCGCTTTCTGTCGACCCTGGACGAGAGCTACATCAGCGCGTACCTGCCCAACCCGTCACTCGATCCGCGCGGGCTAATGGTCGCGCTGGCGGACGAACTGCGGCTGCGCTTGGACCCGGGCGCCGACCAGCATCAACTCCTCAAGCACCTCAGCCACGCCCTGCTCGATTTCGCTCGCGAGGGCCGGCGTGTGGTAGTGTGCCTGGACGAGGCGCAGGCGATGCCGCTGGAAACGCTCGAAGCCCTGCGTCTGCTGTCCAATCTCGAAACCGAGAAGCGCAAACTGCTGCAGGTGGTCCTGTTCGGTCAGCCCGAGCTCGACGATAAGCTCGGGCATGAATCGGTGCGCCAGCTTCGGCAGCGCATCACCTTTCAATATCACCTGGGCGCCCTGACGCGCCGCGAGCTCGAGCTGTACCTCGCGCACCGTCTGCGCATCGCGGGCTACAGCGGCCATCGCCTGTTCACGGCCGGGGCCGTGGCGCAGCTTTACCGCACCTCGCGTGGCGTGCCGAGGCTGGTGAACGTGATAGCCAACAAGGCGCTGCTGCTGGTTTACGCGCAGGGCGAATACGAGGTGCGACAGCGCCACGTGCGCTTCGCCGCCAAGGACACGCCCGCGGCCCACAGGCCGGGACGCTGGTGGTGGTGGAGGGCGGCCATGCCCGCGCTCGCCGCCACCACCGTCGGCGCCTGGTGGTGGCTGACGTGAGCCTGATCAACCAAGTCCTCAAGGATCTCGAGAAGCGCCATGCCAGCCGCGCGGACGTCCGCGGGCTCCCGCCCTCGGTGCGCCCGCTGCCCGACGCAGGGCGGCGGCACGCGCAAAGGATGGATCCTCGCGTTATTGGGTCTGTTGATCGTGGCGGCAGGCGTCGTCGCGGCGTGGTGGGTTTTCCTGGCTCCCCCGCCTGCGCCGCGTCCGGTTCCGTCTGCGCATCCGACCGCGCAGCCCCAGCCGTCCCCGATCTCGCAGCCGCCCGTCAGCGCCCGGTCAGCCCATCGGCGTCGCTCAGCAGCGCACCGGTCAGCCCGCCGGCCTCGGCCCCGGCGGGAGCTGCGCCGGCCCCGGCACAACCCGCCACGCCCGCGCCGTCCGTTGCCGTGGCGCCAGCCGAGGAACGACGTGCCGCCGTGGTGGCCGCCGCACCCAGCCCTCCGCCGGCGCAGCCGGCGAACGTCGAGCCCGTGGCCGCCGTCGGCGCCTGCGCCCGTCAAGGCGCCGGCTCAACGCAAGGCGGAGGCAGCGCGGACAGAACCCGCCGACGCTGGGCCCCCTGCTGACGAGCCTGTCGCCAAGCCGCCTGCCGGCGCCGGCTCGATCGACAAGCAGGTGCGGCCGCTCTCTTCCAATGCCCGCGCCGAATCCGAGTTCCGCCGAGGCATGAGCCTGCTTCAGCAGGGTCGTGCACAGGAAGGGGAAGCGGCGTTGCGTGCGGCGCTGGATGCAGATCCCACCCACGAGCAGGCGCGCCAGGCCCTGCTCGGGGCGTTGCTGGAGCAGGGCCGTCGTCCCGATGCCGAAGCGCTTCTGCAGGAAGGGCTGCGCGCCAACCCGCGCCAGGTCAGCCTGGCGATGCTGCTCGCCCGGTTGCAGCTGGATCGCGGCGCCCAGACCGAGGCGCTCGACACCCTGCTCGCTGCGCTGCCCAACGCTCAGTGGAGTCCCGACTATCTGGCCATGACCGCGGCGGTGCTGGCTCGCGCGTCACGGCACCATGAAGCGGCGGCGCTGTACCAGGCGGCGCTGCGCATCGGTCCGAACAACGCGGTGTGGACCATGGGTCTGGGGCTGTCCCTGCGCGCCGACGGCCAACCGCGGGAAGCGCTGGCGGCGTTCGAGCGCGCCCGTGATCTCAAGGGCCTCAACCCCGATCTGCAGGCCTACGTCGAGCGCCAGATCCGCGAGCTCAAGCCTTAGGCTAACCGCAGAGGCACAGAGGCGCGGAGGGGCGCAGAGGAAACCTCAGGTTGCACCGGAACGGTGGTTGCCATTGCTCGCTCCCAGGCACGGCCCGAGTTGAACTTGAGTTGTGTCCTCTGCGCCGCTCCGCGCCTCTGTGCCTCTGCGGTTGGCTGTAGGGTTTGGACGGCTGATCAACCACGGGGGGTGCGAGCCAACACCCAGGCGCTGACCTCGCGGGCGCCCGCCCGCTTCAGCACGCGCGCCAACTCTTCCAGGTGGCGCCCGTGGTCATCACGTCATCGACGACTACAACCCGCAATCCGGACAGATCGGCCTTGCAGGCGAAGGCCCCGCGCACATTGGCTGCGCGTTCGGCCCACGGCAGGCTTGCTTGCGGCTGCCCGTCCCGCACGCGCGCAACCGTGTCCAGGCCGAGCTTCAACCCCAGGCTGTGCACGCTCGTGCGCGCCAGTTCGACAGCCTGATTGAACCCGCGGCTGCGCAGTTGGGCATGGGAGGCCGGCATGGGCACCAGCAGATCGGGTCGCGGCTCGCTCGCTGCCAGGTCGGCGATGAGGGCTGCAAGCGGCCCGATGAGAGTCGGATCGCGGGCATATTTCAGGCGCTGGATGGCGGCGTCCATTGGGAAGGCATAGCTGGACACCGTGCGCACGCGGTCGCAGGCGGGCCGGCGCCGCAGGCAGCTTCCGCACACCTCACCGGCCTGAGTGTCGATCGCGCATACCGGGCAGCGCGGCTGGCCGCGCCCGGGCAGGTCCTGCAGGCAGCCCGAGCAAATGCCTCGAGGCGCAGGACTTGCCGCACAAAACAGGCATGACGCCGGCAGCAGCGCCTGTGCCGCAGCGTCCATGACCGCCCGCAGCCGCGCGACCCATCCCGGGCCCGGCGTGCAGCCGAGTAGCGTTCCATGGTCCAAAGACTATACGCTTGATCCCATGCCAGCCCATCCAGTCATCGACAAACGCCCGGCGGTCATCGACAAACGCCTGGTCCGCCAGCGCTTCGAGCGCGCCGCGCCGGGCTACGAGGCCGCCAACGCGCTGGCGCGCGAGGTCGGGGTGCGGATGGTGGAGCGTCTCGAGCTGGTCAAGCTGCAGCCGGCGCGCATCCTGGATGCCGGCAGCGGTACGGGTCAACTGGCGCGCGAGCTCGCGGCACGCTATCCGAAGTCCGCCGTGGTCGAGCTCGACTTGTCGCTGGCGATGCTGCGCGCAGGGGTCCACGCCGGCGGTTGGGGGCGCCGGCTGCTCGAGGCCGTGCGCCCGGACCGCCACCAGCGGGTATGTGGTGACATCGAGCGCCTTCCGCTTGCGGCGGCCAGCGTGGAGCTGGTGTGCTCCAATCTCGTCTTGCCGTGGGTCAACAGTCCGGACGCGGCGCTGCGGGAGTGCCATCGCGTCCTGGCGCGTGGCGGTCTGCTGATGTTCACCACGCTCGGGCCGGACACCCTGACCGAGTTGCGGGCAGCGCTGGGCCCGGCCGCTGTGCAAGCGATCCATCCGTTCGCCGACATGCACGATATCGGCGATCTGCTGGTGCGCAGCGGCTTTGCCGACCCGGTGATGGACGCGGAGCACCTGACTCTGACGTACCCGGATTTGCCCGCGCTGTTTCGCGAGCTGCACGCGTGCGGCGGGCGCACCGCCCTCGCCGGACGGCCCGCGGGGCTGCGCGGGCGTGGCTGGCTCACGCGGCTGGAAACGCGCTACAGCGCATTTCGCGCCGAGGGTCGCTGGCCACTTACCTGCGAGATTGCGTACGGGCACGCCTGGAAACCGGAAGAGGGACCGAGGCGTACTGCGGACGGCCGTGCAGTGGTGCGCTTCGAGCGGCGGGGCGGCGAGCACTGAGGCGGCGCGACCGGGAATCGTTCCGCTCGAAGCAGGCGCTTTGCGCCGGGCCCGCTTCCTTGCCTTGGCCGTTGGGCCTGTGCTACATTTCGACGCGGTCGCGGGGGGAGACTGAATAGTTGACGGCTGTCAGAGCCAATAGATGCAAGTCGCCAATGCAGGTGAGCCGGTCGGCTTCATGTTGGTCGCGCGCAGGAACAATTCCCTCTCTTCCGCCGGCCGCAATCTAGTGGTCGGCTCCCTGGCGGCAATCTCTCTCGTTATCTCGCTGGCATTTGCTCTCCAAGGCGCATGGATGATCCTGCCCTTCGCAGGGCTCGAAGTGCTGGTCGTGTACTTGGCGTTCCGCTGCGTCGAGCGACACGCAGGTGACTTCGAGAGCCTGTCGATCCGGGGTGACCAGGTGCTGATCGTGCGCCAGGAGCGGGGCGAAGTCAGCCGGTACGAATTCAATCGCTGCTGGGCGCAGGTGGTGCTGCAGCCGGGCCGCCGGGTGGTGCTTGCGTTGCGCTCGCACGGCAGGCAGGTCGAGTTCGGGCGCCACCTCACCGAGCAGCAGCGCTGCAGGATGGCGGGTATCATCCGGGCCGAGCTTGGAACCGCAACTACGCGAAGTCTGTATCGGGGGGAAAGGGAATGACTAGAAGAATCGGCAAGCCGCTGTTGCCTGCTGTCGCGCTGATGCTGTGGGCCGGCGCCGCGGTCGCGGAGATGCGGCTCAATTTCCAGCCGCAGCAGACCGACCTGGGGCACACGATCTACAACCTGCACACCATCGTTCTGGTGATCTGCGTGGTGATCTTCGTCGGTGTGTTCGGCGCGATGCTGTACTCGATCGTGTACCACCGCAAGTCGATCGGCCACAAGGCTGCGCACTTTCACGAGAACACCACCGTCGAACTGATCTGGACCGTGGTGCCGTTCGTGATCCTCATCGGCATGGCCTATCCCGCCACCAAGACCCTGCTCGACCAGCGCGACACCTCGGCGCCGGACATCTCCATCAAGGTCACCGGGTACCAATGGAAGTGGCACTACGACTATCTGCAGGAGGGGATCAGCTTCTACAGCATGCTGAGCACGCCGCAGGCGCAGATCCACAACCTGGAGCCCAAGGGCGAGCACTATCTGCTGGAAGTGGACAACCCCCTGGTCGTTCCGGTCGGCAAGCGGGTGCGTGTGCTGATCACGGCCGGCGACGTATTGCACGCGTGGTATGTCCCGGCGCTGGCGGTGAAGCAAGACGCGATCCCCGGTTTCATCCGGGACGCCTGGTTCAACGTCAATACCCCCGGCGTCTACCGGGGCCAGTGCGCGGAACTGTGCGGCAAGGAGCACGGCTTCATGCCCATCGTGGTGCGCGCGGTCAGCGACGACGAGTACAAGCAGTGGGTGGCGGAGCAGAAGGCCAAGAGCGGCGGCGGGGCAGCCGCTACGGCCGCGGCCGCACCCGCCACCCAGACAGCCGCGGCAGAACCCGCCGCGGCGCATGCGGCCGCGCCGCGCCGGTCAGCCGCCGACGGCAAAAGCGTGTACGACGCGACCTGTCAGATGTGTCACGCGACCGGCCTGTTGAACGCGCCCAAGTTCGGCGACAAGGCGGCCTGGGCCCCGCGCATCGCTCAGGGTATCGCCACTCTGCGCGACCACGCCATCCACGGCATCCGCACGATGCCCCCGAAGGGCGGCAATATGGCCCTGACCGACGCGCAGGTTGACGCGGCGGTGAGCTACATGGTGAGCGCAGCGAAGTAGAGTGCCCGCAACGGCGCAGACGCAATAGAATCCAGAGCCAGGAGAGACACATGGAAGCGGCACACGGACACGCCCACGACCACAGTCACGGTCATGGTCACGAGCATCCAACGGGTTTCATGCGCTGGGTCACCACGACCAACCACAAGGACATCGGCACGATGTACCTGTGGTTCTCGTTCACGATGTTCCTGGTGGGCGGGACCATGGCGCTGGTGATCCGCGCCGAGCTGTTCCGCCCCGGCCTGCAGATCGTGAATCCCGAGTTCTTCAACAGCATGACGACCTATCACGGCCTGATCATGGTGTTCGGGGCGATCATGCCGGCGTTCGTCGGCTTCGCGAACTGGCTGATCCCGATGCAGATCGGCGCGCCCGACATGGCGTTCCCGCGGCTCAACAACTGGAGCTTCTGGCTGCTCCCGCCGGCCGCCACCCTGCTGATCCTGGCCCAGTTCGTCCCTGGTGGCGGCGCGGGCGTGGGCTGGACGCTGTACCCGCCGCTGACGATCCAGCAGCCCATGAGCATGGATCTGACCATCTTCGCGGTGCACATCCTGGGCATGTCGTCGATCCTGGGGTCGATCAACATCATCACCACGATCCTGAACATGCGCGCCCCCGGCATGACGCTGATGAAGATGCCGCTGTTCTGCTGGACCTGGCTCATCACCGCCTACCTGCTGGTCGCGGTGATGCCGGTGCTGGCCGGCGCGGTGACCATGCTGCTGACCGACCGCCACTTCGACACGCACTTCTTCAACGCTGCCGGCGGCGGCGATCCGGTGCTGTTCCAGCACATCTTCTGGTTCTTCGGCCATCCCGAGGTGTACATCATCGCGATCCCCGCGTTCGGCGTGATCTCGCAGATCATCCCCGCGTTCTCGCGCAAGCCGCTGTTCGGCTACAGCTCGATGGTGTACGCGACCGCTTCCATCGCCATCCTCTCGTTCCTGGTGTGGGCGCACCACATGTACACGGTCGGCATGCCGGTGGCGGGACAGCTTTACTTCATGTTCGCGACGATGCTGATCGCGGTGCCCACCGGCGTGAAGGTGTTCAACTGGGTGGCGACGATGTGGAAGGGCTCGCTCAGCTTCGAGACGCCGATGCTGTTCGCCTGCGGGTTCCTGTTTCTTTTCACGCTGGGCGGTTTCACCGGGCTGGTGCTGGCGATCGTTCCGGTCGACGTCCAGCTCCACGACACCTACTACGTCGTGGCTCACTTCCACTACGTGATGGTGGCGGGTGCCTTGTTCTCCGCGTTCGGTGGCATCTACTTCTGGCTGCCGAAGTGGACCGGCAAGATGTACAACGAGACCCTGGGCAAGTGGCATTTCTGGCTGTCGTTCATCTTCTTCAACCTGACGTTCTTCGTGCAGCACTTCCTCGGGCTGGCCGGCATGCCGCGGCGCATCCCCGACTATGCGCTGCAGTTCACCGACTTCAACATGATCTCCAGCATCGGCGCATTCGGCTTCGGCCTGGCGCAGCTGCTGTTCCTCTATATCGTGGTGAAGACCATCAGCAGCGGCGAGAAGGCGGCCGACAAGCAATGGGAAGGCGCGGACAGCCTGGAATGGACCGCGCTGCCCAGCCCGCCTCCCTATCACACCTTCGAAACGCCGCCGGTCGTGCGGTGAGCGTGGGACCATGGGCGCGGAAGCACACGGCAGCCAGGACGACCGGGAGCGGGCCGCGCGCAACCTGCGCACCGGCCTGATGCTGGGCGCCCTGGCGCTGGCGTTCGCCGTCGGGTTCGTGATCAGAATGTGGCTGACGTCATGAGCGTAGCTGAACTGAACCGGGTGATGCTGCGCAAGCTGCTCGTGGTTGCAGTGCTGATGTTCGGCTTCGGGTTCGCTCTTGTGCCGATCTACGAGAAGATCTGCCAGACCGCCGGGATCTACGACCTCGAGAAGCCCGACGTCGTGCGCAACACCCAGGTCGACGAGGGGCGGCTGGTGACCATCGAGTTCGACGCCAACACGCGCGGTCTGCCTTGGGAATTCCGCCCCCTGCAGCGCAGCGTGCGGGTGCATCCCGGCCAGCTGGTGCAGGTGCTGTACGAAGCCCGCAACACCGCGCGGTACACCGATCGTGGGCCAGGCGATTGCCAGCTACGGCCCGCAGGTCGCGGGAGAGTACGTGAAGAAGATCGAATGTTTCTGCTTTACGAGGCAGGAGCTGAAAGCGAACGAGACGCGGCGCATGCCGCTGCAGTTCGTGCTGGACACGAGGTTGCCGAGCGATGTGTCGGTGATCACGTTCTCTTACACGTTCTTTGAAGTACCCGGAGGCAGGGGCGCGGACGCGGGCTAGCGGATGGCTCGGGGCGAGGAAGGCGAGGGCAGGTCCAGCAGCCCGTTCCGGGCGGTGTCGGCCGTGCTCAGTGCCTTCATCGGCATTCGCAAGAGCGCGGCGCGCGATCGGGACCTGGCCAGCCTCAAGCCGGTCCATGTGATCGTCGCGGGGCTGATTGCTGCAGCAGTGTTCGTCGCGGTGCTGGTGACGCTCGTGCAGGTGATTACAAGTCGATAGGCGGTTGCAACAAACACCAAGTCAGGAGAGGAGTCGCACATAAATGGCCACAGATTCCACCCACTACTACCTGCCTGCACCGTCCCGTTGGCCGGTCACCGGCTCGATCGCGCTGTTCACCATGGCACTGAGCGCGGTGTTGCTGGTCAATGGCGTGGGCTCCGGCTGGATCCTGCTCGCCATCGGCTCGGCGATCCTGATCTACATGCTGTTCGGCTGGTTCGGCACGGTGATCCGCGAGAGCGAGGGCGGGAAGTTCAACAAGCAGGTCGACCTCTCGTTCCGCTGGGGCATGAGCTGGTTCATCTTCTCCGAAGTGATGTTCTTCGCGGCGTTCTTCGGTGCCCTGTTCTATATGCGCGCCCTGGCCGTGCCGTGGCTGGCCAGCGGCGATACCGGAGAACTGCTCTGGCCGGGCTTCAAAGGCACGTGGCCGAGCGCAGGGCCGTACCTGAAGAGCGCGTTCGAGCCGATGGCCGCCTGGGGCATCCCGGCAATCAACACCCTGATCCTGCTGAGCTCGGGCGCGACCGTCACCTGGGCGCACTGGGGACTCAAGAAGGGCAATCGGGGGCAGCTCGTGTTCGGGCTGTTCCTGACCGTCGCGCTCGGCTGCCTGTTCCTGGGTCTGCAGGCGTACGAATATCACCACGCCTACACCGAAATGGGCTTGACCCTGGGCGCCGGCGCCTACGGCGCAACGTTCTTCATGCTCACCGGGTTCCACGGCTTCCACGTGACCCTGGGGACGATCATGCTGATCGTGATCTTCTTCCGGGCGCTCAAGGGGCACTTCACTCCGGAGCACCACTTCGCGTTCGAAGGGGTGTCGTGGTACTGGCACTTCGTGGACGTGGTCTGGCTGATGTTGTTCGTGCTCGTCTACTGGCTGTAACTGCGCCAGCGACCGTGCCCGAAACCTAGAAGTCCGCAGGGGCCGGAGCCGACGGCGGCAAGGCGCCGCACCGAAGGGTGCGGCGCTGCTGTTTCCAGGCTCCACCGGCGCGCCGGCCGGGGTTCGGTCAGTGTCCGCCGCTGGGAATGAACCCGAAGTAGTATCCCGCCATCAGCAGCACGAACAGTGCGATGGACAGCGAGATGCGCACGGTCAGGGCCTTCACGGTTCGATCCGATCCGCCTTTGTCGCGAACCAGGTAGTAGAGCGCGGAGCCGAGGCTGCCGACGATGACGATCAGAAACGCGATGATTACGATCTTCACGGAAACACCTGCAAAGACGGCAGTCTAACAGGGTGTTGAGACTCGATCCGCTTCGCATCAGGCGCACCCGCGAGCGCTGCCTGCCGATTCGACTCCATGCAACTGCAGTTCAAAGGCAAGCTCGTTCCGACCGTGGCAGCGGTCGTGGGCGTGCTCGTGACCGCCTTCCTGGGCAACTGGCAGCTCGATCGCGCTGCCTACAAGCTGCAGCTTCAGCAGCGCATGGACCTCGCCGGGGCCCAGCCGCCTTTGCATCTGCCGGCCACGCCTGTGCACACGGAGGAGGTCGCCTTCTACCGTGTCGAGGCGCAGGGGGAATTTCGTCCCGAGCTCAGCGTGCTGCTGGACAACAAGGTGCGTGCGGGAGTGATCGGCTACGAGGTCATCACCCCGCTGCGCCTCGGGGACGGCGGCCTTTACGTCCTGGTCGACCGCGGCTGGGTCAAGGCGCCCGCGCGACGCAACGAGCTGCCCGCCGTGACCACCCCGAAGGGCATGCTGCGGGTAGAGGGAATTGCCCTGCCGCCGCCGCGTCGATTTTTCGAGCTGTCCGATCAGACGGTAAGCGGCCGCGTGTGGCAGAACCTGCCCTTCGAGCGCTATCGGCAGATCTACCAGGTCGAGCTCCAGCCCGTGCTGCTCCAGCAGCACAACGATCTGGGAGATGGCCTGGTGCGGGCCTGGAGCCGCCCCGATACCGGCGTGGATGTGCACCGCGCCTACGCCCTGCAGTGGTTCGCGATGAGCGCGGCCATCGCATTGATCTACATTCTGCTCAATGTCAGAAGAAAAACGCCGACGCTCGGCGCGGCTTAACCTGATTGCCATCGCCGCGGTGGCGCTTCTGCCGCTTGTCGGCAGCTATCTGCTTTACTGGTTCTGGAAGCCAGCCGCGTTCGTCAACTACGGGGAGTTACTGGCTGCGCCGCTGCCGGAGCTGCAGGCCGCAAACGCGCTGCCGCAGCTCAAGGGCAAGTGGGCGTTTCTGATGGTGGATTCGGGCAGCTGCGACGACTGGTGCCGGCGCAAGCTCTACATCATGCGCCAGGTGCGGCTTACCCAGGGCAAGGACATGGATCGGATCGAACGCGTCTGGCTGCTCGAAGACGCGGATGTGCCCGCAGCGGCCCTGGTGAGCGAGTACGCAGGCACCCACCTGTTGCAGGCGCCGAGCGATGCGTTGCTCGCGAAGTTGCCGGCAACAAGCTCGTTGCGCGACCACATCTATCTGGTCGATCCGCTGGGCAACCTGGTGCTGCGCTATCCGCGCGACGCCGATCCCAGCCGGATCAAGAAGGATCTGTCGCGCTTGCTGCGCGCGTCTCGAATCGGCTGATGCTAAACTTCTCGCCCTATGCATGAGCAGTGTGCAGATCCGACAGTCGGGAGTCAGGCTCCAGCAGTTCCTGGCGCTGACCAAGCCGCGGGTGGTGTCGCTGATCGTTTTCACGGCGGTCATCGGCATGTTCCTGGCCACGCCGGGCATGGTGCCGCTGCGCGCACTCCTGCTCGGCACGCTGGGCATCGCGCTGGTCGCGGGTGCAGCCGCAGCGATCAACTGCCTCGTGGAACAGAAGATCGACGCGCTCATGGCGCGTACGCGAGCGCGGCCCCTGCCGATGGGTCAGCTCACCTCGTTACAGACGCTGCTGTTCGCCGCCAGCGTCGGCGGCGCGGGTCTGTTCGTGCTCTATGCGCTGGTGAATCCGCTGACCATGTGGCTGACGCTCGCCACGTTCGTCGGCTATGCGGTTGTCTACACGGTCATCTTGAAGCCGCTGACGCCACAGAACATCGTGATCGGCGGGGCGTCCGGGGCGATGCCGCCGGTGCTGGGATGGGCGGCGGTCACCGGCGAGATCCACTCCGACGCATTGCTGCTGTTCCTGATCATCTTTGCCTGGACGCCCCCGCACTTCTGGGCACTCGCCCTGTATCGCAAGAAGGAATACGCGAAAGCCGGTGTGCCCATGCTGCCGGTGACCCATGGCGATCGCTTCACACGCCTGCACGTGCTCCTCTACACCTTGATCCTGGTGGCGGTGAGCCTGCTGCCCTTCACCACCCGCATGAGCGGCCTGGTCTACCTCGTCAGCGCGCTGGCGCTGGGGGGGATCTTCCTGTGGTACGCGGTTCGGATCTACGTCGATTACAGCGACCGGTTGGCGCAGAGAACCTTCCGCTACTCGATCATCTACCTCTCGCTGCTGTTTGCCGCCCTGCTGATCGACCACTACGTGCGCATCCTCTGGTGATGCTCGCGCGGTACTTGGGCGCCGTCGCCCTCGCCATCCTGCTGGCGGGCTGCGGGCAGAGCAGCAACCCCAGCTTCCGCTCCACCGACATCACCGGAGCGGACTTCGGCAAGAACTTCACGCTCGTCGATCACAACGGCACGCCGCGCACGCTGTCCGACTTCCGCGGCAAGGTCGTGGTGGTGTTCTTCGGCTTCACGCACTGTCCCGACGTGTGCCCCACCACGCTCGCGGAGCTTGCGCGCGCAGTCAAGCAGCTCGGAGCGGACGGCGATCGCGTGCAGGTGCTGATGGTGACCGTCGACCCCGAGCGAGACACGCCGGAGATCCTCAAGCAATACGTCACCGCCCTGGATCCGCGTTTTGTCGGCCTGACCGGCGACAAGGATGCCATCGCGCGCACCGCCCGCGAGTTCAAGGTGTTCTATCAGAAGAGCCCCGGCCCCACCGCGGATACCTTCAGCGTCGATCACTCCTCCGGCAGCTACGTGTTTGACCCGCAGGGCAGGTTGCGCCTGCTGGTGGGCTACGGACAGGGCGCGGACGTATTCGCCCACGATATCGGGCAACTGCTGAAGACTTCCTGATCCGGTTCAGACAGGCGTCGGCGACGCTGGTCTGTCAGAAAAGCAAACGCCGCCCTTGGGCGGCGTTTGTCATTGTTGCGGCGAATGCCTCAAGCGGCAGGAATCAGGCCGCGCATCTTCTTCATCGCCTGTGCCTCGATCTGCCGGATGCGCTCGGCCGACACGCCGAACTCCTCGGCCAGATCGTGCAACGTCAGCTGATCCTGCTCGCGCAGCCAGCGCGTCTCGATGATCCGGCGGCTGCGCGGATCGAGGCTGCCAAGCGCGCGCTCCAGGCCTTCGGTGCGCAGGCGCTCGCTCTCGTCGTGCTCGAGAATGCGGCCCGGCTCGTCCTCGGGATTGGACAGGTAAGTGATGGGACCATAGGTGTCTTCCTCGTCCTCACCCACCGGTTCCAGCGCAAGATCCTGACCCGACAGCCGGGTCTCCATTTCGGAGACTTCCGCCGGCTTCACGCGCAGCTGGGTCGCCATGTCGTTGGTTTCCTGCGTGCTCAGCGCGCCGTGCCCGGTCTTCATGCTGCGCAGGTTGAAGAACAGCTTGCGCTGCGCCTTCGTCGTCGCGATCTTGACGATGCGCCAGTTGCGCAGGATGTACTCGTGCATCTCCGCGCGGATCCAATGCACCGCGAAAGACACCAGACGCACGCCGCGATCCGGGTCGAAGCGCTTGACCGCTTTCATCAGGCCGACGTTGCCCTCCTGGATCAGGTCGCTGTGCGGCAGGCCGTAGCCCAGATAGCCGCGCGCGATCGAAACCACCAGGCGCAGGTGCGACATGACCAGCTGGCCAGCCGCGTCCAGGTCGTCCTTGTCCCGGTACTGCCGGGCCAGACGCAACTCCTCCTCCTCGGTCAACAGCGGGTAGCGGTTGACGGCCTGGATGTAGCTCTCCAGGCTGCCCGCCGCCGACGGCAGCGCGAGGGTCGCAGGCAAGAAGGTGGTCATATGGGGTCTCCGGTCCAGTTGTTGTGATTCTAGCACTCGGTCGATGAGAGTGCCAATGCGGCTGAAAGTTCCCTGGTTTCACCCCCGGACAGGGTCACGTAAGTGACGACTTACTGAGAGCCAGGCCCCTATCCAACCTAGGGCAGCCGACAGGGCCAGGAGGCTCGAAGCGTCCAGGGCAGACAGCGTCCGCAGCCGCCAGCCGGAAGCGTAAAGGGCGGCCAGCGACGGCAACGTCCCGGTTCAGGATCCAGACGGCCAGCGTAACGACCAGCCAGGCCGTGAGCCCTCCGGCCACCCCCTGGATCGCGCCGAAGTATAGAAAGGGCCGACGGATGAAGGGCTTGGTGGCACCGATCAGCCCCGACACTTCGATCTCCTCGCGCCGGGTCAGAATCTGCAGGCGGATGGTATTGAACGTCACCGCGATCAGGGCCAGGGCAAGCAGGACTGCGAGCAACAGCGTGAGTGTGCGGCCGACCTGCAAGGCTGCGTACAGCCGGCGCGCCCAGTCCGAGTCGAGTTGCACGTGCTCGACCTTGGGCCAACCGCTCGCCTCCGCACGCAGGCTCTCCAGCCATTCCGGGCGATTGCCCTCGACCGTGGCGACGAAGGCGTCCGGCAATGGATTGCGTGGCAGACTGTCGAGAACCTCGTCCAGCCCTGCGTTACGTTTGAGTTCCTCGAAAGCCTCCGCGCGGGGTACGAAGCGCACGCGGTCTACGTGGCGGGCGCCACGCAGCCGTTGCTCGATGTCGGCGACGTTGGCCGTGGTCGCGTCGAGCGCCAGAAACAAGCTCACTTGCGGATCGCCGGAGAGCTGCCGCGACAGCTCCTGCAGCTGGCTGAGCACCAGGTACAGGCCCACCGGCAGGCTGAGGGCAACGCCGATCACCACCACGTTCAGAAGCGTCGCCAGCGGACCGCTCATCAGCCGCCTGGCCGCGTCGCGCAGCGCGGCGCGGTGCTGAGCGAGCCAGCCCGTCACGCCGCCTGCGGCTCCATCAGACGTCCGCCGGACAGCTCAATGGTGCGGGCGCGCAGCCGGTCGCGCACCAGCCGGTCGTGCGTGGCGAGCACCAGCGTCACGCCGACCTGATTGAAGGAGCGAAACAGCTCCATGATGTCGATGGCGTAGGCTTCATCCAGGTTGCCGGTGGGCTCGTCGGCCAGCAGCACGGCCGGGCGATGCACCACCGCTCGGGCGATGCAGACGCGCTGCTGTTCACCGCCCGACAGCGTTATCGGCAGCGCCCGCTCCTTGCCGAGCAGCCCCACCTTGTCGAGTGCGGCGCGTGCGCGGCGCCCGGCATCACGCCGATCGAAGCCGGCGATCTGCAGCGGCAACAGGACATTGTCCAGCACGCTGCGATCGGGCAGCAGCTTGTGATCCTGAAACACGATGCCGAAGCGGCGCCGCAGGAACGGCAGGGCGGCCACCTTCAGCGCCCGCGTGTTCTGCCCATTGATGATCACGGTGCCGGCGCTGGGCAGCTCGATGGCAGCCATCAGCTTGAGCAAGGTGGTCTTGCCTGCCCCCGAATGGCCCGTTACCACGACCGCCTCCCCGGGCTCGATTGCGAGGGAAATGTCGCTCAGCGCGTCCGCGCTGCCCGCGTAGCGTTTGGTGACGTTCGAGAAGGAGATCAACGGCAGGGACTAGGGACTAGAGGCTAGGGACTAGGCAGCGGCATGGAGAGACTGACGCACTGGGGCGTGAAAAAGCCGACTCGAACCACCGCATGGTAATACCCACGGACCTCCCTAGCCCCTAGTCCCCAGCCCCTAGCCCCTCAGTCAAACAACGCGCCCACGAACTCCTGCGCGTCGAAGGGCCGGAGATCGTCGATGTCCTCGCCCACGCCGATGAACCGGACCGGGACGGGCTTGTAGCGGGCGATGGCCGCGATCGTTCCGCCGCGCGCGGTGCCATCCAGCTTGGTAACGGCGAGCCCGGTCAGCCCGAGCGCGTCGTCGAACGCCTTCACCTGGCTCACCGCGTTCTGGCCGGTGTTCGCGTCCAGCACCAGCATGATCTCGTGCGGTGCATCGGGGATCACCCGCGCGATCACCCGCTTGACCTTCTTGAGCTCTTCCATCAGGTGCAGCTGCGTCGGCAGGCGCCCGGCGGTGTCAACGATCAGCAGGTCAATGCCGCGTGCCTGCGCAGCCTGCACGGCATCGAACACCACAGCTGCGGGATCGCCGCCGGACTGGCTGATCACGGCCACATCGTTGCGCTCGCCCCAGATCTTGAGCTGTTCCACTGCAGCAGCGCGAAACGTATCGCCCGCCGCCAGCATCACTTTCTTGCCCTGCTGCTGGTAGTAGTGAGCGAGCTTGCCGATGGAAGTGGTCTTCCCCGAGCCGTTCACGCCGGCTATCAGCAGGACGAAGGGGCGCGCGCCTTCGACTGAAAGCGGTTGCGCGACCGGCGCGAGCAGCTCGCGCATGCAGTCCTTGAGCACTTGCTTGAGCTGCGCCGGGTCGGTGAGCTGCGCGCGGGATGCGCGTTTGCGTGCCTCGGACAGCAGGAAAGCGGTCGCGTCCACGCCCACGTCGCAAGTCAGCAGCAAGCCTTCCAGCTCTTCGTACAGCGCTTCGTCGATACGCGCGTGCCTGCCCAGCAGCGCCGACAGTGGCGCGCCGAGCTTCGCCCGCGTTGCGGTCAGACCGCTCTTGAGGCGGGCGAGCCAGCCTGTGCCCGGCTTGCCGCCTCGGTCTTGTCACCCTTGAGGAAACCCAACATACTTTTGGTGGTCTACAGGCTGTTGAAGAATGGCTTCGCGAGTGTCGCGGGCTTTTGCGGCGCGTACGCGTCCAGCTCTTTGATCGAGCGTCACCGACATGGTCCAGCGACTCGGTCGGGCGCCAATGTAGCGTCGCCTCTCTGCATTCTAGCCGGTCTACCTCTTGTCTTGGCTCATGACAGCTTCCATTTCCGCATCCCCGCCACGTCTCTGTTTGCACACGACCCGTTCGAATCCTGGCCGCGTGCGCTTTCACCTTGACCGCAGGCTTGGGCTGGGCCGCTGCGGCTCCGGCTTTGGAAGAGCACGTCCTGTCCAACGGCATGAAGGTAATCGTGAAGGAGGATCGCCGCGCTCCCGTAGTGGTGTCGATGGTGTGGTATCGCACCGGCAGCATGGACGAGAAGACCGGGACCACCGGTGTGGCGCACGTCCTCGAGCACATGATGTTCAAGGGCACGCGCTCGCGGCCCGCCGGAGAGTTCTCGCGCACCATCGCGCGTGCCGGTGGCCGCGACAACGCATTCACCAACCGCGATTCGACTACGTACCACCAGCAGCTGCACAAGTCCAAGCTCGGGCTGGCGCTCGAGCTCGAGGCCGATCGCATGGCCAACCTGCAGCTCAGCGACGATGAGTTCGCAAAGGAGATCAAGGTCGTGATGGAGGAGCGCAGGCTGCGCACCGACGATCAGCCGCGCAGTCCTTGTTGTACGAGCGCCTGCTGGCGACCGCCTGGGAGGCCCATCCCTATCGCACGCCGGTGGTGGGTTGGATGAACGACCTGGAGAACATGCGTGCCGAGGACGCGCGCGACTGGTACCGGGCGTGGTACGCGCCCAACAACGCCACCTTGGTGGTGGTCGGCGACGTGTCAGCGCAGAAAGTGTTCGAGGAAGCGGAACGCCTCTTCGGGCCCATCCCGGCGCGGGCGCTGCCGGCCCGCAAGCATGTTCTGGAGCCCGCGCAGGCTGGACTCCGGCGCATCACGCTGAAGGCGCCGGCCGAGCTACCCTATCTGCTCATGGCCTGGCACGTTCCCGGTCTGGAGGACATCGATCGCGACCGTGACGCGTATGCGCTGTGGACGCTCTCTGCATTGCTCGACGGGGATCCGGCCGCGCGGTTGCCGCGCGCGCTGGTGCGCGGGTCCAAGATTGCCGTGTCCGCTGGCTCCAGCTACGACGCCGTCAATCGCGGCGCTGCGCTGTTCGTCCTGAAGGCGACCCCTTCTCCGGGCCGGACGGTGCAGGAGACGGAGGCGGCCCTGCGCGAGCAGTTGCGCAGGATCGCAGAGGACGGCGTGGGTGAGGACGAGCTGAAGCGCGTGCGTGCGCAGGTCGTGGCGGGGCAGATCTATCAGCTCGACTCCATGTTCGGCCAGGCCATGCAGATCGGCGCCCTGGACAATGCCGGGTTGCCACCCGACTCGATGCAGGCGCAGGCGAAACGGCTGCAAGAGGTGACGGCGGCACAAGTCCAGGAGGTCGCGCGGCGCTATTTTGTCGACGACAACCTGACGGTGGCCGTGCTCGATCCGCAGCCCATTCCAGACGCGGCCCGCACTCGGACCCGCGTAACTCCCGGTGAGACCGAATGAGCCTGCGCGGAGCCCATGTCGCGCTCCTTGCGACGGCGATGCTGGTTTGCGCCGGGCCGGCCCATGCCCTCCTGCCGATCGAACGCTGGGAGACCTCGAGCGGGGCGCGCGTCTATTTCGTCCACAGCGACAACTTGCCGATCGTGGACGTGAGCGTGCAGTTCCCGGCCGGGTCCGGGCGCGACACGCTCGCCCGCTCGGGGCTCGCGGGACTTGACGCTGGGGTTGCTGCAAGCCGGCACGGCGACTCTGGACGAAGAAGAAGTTTCACGCCGTCTCGGCGATGTCGGCGCAAACCTCGGCCAGACTTTCGACTACGACCGCGCCGGCCTGTCGCTGCGCTCGCTCAGCGCAGAGGCGAATCTCGCGCCTGCTCTGGAGGTGATGGCCGGCATCCTGCAGGCGCCGAGCTTTCCCGCGGCCGCCCTGGAGCGGGAGAAGGCGCGGGTGGTGGCGGGATTGCAGGAGAGCGACGCGAAGCCCGCGGGGATCGCCAGCCGTACATTCGGACGGTTGGTGTACCGGGATCATCCCTACGGATTGCGGGCAAGCGGAGAGAAAGAGTCGGTGACGCATCTCACGCGTGGAGACCTGGCCCAGTTCCATGCGCGCTTCTTCAACCGCCGGGACGCGGTCGTGGCGATCATTGGAGCTGTTTCCCGTGAGCGCGCAGAAGCGATCGCAGAGCAGCTCACCGCGGGGTTGCCGGAAGCGAGCGAACCCCTGCCGCCGCTGCCGCCCGTGGCGCCGCTGGACGCTGCGAGCACGCGCCGCATCCCCTATCCTTCCACGCAGGCCCACATCTTCCTCGGCGCACCGGGCATGAAACGCGATGATCCGGACTACTTCCCGCTGCTGATCGGCAACTACATCCTCGGAGGGGGCGGCTTTACGTCACGCCTGACCGGCCGAGTTGCGCGAGAAGCGCGGCCTCACGCTACAGTGTCTACAGCGTTTTTTCCCCCAACGAGCAGGCCGGCGCCTTTCAGATCGGCCTGCAGACGCGTGCGGCCCAGGCCGACCAGGCGCTCGAACTCGCGCGTGACACGCTGGCGCAGTTCACGGCGCAGGGTCCCACACCCCAGGAAGTCGAAGACGCGAAACAGGCGCTGATCGGCGGTTTCCCGCTGCGTATCGACAGCAACCGCAAGATTCTCGACTACCTCGGCGTCATCGGTTTCTACCGGTTGCCGCTCGACTACCTGGACCGTTTTCCCGACCGGGTGCAGGCTGTCACGGTGGACCAGGTCCGGGACGCGTTCCAGCGCCGCATCCACCCCGATCGGATGGTCACCGTGGTCGTGGGCGGCACCCCGGCTCAGTAGGGTGTCATTGCGCAACCGCGTGCGTATTGTCGGCGGTGAATGGCGCAGCCGCTGGCTGCAGTTCCCGGCGCTGCCAGGGCTGCGCCCCACTCCGGACCGGTTGCGGGAGACCCTGTTCAACTGGCTCGGGCAGGATCTGAGCGGCCGGGTTTGCCTGGACCTGTTCGCTGGCAGCGGCGCACTGGGGCTGGAGGCGGCTTCGCGAGGCGCCAAGCTCACCGTGCTGGTGGAGCGCGATGCGCGGATCTATCGCGGGCTCGAAGCCAGCGTCCACGCGCTGGGCGCGACCACGGTCCAACTGGTACGGGCGGATGCGCTAGAATTCCTGGCTGGCGACACACGCGCCTATGATGTAGTGTTTCTCGACCCGCCCTACGCCATGCGGGAACAGGGCGCTCTCCTCGACGCGGTGCGCGTACGCCTCGCGCCCGAAGCGCTGGTGTATCTGGAGTCGGCGCAGTTCGCGGCGTTGCCGGCGCCGTGGGAGGTGCTCCGGGAGACCCGCGCCGGCGCGGCGCATTGCCACTTGATGAGAGTCGCTTCGTGAAGAAGGCTGTCTATCCCGGAACCTTCGATCCGCTGACGCGTGGCCATGAGGATCTGGTCCGCCGCGCCACGGGCCTGTTCAGCGAGGTCATCGTTGCGATCGCCGACAGCAAGGCCAAGCGGCCGATGTTCAGTCTCGACGAGCGCATCGACATGGCGCGCGAGGCCCTGGCCCGTCATGACAACGTCCAGGTGCTCGGCTTCTCCGGTTTGCTGATGGACTTCATGCGCAGTCAGGGAGCGCACGTGATCCTGCGCGGGCTGCGCGCGGTGTCCGACTTCGAGTACGAGTTCCAGATGGCGGGCATGAACCGTCAGCTCTACCCCGATGTCGAAACCATGTTCCTGACGCCTTCCGAGCAGTACATGTTCATCTCCGCAACCATGGTGCGCGAGATCGCCACCCTGGGCGGTGACGTCAGCTTGTTCGTCAGCCCCAACGTCGTGGCACGCATCGAGCGCATGCGTTCGGCGCAGAGCTGATTGCAGCCATGGCTCTGCTGATCACCGACGAGTGCATCAACTGCGACGTCTGCGAGCCCGAGTGCCCGAACCAGGCCATTTCGCAGGGCGAGGAGATCTATCAGATCGAAGCTTCGCGCTGCACCGAGTGCGTGGGTCACTTCGCGGTGCCTCAGTGCGTGGAAGTCTGTCCGGTCGACTGCATTGTCGTGAACCCGGACGTGGTCGAGACCTGCGAGCAGCTTCAGGCCAAATACGCCGCGCTTCAGCGCGTTGCTACTGCCTAGAGCTGAACCGCAGAGGCACAGAGGCGCGGAGGAGCGCAGAGGAAGGGAATGATCGCTGGATGGTCGAGCCGGCCATCACTGCAAAGGGTCCGTTCCTATTGCTCTGCGGGTCTCTGCGCCTCTGCGCCTCCGCGGTTCAGCCTTAAGAAGTAGCGCGTGAGAGCTAGCGCTGACAGCGCGGGCAGTAGAAAGCCGAGCGCTGTCCGATGCGCACAGCGCGAATCGCGCTTCCGCACTTCTTGCACGGCATGCCGGCCCGGTCGTAGACGAAGTGCTCCTGCTGGAAGTATCCGGGCGCGCCGTCGGCGTTGGCGAAGTCGCGCAGGGTGCTGCCGCCGGCGCGGATCGCCTGCTCGAGGGTCTCCTGGACACTCGTGACCAGCCGCGCATAGCGGGCCACGCTGATACGTCCGGCGGGCCGCGAGGGATGGATGCCGGCGCGGAACAGCGACTCGCTGGCGTAGATGTTTCCGACTCCGCACACCAGGTGACTGTCCATCAGCAGGCTCTTGATCGGAGCCTTGCGCCCGCGCGTCCAGCCATACAGCCAGCGCGCGTTGAACTCCGGCGCAAAGGGTTCCGGGCCGAGGTCGCGCAGCAGCTTGTGGCGGGCCGGCTCGCCCTTCTGCCAGAGCACTGCACCGAACCGGCGTGGATCGGTCAGCCGCACGGCGTTGCCGGTCTCCAGGACCAGATCGAAATGGTCGTGCTTGCCCGCAGGGGTGTCTGCAGGCACCACGCGCAGCCTCCCCGACATCCCCAGGTGCACGATCAGCCAGCCGGCGCCGCAGTCGATCAGCAGGTATTTGCTGCGCCGATCCAGCCGCTGGATGCGCTGCCCGGCGAGCAAGCGGCCGAGGTCCGCCCGCACCGGCCAGCGCATGCCGCGATGGCGCACGACGGCGGTGCGGATGACCTGTCCACTCATGTGTGGCTCCAAGCCGCGCCGCGTGGTTTCCACTTCGGGCAGCTCGGGCATGGTCTTGAGCGCAGCTCCGTAGTGCCCAGGACGCCCTAGCGGGCTTGCCCCGGTTGCGGGGACGTCGCCGGGCCGGCGGCCGGTACCGCGGAGGTGGCCGCATCGCTGGCCGGCGCAGGGGCTTCGGGCGGCGTCGTCAGACGCTTGGCGACTTCGCCCGAGAAGAAGAACTGCAGCTTCTCGTCGGGGCGCACCAGAATCAGCTCGGGGTCCTTCTGCAGCACCTCGAGTTTGAGCGTGCGACCGTCGCTCAGGCGCACCTCGATGCGTTCTTTCACTACACCACTGCCGGCGCGTTGCGTGACCAGGCTGGAGGCAAAACGCCACCCTTCCACCCAGCGGTTGAATTCGTCCTGGCTGGGCGGCTCCTTCGGGGCGGGCGGGACGCGCACCCATTTCGCGCCTTGCTGCTCGACACGGAATGCCGGGAGCACGAAGGCGACCGGCGTCTCGCCGGCGACGAACAAGGCGTGGGTGAGGAGGCGCTCGGCTTTCTGCGGCACCAGCGACGCATAGAAGGAGGGCAGCAGGTACACGGCGTCGCCGGCCAGCACGTACTGCTCTTGATTGAGCGGGTTCATGGTGCCGAAGGCGAAGCGCTGGTCGCCCAGCGTGACCGTGAGCGCCGGGATGGTCCAGATCGAAGCGCGCGAGATCGGTCGCAGCAAGCTTCTCTTTGCTGCCGGCGCTGGTGATCTCCAGCAAGCGCTCCACCTGGCTGCGGTCGGCGCGTGCTTCGAACGGTCGCACCAGGTACCAGGCCTCGCCTCGCTTGGCGAGCTCGATCGGTTCACCGCCGCGCGGTTCGATCAGCACGTGCGACACCGTGCTCGGGGCCAGCGTCGTCAGTTTGTGCTGCGGCGCCTCGTCAGCGGCAGGCCGGTAGAGGATGTACCAGCCCAGCCCGACCACCGCTGCAAGCAGCACCCCATTGACGATCCAGCCGCGGTTCATGGCGTCAGGCCACGGGTCGTCAGCCTCTGCGCCGCCGCCACCAGATCATGCCGCCGGCGAAGAGGAACGCGGCCGGGACGAACAGCAGGAAGCCTATCGCGATCACGCCGAGCTTGGCGCGCGTCAAGTTGAGATCGCTGTCGACGCGCGGGCGCGGCTGGATGGTGATGAGGTTCTCGTCCTCGGACAGCCAGTTCAGCACGTTCGTCCCGAAATCCAGGTTGCCGAGCTGCCCGACGATGGTATTGGACAGGAAGCTGCTCCCGCCGATGACGACCACACGCTGTCCCCGATTGTTCTGGCTGCGTTCGAGCGCGACCGCCACGGGCACCGGCCCGTGCACGTCGCGCCCCTGGTCGAAGCGGATTTCCTTGTTCAGGTCTCCGGTTTCCACCCAGCCGTTGGGTGCCACCTCCACCAGCGTCGTGGCGTGCCATCCCTTCGCCTCTGGATCGACTGCGATGCGGCGTACCAGCGGAAAAACGGTGATGTAGCCTGCGAACGTCTCAGTGATCGCATGCGTCCCGTAGCTCGCCGACACCGCGATGGTCGGCTCGCCGCCCAGCCGAGCCGCTGCCGGATCCACCACCACACCTGGAGAGAGCTGCAGGTGCAGGTACTCGGCGATCGGCTGCAGACCATGCAACGGCTCCTGGTCGATGAGCCACAGCAGGTTGCCGCCGCGCTCGAGGAAGCGCTTGATCTTGTCGACCTCGCCCTTGAGCAAGTCCACGCGGGGCGGCGTGACCACCAGCACGCTGGCATTGTCCGGGACTTCCGGGGCGACTGTAAGGTTCAAGGGCTGGATGCGAAACCCCTTCGTGCCGAGCTGACGGCCGAAGTCTCCGAGGTCGAAATTGGCCTGCCCATCCAGTTTCGCCTCGCCATGGCCGTCGACGTACATGACCAGCCGCTCCTGGCTGCGCGCCAGGCGCTGCAGCAGGTTGGCCATGGCCTGCTCGTTGAGGTTGAAGGCGGTGATGTGTTCCGAGCGCTGACCGTACTCGATCACCAGCTCGCCGTTGGTGCGCACGTTGGCGTCCTTGGTCTGCTTGGGCTGCTCGCGCGGGTCGACGAACGCGAGCGTCAAGTCGGGCTTGGCGCGCTTGTAAGGCGCGATGAACTCGCTGATCAGCCGGCGCAGATCGCCCAGCTGCGGATCCTGGGTCGTCGCGTAGGCGGTGATGTGGATCGGCCCCTGCATCTTCGCCAGCACGGCGAGCGTTCCCTGCGACAGGGTGTTGCGCTGCCCCTGGGTCAGGTCCCATTGCACGCGGTTGTCCTTCAGCGCATACACCGCGAGGAAGGCGGCGCCGACCAGCAGCACGGCGAACAGACCGTTCTGCGCCAGCAACTGCAGCCGCAGCCTTGGACTGGTCTTCATGTCCGCAGGCGGTCGCCGTCCAGGCGCCGGATCGACAGCAGTACGAACAAGGCAATCAGCGCGACGTAGTAGGTGAGGTCGCTCAGCGCAATCGTGCCCTTGGCGAAGCTGTCGAAATGCTTGATGAGCGACAGCAGATGCAAAACGCTGTTCGGGTCGCTGGTGGCGATGTTGATCAGCCACAGCGCCAGCAAGGTGGCGAAGGTGCCGACCGCAGCGACCAGCGGCTGGGCGGTCAGGCAGGACAGATACAGACCCACCGCAGCGAAGGACCCCGACAGCAGCAGCAGCCCCAGTGCGTTGGTGGCGAGCAGGCCAAGATCCAGACGTCCGCCCAGATACAGCGACAGCGCCATGACCACGATCAGACCCACTGCCAGGAGCAGGAAGCCGAACAGGGCGAGGTATTTGCCCAGTACGATCCCACTGATGGACACGGGCGCCGACATCAGGAATGGCAGCGTCTGGTTGCGCCGCTCCTCGGCGATCAGGCGCATCGACAGCAGCGGAATCACCATCAGCAGCATGATGGAAGCGGTGCCGAAGACGGGTGCGGCAATGATCTCGGTGACCCCTGGGGCGGAGGGCGTCATGGCGAGCTGCGGCTGCAGCTCCAGGAACATCTGCAGCCGGGACAGGAACACCCAGGCGAACATGAGCTGCAGAAACGCCAGCACCACCCAGGCGAGCGGCGAGCCGAACAGGAGCCGCAGTTCCTTCATGGCGACGACGCGGATCATGCCGCCGCCTCGGCCGGTTGCGCGGGGCCGGCGGCCTCCTGCTGGGTCAACTGCACGAAGACGTCCTCCAAGGTGGCGCGCTCGGGGGCCAGGTGGAACAGCTTCCAACCCCGCTGCGCTGCCGCGGCAACCAGCGCATCCGTGGGGTCCTGCTCGGGCGCCTGCAGCACGCGCAGCAACCCGTCGACGGCCGGCTCCACTCGGGCCACGCCGGCCAAACCCGTGAGTTCTTCCAGCGGCGGAGGGCTGCGCAGACCCAGCAACAGGGCGTGACCACCGCGGAAACGCCGCAACCCCTCGATCGTGTCGCTGTAGACGATGTTGCCGCGATGCATGATCTGCACGCGGTCGCACACCGCCTCCACCTCGGGGAGAATGTGGGTCGACAGGATCACGCTGTGGCTGCCGGACAGCTCGCGAATGAGTGCGCGGATCTCCCGAATCTGGTTTGGATCGAGCCCGACGGTGGGCTCGTCGAGGATGACGACATCGGGGCCGTGGATGATGGCCTGAGCGATGCCGACCCGCTGCTGATAGCCCTTGGACAGGGTGCCGATGAGGCGGTGGCCGATATCCGCCACGCCGCAGCGCTGCTTGGCGTGTCCCAGTGCTTCCACCAGGCGGTTGCGGGGTACGCGGTGAAGGCGGGCGGCGATACGCAGATACTCGTCGACTGTCAGCTCCCGGTACAGAGGCGGCACCTCGGGGAGGTAGCCCATCCGGGCCTTGGCGGCTGTGGGCCGCTCCAGCAGGTCGATCCCGCAGATGCCGATGCTGCCGGTGCTGGGCGCAAGGTTGCCGGTCAGCATCTGCATGGTCGTGGTCTTGCCGGCACCGTTGGGGCCCAGCAGCCCCAGCACTTCGCCGCGCTTGAGGTCGAGATCGAGCCCGCGCACAGCCGGAGCACCGCCGAAGCTGCGCGACAAGTCGCGCACCGACACGGTTATATCCTGCGAGTGGGTACTTGCGTTGGGGGTATCGGACATGGTTATTGGTTGTGCGGCAAAGGCAAAGAATTTGCTTGGACCGGGGTCCAAGCACGCCGCACCGCGCCGCCGCCGCCCGGAGAACCCGACAATTTTAAGTCGTGAACGACTTGAGGCGCGCCGCAAATATACCTAAACTGGGTTCGATATTGAAGCCGCCCGCAAGGACCGACGCTCGAACCCGCTGCAGCCCCTGACCCGCCCCGTATTTGCGCCAGATTGGTGGAATCCAGGGCGTAGTGGTCTCTCAAGATTTACCCGTTCTCCGTTCAGGACACGTTCTCATGTACAAACTCCAACTCCTCGCTGCCGTCGCCCTGGCGGCGACCGTCGGCGCCTGCGCGCATCAGCCGCACACCAATGCAGGAGCGGCGCGGGACACGCGCACGGCTTCCGCCGACGGGGCGTGGCCGCTTTCGCCCTGGTCAGACCTGGCCCAGGCCGGCGACGATGACGGGGATGGTCTGGAGGATCGCGCGCGCCAGGTATTCGGAACTGCGCCGCCTCCGCCCGCCAATCTTCCAGACAAGTCCCTGGACCAGGAACTGCTCTTCAAGTTCCTGTTGTCGGAGATCGCCGGCCAGCGCGGCAACCTGCAGCTGGCTGCCCAGGGCTACCTGGACATGGCGAAGTCGACCCGCGACCCACGCCTGGCCAAGCGCGCCACGGAGATCGCCAACTACGCGCGGTTGCCGGCCCTGGCGCTGGAGGCGTCGCGGCTGTGGTACGACACCGACAAGGGCAACCCGCAGGCACGGCAGGCCCTGGTGAGCGCGCTGCTGGCCAATAACAAGCTGCAGGAGGCCAAGCCCCTGCTGCAGGCGATGCTCAGTGCCGATGGCGACATCGCGCACGGCTTCCTGCAGCTGCAGAGCCTGCTGGGCAAGGCCGGCGACAAGGCAGCCGTCCTCAACATCACCCGCGAGCTCGCCAAAAGCTATCCGCAGATGCCCGAGGCGCACTTCGCGGTCGCCCAGGCGGCGTTTGTGGCGGGCAAGTACGAGATGGCCAACAGCGAAGCCGCCGAAGCCATGCGCTTGCGGCCCGACTGGGAGCTGGGCGCGCTGCTGCAGGCGCAGATGATCCAGCAGCGCGACTCCCCGGCGAAGGCCGCCGAATACCTCGAGGCGTTCCTTGCGGCGCACCCGAAGGCCCGCGACGTGCGCGCCAACTACGCGCGTCTGCTGATCGGCAGCAAGAAGCTCAAGGAAGCGCGCGCGCAGTACCAGCTCATGTTCGACGAGCAGCCGACCAACGCCGATGTTGCCGTGACCATCGGACTGCTCTCGCTCCAGCTCGACGAATTCGATACCGCGGAAGCCAGTCTCAAGCGCGGGCTGGCGCTCGGCTATCGCGACCCGGATACGCTGCGGTTCTACATCGGGCAGTCGTTCGAAGAGCGCAAGCGCGACGCCGAAGCCATGGTCTGGTACAGGCAGGTGGAAGGGGGCGACCAATACATTCCGGCGCAGGCCCGCTATGCCTTCCTGTTGAGCCGCCAGAACAAGCTCGCCGAGGCGCGCGACTACCTGCAGAACGTGCAGGTCCAGACCGACGAGCAACGCGCCATGCTGATCCAGGCCGAGGCGCAGCTGCTGCGCGAGGCCAAGAATTACCAGGAATCCTACGCCGTGCTGGCCCGCGCCCTGCAGGTCCAGCCCGACAACGTCGACCTGCTGTATGACACCGCACTGGCCGCGGAGAAGCTGGACAAGCTCGACGTGGCCGAGGCCAACCTGCGCAAGCTGATCAAGCTCAAGCCGGATCACGCGCAGGCCTACAACGCGCTGGGTTACACGCTTGCCGACCGCACCGATCGCCTGAAGGAAGCCAAGGAGTACATCGAGAAGGCTCTCAAGCTGTCTCCCGATGATCCCTTCATCCTCGACAGCATGGGGTGGGTCCAGTTTCGCATGGGCAACCACAAGGACGGGCTGGACTACCTCCAGCGCGCCTACACCCAGCGCCCGGATCCCGAGATCGCTGCGCACCTGGGCGAAGTGCTGTGGGTCAAGGGCCGCCCCGCAGACGCCGAGAAGGTCTGGCGCGACTCCGCCCAGGAGCATCCGGAGAACGAGCTGCTTCAGGGCACCATGAAGCGGTTCTTGAAGTAGTGCCCTCGCGTGGCGGCCACCCCGTGGGTGGCCGTGCTCGCAGCCATCCTGCTGTCGTCGTGCGCGGCCTTGCAGCGGCCGGCGACCGCACCCACTGTCAATCCCGCAAGCGTAGAAGCCTTTCAGCTCGACGGCAGAATCAATCTGCGCGTGCAGAAGGAAGGGTACCCAGGGCGAGTACGCTGGCAGCACAGCGCCGAGGCGGACGAGCTCGTGGTTCTACTCTCCCCTGGGGTCGACCGTTGCTCAACTCAGGCAGGACGCTTCGGGTGCGGTACTGACTACCTCCGACGGCCGCGAGCACCGGGCCCCCGATCTGCAGCAACTCGCCTTCGAAGTGCTGGGTTGGGACCTTCCGCTTGAAGGGTTGCCCTACTGGGTGCGCGGCCTGGCGTGGCCGGGCGCTGCCACCAAAGACCAGAGCTTCGACGATCAGGGCAGGCTCAAGCAGCTGTCCCAGGCCGGTTGGGAGGTGTCCTACCTGGACTGGGCCCCGGCGGGCGTGGCCGGACTCCCGAGCAAGCTCGACCTGCAGGGACAGCGATTGCGCATGCGGTTGCTGGTCGAGAAGTGGAGCGTGACCGGCGGCTAGATACTAGGCAATGCAGGCTCGATCTGACGCCGGCCTGGTGTGTCCGGCCCCGGCCAAGCTGAATCTCTTTCTGCACGTGATCGGCCGGCGTGCAGACGGCTACCACGAGCTGCAGACCTTGTTCCGCTTCATCGACTATGGCGACACGCTGACCTTGCGGCCGCGCGCGGACGGCCGCATCGAGCGCGCCGGCGAGGTGGCAGGCGTGGCCGCTGAACGGGACTTGACCCTGCGGGCGGCGGCCCTGCTGCAGCAGAGCTCTGGAACGCGTGCCGGCGTCACGGTCGAGCTGGACAAGCGTTTGCCGCTGGGCGGAGGCCTGGGTGGTGGCAGCTCGGACGCTGGAACGGCACTGATCGGCCTGAATCGCTTGTGGGGCTTAGGGTGGACCCGCTCCCGGCTGCAGTCGCTCGCCAGTCCAGCTGGGCGCCGACGTGCCGGTGTTCGTATTCGGCCGCAGCGCCTTTGCCGAAGGGGTCGGAGAGCAGCTTCTCGCGGTGGATCTCCCGCCGGCCTGGTATCTGGTGCTCGTGCCTCCCGTGGCGGTCTCCACCGCGGCTGTCTTCTCCGCGCCTGAATTGACACGAGATTCGACTCCCCTCAAAATATCGCGCTTTTCCGCGGGCGCAGGCCGCAACGACCTCGAAGCGGTTACGTGCCGGCATCACCCCGCTGTGGCCGAGCACCTGGCCTGGCTCCGGCAGTACGCTGCGGCAGCGATGACCGGCTCGGGAGCCTGCGTTTTCGCAGCCTTCGACAGCCAAGCGGCCGCTCTGGAGGTGTTCGGGCGCCGCCCGCAGGGCATGCAGGGGTTCGTCGCGCGCGGATTGGATCGTCATCCTCTGTGGAGCTGGCTGGAGTAGCGGCCCCGCGGATACGGCACGAGTTGCATGAAGTGCCGGTGCGATACGCACCGGGAAGTTTGGGGAGTCGCCAAGCTGGTTAAGGCACCGGATTTTGATTCCGGCATGCGAAGGTTCGAATCCTTCCTCCCCAGCCAAAGGAAAGCAGGGGCTAGGGGAACTGCAGGGGCTAGGGACTAGGGGTTGGGGACTAGGGACTTGGCCAAGGTGCAAGAACCACAGCCTGAGGATGCTCTCGGTGGAATGTTTGGGTAAGAGATTCTATTCGCGCTGACGCCCCGATTCCCTAGCCCCTAGTCCCTAGCCCCTAGCCCCCCTAGTCCCTAGCCCCTCAAGCAAGATGGCCTACGACAGCCTGATGGTGTTTACCGGCAATGCGAATCCAAAGCTTGCCGAAGATGTCGTCAAGCACCTGAACATTCACCTCGGCCGCGCAGAGGTCTCGCGCTTCAGCGACGGTGAGGTCACTGTGGAGCTGCTCGAGAACGTCCGCGGCAAGGACGTGTTCGTACTGCAGTCCACCTGCATGCCCACCAACGACAACCTCATGGAAGTGATGCTGATGGTCGATGCGCTGAAGCGCTCGTCGGCCGAGCGTATCACCGCCGCGATTCCCTACTTCGGCTACGCCCGACAGGATCGCCGGCCGCGCTCCGCGCGCGTGGCGATCAGCGCAAAGGTCGTCGCCAACATGCTGCAGGCCGTCGGCGTGGACCGCCTGCTGGTCATGGACCTGCACTCCGACCAGATCCAGGGCTTCTTCGACATCCCGGTAGACAACATCTACTCCGCACCCATCCTGCTCGGCGACGTGTGGAAGCGCGGCTACCAGGACGTGGTGGTGGTCTCGCCTGACGTGGGCGGTGTGGTCCGCGCGCGCGCGCTTGCCAAGCGGCTGGACTCGGATCTGGCGATCATCGACAAGCGGCGGCCGCGTCCTAACGTCACCACCGTCATGAACATCATCGGTGAGGTCAAGGGCCGCACCTGCCTGATCATGGACGACATGGTCGATACCGCGAACACCCTGTGCGAAGCGGCGCTGGCGCTGAAAGAGAAGGGCGCCGAACGGGTGCTCGCCTACTGTACTCACCCGGTGCTGTCGGGACCCGCCATCAAGCGCATCCAGAACTCGGCGCTCGACGAGCTGGTGGTGACGGACACCATTCCGCTGCGCGAGGATGCACGCGCCTGCTCGCGGATCCGGCAACTGTCGGTCGCCGAGTTGGTGGCCGAGACCATGCTGCGAATCAGCAACGAGGAGTCGGTAAGCTCGCTGTTCATGGAGTAAGTGGCGAGGAGAACACGCGAGGAGCGTGGCTGGGCACGGCGCTCGCCGTACGAAGGTTTCTTGTAACCCGTCATCTGGTCGCGGATGACGTTTCACCTAGGAGTCGGCAATGGCAATCGAAGTCGATGCAACACCGCGTACTACGCAAGGCAAAGGTGCGAGCCGCCGCCTGCGTCACACCGGCCGCGTGCCGGGCGTCCTGTATGGCGCCGGGCAGCCGGCGCAGGCGATCGAGCTCGATCACAAGGATCTCGCGCTCAAGCTCAAGCAGGAGGCCTTCCACGCTTCCATCCTGTCGCTGAACATGGGAAGCGATAAGCAGCAGGTCCTGCTGCGCGACTACCAGATGCATCCGTGGCGGCTGCAGGTGATGCACGTGGACTTCCAGCGTGTGGCCAAGGACCAGAAGATCCACATGCGAGTGCCGCTGCATTTCGTCCACGCCGACATTGCGCCAGGCGTGAAGGTCGGGGGCGGCAGCGTCAATCACGTCCTGTCCGAGCTGGACGTCATCTGCCTTCCGGACGACCTGCCCGAATATGTCGAGGTGGACCTGTCCAACCTGCAGATGGGCCACTCCATCCGCCTGTCCGAGCTCACCCTGCCCAAGGGCGTTGAATCCTCGCAGCTGCGCGGCGGCGACGACGCGGTGGTGGTGACGATCCCGGTGCCGAGGGCCGAGGCTCCGGTCGAGGAGGAGGTAGCGGCCGTGCCAGCGGCGGCCGTACCGGTCGTGACGGAGAAGAAGGAAGACGCGAAGGAAGAGAAGAAGGAAGGCAAGAAGGACGAGAAGAAATAGGCTTCTTCGCCAGATCTGCGTGCGAGGCCCGCTCGGTCCTGGCGGATCGGGCGGGCCTTTTACATCTGAACGTCGGGTGCATCTGAGCGTCGGGCGTCTTAGCAACGAGCGAACGCGGCCAACATGCGGCTTGTCGTGGGCCTGGGCAATCCCGGGCGCGAGTACGAGACCACCCGTCACAATGCGGGCTTCTGGTGGGTCGAGAACCTGGCCGAGGCACAGCGCGTGTCGATCAAGTCCGAGTCGCGCTTCTTCGGCCGCGTCGGCAGGCTGGCCGGGGGCGGTGAGGACTGCTGGCTGCTCCTGCCGCAGACCTACATGAACCGCAGCGGTCAGTCGGTCGGCGCACTGGCCGGCTTCTACAAGATCGCGCCCGAGGACATTCTCGTGGTCCATGACGAGCTCGATCTCGCCCCCGGCATCGTGCGGTTGAAGAAGGGCGGTGGAGTTGCCGGCCACAACGGCTTGAAGGACATCGCGGCGCGCATCGGCCCCGACTTCTGGCGCATGCGCATCGGCATCGGCCACCCCGGCGACCGGGCGCTCGTCGCCAATTACGTGCTGCACCCGCCGCGCGAGGAGGAGACGCCGCTCATCTCGGCCGCGGTCGAGCGCGGCCTGGAGGTGTGGCCGCTGATCGTCGCGGGCGAAATGGAGAAGGCCATGCACCGGCTGCATACGCAACCCAAGACCGATTCACCCTCCGAGGACGGCGCCGCATGAGCTTGAAATGCGGCATCGTTGGCCTGCCCAACGTCGGCAAGTCCACCCTGTTCAACGCGCTGACCAAGGCGGGCATCGCGGCTGAGAACTATCCCTTCTGCACCATCGAGCCCAACGTGGGTGTGGTCGAGGTGCCCGACCCGCGGCTTGCCAAGCTCGCGCAGATCGCCAAGCCGCAGAAGGTGATCCCGGCCATCGTCGAGTTCGTCGACATCGCCGGCCTGGTGGCCGGCGCCTCCAAAGGCGAAGGCCTGGGCAACCAATTCCTCGCCAACATCCGCGAGACCGACGCCATCGCACACGTGGTGCGCTGCTTCGAGGATCCCAACGTCGTGCACGTCGCGGGCAAAGTCGATCCGGTGTCCGACATCGAAACCATCAACACGGAGCTCGCGCTGGCGGACCTGGCCACCGTGGAAAAGCAGCTGGCGAAGTACAGCAAGGTGGCCAAAGCCGGCGGCGACAAAGAGGCGCAGCGCCTGGTGGCGGTGCTGGAGAAAGTGCTGGTCGCGTTGAACCAGGCGCTGCCGGCCCGATCGGTGAGCCTCTACGACGAGGAGATGGAGGTCCTCAGAGCCCCTGTTCCTCCTCACGATGAAGCCCACCATGTACGTTGCCAACGTGGCGAGAGCACGGGTTCGCGGCCAATCCGCTGCTCGAGCGCATCAAGGAGCACGCAGCAAAGGAAGGCGCACCGGTGGTGCCGATATGCGCCGCCCTGGAAGCACAGATCGCTGACTTGTCCGAAGAGGACAAGCACGTGTTCCTCGCCGATATGGGCATGCAGGAGCCCGGCCTCGATCGGCTGATTCGCGCCGCCTATGGACTACTCGGGCTGCAGACCTACTTCACCGCCGGGCCGAAAGAAGTGCGGGCCTGGACCATCCATGGCGGCGACACCGCGCCGCAAGGCGGCGGGTGTCATCCACACCGACTTCGAAAAAGGCTTCATCCGCGCCGAAGTGATCACGTATGACGACTACGTGGCGCTGAAGGGTGAGCAGGGCGCCAAGGAGGCGGGAAAGATGCGGCTGGAGGGCAAGGAGTATGTCGTCAAGGATGGGGACGTGATGCACTTCCGGTTCAATGTTTAGCTCGACCGTCCGCCTTTCAGATGATTGCTAGTGCCAAAAAAAACCGCCGACTCGCGCAGGGCGGGCAGCGGTCAACACACTCCAGGGAAACTGCACGGACAGTGTAGTACGCCTGCCTGACGGCAAGCTGACAACGCTTCCCATATCGTTCTTTTCGTTCTTTCACATGGCTCGCGGCTGTAGGACCAAGGTCCGATGGCCCTGCCGGGTGGCCTCCGCTATTCTCCGACCCTCACGCACCGACGACGCTTGGTGAGGGAGGGTGCCTGCTCAAAGCACTCCTGCGTCGTGCGGCGCGCTGTCCTTCGCATCGCGGTCTCACGTGGCGCGATGCACGTGCGGATCTTCCGCCTCCTCTCAACGGAGAACGCCGCTATGCCCATCAACATTGCCGATTCCCTCCTCAGTTCCTCCAAAGATCTGATCGGTCCACTGACCAGCTACCTCGGAGCATCCGAGGGCACCGTCAAGTCTGCCATGGGCGCGGCCGTCCCCGCGCTTCTGGCGGGATTGATGCAGAAAGCCTCCACCCCGCAGGGTGCGAGCGACCTCTTTCAGTCGATCACTTCGGCCAACATCGATACCGGTGTGCTCGCCAATCCGCAAGCGCTTATCAACCCAGACAGCGCCGCTTCGCTGACGTCGCTGGGCAGCAACCTGTTGAGCAAGCTGTTCGGAGACAAGGCCGGGCCGCTGGCCGAGTCGATTGGCTCCATGGTCGGCCTCAAGGCGTCTTCTGCGAGCAGCCTGCTGGCGCTGGCGACTCCAATGCTCTTCGCGTTCCTCAAGAAACAGGTCACCGCGGGCGGCCTGGGTATTTCAGGCCTCACGGATCTGCTGCTTGGCCAGAAGGGTTTTCTCGAAAAGATGGGGCTGGACAGCCGTATTACCCGTGCACTTGGCTTCAGCAGCTTGTCGGGCCTGTTGGATTCGGTGCCGTCGATGCCTGCAGCAGCGATGCAAGGTGTGAAGACTGCCGCAGCGGGCACCACAGCCGCCGCAGCGGCTGCTGCGAACGTCGGCGGCAGCGGGTTGCGCAGGGCGCTGCCATGGTTGATTGGCGCCTTGGTGATCGCGTTTATCTACTTCGGGCTGATGCGACCCAAGCCTGCGTCCATGCCGGCCGAAGCACCGCCGCTTGCCACGACGCCGTCTGCGCAGACAGGCACAGCGACGGCAGGGTTGCGGGAGAGCGTCTATTTCGACGTGGGTCAGACGGCGCTGGGTCCCGACTCGCAAACCACGCTCACCACGTTCGCGGAACGCATCAAGCAGGCTGGGGTCAAGGTCAACATCACCGGCTATACCGACGCCACCGGGGATCCGGTCAAGAATGCGGAGATTGCCAAGGAACGCGCCAAGGCCGTGCGCGGGGCGCTGCTGGCCGCGGGTGTGGCCGATTCGTCGATCAACCTGCAGCCGCCGGCGAGCACTACCGGCAGTGGATCTACCATGGAAGCCAGGCGGGTGGATATCGCGCAGGCCAAGTAGCATGAAGTCCGGCGTTGCGCGCGCGACACCTTCGATGCCACACGCCCGCAAAGCCGACCGCGGCGGAGAACGCGTAGCTTCTTATTGGTCCGGGACGGCGCGCGGTGAATCGGGTGCTCCAGGCCAGACCACTTGATCCGCGCCGTCCCGCGATCGCACCCAGGCGATCGAGCAACCTGGCCAGGCAGTTCTCTTCCGCCGTGACCTTTGCCGGGACCCCACGGCCTGGGTGTAGCATGCTGATGCCTCGCGCGCGGTCCGTGTCGGGACGCTATGCGCTCGTTACGGTGCTCATGTGACAGGTTCCCTGCAACGGACGATCATCGCCATGACTTCCAGGCTTCCGGAATGGGACGTCTCGTAGCGGTGCTTGCCTTGTGGTCGGCGGTCTCGGCTTGGTCCCAGGAGCCTTGCACTCCGGATCACGTGGACGTGCCAAAGAAGCAAGGGAGCGCGTCGGCGAAGTCACTGGCAAACATCCTCAAGTCCCAAGGCTCGGTGCGGACGGAGGTCACGGGGCAGCTGCGCAATGCTCAGGAAGGTGTAACGCAGGCCAAGCCTCCAGCCGACGGGTGCTCGCAGCTGTGCCGTGCCGGCCAACCCGCCCGGATTCTGCTGACGATCGTTCCGCAGAAGTTTCTCACCAGCTATGCCGATGCTCTCAAGTGCGATGAGCGCTTGCGCGAAACATCGAATCAGCCGCTCAAGTTCGGACCCCGCCACGCCCGCTCTACCGATGAGCTGGCTGCATGGATATCCGACCTGTCACAAGGGCGTGGCCCGGACGGAGCGGTGCTCTACAAACAGTGCGACGGCACCTGCAGCCCGCGTTACTCCGCGCAAGTGGTCCAGGATGGAGACGGGCTCATCGCGACGGTCGACGTCCTGTGCGGTCCCGCGCGCGACAAAGACGACAATATCTATAGTGTTTCGAGCGCCTATCGCTGGGCGTGTAACGCCAAGCAGTAGCACAGCATCCTCTGCAGACAGCGCGCAGGACGCCGTGCCCGTCGACCTCAGCGCGTCGAGGCGGCTCGACAGATCGCGAGCTCAGATCGTCGGGCGGCGCAGCAGCTAGCGCGTAAACCCGAGAATCCCGGCTGCGACCGACCGCGGATCGCGCTTGCCCCAGCGCCCCAGCTCGACCTCCGAGATGAAGTCGAACACCACGCGATTGAAGGCGCCCGGGTCTTCGAGATTGAGCGTGTGCCCCGCGCGCGGCAGAACCACCAGCCCCGAGGTCGGGATCGCCCGTTTCATCAGCAGCCCTGGCTCGAGGCACGGCTCGTCCTCGTCGCCGGTGAAGATGAGCGTGGGCACGTCGATCCGCTTCATCTCGTCGACCAGCTCCCACAGCGACGGGCGCCGCATCTGCAGGCCGCGCAGCGTGCGTGCCGACCCTTCGGTAGAGTGTTCGCGCAGCTGCGCGGCGAATACCTGCCAGCCGCGCGGATCTTTGTTCTGGAACTGCACCCGGCTGGGCCCGATGGCGTAGGTCTCGGCGGCCTTGGTCATGCCGTCGCGCTCGATCGCCGACGCGGCAAGCTCACACTCGGCTACGAACTTCTCCTTCTGGCCGGGCTGCGCGCCGTAGCCGCATCCTGCCACGACCAGCGAGCGTGCACGTTTCGGGTGCCCGATACCGACGTGCAGGGTGGCGAACCCGCCCATGGACAGCCCGACGACGTGGGCACGGTCGAAGCGCAGGTGATCCATGATCGCGATGATGTCGTCACGCGCGCGCGCCTGCGAGTAGCGGTCCGCGGGCGGCACGTCCGAAGGCGGATAGCCGCGCGCGGAGTAGGCCACGCAGTGGAAGTGGCGCGAGAAGAAGCGCATCTGCGGCTCCCAGCTGCGGTGGTCTCCCGCGAACTCGTGCACGAACACCAGCGGCTGTCCGCTGCCCGCTTCTTCGTAGTACAGACGCACACCGTCGTCGGTTGTTGCATACGGCATAGCCTCGCTCCTCCCTCAGCTGTTCGCGTCCGCGTCTTCGAACCGGAACCCCATGGTGCGGCAGTGGTAGTAGAGGCCGCCATCCTGGACGATCAACCAGTTCGCCAGGCCCTTGCCCTCGTTGTGGTGCGAGTGGACGCTGGTCTGGCGGCGTCACCATGGTGGCATAGCGCGCCCAGTCCTTGCGTACGCCACCGACCATCGAGTAGCAGTGCTCCCCCTGGATCGCCAGCGACACTGCGACCGCGTTGTGCCTGTGCGCGACCTGCACGCCTCCAGCGTCGAGCTGGTTCATGGCGAGCGTGAGCGAAGGCGAAATGTTCTTGCGCGCCTCCAGGCGCTCGGTGGCGAACACCACGGCAAGCCCCGCGACTCGCTGCCCCGAGAGCTTTGCGCGCGCATGCAGAAGCTCCGCTGCGATTGTCGACGCCGGAAAATGTGCAGCTTCGACCAGGCCGTCGCCTGGCGCAGGCGGCAGCGCGCGCTCGAGCGCCAGCTCCGGCTCGTTGGTGACGAGCCACAGCACGCTGTCGCGTTCCGGGCTCACCAGCTGGATCGGCCGCCCGCCGGGCAGGCAGAACACGTCGCCGGTGCTCCACTCGATCGTGTCCGCGCCTTGCACGGCTCGGCCGCGTCCATCGATCACATAGCCGAGCACGACGGTTGCGCGAACGTTGACCTCGAGCGATTCGCCCGCCCGAACGCGTGCGTACGAAGCCAGCACGAGCGGCGATGTCGCGGGGAAGGGAAGTCCGATTGCCGGGCTCTGACTGCAATGGATCAGCGCCGTGCCCGTCGCAGGGTCGAGCGCCGCGTCGCGTTCCGCGACAAAGGTCGCCGCCGGCACGTCCGGATAGACGATGTTGAACGCGTTCCCCGAATCGAAGTAGCGTGCTCGGCGTGTATACGGCGTCTGTCCGGAGCCCTCGTGCGCCACCGGCCCTCGTGTCGCAGTTTCCATCGTGGTGGTCATCCCTTGAATCCTCCCGGTTGCTACGCTATATCGTCGGAATCTCGCCCGCACTCGAATCACCGCCGCCGAGCACTCCCGCCGCCCAGCAGCGAGCCGAGTACGCCGCGGATGATCTCGCGTCCGACCTGGGATCCTACCGATCGAGCCGCGCTCTTGGCCGCCGACTCGAGCACGCCCTCGCGATGGCCGCCGCGCGGGCCGGTGCTGCCCAGGAGGATGCCGCCGAGCACATCCATCACGCTCCCGCCGCCGGCTGGGGCGGGCGCTGCCGGTTTGGCGCCGGCCGCCTCGAGCTTGCCGCCCGCCGCGGCCTTGAGCTTTTCGTAGGCCGATTCGCGGTCGACCGTTTTCTCGTAGTGGCCGTAGACTGCGGAGGCCTGGATGATCTGCTTGCGCTCCTCGGGCGTCGCCGGGCCGATGCGGCTGCCTGGGGCCAGCACCCAGGCGCGCTGGACGACGCTGGGGCGGCCCTTCTCGTCCAGGAGTGACACCAGCGCCTCCCCCACCCCCATCTCGGTGATGGCCTTCTCGGTGTCGACTTCAGGATTGGCGCGCAGCGTGCTCGCCGCCGTCTTCACCGCCTTCTGGTCGCGCGGGGTGAAGGCGCGCAGCGCATGCTGCACACGGTTGCCGAGCTGGCCCAGCACAGTCTCCGGCACGTCCAGAGGATTCTGCGTCACGAAGTAAACGCCGACGCCCTTTGACCGGATCAGTCGCACCACCTGCTCGATCTTCTGCAGCAGCGCCGGCGGGGCGTCGGTGAACAGCAGGTGTGCCTCGTCGAAGAAGAACACGAGCTTGGGCTTATCCGGATCGCCGACTTCGGGCAGGGTCTCGAACATCTCGGAGAGCAGCCAGAGCAGCAGCGTGGCGTAGATCTTGGGCTGCTGCATGAGCTTGTCGGCAACGAGGACGTTGACCATGCCATGGCCCTGGCTGTCGGTCTGGATCAGGTCGTCGATGTTGAGCGCGGGCTCGCCGAAGAACTTGTCGCCGCCCTGTTCCTCGAGCTGCAACAGGCCGCGCTGGATCGCGCCGATGCTGGCGGTGGAGATGTTGCCGTAGTCGGTCGTGAACTGCTTGGCGTTGTCCCCGGCGAACTGGACCATGCTGCGCAGATCCTTCAGATCCAGCAGCAGCAGCCCGTTGTCGTCGGCGATCTTGAACACCAGGCTCAGCACCCCGGTCTGCGTGTCGTTGAGGTTGAGCATGCGGGCGAGCAGCAGCGGCCCCATCTCGGAGATGGTGGCGCGCACCGGATGGCCTTGCTCCCCCAATACATCCCAGAAGGTGACCGGACAGGCCCCGAACTCCGGTTGCGGCAGCCCGTGCTCTTCGAGACGCTGCTTGAGCTTGGGCGAGAGCTGCCCGGCCTGGCTGATTCCCGAGAGATCGCCCTTGACGTCCGCCATGAACACCGGCACGCCGATGCGGCTCAAGGCCTCGGCCATGCGCTGCAGGGTGACGGTCTTGCCGGTCCCGGTCGCCCCGGCGATGAGGCCGTGGCGGTTGGCCAACGCCGGCAGCAGGCAGACTTCCTCCGCGGCTTTGGCGATCGGCAGGGGCTGGATCATGGGTCGGCTCCGCGCTGCGCTGTGCTAGACTTTTGCAAGTATATCCGTGCGATAGCGCTCCTTGCTGGCAGCGTTCGCAATTCCTACGTGGTCGGCGATCGAGTGCCCGGTTCGCGGGCGTCAAGCATATGGCAGGTCACAGCAAGTGGGCCAACATCAAGCACAGGAAGGCTGCGGCCGACGCGAAGCGCGGCAAAGCGTTCACGCGCCTGATCAAGGAAATCACCGTATCGGCAAAGCTGGGCGGCCCTGACCCGGGCATGAACCCGCGCCTGCGTCTGGCGGTGGACAAGGCGTATGAGGCGAACATGCCGAAGGACAACGTCGAGCGCGCCATCAAGCGCGGCGCCGGCGAGCTCGACGGCGTGAACTACGAGGAGATCCGCTACGAAGGCTATGGGATCGGCGGGGCGGCGGTGATGGTGGATTGCCTGACCGACAACAAGACCCGCACCGTGGCCGACGTGCGCTACGCCTTCAGCAAGAACGGCGGCAACCTCGGCTCCGAAGGCTCCGTGGCGTTCCTGTTCCAGCACTGCGGCCAGCTGGTGTTCGCGCCGGGCACCAGCGAAGACCGCGTGATGGAAGTGTCGATCGAAGCGGGCGCGCAGGATGTGCTGGCGAACGACGACGGCAGCATCGAGGTCGTCACCACGCCCATCGAGTTCCACGCCGTGAAGGCCGCGCTCGAGGGCGCCGGGCTCAAGCCGGAGGTCGCGGAAGTGACCATGAAGCCGACCACCGAGACCGCGCTTGCGGGCGAAGAGGCCGCCCGCATGCAGAAGCTTCTCGACGCGCTGGAGGCGCTGGACGATGTGCAAGAGGTGTACACCACGGCGGTCATGGACGAATGAGAGCTGTGGTGAAGCGGCGTGCGGTGTAAGGCGGCGGTGAGCGATACCGCCCGCGGGTTCGAGTAAGCGCCGTGCCGCAGGCGTCGATCCGCATCCTCGGCATCGATCCCGGGTTGCGCGTCACCGGCTTCGGCTTGATCGACCGCACGGGCCAGAAGCTCACCTACCTCACCAGCGGCGTGGTGCGCACCCCGCCTGGCGAACTGCCCGATCGGCTGAAATCGATCCTGGAGAGCCTGAGCGCGGTCATCGCCCAGCATTCACCCACGCACGTCGCGGTCGAGAAAGTCTTCGTGAACGTCAACCCGGCGTCCACCTTGCTGCTCGGGCAGGCGCGTGGCGCCGCGATTTGCGCGGCAGTCTCGCGCGGTCTCCCGGTCTCCGAATACACGGCGCTGCAGGTGAAGCAGGCCGTGGTGGGCAACGGCCACGCCGCCAAACAACAGGTGCAGGAAATGGTACGCCGACTACTGGCCTTACCCGGTGATCCCAGTGCGGATGCGGCTGACGCGCTGGCGTGCGCTATCTGCCACGCCCATGGCGGCTTGGGCCTGGGCCGGCTGGCCACGGCGGGCTTTCGCGTGCGCGGCGGCCGGCTGGTATGAGGGAGTCGAGATTGCGCTGGCATGAGGCGCCCCGCGCCGCCGGCGCGGGGACTCGGGCGTGATCGGCCGCATCTCCGGCGTCCTGCTCGAGAAGCAACCGCCCCAGGTCCTGGTCGACGTGCAGGGCGTGGCCTACGAGCTCGACGTGCCGATGAGCACGTTCTACCAGCTGCCGGCGAGCGGCGGGCGCGTGAGCCTCTACACCCATCTGGTGGTGCGCGAAGATGCTCACCTGCTGTTCGGCTTCGCCAGCGAGGGTGAGCGCCGCACCTTCCGTCAGCTTCTGAAGATCAGCGGCATCGGCACGCGCACCGCGCTCGCGCTGCTGTCCGGAATGACCGTGGAAGAACTGTACACGGCCGTGGCGAGCCAGGACGTGGCCCGGATGATCAAGATCCCGGGCATCGGGCGCAAGACTGCCGAGCGCCTGCTGCTGGAGTTGCGCGACCGGCTTGCTGGCGGTGCGCCGGGATCGCCGACCCTGGCGGTCGCCTCACCGCGGGGCGACGCCCTCAACGCGCTGCTGGCCTTGGGTTACAGCGAGAAGGAAGCTTCGGCGGCGCTGGCAAAGCTGCCTGGCGACCTCACCACGTCCGACGCGATCCGGCAGGCGCTGCGGGCGCTTTCCAAGGTGCTATGATCGAACGCATTTCGCCCATGTTGCGCCCCTTGTCTGCCGGGTTGGAGGCGGCCTCCAGGCTGCCCGCCGGCGCCGCCTCGAACGAGTCGGACGTACTCAAATCCAGGGCCGCTGAGAGGGTGGTCGCGAGCCACGGTCCGGCGATCTGCGTCGGTGTCGATGGCCACGCCAGGCGGACGGTGCGGCGGAGCGGGCCGCGCCGCCCGATGATCGATTCCAATTGCGTTAACAAGGAAGCGCAAACCATGCATCTGCGTACTGTCGTCGTGACTGCAGCGCTCGTCTTCGGCTGCTGCGCCGGGTGGCCGGCGGTGGCCTCGAAGACCGAGAAGAACCTGCAGCTCGTCAACTTGCACGACCTGGAATCCACTGTAGCGATCGGGGACTACTTTCTCAAGCAGCAGAGCCTGCTGGCTGTGCGGGCCTACCTGGCGCGGGTAGGCGTCGAGCAAAACCTGGGCAAGGATTGGAACCCGAGCAACGCGTACTGGAAGCAGGCAGAGGATGTCCTGGTGACGGAGCTGGCGCGGCAGGCACGCCGCGAATTCTCCAACCTGGAATGGCTGTCCGAGGAGTGGACTGGCCTGAACGACCGCGACCTGAGCGAGGCGGACATCGATACTCTGCTTCGGCACTTCGGCACCGAGATCGGACGCAAGCAGCTGATGATCGTCGATCACAGTGTTGCCTTCCATGTCATGGCCTCGCTCAGCATGGCCGGGAAGATCGAGGGCAACCTCGCGGGCAGCGAGGCCGAGCGCAAGCACATGCAGGATCTCTACAATGCCGAAGACGACGCCATGCGCTTCGATCCCAACACCAGTCCGGAGGGCACGCAGTTCGCCCTCTCGCCGATCGGCAAGAAGTACTTCACCAACGTCGTGCTGAAAATCAGCGGCCTGATCACGCGCCGCCTGTATGCGCTCGGCCGCGAGATGCCCGAGCGCGTCGACGCGAGCTCGCCCGAAGTGCAGGCGGCGGTGGCGGCCTACCGCCGCTCGCGCTCCGGCTAGGATCCATGATCGAGACCGACCGCCTGATCGCTCCCGAGCGCGCTTCCGTCCAGGAAGAAGCGCTGGAGCGGGCGCTGCGGCCCAAGCAGCTGAGCGACTACGTCGGTCAGGAGAAGATCCGCTCGCAGCTCGCCATCTTCATCGAGGCCGCCCGCAACCGGCGCGAAGCGCTCGACCACGTCCTGCTGTTCGGGCCGCCGGGCTTGGGCAAGACGACCCTGGCGCACATCATTGCGCGCGAGATGGGCGTGAACCTGCGGCAGACCTCCGGTCCCGTCCTCGAGCGACCAGGCGATCTGGCCGCGCTGCTGACCAACCTCGAGCCCAACGACGTCCTGTTCATCGACGAGATCCACCGCCTGTCGCCGGTGGTCGAGGAGATCCTCTATCCCGCCCTGGAGGATTTCCAGATCGACATCATGATCGGCGAGGGGCCGGCGGCCCGCTCGGTCAAGCTCGACCTGCCGCCGTTCACGCTGGTGGGCGCGACTACCCGCGCGGGCATGCTCACCAATCCGCTGCGCGACCGCTTCGGGATCGTGTCGCGGCTGGAGTTCTACACGCCTGCGGAGCTCGCCCTGATCGTCGCGCGCTCGGCCCGCCTGCTCGAGGTGGAGATCCAGGGCGAAGGGGCAACGGAGATCGCCTCGCGCTCGCGCGGCACGCCGCGCATCGCCAACCGCCTGTTGCGGCGGGTGCGCGACTACGCGCAGGTGAAGGCGAAGGGCGTGATCACGCGCGAAGTCGCCGACCTGGGTTTGCGCATGCTCGACGTGGATGTCATGGGCTTCGACGTGATGGACCGCAAGCTGCTGCTGGCCGTCCTGGAAAAGTTCGGCGGCGGGCCGGTCGGGCTGGACAACCTCGCTGCGGCCATCGGCGAAGAGCGCGATACCATCGAGGATGTGCTCGAGCCCTATCTCATCCAGCAGGGCTTCCTGCAACGCACGCCGCGCGGACGGGTCGCCACCCTGTCGGCCTACCGGCACTTCGGCCTGGCCGCGCCCGCCGCCCACCCCAGCGGCGATCTCTGGGATGCCGCGACCTGAGACGCGCGCCATGGGCGCAGCGCTCGCCGCCGCGCGGCCGCCGGCCTTCCGCCTGCCGGTGCGGGTCTACTACCAGGACACCGACGCGGGCGGTGTGGTGTTCCACGCCACCTACCTCGACTATTTCGAACGTGCACGCACCGAATGGCTGCGCGATCTCGGTTTCGACATCGGCGTGCTGGCGCAGCGCGACGGAGTCCTGTTCATCGTCCGCGAGTTCCGGGTTGCCTATGCGCGTCCCGCGCAGCTCGACGAGCTTCTGGAGGTCACCGTCGGGGTCGAGCACATCGGGCGTGCGCAGTTCACGCTGGCGCAGCAGGTGCTGCGCAGCGGCGAAGTGCTGGTGCGTGCGTCGGTGAATCTGGCTTGCGTCAGCAGCGGCTCGTTCCGGCCGGTGCGCGTACCCGAGACATTGCGCGAGGTGCTTGTCGAACGCGGGCTCGCGATCGGCACGGAGGAGGAAGCTTGAACGTAACGACCGACCTGTCGCTGCTCACGCTGGTCACCAACGCCAGCCTGCTGGTCAAGCTGGTCCTGGCCGTGCTGCTGCTGATGTCCCTGCTGTCGTGGTGGTACATCTTCCGCAAGTCCTTCGTGCTGCGGGATACCCGCCAGCGGTCCGAGGCGTTCGAGCGGACCTTTTGGAGCGGGCCCGACCTGAACCAGCTGTTCCAGTCGATCACCAGCGGCCGGCGGCCGGCGGCGAGCATGGACCGCATCTTCGAGGCCGGCTTCCGCGAGTTCGTGAAGCTGCGCCGGCAGACCGGGCTCACCGTGGCGGTGGTGATGGACGGCACGCGGCGCGCCATGCGCGCCACCTACCAGCGCGAGATGGACTATCTGGAGTCGCACATGTCATTTCTTGCCACAGTAGGCTCGGTCAGCCCGTACGTAGGCCTGCTCGGGACGGTGTGGGGGATCATGAACGCATTCCGCGGGCTCGCCAACGTGCAGCAGGCCACGCTTGCGCACGTCGCACCCGGCATCGCCGAGGCGCTGATCGCCACCGCCATCGGCCTGTTCGCGGCGATCCCCGCGGTCGTCGCCTTCAACTATTACGCGCGCGAGATCGACCGGTTGTCCACGCGCTTCGAGACCTTCATGGAAGAGTTCTCCAACATCCTGCAGCGCCAGGGCGGCGCGCCGGCCTGACGTCAAACACTGGACCGGGATCCCAGCGTGAACGACCGCCGCAAGCGCACCCGCCTGATGAGCCAGATCAACGTCGTGCCCTATATCGACGTGATGCTGGTGCTGCTGGTGATCTTCATGGTCACGGCGCCGCTGATCAACACCAGCATGGTCGAGCTGCCCTCGGTGAGCCGCAGCAACCAGCCGCCGGCCAATCCACTGGAAGTGTTGATCCACCAGGACGGCAGCATCCTGCTGCGGGACCGTGAGCGCGGCGGCCTGGAAAAAAAGGTGAACCGCGACACCCTGGTGCGCGAAGTGAAGGCGATGATCGCGCGCAACAAGGACCAGCCGGTGGTGATCGCCGCCGACCAGGACGTCCAATATAAAGTGGTGGTCGAGGTCATGGACGTCCTGCAGAGCAACGGGGTGGCGAAGGTGGGTCTGCTCACCAAGCCGCGCTCCGGCTAGCCCGCTTTTTCCCAGGAGGCCCTCACGGCATGTTCGAAAGCGTGCGCGAGCCCGGCAAGTCCGCCTCTCTGGCGCTAGCCGTCGCCGTGCATCTGGCGTTCGTCATCTTCTTGTACTTCGGCATCAACTGGCAGCGCAAGGCCTTGCCGCCTCTGGAGGCGGAGTTGTGGAGCGAGCTGCCGCCAGTCAAACCCCTCCCGCGCAAGGTCGAGCCGCCCCCACCGGTCCAGCCCCCGCCGAAGCCCGAGCCGGTCGTCGAGAAGAAACCCGAGCCGCCTCCGCCGCCCGAGCCGCCCAAGCCTGGTGGAGCCGCCCAAGCCGACACCGCCACCGAAACCTGCCGAGCCGCCGAAACCGGAGCCCAAGCCGCCGACGCGTGCCGAGATCGAACTCAAGGAGAAGCAGCGCAAGGCGCAGGAACAGAAGAAGGCGGAAGCGGAGGAGAAGCGCAAGGCCGAGCTCGAGCGCAAGGCCGAGGAGAAGAAGCTCAAGGAAGAGGAGAAGCAGCGGAAGGAGGAAGAGAAGCAGCGCAAGGCGGAAGAGCGCAAGGTCGAAGAGCAGCGCAAGAAGGAGGAAGCAGCGCGGCAGGCGGAACTCCGCAAGCAGGAAGAGGCCAAACGCATCGAAGAGGAAAAGCGCCAGGACGCCGAGCGCAAAGAGCAGGAGGCGCGGCTGGAGCGCGATGCGGAGGTGCGACGCGCCACGATCCTCGACGAGCAGCAGAAGCTGGCGGCGGCCGCGCAGCAGCGGGCGCAGGAGGAGGCGCGCAAGCGCCAGCAGGCGGAGGCCGCTGCGGCCCGCGCTCGTGAGCTGGAAGCTTGGCAGAAGCGCATCCACGACCGGGTTCGCAGCAAAATGGTGGTGCCTCCGGGCACCCCCGACAACGCGGAAGCGAAGTACGAGATCGTCATCATTCCCGGGGGCGAAGTGTTGAGCATTCAACTCAAGAAATCGAGCGGGCAGCCGGCGTATGACGCAGCTATCGAACGCGCGATCAACAGCGCTTCGCCGCTGCCGGTACCCAGCGACCCGGGATTGTTCCAGCAGCTGCGCACGTTGAACCTCGTGTTCAGGCCGAACTGACCCCTCGTATCGAGCCGAACTTACCCCTCGTATTGAGCCGAACTTACATGGCGCGATGCTATAATCCGCCGCCAATGAAATTGGGAGACTGGCGTAACGACCCCATCGAGCCCTCCACCGAGTCCCTGCTCGGGCGGCGCCGTGCCATTGCGGCGGTAGGGCTGGCTTGTCTCGGTGCGGCGACGCCTGCTGCAGCCCAGCTCACCATCGAAATCGTGGGCGGAGGCAGCGACCAGATCCCGATCACCATCCTGCCCTTCGGCACGGAAGAGAAGTTTCCGCAACACATAAGCGAGATCGTCTCCGCGGACTTGAACCGCAGCGGCCGCTTCAAGCTGCAGGACATCGGCAGCGTGCGGCCGCTGCCCACCGAGCCGGCCGAGGTGAACTTCCGTTACTGGAAGAACCGCGGGAACCAGACGCTGGTGCTGGGCCAGATCCAGGCCCGCAACGACGGCCGGCTGGAAGTGCGCTTCCGGATGATCGATACGGTGAAGGAAGCGCAGATGGTGGGGTATTCCTACACCATCGTAGCGGCGCAGCTGCGCGCCATCGCCCACAAGATCGCCGACCTGATCTACGAGAAGCTCACCGGCGAGCCCGGGGTGTTCAGCACGCGTATCGCCTACGTGGCGCGCAACCCGGACCGCTTCGAGCTGCAGGTCGCCGACGCCGACGGTGCGAACTCGCAATTCATCCTGTCGCACCGCGAGCCCATCATCTCGCCCGCCTGGTCGCCCGACGGCACCCGCATTGCCTACGTCTCGTTCGAGCAGCGCCGGCCCATCGTCTTCCTGCATAACCTGACCAACGGCCAGCGCCGCGTGCTGGCCAACTTCGAAGGCATCAACAGCGCGCCGGCGTGGTTCCCGGATTCGCAGCGCCTCGGGATCGCGTTGTCCAAGGACGGGCTGCCGCAGATCTACCGCATCAACGCGGACGGCAGCGGCGTCGAGCGCCTTTCGTTCAGCAACGGCATCGACACCGAGCCGAGCTTCTCGCCGGACGCGCGCTGGATGCTGTTTACCTCCGACCGCGGCGGCAGCCCGCAGATCTACCGCATGCCGGCGAGCGGCGGCAACGCCGAGCGCGTCACGTTCGAGGGCACCTACAACGTCACGGCGCGCTACAGTCCAGACGGCAAGTCGTTCGCCTTCATCCAGCGCAACGCCGGCAAGTACAGTCTCGCCGTCATGGAGCTTGCATCGCGCCAGGTGCACCTCCTGACCGACGGCCAGCTCGACGGCTCACCGACCTTCGCACCGAATGGACGCCTGGTCCTGTATGCGTCCATCGTGAGGGGGCGTGGTATATTGGCCGCCGTTTCGAGCGATGGCCGCATCAAGCAGAAGATCACGGCCTCCGCCCAGGACGTGCGCGAGCCCGCCTGGGGGCCGCTGGTGGGTAACCGCTGAGAGGAGCCAGCATGAAACGTATTCTGGTCGGCGTGTGCGTGGCCTTGCTGGTCGCCGGTTGCGGCAGCAAGGGCGGGCAGCAGCCACCCAAGGCCACGGTCGAGCAACGCGATGTGGCCGGCGCGCAGCAGTCCGCAGCCGCGCAGGCGGCTGCCGACGAGGCCAAGCGCAAGGAGGAGGAAGCGCGCAAAGCCGCGGCCGCGGCCGCCGAGGCCAAGCGCAAGAAGGAAGAGGAAGCGCGCAAGGCAGGCGAGCCGGTGGTGCGGCCGCTGCCCGACACGCGCGTGACCGAGAAGGCGCTGGGCGACCCGGCATCCGCGCTGAAGGATCCGAGCAGCCCGCTGTCCAAGCGCAGCGTCTACTACGACTTCGACATGTACAACATCCGCGAGGAGTTCCAGGCGATGGTCGAAGCGCACGGCAAGTTCATGCTCGAGAACGTGGATCTGCGCGTGCGGATCGAGGGCAACTGCGACGAGCGCGGCAGCCGCGAGTACAACCTGGCCCTGGGGCAGCGGCGGGCCGACGCCGTCAAGCGCGCGCTCACCCTGCTCGGCGTCCCTGCCAATCGCATCGAGACGGTGAGCTTCGGCGCCGAGAAGCCGCGCTCGCTGGGGAGCAACGAAGAGGCCTGGGCGGAGAACCGCCGCAGCGACATCGTCTACATCGGGATCGACGCCCCGCAGTAGCGGCGTCGTAGTGCACGGACAGGCGCGCGACCCGCGTCTTGCATATGTTCCTTCCCAACATTGCGCACCGGATCCTCGTATTGGCCATCGGAGTAACCGCGGCCGCCCTGGTGCATGCGCAGCAACCGGCGCAGCAGAACCGCAGCGTGATCGAGTTGCTCAACCAGATCGAGACGCTCAACGCCGAGATCAACCGGCTGCGTGGTCAGATCGAGGTCCTCAACAACTCCCTGGACAACGCTCAGCGCCGCCAGCGCGACATGTACCTGGATCTGGACACGCGGCTGCGCCGCATCGAAGGCAGCGGCGATGTCGCGCAGAAGCTGGCCGTCGATCTCGACGCCCGCATCAAGAAGCTCGAGCAGCAGCAATTGGAGGCGGACGTCCGGCCCAAGCGGGCCGAGCCTGCCGCGGCGTCGCCCACCCAGCCGCCCGCATCACCTGCTACCGCCGCGGTACCCGAGCCTTCGCCGCCGGTTCCGCCGAGCGTTTCGCGGCCCACCGCTCCCACCGCCACCGACGCGACGTCGCCGCGCCGCGCCTACGACGACGCGCTGGCGCTGTACCGGTCAGGCGACTACCAGGGTGCGATCGCGGCCTTCGAAGCATTCGTGAAGCGCTATCCGCGCGACGCGCTGGCTCCCAACGCCCAGTACTGGATCGGCGACGCCTGGTTCAATTTGCGCGACTTCCGTGCTGCTGCGAACGCCCAGCAGTCGCTCATCGCCACCTGGCCGGACAGCCCGAAAGTGCCCGACGCGATGCTCAACCTGTCCAGTTCCCAGATTGCGCTGGGCGATAGCGCTGGCGCGAAGAAGACGCTGGAGGATCTCGCCAGCCGATTCCCGCAGACCGATGCCGCCGACAAGGCGCGCCAGCGCCTGGTACGGCTGAAGTAGCAACTGGTCGCAAGGCTCTTCAGTTCTCGCCTCCGGCTGCCGATGATTGCGCTGATCGGCCGGATGCCGATCAGCCTTATCCAAAGCTGCTTCCAGCACATTCGGAGGGGAGATGAAACGACTGATCGCAAGCCTGGGCGTGGTGTTGCTTTGCGCGTGTTCGACCGCGAAGTACGAAACGAACCCGGACGGCTCGAAGCCGGTCCTGTACGACGCTGCAGAGGTCCTGAAGTGGCCGGTGGTGGACGGGGCCCACCAGGCGCCCTCGGGCAGCGCACGCATCTACATCGACCCCTCCGTCAAGTTCCAGCCCGACGTGCAGCTCGGCGACGGCGTCAAGATCGGCGCGGGCAGCACTGTCGAGGAGGACACGATCCTGTTTCCGAACGTGACGGTCGGACAGAACACCCTCATCCAGGGCGACAACATCGTCCAGGGCGGCGTGAAGATCGGCAACAAGGCCTTGCTCCGCGGCGACTCGGTCATCGGCCAGGGCTCGGTCATCGAGGACGGTGCGACGATCGGCAAGCAATCCAGACTCGGCAAAGGCGTGACTATCGGCGCCGGTTCCACCGTCGGCCCGGGCTCGCACATCGGCAACGGCGCGACCGTGCCCAAGGGGAAAATGCTACCCCCGCAAACGCGCATCGACGCAGTCAAGTAGCGCTCCCCGCCGCTTCGCATCGATCGTCGCCGAGCGCTACGCGCGGCGACGCTTGGCGGTGCGGCCAACAACGGGCTCAAGCGCCGAAAGGTAGCGGTGGTGTCGTGGCGGCGCTCTGGGAGGCCTGTGCGCTCGTTTGACACCCCTGCTGCCCCGCTCGTACAATGCGCGGTTTTTCGGGCGGTTAGCTCAGCCGGTAGAGCAGCGGACTTTTAATCCGTTGGTCGCGAGTTCGAATCTCGCACCGCCTACCAACGATTCAAGCACTTGCAGTTTGGCTGACTTCTGCCTGTGACAGAATCGTACCGAGCTTCGCAGCCTGCTGCGCTAGATGCCCCGGTGTAAGGTGAGCGTACCGTCTCACCATCTCGACCGACTCCACCCTCCAAGCTCCTGCAGGTCATGCAGAGGCGTCCGTTCTGCGCATGCCATGACGCCCAGGTTTGGCGCAGATCGTGCCAGCGGAAGTCCTTGATGCCGGCGTTCTCCAAGGCGTGCTGCATTCCGCGCTCCGGATAGAACTCGTGGGCTAGCGAACCGTAACGCTGCTTGCACTACCGACAGCGCAGCTGTGCGCGCGGTAGATCGCGCGAGAACGAAACTACGGCACGCAGCCGTACTGCGATCAAGTGTGCGTCTTAGTCCGGCACCGGCAGTCGGCGCCCACCTTGCGCCTACGCGTACAGGCGCAGGGCAAGGTGGGCGCGCAGACTGGTAACATCCTCACTGGACGGCAACTGGGGCAGCAAACATGCAGATTCGTGTCGGCTTCGAGATGGAGTACCAGTGCCCGCAGCCCGACGCCGATGATCCTGGCGCTGAGCATCCACTACTCGCGGGCGTCCGATCTGGTGCGTCCGGATCACCTGGTCACCAGCCCTGCGGTGCCGGTCACCGCCTACCGCGACCTGTTCGGCAACTGGTGCAGCCGCATCGTCGCGCCGCCGGGCCGCTTCGTGCTGAGCACCGACGCGCTGGTCAACGACAGCGGCGTGCCCGATGTCGTGGTCGCCGGGGCGCACGCAGACGCCGGTCGAGCACCTGCCCGAGTCGACGCTGGTCTACCTGCTGGGCAGCCGCTACTGCGAGACCGACCAGCTCTCCGACATCGCCTGGCAGCAGTTCGGCGCCGGCCCGACCGGCTGGGCGCGGGTGCAGGCGATCTGCGACTTCGTGCACCAGCACATCGAGTTCGGCTACCAGCACGCGCGCCGCACGCGCACGGCCTGGGAGGCCTACAACGAAGGCCGGGGCGTCTGCCGCGACTACGCCCACCTGGCGATCGCGCTGTGCCGCTGCATGAACATTCCGGCGCGCTACTGCACCGGCTACCTCGGCGACATCGGCACCGTGCCGCCCTACGGGCCGATGGACTTCGCCGGCTGGTTCGAGGCCTACCTCGGCGACCGCTGGTACACCTTCGATGCGCGCAACAACACGCCGCGCATCGGCCGCGTGCTCATCGCGCGCGGCCGCGACGCCTGCGACGTGGCGCTGTCCAGCACCTTCGGGCCGAACACGCTGCGAGCGCTTCAAGGTCTGGACCGACGAGGTCGCGCCAGTCGTGACCTACTGCGTCGGCGTCAAGCTCGAAGAGGGCCTGATCTTCGCCAGCGACTCGCGCACCCACGCGGGCGTGGACAACTACGCCACGTTCTGCAAGATGACGGTGTTCGAGCGCGCGGGCGACCGCGTGCTGGTGCTGCTCAGCTCGGGCGGCCTGGCCGCCACGCAGACGGTGATCAACGTGCTGCGCCAGCGTGCCGCCGGCGAGCCGCCGCACATCTGGAGCGTCGGCTCGATGTTCGACGTGGCCAACCTGGTGTCGGACGCGATGCGCGACATCGAGCGCCGCGACGGCCCGTTCCTGGAAGGCGGCGGCCTGAAGTTCAACGCCTCGTTCATCCTCGGCGGCCAGATCGCCGGCGAGGACATGCGGCTGTTCCGGCTCTACGCCGAAGGCAACTTCATCGAGGCCGGCACCGACACGCAGCTTCCTGCAGACCGGCGAGGCCAAGTACGGCAAACCGATCCTGGACCTGGCGGTGACGTCGAGCGCGACGCTGGAAGACGCCACCAAGTGCGTGCTGGTGTCGTTCGACTCGACGATGCTCAGCAACCTCTCGGTGGGCATGCCGATCGACCTGCTGTGCTACGCGCGCGACAGCCTGCAGGTCACGATGAAGCGCCGCTTCGACGTGGGCGACGCCTACTTCGAGGCGCTGACGCAGCAGTGGCTCGACGGCACGCGCAAGGTCTTCCACGACCTGCCGCCGCTGGAGTGGTAGACGCGGCCTCCACGCCGCGCTCAGGACGCGTAGCCGTCCGAGGCATCGGCAAGCGTCTTCGCTAGGGATTCGATGAGCTTCGCCCGCACGGCGCACCATGGCTCGCCGCCCTGCGCGACGAAGCGCTGGTTCACCTCGAGCTCGATGCCCACATAGGTGTCATCCGGATGGCGCTTGCGCAGCAATGCGGTGAGACCGTCGCCGCGGCCCTGGTACGGGTAGTTTCGCCGCAGCCGCAGCTCTGGCGCCTGCTGCGTAAGCTGCATCATCCAGGCCCGCGCGAAGGCCACCTCGCCTGAGCGCTGGGGGTCGTACAGCCACGCGACGTCGGCACGCCTGGCCACAACACCGTCGAGCGTGGGCGTGAAACTGTGTGAGGCGATGTGGATCACCCGCTGGTCCGACGCAATGTGGCGAGCGATTTCACCTTCGACCGCTTCGCGATGGGGCCGGTAGTACCGATCGACGATTTCCTGGCGGCGGGCTGGTGGCAGTGGGCGCGTGACCTCCGAGAACAGTTGCCGATGGCCGATCGAGCGGTTCAGGTCGACCAACAGCCGCGTCGTCGTGGCCGCATGGAGCGGTACGCCGAACGCGTCGGCCATCTGGCGGCCGAGTTGGAGTGCGCCTGCATCCCAGCCGCGGTGGCTGTCCATTAGCGCCTCCAGCCCTGAAAAGAGTGCTGCGTAGGCGCGTGGCACCTCTCGCCCGCCATGCTCGCAGGTGATGACGAGAAGATCCTTGCGTGCGGTTGCCAATGGATTTCCAGGGACGGTGTTGGCCATGCTTCCCGTTGCGTCGGATTCGACCGGCCGTTCAGCCGTGCTGCATGTGCGGAAACGAACAGACTATGCTGCGCGGATGTGGTTACCAAGCGCCAAGCCATCCCGGCCGCAGGGACCTCGATCGCCTGACAGCATGCGCAAAAGGCGTACACTCAAATTCTCCAGAACCGACCGACCAGGGAGGGACGGCAGCTGGGTAACCATGAGGGCCGCCGGTGGCCTGCGCCGCTGGCCGAGCGGGTGACATACGACGCAAGCGCCGAGCAGGTCGCTGACGCGATCGTTGCCATCTGCCTCGAGATCGACCAGACGCTGCATGCGACAATCGGCCATCGAGGCGTGGCGGCGCTTTTCAACCGCAGCCTGAACCTCACCGCAGCCGCCTACCCCTGGCTGGACCGGGACCATCCAGGCGTGCTGGCCCCATTCGATCCTTCGGCGCTGAAAGCCGCGCTGGTCCAACAATCCGCGGCAGAAGCTGCGGCCGGCGGCCTTGCGCTGTTTCAGTCGTTCCGTGAGTTGCTCACCAGCCTGGTTGGCGCCTCGCTCACTGACCGGCTACTTCGTTCCGTCTGGGCTCACCCATCGGGCGCCTCACCGCAGGACACCTCTTCATGACCACCAAAGCAACCATCAACCGCCTGCCCACCGGCGTGCCGGGCCTGGACGAGGTGCTCGGCGGCGGCTTGCCGGAATTCTCGTTCAACCTCATCGCCGGCCAGCCGGGCAGCGGCAAGACCACGCTGGCGCACCAGATCATGTTCGCGCTGGCCACGCCGGAGCGCCCGGCGCTCTACTTCACCGTGCTCGGTGAGCCGCCGCTGAAGATGCTGCGCTACCAGCAGCAGTTCGACTTCTTCGACAACGAGTCCATCAACCACAGCGTGCGCTTCGTCAACCTGTCCGAAGACGCCATGACCGGCGACCTCGACCGCGTGCTCGAGCGCATCGTCGATGAGGTCAGCGCTCACAATCCCGGGCTGGTCTTCGTGGACTCGTTCCGCTCGGTGGTCTTTGCCAGCGAGCAAGCCGGCAGCCCGAAGACCAGCCTGCAGCTGTTCGTGCAGCAGCTGGGCATGCTGATGACGAGCTGGCAGGCGACGACCTTCCTGGTCGGCGAGTACTTCAACGAGACCGACGCCAACCCGGTGTTCACGGTGGCCGACGGCCTGATCTGGCTGCGCCAGAGCGTCCAGCGCAACTCGATGGTGCGCAAGATGGAGATCATGAAGATGCGCGGCCAGGCCAGCCTGCCGGGGCTGCACACCTTCCGCATCGACCGCACCGGTGTCCGCGTCTTTGCACCAGCCAAGGCCGTGGCCGCGGCCAGCGCTGCGCCCGACTCGGCTGTGCGCGGCGCGCGCGCGCTCATGGGCGTACCGATGCTGGACGAGATGCTCGGCGGCGGCTTGCCGCGCGGCTACTCCCTGCTGGTGGCCGGGCCTTCGGGGTCGGGCAAGAGCATCCTGGCCGCGTCCTTCCTGGCCGAAGGCGCCCGCCTTGGCGAGACCGGTGTCGTGGCCGCCTTCGAGCAGCACCCCGAACCGGTCGCGCAACCCCGTGCTCGTCGACCTGATCACGCGCGGCCAGTTGGGGCTGATCGACAGCCGGGAGCCCGACCTGTCGATCGACGAGATCGCGCTGCTGATCCTCACCGAGGTCCGGCGGCTCAAAGCGACCCGCGTCGTGCTCGATTCCCTCAGCGGCTTCGAGCTCGCGCTGGCGCCCACCTTCCGCGCCGACTTCCGCGAGTCGCTGCTCGAGCTGGTCACGGCGCTGGCGCGCGCCGGCGTGTCGGTGCTGATGACTTCCGAACTGGAGGACCGCTACACCGACCTGCGCTTCAGCCCCTACGGCGCGGCCTTCCTCACGGACGCGATCATCGTGCAACGTTACATCGAGGTCGACAGCCGGCTGCTGCGCGTGATGGCCGTGGTCAAGGTGCGCGCGAGCGACCATTCCAACGAGCTGCGCCTGTACAGCATCGGCGACGACGGCATCCGCATCGGCGAGATGCTGCCCGACCAGGAGGGCCTGCTCGGCGGGCGGCCGACCCGTAAGAGCCCTCGCGGTCTGCCGGCGCCCGGGGTACAAACGCCCGGGTCGAATGCCAGGCGTGCAAACGGATGGCACCTGAGCGGATGCGTTCCGCACGGACCCTATGACCCAGACTCCTGACGCCACCGACAAATCGGTCGCCGACGCCGAAGACAAGCTAGCGCGATTGGGCGTGGAGATCGAGGTGATGCAGGCGGTGCTGACGCGCCTGATGCAAGACGTGGCTCGCGCGGAAAGTCGCCTCGACCGCAGCCAGGCGGCTCGGCTGGTCGAGGTCAACGAGCAGTTGGTGGTGGCCGCGATGACCGCCCAGGCCGATGCAGAAACCGCGGCGCAAGCGCTGAGGGATGCGGCACTAGACCCCGCGCTGGATGCCTTGACGCAGTTGCCGAGCCGCACCACGCTGCTCGACCGCTTCGCGCAGGCCGTCGCCAACGCCAAGCGCCACGGCACCCGATTCGCACTGCTGTTCCTGGATCTGGACAACTTCAAGCAGATCAACGACACGCACGGTCATGTGTTCGGGGACAAGGTACTGCGCCTTGCCGCCGATCGCATGCTCTCGGTGGTGCGCGAGGTGGACACGGTCAGTCGCCACGGCGGCGACGAGTTCCTCGTCCTGCTGGCCGAGCTGAACCAGCCGGGCGACGCCCAGACGGTCGCCGAGAAGCTGATCGCGGCGATCGGCGCGCCGGCCGAACTGGATGGCCACGTCGTCAGCGTGACGGGAAGCGTCGGCATCGCCATGTATCCCGACGACGGCCAAGATGTCGACACGCTGGTTGCACGAGCCGATGCGGCCATGTACCAGACGAAACGTCAACGCTGCGGCGGTGTCGCGTTCCACGGCAAGGCGCCTGTCGAAGCACCAGGGCTGCGCGCGCAGCCGGATTCGCCGGCGCATCAGACCGTTCGCACGAGTGCCAGCGAGGTGGCCGAGGCAGAGCGCCGGCTTGCGGATCTGCGCGAGGCCAACGAGAAGCTGGTGCTGGCCGCGCTCACGCGCGCAGGAGCTGCAGGCGGCCGCCGAGCGGGCGCGGCAGCGGCAGACGGCCTTGCTGGCCGCGGTGGCCGAGGAGCTGCGCAATCCGATGGCGCCCATCCGCATCGCCAGCGCGATGCTGGGGTTCCCGCCAACCGACGACCCGCTGCTGCCGCGCATGCAGCACATCGTCGAGCGGCAGATGACGCACATGTCGCGCCTGGTCGGCAACCTGGTCGATGCCGTAAACGTGGACACCAGCGGACTGGCACTCGACCGCCGTTTGGTCGACATGGCCCAGGTCATCGACCGGGCCGTCGCTGCAAACCGACCGATGATGGTCGAACGCGGGCAGCAGTTCGACTCGCACCGGCCGCCCGGCGCCATCGAAGTGCAGGGTGATGCGGATCGCCTGGAGCAGATCGTCAGCAATCTGCTCGACAACGCGTCCAGATTCACGCACGACGGCGGCCGGATCAGCCTGTCCGTCGCCGTCGCCGCCGACACCCTCACGCTGACGGTGTCCGACAACGGTATCGGCGTCACACCGACAGATGCTGCCGCACCTCTTCGAGCCGTTCGTGCACGACGCCCAGGCGCTCGGCTTGAACGCTGTCGGGCTCGGTATCGGCCTCACGGTGGCGCGCGCATTGGTGCAAGCACACGGCGGCAGCATCGTCGCGCACAGCGCGGGCCCCAATCGCGGCAGCCAGTTCGTGGTCACGCTGCCCTTGGCGGCGAGCGTTCAGATCGCACCGGCCGCGGGCTCCGCTTCGGGCGAACCGGGCGAGTCGGGCCGGGGGCCGTAAGCCACATGCCACCAACGTCTCATTTGACGCCATCGGCACCGGCCGCGGGATCGAGCGCCCAGCGCAATCTGCCCGAGCGCGCGCCGCAAGGGCTCGCCCTGGATCCGCGCTATAACCGGCTCCTGGCGTCGCTGCCGGAAGCGGATTGGCTACGCTGCCGGCCGCAGCTCGAACCGATCGCCCTGCCTCTGGGGCAGGTCGTTTACGAGCCGGGGGAGATGCAGACTCATGCGTACTTTCCGACGTCGGCGATCGTGGCGCTGATGTGCATGACCGAGAACGGCGCGTCGGCCGAGATCGCCGTGGTCGGCAATGAGGGCATCGTCGGCGTCCCGTTGTTCATGGGCGGCGGCTCGACACCCAGCCGGGCGGTGGTGCGCAGCGCCGGCGAAGGATTTCGCATGCCCGGGCCAGCGATCCGCGAGGAGTTCTCGCGCTCGCGGACCGGTGACGAGGATGTTGCTGCGCTACACCCAGGCGCTGATCGTGCAGATGGCACAAGTCGCGGTGTGCAACCGGCACCATAGGGTGGACCAGCAGTTGTGCCGCTGGCTGCTGCTCGGTTCCATACCGTGGCAAAAAAGCAGCTGACCATGCTTGCGGGGGATCTGTGCTTCTACAACCGGTCTGGCTCATTGTCGCGCCGATCCGTGGGCAGACTCCCGTTTCGACGGCGTACCGGCGAGCCATGGCAAGTCGGTCAGATCCATTCCAACCCAGCATCGAGTGACCCGGCGTCGGGCGCCAACACGTGAGATGGCGGCCAGGTGACTGCAGGGCTGCTCCTCCACGTGCAGGGGAGTCTCGCGCCAAGGAGAACGCTTGGCGCTCACGGACGTAGAGGTTGATCTAAATCAATGGACCTGACGAACGAGCTGGGTACATTTTTTCAATGCTGGGTAGTTGGAGTGCCGCAGTACTTCAGCTCGTCTCGTGACAGATGGATAGAAGGCAATAGGAGAATCGAAATGTCATTAGGAATGATCGTCTTGATTGTTCTGGTTCTGATTCTGCTGGGTGTGATTCCTACTTGGCCCCACAGCAGGGAATGGGGCTATGGTCCTACCGGCGGCATCGGATTGGTGCTGTTGATAGTGTTGATTCTGGTGTTGCTGGGCAAGATATAGCACCCGATCTGACGCGCTTCCCTGGGGAGCGTTACCCCATCGCAGGTCGGGTGCGTCCAAAAAACACCTGGTTGGCTCGTGCGGACGAAGAGAACAGCGCGCCAGCCGCCAACCATTGGCTGCTGTACTTGTCGTTGCTAGATAGTAGCTTCGTGGCCTCTCGCTGCTGTGCAGACTCTCTCTTATGGAAGCCGCCATGCTGCGGGACAGACCAATATTGACGTTCCGACAAGCTCACTGACACGGAAAGCACAATGTCGTGATCTCCGGCCATAGCTGGTGCACTCGAAGGACAAATGACTAGCAGTAAATCGAGGTGCCCCGCTGGGCTTTGACAATCAAGAGCGCGACAACATCCCAACTGGAATGGGAGTACTGAATCGTGAGCACGGCGGAACCGGCCCGCCCAGATCATATTCGGCGCCGGAAGTCTGTTTCGCGACGCGCGCTACTGAGGGCCGGCCTTGCCGGGGCGGTCAGTTGCGCTTTTCCTCTTCTCGTTCATGCCGTGACAGCGATCGTCTTGCCGGCCGCAGCCGGCAATCGACGATTCTCGGTCATGTACAAGGGTAAGAGGATCGGCGCCCACACGGTCTTGTATTCGTCGGCAACCGGAGAGACGCGGATCAACACCGAGATCCACCTCTTGGTCAAGGTAGCCTTCTTTACCGTATTCGCGTTCAGGCACCGCTCCGAAGAGACCTGGCGCGCGGGGCGGCTGATGTCACTGAAGAGCGAAACGGCGGAGCATGGCGAGACCCTCCACGTTGAGGGTGCGGCGACGCCTGAGGGATTTCGCGTGGTGAGCAAGGGCGGTCCCTTTATCGCTTCCGCCGCAACCTTGACGTCAAACAGCCTGTGGACCCCGACGGTGCTGGAGCAAGCGACGGTGGTCGACGCGCAGCATGGGGGCATCATCGGTGTCAGCGCACACAAGTTTGCCGACGAGCAAATCCTGATCGGCGGCCGCCAGGTTCGCGCCACCCGGTATACGTTCATCACGCCCTATCTCGCCGGCAGCATTTGGTATGACGCGGAAGACCTTTGGGTGCGCGGTGAATTCGAGCGTGACGGCGCGAAGATCCAGTATCAGCTCGACGCGTGAGGCCCGCTAAGCCAGCGGGCATGGGAGCACTTCGATCATGGTGTTCAGACAACCGCTCTGCCTTGCCGCGGCGATCCTGGCAAGCACCGTTGCAGGTTGCACGGCGGTCTCCGTTGCCCTTGCTCCGAGTTCGATTACGCTCGCCACCGGGACCCCCGGCGGTGTCTATCATCCGGTCGGAAATGCGATCTGCCGCATGTACAATCTAGCGGACGAGCATCAGGCGATGCCATGCGTTGCAGTGAGCTCTGAGGGCTCGGTGGCGAATATCCGACGGATCGAGAGCGGCGAGTCAACGTTCGGCCTTTCACAGACCGACGTTGCCTATGCCGCTTTTCATGGTGATGGATCGTTTGCTGCCGCTGGCCCCGATCCGAAGCTGCGCATGTTGATCGCTCTCTACCCGGAAGCATTTACCGTCGTTGCTCGCACCGACACCGGCATACGCGATTTCCAGGATTTGCGCGGCAGGCGCGTCGGCATCGGGAAGAGCGGTGCAGGCTATCCCTTCACCCGCGATGTCGTCCTCGGAGCGTATGGCTGGACGCTATCGGATCTTGAGCATGGGCTGGAGCTCAAGCCCACCGAACAGAACCAGGCGCTTTGTGGCAACCAGGTCGATGCGATCATTTTTGAAGCGGGGCATCCCAATGGACTGACGCAGGAGGCGACGACCGGCTGCCGGGCGAGGTTGGTGCGCGTGGCCGGCCCGCCGATCGATCGGCTTCTCGCGACGCATTCCTTTTACATCGCCTCTGTTATCCCCGGCGGCATGTATACCGGCAACCCCGACGATGTGCCGACAATCGGCACGCAAGCCGTGCTCGTCACATCGAGCAATCAGCCGAAAGAGCTGGCTTATGCCGTCGTGAAAGCGGTGTTCGAGAATTTCGCCGATTTCCGGCGCTTGCACCCCGCGCTATCGACGTTGGACATCAAGGACATGGTGCCCAGCGAGGCTGTCATGCCGATCCATCCAGGGGCGCTGAACTATTATCGTGAGGCTGGCCTCGTCCATTAGGTGACCGGCCACGCTCCAATCGGGCCTACCGGCGGCCACGCAGGCCTCGAAGAGCGCCCGCATCAGCGCCGAAGCAGCGGACGCAATGTGGATGTGCAGCAGCTCACCCCGCCAATACCCACGCCGAGGATGCATCCGCTCGTGCGTTCGGTTCCCGACGCTCTCCATCGTCGGCGTGTGTCGCTACGCCGCGGTCTTGGCGGTGCGCTTGCGGGCCACCTCGGCCGGTGGCGCAGGAGGTTCGAGCACCGGACGGCGCGCCTGCGGCGGTACTAGCGCTGCATAGCGGCCCAACCGTCTCTCGAACAGACGCGTGTAGAAGGCAGGCAGTTCGTCGGAGAGCCCTTCGTGGAAGGCGCGGAAATGGGCATCCGACCCCAGCATGGCGCGGATGCGGCGAAAGTCGGCCAGCTCGGCGCGCGTCGCAAGCGTGCGCAGAGTGTGCACAAAACGCACTGCGGGGTGTGCCTTCGTACTCAGGCGGCGCAACAGCATCTGGTTCGAAGTCAGCACCTCGTGCATGTCGATCAGATGGTCGTAATAGGCCGCGGTGTCGTAGTGCTTGAGCGTGATTGCGAGATAGGGATTGTAGTAAAACGCGAAGGGCATCGCCTTCAGGATGCGTCCGTCGCGATGCAGCTCGTCGTAGAACGGCGTGCCGCCGAAGGGGCTCGGTATGTTGATCGTGGGCCAGACCTGCGGCAGACGCCTGATGAATTCGTTAGTCAGTGCAACCGGCTCCCCGCCTTCGTCCGAGTCGCAGCCGAACAGGAAGTTGGCCTGGATTCCAGGCACATGGTGCGAAAGCTCCTCCAGTTGAGCTACGATCTTCTCCAGTTTGTCGCGGCCCTTGCGCGCCCCCGCCCCGGACTTGCTCGAGTAGTCGACCCATGATTCGATGCCCGGCGCGATGTAAGCGCATCGGGTCTCGCTCAGGCGCGCCAGCCGTTCGCCCTTCAAGATCGAGAGCGAGCTCTCCATGATGTAGGGATTGCGCCGGCCTTTGGGCACCCGCGCGAGCACGTCCATGGTCTCGTCGAAGCGCACGGCGAAGTTCGGGTCGTGGTAGGCGACGACGAGCTTCGGATAGTGCCGCGACAGGTAGTCGAGGTCGGCGTGCAGCTGCTCCGCCGGCAGTGCCACGTAGCGCGAGTTCCAGTCGACGCAGAAGCCGCAGGTATAAGGACACCCGATGCTCGACAGCATGGGCACGACACTGGTGACCACCGGACGGCCGCGGTGGAAGGCGGCGACACGGATCTCAGGCATCCGCTCCTCGACGGACGGGAACTCTTCGAGCGGGCGGCCACTGGTGACGATCGCGGGCGGGTCGAAGCGGCGTCGCAGGATATCGTCCACCAGGTTCCGGTCGCAGTCCTTGACCACGATGTCGAAGAAGCGCGAGCAGTCGGTGGGGAACGAGCGAGCGTGGGGGCCGCCGATGACAGTGAGCGCGCCACGCTGCTTCAGCGCCGCTGCCAAGGCATAGGCCAGCGCGCTGGACTGCGTGTAAGAACCAATGAAGACCACGTCCGCGTCGTCGGGTATCAGGCTCAGCGGATCGATCTGGCCCCAATAGGTCGCGTAGTGCACCTGATGGCCGAGCGACCGGCACCACGCGGCGACCGCCTGCGGCGTGATCGCCATGAACTGCTTCCGGAAGTAGATGCTGTAGACGCGCCCGGCCCAGCCGCCAAGCAGTGTGTCGGACAGAAGATCGAGGATGCCGACGCGCATGGCGGCGCTCCCGCGGAAGTAGCCGGTCAGTATGGCGCTGTGCGGCCGCCCACTATGGCCCCTGGTGCACGGGTGAGCTCTGTCCGGCGCATACCTAGCCGCTCACGCCATCGCGCGTTCGTCCTTCAGAACGCAGCTCCCAACCTCACCTCCGACTAGCATCCCCAGCTCTGGCCGAACGCTTTGTGGGCGCCGCGCGCACCTGGGCTGACAGGCCTGCCGGAGCAAGTCGGACGCGAGCACCCCATATGTGCCTGTCCGTACAGACGTGGCACCGCATTGCGCACATTCTCCTGGCGTGAGCGCTTGACTACGCGCACCCTTGGGCGCCCGGTTGGCGTTCGAGGAACCGGGAACGGGAATGGTCTATGAGCGCAAGCTTCCTTCAGAAACGTGCTGATGAGCAGACGCGCCCGGCGGCCATAGCCGCCTTCCTCTTCGTCCTCTTGACTGCGGGGTGTGGCGGTCTAACGCCTTCGACGCACGGCGAGCCACCTCAGGCGGATGCGACGCTCGACGTGGGCGGGTTGCCCGGCGAGCCGCCTCAGACCGGCGCGGCACCTGCTGAGGCCCCCGCAGTTGAGCCTGGAGGTTCTCCCGCCAGTCCGCTCCCTGCTCGTCCTGCAGGTGAGAGCGTGGCCAAGACCGATCCAGCGGCTGCTAAGCCCAAATCCCCGGCGTCGCCCTCTTCCCAGCAGCTTCCGAAGCAGGAGAACGTCGCTCCAGCCGTCGCAAAGCCGCTGACGCCCGCTCCGCTTGACTTGGTGTCTCTGGAAAATCGGCTCAAAGAGACCAAAGCCATCGGGCTGTTCACCAAAATCGCGCTCAAGAATCAAGTCGATGACCTGCTGAACCAATTCCGCGCTTACTACCAGGGCAGCGTCAAAACTACTCTCGCCCAGCTTCGGCAGCGCTATGACCTGCTGCTGCTCAAGGTCCTATCTCTTCTGCAGGACAGCGACCAAGCGTTGGCCACGGCTATCGGCGGCTCGCGCGAAGCGATCTGGGGCATTCTCGCGGACCGGCAAAAGTTCGCAGCAATCTAACCGCACTGCAAGGAGCATCTCATGAGTAGACGTCTGGGCGGCTGGGCCGTGATCCTTGCGGCCTCACTCCTGCCGGCGCCCGTGCGCGCTGCTGACGACGTATCGCTCAGCAAGGATCTAACGGCTGTCATCGCACTGCAGGGCTTGCCCTGTGGCCAGGTCGCCAGCGTGAAACAGCAAGGCGAGCGCGACTACATCGCCTCATGCCGGGACGGAAACCGCTACCACGTATTTGTCAATTCTACGGGCCGAGTGGTCGCGCAGAAGCAATAGGGAAGGAGTCTGCGACGTGGCGAGCGGCAATACTGCCTGACCGAATCCCAGTGCCGGATCAATGACGTGTTCAACTGCATGGCGGCTACGGCGACATGGCAGAACACCCGATTGCGCGCATGTGACCGGCAGCCGAGTGCAGCGCATCTACGCCGGTAGCAACGAGATCATGAAACGTTGATTCGATCGGACGATGGCACAGTAGTAGTGGTCTGTGCGAAAGGCCAGGCGGACACTGTCTGGCGGGGCCGCATCTCTGTGTGTGCCGTCGTACAGACCATCCCTGGCGTTGGGCACATTCTTCTCTCTGCCGCAAACGCGCTCCAGCGTAGCGAGGACGACCAAGGTAGTCATGTTTCGCAGGCACATGCTGGCAAGGATCTGCGCGGCTGCGATCGTCTGCAGTGGCGGGGAAGTGTTGGCGCAGACGATCTACAAGCAGATCGATGCCGCTGGCCGCACGACCTTTAGCGACCGACCTGCCGCCGGTTCGGTCTCGCCCTACGAGACGAGCCGTAACCAGGAGGGCAGCCCGGTGTCGCCGCCGCGCATCGCGAATGGCAATCGCTCCGACGTGGCGAGCGCGCTGGCCAGCAACTCCGCAATGTCTTCGATCTACGCCGCTACCATCGATTTCAACGAGGCAACACGCAGGTTGCGGCAGGCGCGGGACACGCGTCAGGAGGTAATGGAACCTCGCGGCCGAGAGTGGAGCGACAGCCTAGGGACGAGCGCGATGACCAAGCGCTATCAGAGACGTCAACGGAGATTGGAGCGCGAGGTGGTTGCAGCGGAGCGGCGGGCGCATGAGACGGCTGTGCTATACAGCGCCCTATTGATGCGCGGCCTGGCGAGGCGTGATGCCAGCACCGACGCGCTCCAGGTGGCGCAACCGTGAGGTCCCGTGCAAACCCCCGTTCCCGCCAAGGTGTCGCTGGCGGAAGCCGTTTCGAGCCTTCCTGTGGACGGCGGCGCTGATGTGTCCGCCTCCCGACCCTTTGCGGTAAGGCCCTCGCATGCTGATGCGGTTGATGCTCTCGCAGCGGAGACGCAACAGCCGGCGGAGGAAGTCCAGGTTGGTAGTCACCGCGGCCGGCGATATGTGTCCCAGCGTACAGACGCGGCAGGGGTTCGGGCCCAGGCTTGTCTGGAAGATGGGGGGCGAGTGTCCGGAATCGCCAGGCCATCGCGACAACAGCGGGTCACAGCCGCATCGGACGAAGAGCACGAATACCGAAAGCCGGATGAGGAACACTATGCATGGCGGTGCGCGCACGGATCGTAGTTGGCGGGCGCCCGGAGCGGGCCGGTTCGAGATCGGCTGCGGGCTCGACTGTGCGATTGCAGCGTGCGCTCTCCGCCCTGGCGGACGCCACGAAAGCACTGGCGACAAGCCGCCAGGGGGCACAAGCAGCCTGGCAGCACATCCAGACCCTGACGGAGATCAATTCCAGGCTCAACCAGGGTTTGCTCGAGCTTGCCAGAAGGGAAGCGCAGGTACGCGACTTTGCCTATCACGACGAGCTTACCGGACTGCCCAATCGCAGGTTGCTCGCGGATCGGCTCAAGCAGGCGTTAGCTCAGGCAGCCCGCCAACACAAGAAAGTGGCGTTGCTCTTGCTCGATCTGGACGACTTCAAGGGCGTCAACGATAGCCTCGGGCACGCCGGCGGCGACAAGCTTCTGCAGGCAGTGGCGAGACGGCTGACGATCGGCATACGTGGAGCAGACACTGCGTGCCGGTACGGCGGGACGAGTTCGTCGTCATGCTTCCAGAAGTCGACAATCCGGGTATGGCAGCGGCGGTCTGGGGAAAACTCAAGGGGGCTTTGGGCGAGCCCTACATCATCGACGGATATCGGGTCCGTCTGACAACCAGCATGGGTGGCGTCTTCTATCCGACCGACGGCCAAACCGACGAAGAGTTGATGCGACGGGCCGATGGCGCTCTGTATCGTGCCAAGGCCAGGGGCGGCAATGCTTCCGTCGAAGCATTGCTCAGTGAGGCATGGACGCAGGCCGACGCCCGCGACGTGGCAACATTTCAGCAGGCTGGGCTCTGGCGTGACGACGAGCTAGACCTTCAGCTGGCCTCGACTGCCGCGCCGTCGCGCGGTTGAACGCATGCACTCCATGACCCACCTGATCGCACCCGCAACTGCCGACCAGCATCGAGCTGAGGGCACGGGTCAGGCAAAGAGGGCTCGCAGGTGGGGCAGACAGAGGACAGGTGATGCAGACCGAGCTCGCAACAGACGATGTGACAGACCGGATTGCCTACATCGAAATGCACCGGCAAGTCAGGACAAAGGAAGCCGGGCTTGCGGTCGCGTGCGGTGAAGCGCTGCGCAAGCTGCACGAGCTCATGGACGGCCAGAGAGCTGCGCTGAGCAGGCCAGACTCTGCGGCCGGTCCCGCGGCGAACATCGACGCACTGGCGGTCGAGATCGAAAGAGTAAAGCGGCTCGGTGGCGCGGCGAGCGCTGCAGGCCCAGTCTCGAAGCAACCGCGTCGCGGTGAGCAGCGGATGCCGCGGCAGAACGCGCGGCAGACTCCCGCCAGAAACAAGGCCCGCAGGACCATGGGGCGGACCGGGGAGCGTTAGCTGCCGGTGGTTCGGCTCGACGCCGACGACATCATGCTGGACGGGACGGATGTGATCCGGTCTGCCAGGGGCCACTGACGGTCGAGGGCCACACGCCGTTGTTGGTGACTAGAGGCCAGTGCAAGATCGGCCTCGGATTCATTTGGCGCAGCACGCGAAGTTGAAGGCAAGCAGCACGACTATCTCCGGAATACTGTTCCAGTTGCGGGCGCGTCTTCGCAGGGCCGACTCACATGGTCGCGTACGCTGACGAAGAGCCGCCGCTGCGATCGGAGCTGTTCAGCGCCGATCAGATGGAGCAGCACGGCAAGAGCTCGCTGCCTCCCACAAACTCACTTCCAGGCGCGCTCCAGACCAGCTGCTACCCCGGCTGGCCGCGAACGAAGCCGTACTGATCGCGGCCTGCAATCTCCTCACGGCAGCGGTCACCGCGAACCGCCGGATCACCCCCGCGGGTGAATGGCTCCTGGACAACTTCTATCTGATCGAAGAGCAGATCCGCACATCCAAGCGACACCTGCCGCGTGGCTACAGCCGGGAACTGCCGCGCCTGGCGCACGGCCCATCGGCCGGGCTGCCGCGCGTATACGACCTCGCCCTGGAGACCATCTCGCACGGCGATGGCCGGGTAGACAAGGACAGTCTCGGCCGTTTCGTCGCGGCCTACCAGACGGTCACCGCCCTCACGCTGGGCGAGCTGTGGGCGATCCCCATCATGCTGCGTCTGGCGCTGATCGAGAATCTCCGACGCGTCGTGGCGAGGACGGCCGCCGGCAGGGTTGACCGGGACCTGGCGGAATCCTGGGCCGACCAGATGACGGCGATGGCCGTGCAGGACCCGAAGAACCTGATCCTGGTGGTCGCAGACATGGCGCGATCGAGCCCGCCGATGACGACTCCGTTCGTTTCGGAGCTCGCGCGCCGCTTGCAAGGACAGAGCCCGGCTCTGGCGTTGCCGTTGACCTGGATCGAGCAGCGACTCGCCGAGTCGGGTCTGACCATCGAGCATCTGGTGCAGTCGGGCAACCAGCAGCAGGCTGCCGATCAAGTCTCCATCAGCAACAGCATCGGCAGTCTCCGATTCCTGGGGGCGACCAACTGGCGTGAGTTCGTCGAGACCATGAGTGTCGTCGAACAGATCCTTCGTGAGGATCCTGGCGGCGTCTACGGCGCGATGGACTTTGCCACCCGTGATCGCTACCGCCACGCGATCGAGAAGCTTGCGAAGGGCAGTCACCTGACCGAAAGCGAGATGGCGCGCCGGGCGATCCACCTCGCGCGCGAGGGTGTCGCCGAAGCCTCCAGCGACGATCGGCTCGCGCACGTCGGCTTCTACTTGATCGACAAGGGTTCGGCGCAGCTCGAGCGCAGTGCGCAGTTGCAGCTGTCCAGCGCCGAGGCCCTGCGCAGAACGGCGCGCCAGTCCCCGCTGCTCTTGTATCTGGGTGCGATCGTGCTGATCACGGCGATCCTGACCGGGAGCCTGTTCGCGCATGCATATAGCAGCGGCGAGCCCGATTGGGTACTCGCAGTTATCGGCGTCCTCTGCGTGCTGGCCACCAGTCAGATGGCAGTAGCGTTGGTGAACTGGCTGGCGACGGTCCTGGTGAGCGCCGCGCCCGCTGCCGCGGATGGACTTCTCGCGGGGGATTCCGCCGGGATCGCGTGCTCTGGTGGTGGTTCCAACGATGCTCACGAGCACCCAAGAGCATCGAGGACCTGGTCGAAGCGCTCGAAGTCAGATTCCTCGCCAATCGCGACGAGAACCTCTACTTCTCCCTGTTGACCGACTTAGCGCGATGCGCAGCAGGAAGCGCTTCCCGAGGACGGCCCGCTCGTGCAGCTGGCCGCGCAGAGGATCGACGAGCTGAATCGAAAGTACCGGAGCACGCAGGACGACGTGTTCTTTCTGTTTCATCGCCCGCGGCTGCTGGAATCCCCGCGAGCGGGTCTGGATGGGCTATGAGCGCAAGCGGGGAAAGCTCGCGGCTCTGAATGCGCTGCTGCGTGGCGGCGCGAATGGTGCCCCCGAGAACAGCTTCGCTGTTGTCGTCGGTGCGATCGCAGTGCTGGCCGATATCAAGTACGTGATCACTCTGGACACGGACACGCAGCTGCCGCGCGACTCCGCCCGGCAGTTCGTCGGGACCCTGGCGCATCCGCTGAACCGCGCGCGCTACGACGAAGGCAAGCGGCGTGTCACCGAGGGTTACGGGATCCTGCAGCCGCGCGTGGCCGCGAGCCTGCCGGGCACGAACCGGTCGCGGTACGCGCAGTTGCACGGAGGCGAGCCTGGCATCGATCCCTATACGCGCGCCGTCTCCGACGTCTACCAGGACGTGTTCGGTGAGGGCTCGTTCATTGGCAAGGGGATCTACGACGTCGACGCGTTCGAGCGCTCGCTCAAGGGACGCTTTCCAGAAAACCGCATCCTCAGCCACGACCTTCTGGAGGGCTGCTACGCGCGCGCCGGGCTGTTGAGCGACGTGCAGCTGTACGAGGAGTATCCCGCGGGCTACAGCCAGGATGTGAGCCGCCGGTATCGCTGGATTCGCGGCGACTGGCAGCTCGTCGGATGGTTGCGGGAGCGCGTCCCCGCGCTCGACGGGCGGCGCGAGACGAACCCGCTTTCCGGGCTGTCCCAATGGAAGATCATCGACAACCTGCGCCGCAGTGTCGTGCCTGTGGCGTTGACCGCTCCTGCTGCTGCTGGGCTGGACGGTGCTGTCTCCACCCTGGTTCTGGACGTTGTCGGTGCTCGGAATCATCCTGATTCCGTCCTTGAGTGCCGCGATCGTGGAGGTGCTCCGCAAGCCGAAGGATGTGCAGCTCAGTCAGCATCTGGATGCGGCAGTACGCGCAACTGGCCTGCGCTTCGCCCAGGCGGCCTTTACGCTGGCGACCCTCCCGTACGAAGCGTTCCTCAGTGTGCATGCGATTGTGCGCACGGTGGTGCGGATGCTGGTCACACACAAGCGCCTGTTGGAATGGAATCCGTCAGGCGGCAAGGATACGAGCAGCCGTACCGACCTGTTCGCTTCCGCTCGGTCGATGTGGATCGCTCCGGTCATTGCCTCCGCCGCCGCTGTCTATCTCGTGACGTCGCGGCCGGCCGCATTGGCCGTGGCGGGGCCGATCCTGTTTCTCTGGTTTGCCGCTCCCGTCATCGCCTGGTGGATCAGCCGGCCGCTGACTGGACGACTGGCACAGCTCACACCCGACGAGACGCTGTTTCTGCGGAAGATGTCGCGCAGGACCTGGGCATTCTTCGAAACCTTCGTTGGCCCGCAAGACCACTGGCTGCCGCCGGACAACTATCAAGAGGTGCCCGCCGCCACGCGTCGCGCATCGCACGTCACCGACCAACATGGGGATGGCGTTGCTGGCGAATCTGTCTGCGTACGACTTCGGCTACATCCCGGCCGGGCAACTGATCGAGCGCACCGCAAATGCGCTGGGCACGATGGAAGCCCTGGAGCGGCACCGAGGGCCACTTCTGCAACTGGTACGACACGCAGTCTCTGAAACCGCTGACCCCCGTCTATATCTCGACGGTGGACAGCGGAAACCTTGCCGGCCATCTGCTGACCTTGGCACCGGGGCTCCTCGCGCTGCCCGATGACAGGATCCTGGGCGGGCGGGCGCTCGAGGGTCTCAGGGATACGCTCGCAATTCTGCTGGACGCCACCGGAGGAGCGGTACGGGCGCGGCTCGCTCCGCTGCAGAAGGAGCTCGAGTCCGCATGCGGGTTCCCGCCGACCACACTGGCAGCCGCGCGGATGTTTCTCGATCGCCTTCGCCCTCGCCGTCGCGGACCTGGCTGGCAACCCAGCTGACCCTCCCGAGAGCGAAGCAACCTCGTGGGCGCGTGCGCTGGCCCGGCAATGCCGGAGCTACCTCGATGACTTGCTGTTTCTGGCTCCATGGCTGGACGCTTCCGGCCGCACCGCCCGGGATAGGCGACCTGCCAGGCGACAGGGAAATCCCGACGTTGCGCGAACTGGCACGGATCGCGGTGGAATCGTGTCCAATCGTCGAGCCTGTCGCGGGCACGCAAGCCACAGACGCGCAAACAGACTGGCTGGCGGAGCGTCGGCGGCTCATCACACAAGGCAGCGGGCGGGCGCGGGAGAGGATCGCGGCGATTGGGCGATTGGCGCTGCAAGCACGCGAACTTGCGCGCTTTGACTACGACTTCCTCTACGACACGGCCGGCCATCTATTGACCATCGGGTACAACGTCAGTGAGATGCGTCGGGACTCGAGCTACTACGACCTGCTGGCTTCGGAAGCCAGGTTGTGCAGCTTCGTTGCGATCGCCCAGGGGCAACTGCCGCAGGAGCACTGGTTCGCCTTGGGGCGCCTGCTTACCACAGCAGGTGGCGAGTCGCTCCTGGTGTCCTGGAGCGGCTCGATGTTCGAGTACCTCATGCCGCTGCTGGTGATGCCGACCTACAGGAACACGCTGCTCGACCAGACCTATCGTGCTGCGGTGGAGAGGCACATCGAATATGGCCGGCAGCGTGGCGTAGCGTGGGGCATGTCGGAATCCGGCTACAACGCGGTCGATGTGCACCTCAACTATCAATATCGTGCGTTCGGCGTACCTGGCCTGGGGCTCAAACGCGGGCTGGCGGAGGACCTGGTCATCGCGCCTTACGCGAGCGTGCTCGCGTTGATGGTGGCGCCGGAGGAGGCGTGCGCGAATCTGCATCGGCTCAGCGCGAACGGGCTGGCCGGAAGCTTCGGCTTCTATGAGGCAGTCGACTACACGCCGTCGCGCCTCCCACGGGGGCAGCGCAGCGTGGTGGTGCGGTCCTTCATGGCGCATCACCAGGGGATGAGCCTCCTGTCTCTCGCCTACGTGCTCCTCGATCGTCCGATGCAGAAGCGATTCGAGTCGGACCCGCTGTTCCAGGCGACGCTATTGTTGCTCCAGGAGCGCATCCCGAAGGCGACTGCGTACCTGGTACATGCTGCTGAGTTGCCCGCCATCGGCGGGACCTCCGGCGGGCAGGAGCTGCCGGTGCGCGTGCTCGACAGCCCCGACACTGCGACACCTGAAGTGCAGCTGCTGTCGAACGGCAGGTACCACGTCATGCTCACCAACGCTGGCGGCGGCTCCAGCCGCTGGAAGGATCTTGCTGTCACGCGCTGGCGGGAAGACACCACCTGCGACAACTGGGGGACCTTCTGCTACATCCGCGACATGGCCAGCCGTGAGTTCTGGTCGACGGCATATCAGCCCACACTCAAGCGATCGGACGGCTTCGAGGCGATCTTCTCCGAGGGCAAGGCGGAGTTTCGCCGCCGCGACCACGGACTTCGAAACGCATACCGAGATCGCTGTTTCGCCGGAAGAGGATATCGAGCTGCGCCGGGTCCGCATCACCAATCGCTCTCGGACGCGCAAGTCGATTGACGCGACGAGTTACGCCGAGGTGGTTCTCGCGCCGGCGGCTGCCGACGCGATGCATCCGGCGTTCAGCAATCTGTTCGTGCAGACCGAGATCATCCACGAGCGGCGCGCCATTCTTTGCACCCGCCGGCCACGCTCCCTCGAGGAGAAGGCCGCGTGGATGTTTCACCTGCTGGCCGTGCACGGGGCGACCATCGGAGAGGTCTCTTATGAGACCGATCGCATGCGCTTCATCGGCCGCGGCAACACGATCGTAGCGCCTCGAGCGATGTCCGAGTCCGGAGTGCTGTCGGGCACCGAGGGCTCGGTGCTCGATCCGATTGTGGCAATCCGGTGCCAGATAACACTCGATCCGGAACAATCGGTGACCATCGACATGGCTTCCGGCATCGGCGATACCCGCGAGGCTGCGTTGATGCTGGTGGAAAAATACCAGGATCGCAGGCTCGCGGACCGCGTCTTCGAGCTCGCCTGGACCCACAGCCAGGTGGTGCTCCGGCAGATCAACGCAAGCGAAACCGACGCGCAGCTCTATAGCCGCCTGGCCGGCTCCGTCATCTATGCGAATGCGTCGTTGCGCGCCGACCCGGCCGTGCTGATCAAGAACCGCCGCGGACAATCCGGCCTGTGGGGCTACGCCATTTCCGGCGATCTGCCTATCGTGCTGCTGCAGATCGGAGACCCGGCCAAGATCGATCTGGTGCGCCAGCTCGTCCAGGCCCATGCGTACTGGCGGCTGAAGGGCCTGGCGGTCGACCTGGTCATCTGGAGCGAGGATCACGCGGGCTATCGGCAGCAGCTGCAGGAACAGATCATGGGTCTGATCGCCGCCGGCGTCGAAGCGCACGTGATCGATCGGCCCGGCGGCATCTTCGTGCGATCGGCGGAGCAGATCTCGAACGAGGATCGCGTCCTGCTCCAATCGGTCGCTCGCGCCATCATCACCGACAGCCGCGGGACGCTGGCGGAGCAGATCAACCGTCCTGGCCCGGTGGAGAGACGGGCTTCGCGGCTCACGCCGACCAGAACCCATCGCGCGGAGGCCTGGGCGCCGGGCGCGCTGCCGCGGGCGATCTGGTCCTGTCCAACGGACTGGGCGGGTTCGCTGCGGACGGGCGCGAATACGTGATCGCCCCAGCACCGGGGCAAATGACGCCCGGCGCCGTGGGTGAACGTGCTGGCGAACGCGCATTTCGGGACCGTGATCTCGGAGAGCGGCGTGGCCTATACCTGGGCCGAGAATGCGCACCAGTTCCGCCTCACGCCCTGGCATAACGACCCGGTCAGCGATTCCGGCGGAGAAGCCCTCTATCTGCGCGACGAAGAGAGCGGCTACTTCTGGTCTCCCACGGCGCTGCCCAGCCCGTCGACGCTGCCCTACGTCAGTCGGCACGGATTCGGGTACAGCGTCTTCGAGCACAGCTCAGCCGGCATTCGCTCCGAGCTGTGGGTTTACGTAGCCATCGACGCGCCGCTCAAGTTCTCGGTGCTGAAGGTACGCAACGAGTCGGGCCGACACCGGAAGCTCTCCGCAACCGCCTATGCAGAGTGGGTGCTGGGGGATCTGCGCTCGAAGTCGAGCATGCACGTCACCACGGAGATCGATCCGACCAGCGGTGCGCTGTTTGCGCGCAACCCCTACAACGCAGACTTCGGCGACTGGACGGCATTCTTCGATGTCGACGATACGGCTCGCACCTTCACCGGCGACCGCACCGAATTCATCGGCCGCAACGGCACGCTCAGAAGCCCCGCTGCGATGGCCCGGTCGCGGCTGTTCGGGAAGACGGGACCCGCGCTGGATCCCTGCGCCGCCCTGCAAGTCGCCTTCGAGCTCGCCGACGGCCAGGAGCGTGAGATCATCTTCAGGCTGGGTGCAGGACGCGATACCGAGGCTGCAAGCAATCTCATGCGCCGGATGCGCGGGCCGACTGCCGCACGCGGCGCACTGGAAGCGGTCCGCCAATACTGGGAACACACGCTCGGCGCGGTGCAGGTAGAGACACCAGACGAGTCCCTCAACGTGCTGACCAATGGCTGGCTCCTGTACCAGACCCTGGCCTGCCGTGTCTGGGCGCGCAGCGGCTACTACCAATCCGGGGGCGCGTTCGGCTTCCGCGACCAGCTGCAGGACGTGATGGCGCTGGTCCACGCGGAGCCTGAAATCGTGCGCGCGCACCTGCTGCTGTGCGCGAGCCGTCAGTTCCGCGAAGGGGATGTACAACACTGGTGGCATCCACCGTCGGGCCGCGGCGTACGCACGCATTGTTCGGACGACTACCTGTGGCTGCCGTTGGCGACGTGCCGTTACGTGATGTGCACGGGCGACACCGGCGTGCTGGACGAGCCCGTTCACTTCCTGGAGGGCCGTCCGGTCAACGCAGAGGACGACTCCTACTACGATCTGCCGGAACGCTCGGAGGAGGTGGCCAGTCTGTACGAGCATTGTGTCCGCGCCATCGGCAGAGGACTGAGATTCGGCGCGCACGGGCTGCCGCTCATCGGCTCCGGCGACTGGAACGACGGCATGAATCTGGTGGGCAGGCACGGCACAGGAGAGAGTGTCTGGGTGGCCTTCTTCCTGTGCGAAGTGCTCAATCAGTTCGCCGGGCTTGCGCGGGGCCACGCTGACCCTGCTTTCGCCGAGCGCTGCGACGCCGAGCGAGTTCGGCTGCGCGCGAGCATCGAGGAGAACGGCTGGGACGGACGGTGGTACCGCCGTGCCTACTTCGACGATGGCTCCCCGCTCGGGTCGCAGAGCAACGAGGAATGCCAGATCGATTCGATTGCGCAGAGCTGGTCGGTCCTGTCCGGTGCTGGTGACGGCAACCGCGCACGCATGGCAATGGATGCCATGTACGAGCGCCTCGTGCGCCGGGACGACGCCCTGGTTCAGCTCCTGGATCCGCCCTTCGACAAGTCCGACCTGGATCCCGGCTATATCCGCGGATACGTTCCAGGCGTGAGAGAGAATGGCGGGCAGTACACGCATGGCGCCATCTGGGCGGTGATGGCGTTTGCAGCGCTGGGCGACAGCGCGCGCGCGTGGGAGCTGTTGGCAATGATCAACCCGGTCAACCATGCGAGGTTCCGGAAGGGGATCGGCATCTACAAGGTGGAACCGTATGTGGTCGCGGCCGACGTGTACGCCTTGAAGCCGCACACGGGGCGCGGTGGTTGGTCCTGGTACACGGGATCGGCCGGCTGGATGTACCGGCTGATCGTGGAGTCGTTGCTGGGCTTGAGGCTCGAGGCCGACAAGCTCTACGTCGCGCCGTGTATCCCGGCCGACTGGAAGGCGTTCAAGATGTCCTACCGGTATCGCGAGACGAGTCTACCGCATCGCCGTGTCGCAGGTGCGGGACGGAGCCGGCCCGGCCACCGTGACCGTCGATGGAGTTGCACAGCACGACAACGCCATTGCGTTGGTCGATGACCGCCAGGAACACCGCGTCGAGGTCATGGTATGGCGAGCCGCGGCTGCTTGAACTTGGGGTTGCCGCGGCCCACGCCGGGAGCGGCTATTCCAGAGTGGCTGGATAGCGGCGAGATCCGAACCGGCCCACCTGTGGTGCATCGGGGACGATCGGCAGGAGGCGGCAAGGTGGGAGATTCACGCCTTCGAGCCGGCCCCCGACTATGTTGCTGCGGTGGCGTTCCAGGGCGAGTGCACGCGACTCACGTCGGTCGCATGATGAACCGGCCGTGCAGCGGAATCAGACCTAAGTGTTTCAACGCACAGACCGCCGCAGCGCTTAGGTGCACTCTGGTGGATAGCGTGACGGGACATTGGCCCAGAAGTCCAGGAAGGCAGCTGGCGCTCTTGACCGGGCACCCTACCAGGTATACCTACACGCGCGGTGGAGACTTCAGCAAAGCCTGCGCGGGGACGTAACGAAAGGAATCGTGATGATCTTGCGCAAACTCGCTGTAACCGCCTTGATGCTGGGTATTGCCGGCATCCTGACCACCATCGATACGGCTCAGGCCGCGACGGCTTCGGTCGCCGAAAGCATGAAAACCTGGGATCCAGACAACGACGGCACCGTCGATCTAGCCGAGGCCAAGAAGGCCGCAGGGGTGAAGTTCGATAGCCTCGATGGCGATCATGACGGCACGCTCGACAAGAAGGAAATGCGTTCGACCAAAGTCGACAAGAAGACTTCGCGAAGGCCGATCCGGACAAGGATGGTACGCTGACCAAAGACGAATACCTGACGATCGTCGAAGTACGTTTCCAGTCGGCGGATCCGGACAAGACGGCACGGTTTCAGTCACGGAGTTCCAGACCAAAGGCGGGCAAGCGCTCGCCCGCATGCTGAAATAGCTGTTGAGCCTGGACCGGCTGCCCTCCAGCCAGCTGACCATGACGCAAGAGCTGATCGCCAACTTGCTCGGAGTGCGCCGGGAGGGGGTCACGGAAGCCGCCGGCAAGTTGCAGCGAGCCGGGTTGATTCACTACAGTCGGGGGCGCATCACCGCTATCGATCGGCCCGGACTGGAGGCGCGCGCCTGCGAGTGCTACCAGGTGGTCAAGACCGAGTTCGACCGCCTCCTGCCCGATCGCGATTGCCATAGCGGCAACGTCGGTATGAATGTCGAATCCGGGATTGGTGTCGCGCGCTGCGCGTCCCGGGCGAGACGCCCGGGAACGCACCGCCGTCGACCAGCAGCGCATTGTTGCCGGCGTCGGCCAGGCTGTCGCCGAAGAAAAACAACGGTGTGACGGTCGCTCGGACGTTGGTGGCGATGAGCGATGACGCGATCAGAGCACCTGCAACTACCAGGCTTCGTTCGACGGCGCGCATTTAGGTTCCTCCAGTGGCGGATGCTCGAAGCTTGCGGATGGCAGGCGTAGAGCACGGCAGCGTGTCAGTCAGATACCGGAAACCAGCGACGAGCACGCATCTCCCGAGCGTGCGCTGCATTGCATTGTTCTCCTTGATCGACTGATGCTCGGAAACCGGATAAGTGTATGTCAGGTATCCAACAACATACCTGACATTTGGCTTACACCAGGCTGGACTGTCGTGTCGGTGACGGTCGGCGCAAACACGGCGCGGGCGTCTGGGACGGTGGCGCGCCTACGGATCGATGCGCTCGAAAAAGCGCTATCATGGAGCTTGTGTTCGCGAGCGCTACGCTTGTGTTCGCGAGCCCCAAGGGGCGACGCACGCAGTCGTTACCCCGGGGCAGTAGCTGATTCAGTGCAAAGCGTTGTCGAGCTAGTTCCTATCGAAAGCATCGCACCGACCACAGTTCCACGCGTGCGCTGATCGATTCCGGCTTCCGGCCAAACCGGACAGGCGCCGCATGACACGCTTGGAGGGCGCCGGCCGCGCCACATGACTATGAGCAGAAACTGGATTCTGGCAGGGGCGCTGCTGTGGCTCGAAGCCACCGCGGCGGTATGTCTGAGCGCGGATCCCGCGAGTGTTCCGGAGATCAAGCGCACTACGCTGGGACTCTATCTCACCGCCGAGGAGGCGTACGAGATGGTGCATTCGCGTCCCGATTCGGTTCTCTTTCTCGATGTGCGCAGCCTCGGCGAAGTGGCGTTCGTGGGAATGCCTCCGGCCGCAGATGCCAATGTTCCCTACATGCTGCAGTCGGAGTGGAACGAGTGGGACGATAGCCGCCACACCTTCAAGCTGGCCGTGAATGCCGATTTTGCTCAGGGCGTCGCCAAGCGCCTGGCGGCCAAGGGCCTGCAGCGCACCGATCCGGTAGTCCTGATGTGCCGATCCGGGGACCGCAGCGCCAAGGCAGCCGACTTGCTCGCGCAGCTTGGATATACCAAGGTCTACAGCGTGGTCGATGGCTTCGAGGGCGATCTCGCCAAGGACGGCCCGAACAAGGGACAGCGCGTGGTGAACGGGTGGAAGAACGCGCACCTGCCATGGTCCTATGCCCTGGACCGAGACAAGATGTACGACCCCGGCAAATAGTTCCGAACCGGGGAAATAGTTCGAATGCAGGCGCCGGCGTGACGCTGCGGTGCATCCCTACGCGCTGATCAACCTGACCGAGTGCGTGGCCTGTTAGATCACAACCGCGCTCGCACGCTCCAACCCCTCACGCAACGGCGAGAGCGGGGCGACGCCGCGTCTGCAGCCGCGTCTGCTCGCTCACCTCGATCATGTCGCGCACGATCGGGTAGATCTTCGTGTTCCAGCGCCGGCCGCTGAAGACGCCGTAGTGGCCGGCGCCCGCCTGGATGTAGTGGTTGCGCATGAACTGCGGCACGCGTGCGCAGAGATCGTGCGCGGCGAGCGTCTGGCCGAGCGAGCAGATGTCGTCCTTCTCGCCCTCGATCGTGACGAGCGCGGTGCGGCGGATCGCGCGCGGATTCACGATCCGGTCGCGCCACTTCAGGCGGTTCTGCGCGAGCGCGTACTCCTGGAACATCTGCACGCACGGTCTCCAGGTAGAACTCCGCGGGCAGATCGGCGACCGCGAAGTATTCCTCGTAGAAACGGCGCGTGGCAGAGGCCTTCTCCGTATTGCCTTCCACCAGGTCGGCATACAGATTGCGGAACGCGGTGAGATGCCGCTCGAGATTCATGTTCATGAACGCGGCCAGCTGCACGAAGCCCGGGATAGACGCGCCGCATCGCGCCGGGATAACGGGCGGGAACCGTCGCGATGAGGGTGCGCTCGAACCAATCGATCGGCTTCGAGGTCGCGAGCCTGTTGACCGCCGTGGGGCTCATCCGGCAATCGATCGGCCCGGCCATCAGCGTGAGGCTGGTCGGGGTCGCCGGATGGCCGTCCTCGGCCATGATCGCCGTGGCGGCGAGCGCGGCCACGCAGGGCTGGCAGATCGCCACGACGTGCGCGCCCGGTCCCATCACCTCCACGAACTTCATGACGTGCTCGACGTACTCGTCAAGACCGAACGGCCCGGCTGCGAGCGGCACGTCGCGTGCGTTGTGCCAATCGGTGATGAAGACGTCGTGGTCGACCAGCATCGTGCGCACGGTCTCGCGCAGCAGCGTGGCGAAATGCCCGGACATCGGCGCGACCAGCAGCACGCGCGGCTGCGCGACCTCGACGTCCTTGCGGAATCGCAGCAGCGTCGCGAACGGCGTGGCGTACGCGGCTTCTTCGTGCACGGCCACCTGGCGATCGCCCATCTTCACGCTGGCGACACCGAAGTCGGGACGTCGGTGCGTGAGGGCGGCGAGCGCGAGGACTTCGCACGCCGCGGCGAGGCGGCGCAGTCCAGCCGCCGGTCGCGAGCCGCCAGGGCGGCTCGTTCAGCGCCGCCCCGGTCAGTCCGGCGGCTATCCGCAGCGGCATCGCACAGATCGACCTGGGCCTGGTACGCAGCATAGAGCATCGCTTCGTTCCTGTTCCTCAAACGGCCGTGGCACAGCCTTTGCAAAGAGCGGCCACAGGAGGACGCGGTCCATGAGCCGAACGACGTTGACCATCAGCAGCAAGAACTACTCGTCGTGGTCGCTGCGCGGCTGGCTGCTGGCGCGCTTCGCCGGGCTCGAGTTCGAGGAGATCCTCGTCCCGCCCGACGACGCCGACGCGCGCAAGGAGCTGCTGCTGCTCTCGCCCTCGATCCTCGTCCCCTGCCTCACCCACGCCGGCATCAAGGTGTGGGACACCCTGGCGATCGCGCGAGTATCTGAACGAGGTCAAGCCCGAAGCCGGCCTGTTGCCCGCGGACCGCGCCGCGCGCGCCCACTGCCGGGCCATCTGCGGGGAGATGCACTCGGGCTTTGCCAGCCTGCGCTCCGCGCTGCCGATGAACCTGAAGGCGCATTTTCCCGAGCACAAGGTCTGGGCGCGGGCCAGAGGCGACATCGAGCGCATCACGACCATCTGGCGCGAGTGCCTCGAGCAATACGGCGGCCCGTTCCTGTTCGGCGCCCGCTCGCATGGCCGATGCGATGTACGCACCGGTCTGCACGCGCTTCCGCACCTACGACGTGGAGATCGACGACATCTCGGCCGCGTACTGCGAGCGCATCCTGGCGCTGTCCGAGATGCAGGAATGGATCGCCGCGGCCCGGCTCGAGCCGGAGGAGATCGACGAGCTGGACATGGAGTTCTGAGCCGGGGCGCACCACGACGTGGCGCCGGCGCGGCCTCATGCCCTCTTGCGGTGCGGGATCCCGCTGCCGTTGCCTTCCCGGAAGCATCATGGTCGAGCCGTCAGCACCTTCCGTTCCAGCACGGCTCAAGAGGGGGCAAGGCGCTGACGCCGGCGCGGTCGCTTCAGAACGAGCGCCCGCATGCACCAGCATGGTCCCGTAGACGATCCAGCCGGAGAACAGCACGTCGCTCAGGAAGTGGCCGCCCTGAGCCATGCGCACCAGGCCGATGCCCAGCCCGAGCGCGAGCCCCAGCGCGAACCACATGCCGCGGCGGCGGCGGTCGACGAACGCCGGTGCCATCCACCAGAAGCCGAAGGCGGCGTGTCCACTGGTGAACGCGCAGTTGCGCGGGCACTGGTCGGAAGGCATCAGCGCCGGCGTGAAGCGCTTGACGCCACCGAACTCGTCTACGGTTACGGGCCGCGCACGTCCCCAGTTGTCCTTGAAGGCGTTCACGATCAGGCCCGGACCGATAAGCAGCACCAGCAGCAGGAACGCCGCAGCGCGCCTGCGTCCGCGCGGTGCCAGGCGCCTCCAGATGAAGCTCGCGCAGCAGATAGAGCGCGAGCACGACGGCAGTGGAGCGCGCGGCGATGTCCCACCCCTCGTGCAGGACACGCACGGCGAACAGGTGGCCGACGGTGAATCCGCTGCCCGGATCGTGGAACAGGCTGCTTGCCGCGATGTCGATCTGGGGGAACAGGCTGAACAACAGCACCGTGGCCACGAACAGCCACAGCTGTGGCGAGCGCAGCCAGGTCCGCCACTGTGCGGACGTCCAGCGGAGCGGGTGCCAGTTCGGCATGCGGCCGCTCAGTAGCCCTTGAAACCGTCGAGACGGTAGATGCGATACACTCACGGTCCAGTCCTTGTGCGTGCGGATGGGTGCCTCGCGCACCAGCGTAACGGCATCGAAGTAGGGCGCGAGGCCGCTGGCATCGCCGGTGGTCACGAACAGGAAGCTCTCCCCTTTGTGCTTGCCTGCGTCGCGGGTGAGCCGGTAGTGATCGTCCACCGGGCCGCCGGGGTTCCACATGAGCGCGTCGCGTGGTGACGGTTGCACATAGTAGAGCAGCTCCGCCATGATCCAGCGATCGTTCGCGAGCAGACGGGTGCCCGGCTGAGTCGTGCCAGACCTCGCTCACCACTTCTCCCGAGGCTGCGCCAGCCCATCGTGCGCGAATAGGGGTCCTGGCCGCGCTTGAGCTCGATTCCGGCCAGCCGTGTCCAGGTCGGGAGATGCGTCGCCAGCACCACCATCAGCAGGCTCACACCGAGCGACCACGCCAATCCAGCGCCAGTATCCGCCCCGCACCCACGCCGCGGCCACCAGCAGGATGGCCGGCGCCAGCGCGACGAACGCCCAGTTGAGCAACGTGCGCGACAGGAACGCGAGCGCCGTGAAGGCGGCCAGCGGGACCAGTGCGATCGCGCCGAGCATGCGTCCGCTATCGGTGCGCAGCGCTGTTCCGCGCAGCCACGGCAGCGCCAGCACGGCCGCGAACGTGAGGGGGCCGAACACCAGGAACTGGCCGCCCAGGAACTCGCCCAGCTTGGCCAGGCTGAAGGTGGGCTGCTCGAGGCCCGAGATCTGCGGCGGTGTGCGTGAAGGTGGCGAAGCTGTGCTGCACGTTCCAGATCAGATTGGGGGCGAACAGCAGCGCCGCGATGGCGAGCGCCAGCCATAACCGCCCCCCAACCAGCAGGTGGCGCCGCTCGCGCGTGATCAGCAGATAGAACAGGAAGCCGCCGATGAACAGCGCGAAGCTGTATTTGCTCATCAGGCCCAGGCCGAAGCACACGCCCAGAGCCGCCCAGTCGAGCCAGCCCTGCCCGCGCAGGGCGCGCGCGGCGAACACCAGCGAGGCGCACGTGAACAGCGCCAGCGGCGCATCGGTGCTGATGAACAGGCTGGTGAGCGCAAGCCGGGCGACAGGAAGTACAGCAGCGCTCCTACCAGCCCGACGCGGGCGTCGAACAGCAGCACGCCGGCGACGAACAGGAAGATGGCCGCGGCGCAGTACATGAGCAACGCCCCGCCACGCACGCACAGCGGCGCCTCACCGCACACCCCCGTCATCAGCGCGATGGTCCAGGCCAGAACGGGCGGCTTGGAGTAGTAGCCGAAGGCGGGTTCGCGGGCCCAGTCGATGTACTGCGCTTCGTCCACGAACAGGCCGTGGTCGTAGCGCTGCGATGGCGGCCAGCCGCCACCCCGCCACCAGCGCCAGGAGCAGCAGCAGGAAGACGAACGCACGCCGCGAGGAGAGGCCGGACAGCAGGCCGGGATGCTCGATGACTGGAGTGGACACGATCGGTGAGTGCGCCGCGCAGCGCCGGGGCTCGCTCGCACATGGCGCGCCTCCGGCGGTGCGAGACAGTACCATGTCTGTCTCGCCTGCGCACCGGGTGCCGCTGCGCTCCAGGCCATGGCGGTTCCTGAACGTCGCTGCGAATGCGCGATGAGAACGAGAGCGATCACGGTACAATCCGCGCCACCTTCACATGATCCCTCCTGATTCCCCGACCAGCCAGCGCGCCCTCGCCGTGCTGGCGCTGCTGTGCGTGCTGGCGAGCTTCTTTTTTCTGCTCGGCCGCGCGCCTCTGTTCGACGTGGACGAGGGCGCCTTCAGCCAGGCCACGCTGGAGATGTTTCAGCGCGGCGACTTTCTGTCCACGTACCTGAACGGCAGCCCGCGCTACGACAAGCCGATCCTGGTCTACTGGTTGCAGGCTGCGGCCGTGGCTGGCCTCGGCACGAGCGAGCTCGCCTTCCGTTTGCCTTCCGCGCTGTGTGCCAGCCTGTGGGCGCTGCTGACCTTCCTGTTCGCGCGCCGCTACTTCGGGGTGCAGCGCGGCGCTCCTCGCGGCGGGGATGCTGGCGACGTCGCTGGGCGTGTATATCATCGGGCGCGCGGCGACGGCCGACGCGCTGCTCAATCTGCTGATCGCGGCATCCATGTTCGCTGCCTGGCTGCACCTCGACACGGGCAGCGCAGCTGGCTGTACGCCACGTTCGCGGCGATCGGCCTGGGATTCCTGGCAAAGGGTCCGGTGGCGATCCTGGTGCCGCTCGCGGTCACCTTCCTGTTCTGCATCCTGCGCCGCGATCTGCGAACCTGGGCGCGCGCGGTATTCGATTGGCGCGGGCTGCTGCTGTTCGCCGTCATCGCCGTGCCCTGGTACGCAGTGATCTTCGTCAAGGAGGGCACGGCGTTCTTCGCAGGGTTCTTCCTGCGTCACAACCTCGACCGCTTCGGCGGGCCGCTGCAGGGGCACGGCGGCAGCCTGGTGTACTACTTCCCGATCGTGCTGGCGTGGACGCTGCCCTTCACCGCGCTGCTGGTGCCGGTGGTGCGGCGCCTGCGCGCGATCTGGCGCGACGATCTGCAGCTGTATCTGCTGCTGTGGTTCGGTTTCGTCTTCGTGTTCTTTTCCCTCTCGGGCACCAAGCTGCCGCACTATGTGCTGTACGGGATCACCGGCCTGGTGCTGCTCATGGCCGCCTACGCGCACGAGCTCCGATCGCGCTTCTGGGCGCTGGCACCCGCCGTGGTGTTCTTTCTGGTCCTGCTGCTGTTGCCCTCGACGGTGCAGCTCGCGATCCCGCACGTGCCCGATGCCTACTATCGCGAGGCGCTGTCCAACGCCGATGCCTATTTCACGCCCTGGTATTTCGCGTTCGTCGGCGCGGCGCTGCTCGTCACCGTGGTGGCGATGCTGGAGCGGCGGGTGCCGCTCGCGCACAAGCTCGCTCGCCACCGGAATCCTCGGCGTCCTCGTGCTCTCGGCGTTCGTCGTGCCGGTGGGAGCGGGGCTGCAGCAGGACCCGATCAAGGAGGCGGCGCTGCTGTGCGCGTGAGCGAGATCTCTCGCCCATCCTGTGGCGGCTCAACGCACCCAGCTTCAGCGTGTACCGCGGCCAGCCGACCGAGGACCGCGAGCTGCGCGCCGGCGACGTCGTCCTCACGCGCGCGCAGCTCCTGCCCGAGCTTCCCGGCAACGGCTACGACCTGCTGTACGAGAAGAACGGTATCGCGCTGGTCAGGATTCGCCCGTGATCCAGGCCGAACGCACGGACTTCTCCGTGCTCTCGCCTGCGGTGTGGGTGGTGCCGCTGGCGGCCTTGGTCGCGTTCGTGCTGGTGGCCGCGTCTGGCGGGAATCTGCCGTTGTTCCTGCTGCTCAACGGCCTGGGTCCCGCGACGGGAGACGCGGTGTGGGCGAACATCACGGTGCTGGGCGACACCGTCGTCGCCTTGGCGTTGTGCCTGCCGCTGTGGCGGCGGCGGCCGGATCTGCTATGGGCGCTGGCGCTGGGCGGGCTGCTCGCCACCGCCTGGGTCCATGGCCTGAAGCCGTGGCTCGAGATCGCCCGTCCGCCCGCCGTGCTGGGGGATGCCGTGCACGTCATCGGCCCGACCCATGTCTCACGCTCGTTCCCGTCGGGCCACGCGACCACCGCCTTCCTCGTGGCCGGCCTGCTCGCCCTCGGTTTCGCCTCGCGCCTCGCGTTCGTGCTGCGTCCTGCTGGTGGCGCTGACCGCTGCGTTCTCGCGCAGCGTGGTCGGCGTGCATTTTCCGCTCGACGTCCTGGGCGGAATCTTCGGCGGCTGGCTGTGTGCCGTAGCGGGCCTTGGGCTGGCGCACCGCTTCCCGGCGCCCGGCCGGTCGCCCTGGATGCAAGGCCTGCTGGGGCTGATTCTGGCGGGCTGCGCGGTCGCATTGCTGGCCGGCCACGATGGCGGCTATCGGCAGGCCGACTGGCTCCTGCGCGGCATCGCGGTTATGGCCCTGGCGGCTGCGGGGTTGGCCCTGTGGCGCGCGCGTCGCGAACGCCACTCCTCCGTGACGGCGAATCGGCGGGCCAGGGCAAGCACGAAATGCACGCTAGAATCACGTCGATGAGCACAGAGCCCCAGGTGTCGGTCGTCATACCGATCTACAACGAGGAGGAGAACCTCCCCGATCTGGTGGAGCGAGTCGGTGCAGGCGCTGGGTCGCAGCCGTCGGACCTTCGAGCTGATCTGCATCGACGACGGCTCGCGCGATGCTTCCGCGCGCAGACCATGGCAGAGCTGGCGCAGACCCGTCCCTGGTTCAAGCCGCTCTACCTGATCCGCAACTACGGTCAGTCGGCGGCGCTGCAGGCCGGCTTCGACGCCGCGCGCGGCGAGTACATCGTGACCCTCGACGGCGACCTGCAGAACGATCCCGACGACGTGCCGGCGCTGCTGCAGCTCATGGACGAGCGTCCGGACGTCGACATGATCTCGGGCTGGCGCAAGGATCGGCAGGACCGCACCGTCTCGCGCAAGATCCCGTCGGTGATCGCCAACGGCATCATCTCGCGGGTGACCGGCGTGCGGCTGCACGACTACGGCTGCGCGCTCAAGGTCTACCGTGCCCAGGTGATCGGCGATCTGCGCTTGTACGGCGAGCTGCACCGCTTCATCCCCGCGCTCGCCGCGGACGTAGGTGCGAAGGTGCTCGAGGTGCCGGTGCAGCATCATCCGCGCACCCGCGGAAAGTCCAAGTACGGCATCGACCGCACCGTGCGCGTGGTGCTCGACCTGCTGTGGATCAAGTTCCTGATGCGCTTCCTGCACCGGCCCGATGCATGCGTTCGGCGGGTTCGGTGTGGCCCTGGGACTGCTCGGGCGGCTTGATCCTCGCCTGGCTCGCCTTCGACAAGCTGGTGCTCGGCCAGTCGATCGGCGGACGTCCGCTGCTGCTGCTCGGTGCGCTGCTCGTGCTGATCGGCGTGCAGCTGGTGGCCACCGGGGTGCTTGGCGAACTGCTGACGCGCATCTACCACGAGCCGCAGGGACGCGCCCAGTACGTGCTGCGTGCGGCGCCCCGCGTGCGCCGGGGGACCGCCTCCAGCGATGCCAAGACCCGCGCCTCCGTCTGAGGCGCCGGCGCCGGCCGGAGCTGCCCGGCGACATCTCCAGCTCGCGCTGCGGATCGGCGGCGGGCTTGCCCTGCTGGCGCTGGTCGTGTGGTACGCGGATCCGCGCGCGCTCGCGCAGGCAAGCTGGCGGGCGCGACGCCCGCCTGGGTGCGTGGCGGCGATTGTGATGTCGATCGCCGGCAACCTGCTCTCCGCCGTACGCTGGGCGGCGATAGCCCGCGCGCTCGGGATGAGCGCGCCGACCGGCCGGCTGATCCTGATGTATGCGCGCGGCATCACGACCAACATGCTGCTGCCGGGGGCCACGCTGTCGGGCGATCTGCTGCGCAGCTATCTGCTCGCCGGCCTGGGCAATCCATTCCTGCGTGCGGCCCTGTCGGTATTCCTCGACCGGTTCAGCGGACTGTGGGTGCTGTGCATCATGTCGCTGCTCGCAGCGGCCGGGATGGCGGTGGCGGGACTGAGCCGCTGCGCAGGTGCCTGCGGGTCTGGGCGGCTACGTCCTGTTGCTGGCCGCGATTGCGGTCGCGCCGCTGATTCCCTGGCCGACGCAATGGCTGCGAGCCGTACCCGTGCCCGGTGCGGCGCGGCTCGCCGACGCTCTGCATGCTCTGCGCGGTCGCCTGAAGCAAGAGCGCGCGGCGCTCTGGCATTCGGTGTGGCTGTCGGTGGCGGTGCAGATACTCTCGGCGTGGACGCTGTGGGCGTGCTCACGTGCGGTCGGAGTGGAGCTGTCGTACTTTGCGATGCTGGCTGCGGCCGCACCCATCTTCATCATGGCCGCACTGCCGGTGGGCATCGCCGGCTTCGGCACGCGCGAGCTTGCCGCGGTGCTGGTGCTGGGGATCTTCGGCGTGCCGGGCGATCAGGCCACCGCGACTGCTTTGCTGTACGGCCTCGCCGCCGTCGTGCAGGGCGTGCTTGCCGCGCCTCTGTTTCTTGCCAAAGCCTAGCTAGGCGCGCGCCTTTGACCGCAGAGGCGCAGAGGCGCGGAGGGCCCGCGGAGGAACGGCTCCAACAGCTTGGCGCCCCGCTTCGAGCAGCCTGACCTAGCGGCAAGATTCGTTTTTCTCTGCGAATCCTCTGCGCCTCCGCGCCTCTGCGGTTCGGCCTCAGGATCTGAGTCGGACTTAAGCGTCCGCAAGGCGCTTGCACATCTCGCCCACGCGCATGATGGCGCGCTCGAGCTGCGGGGACCACGCGTTGCCGCAGTTCAGGCGCATGAAGTTGCGGAACTTCCCGGTGTGGGTGAACATCGAGCCGGGTGCGATCGCGATGCAGGCGTCTCTGGCCATCTCGAACAGGCGTACTGCATCCACGCGTGCCGGCATCTCCACCCACAGCACGAAGCCGCCTGCCGGCTGCGTGATCCTGCATTCCGGGGGAAAGTGCGCCGCCACCGCCTCCGAAGTGCGTTGCACTTGGGCCGCGAACGCAGTGCGCAGCTTGCGCAGGTGATGGTCGTAGCCGCCGTTGGCCATGAACTCGGCGATGGCGAGCTGCGGCAGCTCGGGCGTGGCGATGGAGTTGATGAACTTGAGCAGCTCTACCTGCGCCTGAAAGCGGCCGGGCGCGATCCAGCCGATCCGAAACCCCGGGGCCAGGCTCTTGGTGAACGAGCTGCACAGGATGACGCCGCCGCCGGTCTCGAAGCCCTTGGCCACGAACGGGCGCGAGCGGCCGAAGTAGAGGTCGCCGTAGATGTCGTCCTCGATCAGCGGGATGCCGCGGCTTTCGAGCAGGTGCACCAGCTTGCGCTTCTTGTCCTCCGACATCAGGCAGCCGAGCGGATTGCTGAAGTTGGTGATCACCAGCGCAGCCTTCACTGCTCCGGGCCTCTGTGTCGCCAGGTCCAGCGCTTCCAGCGAGATGCCTTCGCGCGGGTGGGTCGGCACCTCGAGGGCCTTCATCCCCAGGCTCTCGATGATCTGCAGCAGCGTGAAGTAGGTCGGCGACTCCAGCGCGATGGTGTCGCCGGGGCCGGCGACTGCGCGCAACGCCAGATTCAGCGCCTCGGTGCAGCCGTTGGTCACCACGATGTCGCCGGCCGTGAGGTTGCATCCGAACTCGACGGCACGCCGCGCGATCGCGCTCCGCAGCCCGACAGCGCCGGTGCCCATCACGTAGCGCGAGGCCACGCTGGGCTGGCGTCGCGCGATTCCCGCGGCCAGCCGCAGCAGCTTGTCCGCGGGGTACAGCTCCTCGCTGGGCGTTGCGCAACCGAGCGGTGCCACGCCCGGGATGTTGGAGCACGCCAGGTACTCCATCACGAACTCGTTCACGCCGACGAACCGGGGCGTGGCGGGAGGGCGCGAAGGCGCGGGCTCGGCCAGCTTCAGCGGCTTGGCCAGCACGAAATAGCCGGACTTCGGCCGCGCCTCGATCAGCCGCTGATTCTCCAGCGCCCGGTAAGCCTGCACCGCGGTGGCGATGCTCACGCTGTGCTGCTCGGACAGCCGCCGCACTGAAGGCAGGCGGTCGCCGGCCCTCAAGCTGCCGGCGAAGATCGCTTCGGCCAGGCGCGCGGCCAGTTCCTGGTAGAGATGGGCGGGAGCGTTCATTCGTGTCTGGGCTTCCTCGTGCGGCGACTCGGGCTTCCTCGCGGCAGCGCCGTCTGCTCGTCATTCTGGGTTGCTGCCGAGCCGACCGCCAGGCACAGACGGCGGGCGGTACGACCAGTACAGAAACTATGTCACGGCATCTGTACCGGTGCAGATTGTATTTTGGTATGTCTGTATTGTAGCCCCCGCAGGCTCCTACACTGCTGACATGCAGATACGTGGGCCGAATGCCGCGACTCAGCCTGGCAGCCGAGCAGTCGCTGCGAATCGAGTCCCGCAACGACGTCGAGATCGAGTGCCTGGACGGCTTGCTGTGGGTGACGCAGCCGGGTGATGTGCGCGATCTCTTTGTGGCGCCGGGCGCACCGCTGCGGCTGTCGCCGAGCGGCTTGACGCTGGTCACGGCCATGAGGTCGGCGCTGCTGCAGGTGCGGGAGCTGCCTGCGGTCCCGAGCGGACGGCGTTGGCGGCGGTGGCCGTCGCGCCGCGAAGGAACGCGGGCTTCCCCCGCGGTGCTGCAGGTCGGCCCCTCGCAGGACACGCTTCCCGGTCTATGAGATGATGGCCTCAACCAACGCCCGCTTGCGCACACGTGCGGCGGGCAGCGTGGCCGCGGTGTTGGTGCGCTTCGGCGCCTCACCCGACCGTGCCGCTGGACCAATGTCGAGCACCGCTCAATCAGGGAGTTGAGCGCGGGTGCGCCACCGATGAAGCCTGGAGGCGCGCCGCGAATCACTTTTCCAATAGCCTGCTACAGCAATCATGCCACCGAGTCCGGGCGCCGCGGTGGCGGTGCCGTCCAATCTCACCGTCATCGATCTTGCGCCCAGGGCCGCCTCGCTCCGCGACGAGGTGGTCGCCGGTCTGTCGAAGCCGCGCAAGGCGCTCCCTCCCAAGCTGTTCTATGACGCCGTGGGCAGCGAGCTGTTTGCCGCGATCTGCCGCACGTCGGCCTACTACCTGACTCGTACCGAGACCGCGATCCTGGCGCAGCATGCCGAGGAGATCGCTGTTGCCCTCGGCCGTGGCTGCAGCGTGCTGGAGCCGGGGGCGGGCGAAGCGCGCAAGATCCGGCTCCTCCTGCCTGCGTTGCGGCCGCGCCTGTATGCCGGCTACGACATCTCACGCGAACCGCTGGTGTCCGCCGCCGAGGAGCTCGCAGTCAAGTTCCCGTGGCTGGCCGTGCGCGCCGTGCATGCCGACTACCTGGCCTCGGGGATCGATGCGCTGGCGCTTCCCCCCGCGAGCCGGCGTGTCGTGTTCTTTCCCGGCTCGAGCATCGGCAACTACTCCAGAGCTGAGGCGTGCGCCTTCCTGCGACAGGCGAGGTCGGTAGTGGGCGCAAGCGGCGCCGCGCTCATCGGGGTCGACCTGAGAAAGCCCAAGCCGATCCTCGACCTCGCCTACAACGATCCCGAGGGCTATACGGCCCGCTTCAACCTCAATGTGCTGGCGCGCATCAACCGGGAACTGGGCGGGAGCTTCGTGTTGGACGCGTTCCGGCATCTGGCGTTCTACGATGACGCGCGCGGGTGCGTGGAGATGCACCTGGTGAGCCGCCGCGACCAGCAGGTGCGGCTGCAGGGCACGGCGTTCTCTTTTCGCGCCGACGAAACGATCCACACCGAGGACTCCCACAAGTACGCCCCCGAGGAGTTCGCCGCCTTGGCGCGCAGCGCCGGGTTCCCGGAGTCGCGAATGTGGACCGATCCGGCCGGCTGGTTCGGCGTGTTCTACCTGGCCTGACCGCACCGGGTTTGGCCCCATCTGTCCGTGGTAAAGCGCCCCGGGCACAATCAAGGCGCCCTGTCGACTTGTAGACCTGGTGTGCTCCCTGGGCGTTGAGGAGCCGTCCAGGCCAGGCTCCCCGTCAAGTAGAATCGCGGCCTGCCAGACACAAGGGGAAGGGTCATGCGCCTTTGCACCATCCGACTCGACGGCACCGAGACCGCCGCCGTGGTCACGCCCGGCGGAATCGTGCCGGTCACCAGCATCAACACCTACCTGGGACGCGCCTGGCCCACCGATGTGCTCGCGCTGGTCGAGCGAGGACTCAGCCACATCCTGCTGCGCGATGCCGAGCGTACGCCGGCGGCATTGCCGCTTGCCAAGGTGCAGTACGCGCCGCTGTATCGCCGCCCGCGCAAGATCTGGGGAATCGGGCTCAACTACCGGGATCATGCGGCGGACCTGTCGGCCCCCTTTCCCACCGAGCCCGCGTCGTTCATGAAGGGCGACCACACCATCATCGGCCAGGGCGATGCGATCGTGCTGCCGGCCGAGTCGGAGCGCGTGACGGCGGAGGCAGAACTGGGCGTGATTATCGGCCGCCGCTGCCGGGACGTCGCCGAGGACGAGGTCCCGGCGGTGATTGCGGGGTACTGCCTGATCATCGACATGACTGCCGAGGACATCCTGCAGCGCAACCCGCGCTTCCTGACCCGCGCCAAAAACTTCGACACCTTCTTCTCGTTCGGCCCCCACCTCATCACGCCGGACGAGGTGCTCGACGTGCTGCGGCTCAACGTCGGCACCTGGCGCAACGGCGCGCTGCACCGGCGAGAACGTCGTGGCCAACATGGCCTTCCCGCCGGCGTACCTGGTGGCGTTCCATTCGCGCGTCATGACCTTGTACCCGGGCGACATCATCAGCACGGGCACGCCCGGTGCCGTGGTGATCCAGCACGACGACCTCGCGGAGTGCCGCATCGAAGGCCTGGGCAGCTTGACCAATCCGGTGCGCCGCCGCAGCAGCGTCGACTACTCGATGCTGGCCTCGGTCGGCGTGTAGGTGCGCTCGAACTTTCCCGATCTATCGCAGTCCAGAACCGTTTCTGTCACAACATCGGAGGAGAACATCAAATGGCGTTGCTCAACACCCCTGCGACCGTCGGACGCACGCTGGCCGGCGCGCTCGCCGGGCTCGTGCTCAGCCTCCCGGCGGCCGCCGGAACCATCAAGATCGGGTTCATCGACCCGCTGTCGGGGCCTTTCGCCAACGTCGGCGAGCAGGGGCTGCGCGGATTCACCATGCTGATCGAGGACGTCAATGCCCGCGGCGGGGTGAACGGCGACAAGCTCGAGCTGGTTCCGATGGACAGCAAAGCCAACCCGCAGGAAGCGTTGAACGCGCTCAAGCAGCTCATCGACCAGAACGTGCGCTACGTGCATACAGGGTAACTCCTCGGCGGTGGCTGGCGCGATCTCGGATGCGGTGGCCAAGCACAACAGCCGCAATCCCGACCAGTCCGTCCTCTATCTCAACTACGGCGCGGTCGATCCGGCCCTGACCAATGATCGCTGCAGTTTCTGGCATTTCCGCTTCGACGCCGACGCCGACATGAAGATGGCCGCGCTGGTCAACTACATGGCCACCCAGAAGAAGATCAAGAAGGTCTACCTGATCAACCAGGACTACGCCTTCGGCCAGGCGGTGTCCAAGGCGGCCCGCGAGATGCTCGGTAAGAAGCGCCCGGACGTGCAGATCGTCGGCGACGACCTGCACCCGCTCGGGAAGGTCAAGGACTTCGCCCCCTATGTTGCGAAGATCAAGGCGTCCGGTGCCGACACGGTGGTTACCGGGAACTGGGGTGCGGACCTCGCGCTGCTGGTGAAGGCCGGCAAGGAGGCCGGACTGCAGGTGGACTACTACACCTACTACGCCGGCATCGCCGGCGGCCCGACCGCGATCGGCGAAGCCGGCGCGGACCACGTCAAAGTGATCAGCCACTGGCACAGCAACGTCGGCGACTCCAAGTCCGACGCCATCGTGCAGCAGTACCGCAAGCGCTTCCCGGACTCGAAGGACGACTTCGTCTGGCTGGCTGCCTACAACGCGATCGAGATGCTCACCCGCGCCATGACCGAAGCCAAGTCCACCGATCCCACCAAAGTTGCGGTCGCGCTGGAGGGGATGAAGTTCAAGAGCTTCACCGGCGAGGTCAGCATGCGCGCCGACAATCACCAGCTCCTGCAGCCGATGTACGTGTCGACCTTCGCCAAAGCCGGGACCTCGGGGGTGAAGTGGGACATGGAGCGCACCGGGCTGGGTTTCCGCAGCGAGGGCCGCATCGAGGCCAAAGACACGCAGCAGCCGACGACCTGCAAGATGCAGAGGCCCGGCTAGGCCTTGTAGCATGAAGGGCGACAGGCAACCCCCGCCGGGCGCTAACTATCCTCCCCGGCGGGGATTTCCTTGTCTATCGTGGGCGACGCGCGGCTCACAAGCGAGCCGGTGACGACCAACTTGAAGAAGAAGAACAGTCCGAGCGCCAGGAAGGCGTAGACGACCAGGTTGCCGCGCGTCGAGTTGCCACGCGGATTGCGGTCGTACACGTGCTTGCCGAAGATCACCACGGCGGCGCCGACAAAGCCAACCACCCAGACCAGCCCTGGGCTCTTCGCCCAGAGCCTGCCCAGCCAGTCGCTCAGCCAGCCGTCCGGGTTGAGGAGCTTGTACACCAGCCCCCCGACCCCGAGCACGACCAGCCCTACCACTGCGACGGCGACGGCGTCCTCCAGGCCGCTGCGCAGCATCTGGCTGAACGATTTGGAAGTTCTCCCCGACACCCTGTTCATTGCTTCCCCTGCACCGATCCGAACGCGATGCAGGCACCGTTGCAACGCCTGTACCACAGATCCGAAAGGCTGCTGCTACAAGGAGGATACGGCTGCACGCAGGGTGCAAGCTGGGACGACACTCGTGAGCGCAGGTGTAACGTTGCTGCCGGGCGACTGCTGGGTGGTCGAGCTCCGCGGTCTTTCGCTTTGCGTCTCTGCGATCGTCTGACCCGTCAGGCGAGGCTAAGGCACGCAGTCACGAAGTTGCACACGCGGTCGCAGTCGGGCGAGAAACCGCACTCGAACTGGCCGATCTTCGGCGTGCCGTCGGCGGTCAGTCCCGCACTGCTCGGGGGCCGCCTGCTCGTGAGCATGGGGACGCCACTCGCACTGATGGCAAGCGGTCAGTCCGGGGAGCTCCAGACGTCTCGTGGCGCACCAGCTTCTGCACGCTGGCCTGGGGCTTCTCGCTCGAGGGCAGCTCGGCCTCGTCGTCGGCGCTGGCTGCGGGAGCAGCCAAGGCCAACGCAGCCGTCCGACGGTGACCAGGATTGTGATGAATCTTTTCATACCGAACTCCCAAGTGGTCGCGCGACTTGCTGCAGCATCGCTTCGCGGCAACTATAGCGCGCAGCGTGCCAGCTTGCAGCCCATGCCTGCAACCAGACGAATTCTCCGGTCCGCTTGATGCAGGTCAAGTCGGCTTGATTCAGGTCAAATCCAAGCTCGCCTCGAGACTACCCCTTCAGCCGGTTGATCCTGATCACTTCGGGCAGGCGCCGCAGGCCGCGCATGATCTGCGCAAGATGCAGGCGATTGTAGACCTGCAGCGTGAAATGGATGCCGCTGTAGGCCGGGCTGTCGCCCGGCTCGACGCTGACGTTCTCGATGTTCGAGTCGTTCTCGGAGATCTCGGCGGCGACCTTGGCCAGCACGCCCTGCTCGTTGGACACCAGCAGCTTGATGTTGACGGAGAACAGCTTGCGCGTCTCCGGCGCCCACTCCACGTCCAGCCACTTCTCCGGCTCGCGCTTCATCCTGCGGATCACCGGGCAATCGTGGGTGTGGACGATCATCCCGCGGCCCTTCTTGATGAAGCCGATGATCGGATCGCCGGGGATCGGGTGGCAGCACTTGGCGAACTGCAGCGCCATTCCCTCGGAGCCGCGGATCACCACGGGGCCCGCGGCGACCGGTGTGCGGATCGTGGCCATGCTGCCCGCTTGGGAGCAGCTTTCGCGCGATGACGATGGCCAGCACCTTGCCCAGGCCGATCTCGGCCAGGACCTCCTGCTTGGACTTGGCGCCGGTGTCCTTGAGCACCCGGTCCCAGTCGCCGTCGCGGACGTTCTTCGCCGTGCCGCCCAGGGCGGAGAGCGCCTGCGCGAGCAACCGCTCCCCGAGCTGCGCCGACTCCTCGTACTGCATGGTCTTGAGAAAGTGGCGGATATGGTGGCGCGCCTTGGCGGTGATCACGAAGTTGAGCCAGGCCGGGTTGGGCTTGGCGTGCGCCGCGGTGATGATCTCCACCCGATCGCCGTTCTTGAGCTCGGTGCGCAGCGGCACCAGCTCGTGATTCACCTTCGCCGCCACGCAGCGGTTGCCGATGTCGGTGTGCACGCTGTAGGCGAAGTCCACGCAGGTGGCGCCATGCGGCAGGGCCATGATCTTGCCCTTGGGCGTGAACACGTAGGTCTCGTCCGGGAACAGGTCGACCTTGAGGTGCTCGAGGAACTCCACCGAGTCGGCGCTCTCCGACTGCATCTCCAGCAGGCTTTGCAGCCATTGATGGGTCTTGCGCTGCAGCTCGTTCAGGCTGGCGTCGGTGCTCTTGTACAGCCAGTGCGAGGCCACGCCGGCCTCGGCGATGCGGTGCATCTCCGCCGTGCGGATCTGGATCTCGATCGGGCTGCCGAAGGGGCCGAACAGCGTGGTGTGCAAAGACTGGTAGCCGTTGCCCTTGGGGATCGCGATGTAGTCCTTGAACTTGCCCGGAATCGGCTTGTACAGCTGGTGCAGCGCGCCCATCGCAATGTAGCAGGCGGGCGTGTCCTTGACGATGACGCGGAACCCGTAGATGTCCAGCACTTTGGAGAAGGACAGGTTCTTGTCCTGCATCTTCTTGTAGATGCTGTAGAGATCCTTCTCGCGCCCGCTGACCTGTGCCTCGATGCCGGCGTCCTCCAGGCGCTGGATGATCGCGCTGAGGATCCTCTCCACCACCTCCTTGCGGTTGCCGCGCTGCGCCTCGACGGCACGCTTGAGCACCTGGAAGCGGTTGGGATAGAGGTTCTGGAACGACAGCTCCTGCAGCTCCTGGTACAGCGCGTTCAACCCCAGCCGGTTGGCGATCGGGGCGTAGATCTCCAGGGTCTCGCGGGCGATGCGGGCCCGCTTCTTCGGATGCATCACGTCCAGCGTGCGCATGTTGTGGAGGCGGTCGGCCAGCTTGATCAGGATGACGCGCACGTCGCGCGCCATCGCCAGGAACATCTTGCGGAAGTTCTCGGCCTGCGCCTGCTCCTGGCTCTCGAACTCGATCTTGTCGAGCTTGGAGACCCCGTCCACCAGCTCCGCCACCAGCTTGCCGAAGCGCTCGGCCAGCTCGCTCTTGGTGACGGTGGTGTCCTCCATCACGTCGTGAAGGAGGGCAGCCGTCAGCGCCTGGGAGTCCAGGTGCCACTGCGTCAGGATGCTGGCGACCGCTACCGGATGCGAGATGTAGGGCTCGCCGGAGCGCCGGAACTGGCCGTCATGGGCCGCTTCGGAGAACTCGTAGGCCGAGCGCAGCTGGCTCAAGTCCTCCGGCTTCAGATAGCTGGAGGCGTCGCGGATCAGAAGCGTCGGCCTCGGACATGGCGTGTGGCCTGAAGTCCGCGATTGCGCTCAGCAGGCGTTCAGTCGAGCCGGTCGCGGCCTGGCATGGAAGCGGGGCGTTGGATGACAGGCACGGGCGACGCGAGGTCGCTCAAGCCTGGCCCTTGTTCAGGATCTCGGTGCCGACCTTGCCGGCGGCGATCTCCCGCAGCGCCGTGACGGTGGGCTTGTCGCGGGCGCCGTCGATCAATGGAGAGGCACCTTGCGTCAGCTGGCGCGCGCGGTAAGTGGCCGCTAGCGTGAGCACGAAACGGTTGGGGATCAGTCTCAGGCAGTCGTCCACGGTGATACGGGCCATGGCAGCCTCACTTCATTGCGTTGATCAGTTCGCGGTGGCGGGTCAACTGCGCCGTGATCTTCAGGCGCTGTGCGCGCACGATGCTCACCAGATCGACCACCGCAACCTCAAAAGTCTGATTGATAATAACATAGTCGAACTCCTCGACATGGTCGATCTCCTCGCGCGCGTTGGCCAGCCGCTTCTCGATCACCTCGTCGCTGTCCTGCCCGCGCGCGGTCAGGCGCCGGCGCAGGGTCTCGAGCGAAGGCGGCAGGATGAACACGCCCACCGCCTCGGGAATCAGGCGCCGAACCTGCTGCGCGCCCTGCCAGTCGATCTCGAGCAGGATGTCGCGCCCCTCGCGCCGGCGCTCGTTGATCCAGGCCTGCGACGTGCCGTAGAGGTTGCCGTGAACCTCCGCGCTTTCCAGAAACTCGCCGCGCTGCGCTGCGGCCAGGAACGCCTCGCGCGACACGAAATGATACTCGCGCCCGTCGGCCTCTCCCCGGCGCGCGGTGCGCGCGTCGTGTGCGACACCGACAGCTCGATGTCCGGCTCGCGCTCGAGCAGGGCATTGACCAGGCTGGTCTTGCCGGCCCCGGACGGGGCGCAGATGATGAAGAGATTGCCCGGTCACTCGATGTTCTGTACCTGCTCGCGCATCTGCTCGATCAGCACCTTGAGCTCCACCGAGGCCTGCGAGATGTCGATGTCCACCGACTTCGCTCCCAGCGTGTTCGACTCGCGGTTGAGCTCCTGCATCAGGAAGTCGAGACGCTTGCCGGCGGCCCCGCCGCTCGCGAGAATGCGCCGGGTCTCGGACAGATGGGCGGACAGGCGCGAGAGCTCCTCCTCCACGTCCACCTTGCTCGAGAACAACACCAGCTCCTGCCGGATGCGGTCCTCATCGACCTCCACTCCGGCATCGCGCAGCCGCGAAACCAGGCGCTCCTGATACGCGGCCACCAGCAGCGGGATCTTGGGCTTGACCCGCGCCAGCAGCTCGTCCATCCGCGCGACCCGCTCCAGCAGCAGGGCCTTGAGCTTCTCGCCTTCACGAGCGCGGGACTGCTGGAACTCCTGCAGCGGCTCGATCCATCAGCCCGAGGGTGCGCTCCTTGAGCTCCTCCAGCGGCAGCGCGTCGGTTTCCAGGATTCCCGGCCAGCGCAGGACGTCGTTCGCGCCCAGCGGCGCGCTGCCCGGCAGATGTGTCCGCACCCGCCGGTCGAGCTCGACGAGCTGCTCGAGCAACCCGGTGTTGAGCTGCAGCGAGACCTGGCTCGCCGCGCTCTTCTGAAAGCCGACACGGCACTCGACCTTGCCGCGGGTCAAGCGCGCGGCGACCAGCTCCCGGAGTCCGGGCTCGAAGGAGCGCAGCTCGTCAGGCAGGCGGAAGGTCAGGTCCAGGTAGCGGTGGTTCACGGACCGGATCTCCACGCCGATCGTCCCGAGCGCAAGCTCCTCGCTCAGTGCGGCATAGCCGGTCATGCTGTAGATCACGCGTTCCCACCCGAGAGTTTTTGGTCCGCCCCCCTGCTTTACTTCCAGCAGGTGAGCCACGACAATGGCGGCGAGGAAAGATAGCACACATTCCACTGGCAAAATCCGGGCCCGCCGGATCGCCTGCCCACGCACGATCAGGATCTCCCATGCGCCCGAGCGGACGCGCTCCCGACCAGCTGCGCCCGGTGCGGATCACCCGCGGCTATACCCGCCACGCGGAAGGCTCGGTCCTGGTCGAGTTCGGCGACACCCGCGTGCTGTGCACCGCCAGCATCGACGACAAGGTGCCGCCCTTCCTCAAGGGCAAGGGTCAGGGATGGCTCACGGCCGAGTACGGCATGCTGCCGCGCTCGACCGGCACCCGCACCCAGCGCGAGGCGGCCGCCGGCAGACAATCCGGGCGGACTCAGGAGATCCAGCGCCTGATCGGTCGCAGCTTGCGGGCGGTCACCAACCTCGTGACGCTCGGGGAGCGCACGCTGCAGATCGACTGCGACGTGCTGCAGGCCGACGGCGGCACCCGCACGGCCAGCATCACCGGTGCCTTCGTTGCACTGCACGATGCGGTGCGGCTGCTGCAGGACCGCCAACTCGATCCGCGAATGGCCCATCCGCGACTTCGTCGCCGCAGTGTCGGTTGGCGATCTATGCAGGGCGTGGCCGTGCTGGACCTCGACTACGACGAGGATTCCACCTGCGAGACCGACATGAACGTTGTCATGACCGGCAACGGGCGGCATCGTCGAGCTGCAAGGCACGGCCGAGGGCGCGCCTTTCAGCCGCGCGGAGCTCGACGCGATGGTCGATCTTGCCGGCGCCGGCATTTCGCGGCTGGTTGCTGCCCAGCGCGCTGCGCTGGGGGTTTGACCTGAACCGCAGAGGCGCGAAGGCGCAGAGAACGCCGGGAGACGCAATACGGGCCAGAGCGAGCAGTGCCGCCACGAGCCGGCAGATCGCCTTGCTTGCTCGTGACCGCAGTGCTCATACGCTCCTGCCTTTCTCTGCGCCTCTGCGCCTCTGCGGTTAAGACGTAGTAGGCAGGAAGATGAAGCAACTGGTCCTGGCGAGCAGCAACCCGGGCAAGATCCGCGAGATCCGCGCGATCCTGGCCCCGCTGGACATCGAAGTAGTCCCGCAGTCGCACTATGGCGTGCCCGAGGCGGAAGAGCCGCACGGCACGTTCATCGAGAACGCGCTCGCCAAGGCCCGGCATGCGAGCGCGCACACCGGCCTGCGCCGCGCTGGCCGACGACTCGGGAATCTGCGTGGACGCGCTGAACGGTGCGCCGGGCGTGCACTCCGCCCGCTTCGCCGGGCGAGCCCAAATCCGATGAGCGCAACAACCGGCGTCTGCTCGAGCTGCTCGCGCACACCGACGACCGCGCGCGCGCACTACTACTGCGTCATCGTGCTGGTGCGGCACCCCCAGGACCCGCAGCCGCTCATTGCGGAAGGCGAGTGGCATGGAGAGGTGCTGCGCGCGCCGCGCGGCAAGCGGCGGCTTCGGCTACGACCCGCTGTTTCTCGATCCGCTGCTGGGCCAGACCGGCGCCGAGCTGCCGCTGGAAGAGAAGAACCGCATCAGCCATCGCGGCAAGGCCTTGGCGATCCTGGTCGAGCGGCTTTCTACTGCCCGCCACAGCCTTAAGCCGGATCGCAAAGGCGCGAAGACGCAAGAAACCGACTGGCGCGCTGATCGGCCCTGCCGAGGATCGGGACCGCCCATGGCGCCAAGCCGGCATGAGTCGTTGTTCTTTGCGACTCCGCGTCTCGCGCCTTTGCGATGAGTCCGGGGTAGCACCGGAGTCAGAAGAGCCCGGACAGGGCATACAACCCGAACGCCGCGATGACAGCACCGGAGATCCGGTTGACCCAGCGCAGCCGCTCTGGTCGAGGTGCCCGCGCAGCATGCCCACGCCGGTGCTCAGCAGCAGCCACCACAGCGCCGAGCCGAGGAACACCCCCAGCACGAACAGGCCGGCGAGCGCGTAGTCGCCGCGCGGTGCCGGTCGGCCCGAGTCCCGCGAAGATGGCGACGAACGAGAGGATGGTGGTGGGGTTGGCCAGGGTCAGCAGGAAAGTCGAAGCATAGGCGGCCAGCAGGCCGCTGGCCGCGGCGCTCTGCTCGAGCGGGGCGGGGCGCGCACGGAAGGTCTGGATCCCCAGGTAGAGCAGGAAGAGCCCGCCTCCCAGCCGCAGCCACACCTGCTGAGCCAGCAGCATGTCGGTCACGAGGGTGAGGCCGAACGCTGCGACGGCGCCATACGCAGCGTCGGCCGTGGCGGCGCCGAGCCCGGTGAAGAAGCCGACCAGCCGGCCCTGGGCCAGCGTGCGGCGGATGGTCAGCGCGCCGATGGGACCGACCGGCGCGGCGATCGAGAAGCCGACCCCACCTCCCGTGAGCAGCGGACCTGCGATCACTTGGCGGGCATGGGCTCCGTGACGACGGCCCGTCCCACCCGCACGACGCGGGTCCATCCGTAGGGGTCGGGCCGCTGGCCGTACTGCAATGCCGGTGAGCTCGTCGAACAGGCGCTGCGCGACCGGTCCGGCCTGGCCCTGGTTGATCGGCAACCGCTTGACCCTGGTAGCCGAGCTTTCCGACCGGCGCGATCACCGCGCCCGTGCCCATGCCGAACGCTTCGGTGATGCGGCCGCTCTGGGCGTCGCGCAGCACGTCGTCGATGGCGATGCGCTCCTCGGCGACCGTGTAGCCCAGGTCCGGCGCCATCCGCAGGATGGAGTCGCGGGTGACCCCGTGCAGGATGCTGCCCGAGAGCGCGGGGGTGCGGATGTGCGTGCCGTCGTAGACGAAGGCGATGTTCATCGCGCCGACCTCGTCGACGTAGCGGCGCTCGACCGCGTCGAGCCAGAGCACCTGCTGATAGCCGGCCGCGCGCGCCTCCTCGATGCCGTACAGGCTGCCCGCATAGTTGCCCGGGGTCTTGGCCTCGCCGGTTCCGCCGCGCACCGCGCGTACGAACCGCTCGGACACCAGCACGGACACCGGCTCGAAGCCGGCACCGAAGTAAGGTCCGACGGGGCTCAGGATGATGTAGTGCAGATACTCGCGGCTCGCGCGCACCTCCAGGCTGCGATCCAGCGCGATCATGACCGGCCGGATATAGAGCGCCGCGCCCTTGCGGTCCGGTGTCCAGCGATGCTCCAGCCGCACCAGTTCCATGATCGCCTGCACGTGCGCCTGCTCGTCCACCGCGGGCATTCCGATGCGCGCCGCCGAGCGGTTGAAGCGCTCGGCGTTCTTCTCGACCCGGAACAGGTTCAGGTTGCCGTCGGGTCGGCGATAGGCCTTGGTGCCGTCGAACACCATCTGCCCGCAGTGGAATACCTCGGCCGCAGGATCGAGCGTGAGCGCCTGGTACGGACCGATGGTGGCGTCGTGCCAGCCGCGCTCCGCCGTGTAGCGCTGCGTGAACATGCGATTGGTGAACACGCGTCCGAACCCCAGCTCCGCGGGCAGGGGTTGAGGAACGGCATCGCTTGCCGGTTCGATCCTGATGTCCATCGTGCTTGTCAGCGGTGAAGTTTCGACTTGTGGCTGGAGTGTACTATGCGCTGCACCGTAGCGCGGCGACACGCTCGGCTCGATGGCGCCGGCAGAGTGCTGAAGAATGCGATCGAAGCACCCGCTATAGCTGTTTTCGTGCCAGGGTCGCCCGTTTCGCCGCGGCACGTTCACCGGGGAATCGCCAGGCTGTAGTGCAGGAACACGTCGTCGCGTATCCAGCCCAGCGACTCGTACAACGACTGCGCCGCGACGTTGGTCCTGGCCGTTGCCAAGTCCATCCGCACCGCCCCGGCCAGGCGTGCGTACGCAGCGGCGGCTTCCAGCAAGGCGCGGGCTGCGCCCCGGCGCCGTTGCGCTGGTGCGACGAACAGGTCGTAGAGCACCAGGATCGGTCCTGCCGGCGACCGAGCAGAAGCTCGGATACAGCTGACAGAACCCGATCACCCCGGTGCCATCGCTTCGGCGACCAAGACGATCGACTCGTTGCGTTGCAGGCGCGCCGCCAGGAAGTCGCGGGCGAGCCCCAGGTCGGCCGGCTTGCCGGTAGAACTGGCGGTACTGGTCGAACAGCGTCGAGAGCTGCTCGAGATCCGCTGCCTCGCAGGCCGGACGCGCACGGTCATGTCCACCTCGGGGCAGCGCGGGATGCACCCGATAGGCAGGATGCAGGGGGTTGATCGCGCATGTCGTGGCAAGTCTACCGGCCCGCGCCGCCGTGTGCGCGAATTGCCGCGAAGTGCCGCGCACCGGGTACAGTTCGCAGGGTCATGTCCGTGCTGGCTCCTAGTCCTGCCGTGCGCGCTGCCGGAGTATCTCTCGCAGCGCTGCCCCCGCTGGCGTTGTATGTGCATATCCCGTGGTGCGTGCGCAAGTGTCCCTACTGCGACTTCAACTCGCACGAGTTGCGTGGCGAGCTTCCCGAGCAGCGCTACGTTGCGGCTCTGACCGCCGACCTCGAGCAAGCACTGCCGCTGGTCTGGGGGCGGCGCGTGCACAGCGTCTTCTTCGGCGGCGGCACGCCCAGCCTGCTGTCCGCGCGGGCGCTCGACGAGATCCTGTCCACGCTTCGCGCACGCCTGCCGCTGTCGCCGGAGGCCGAGATCACGCTGGAGGCCAATCCGGGGACCTTCGAGGCGCACAAGTTCGCGGAGTTCCGAGCGCTCGGTGTCAACCGCCTGTCCATCGGCATCCAGAGCTTCGACCCGCAGCATCTGCGGGCGCTCGGGCGCATCCACGACGAGCGCGAAGCGCACCGTGCCGTCGAGATCGCGCATGCGAGCTTCGACAACTTCAACCTCGATCTGATGTACGCGTTGCCGGGCCAGACGCTGGAGCAAGCCGAAGCCGATATCCGCACTGGCATGGCGCTCGCCCCGACGCACCTGTCGGCGTATCACCTGACCATCGAGCCCAACACGTTGTTCCATCGGCACCCGCCGCAAGTGCCCGACGACGAGCTGTCCGCGAACATGCAGGAGCGCATCGAGCAGCGAGTCTGGCGCAGGGCGGCTATGTTCACTACGAGACCTCGGCCTTCGCCAAGCCGGGGCGCGAGTGCCGGCACAATCTGAACTACTGGCGGTTCGGTGACTATCTCGGCATCGGCGCCGGTGCGCACAGCAAGCTCAGCCTGCCGCAACGGATCTTCCGCCAGATGCGCTACAAGCAACCGCGCGAATACATGGAACGGGCGCTGCAGGGCGGGGCGGTCCAGGAGGAACACGACGTGAGCGTCGCCGACCTGCCGTTCGAGTTCATGATGAATGCGCTGCGCCTCGTCAAGGGTTTTCCGGTGCAGTCTGTTCGACGAGCGCACCGGAGTGTCGCGCGCCGCCGTGGTCAAGCAGCTGGATCGGGCCGAGTCGCTCGGCCTGATCCAGCGTGACCACGAGCGCGTGGTGCCCACGCTGCGCGGGCAGCGGTTTCTCAACGAGCTGCTGCAGCTGTTCCTGCCGTGTGCTTGAACGGCGATATTGTCAGTGTGTGGCCCTCGACCGTGGGAGCGCCGGCATCCCTTCTCCCCTTGTGGTAGGGCAGAGGGGTACTACCGGAACGGGTGTTACAGCCACTAGACACCTTGCTGTTTGATCGAACAAAAGGAGAAAGTACTCATGGCCAACGCCGACGCAATCAGCGCCGATCAGCAGGTCGCCCGCATCTTCGAATGGAGGCGCGGCTTCAACACCATTCACCTCATCGACGTGGGCGTGCGCCTGGGCCTGTTCAAGGCGCTGGCGGACGCGCCAGGCAGCACCGCCGAGGAGGTCGCGGCGCGCCTGCAGCTGCATGCGCCGTACGTGTCGGTATGGTGCAAGACCGCCTACGGCATGGAGCTGCTCGACGCCGACGCAGGGCCGCGCTATCGGCTCGCGCCGCATTTCGACGTGATCCTCGCGGCACCGTCGCATCCGCGCTATCTGGGCGGATACGTGCGCCTGGGAACCGAGGTGGCGGCGGAGGACTTCAAACGCTGCCTGCAGGCATTCCGCACCGCAGAGGTGAAGCCGTTTCAGGGGCGCGGCGACGAGTTCAATCAGGCGATTGCAGAATCCACCCAGGGCCTGCAGGTGGTCACGGCGAAAAAGATCCTGCCGGGGCTCGAGGGCCTGTCCGCGCGCCTGGAGGCGGGCGGCGCTGTGCTCGAGGTCGGCTGCGGCACCGGCAATCTGCTGCTGCAGCTCGCCAAAGCGTTTCCGAAAGCGCGCGTGATCGGGGTGGACATCGAGACGGACAGCCTGGCGACGGCCCGCGCCAAGATCGCCGCGGCCGGCCTGCAGGAACGCGTCGAAGCGCGCCAGGGAACCGTCGCGTCCGCTGTGCAGCCCGGTAGCGTCGACGCGGTGGTGATGATCGAGGTACTGCACGAGATCGCCCCCGCGCTGCGCCCGGGCGTGATCCGCGAGTCGGCCGCCGCGCTGCGCTCGGGCGGCTGGCTGGTGATCGTGGACGAGACCTATCCCACCACGCTGGAAGAGATGCGCCGCCCGGAGTTCAAGTTCCCGCTCATGACCGGCTTCGAGGAACTGCTGTGGGGCAATGTGATCCCGACGCGAGAGGAGCAGGAGAAGCTGCTGCGCGACGCGGGACTGACCGGAGCGATCGACCGCTCGCTCATCGGCGAAGGGTTCACGGTGCTGTGTACGAGGAAGTGATCGGTGATCAGTGATCGGTGATCGAGTGGTCGGTGCAGCGCGACGGCGTTGGTCACCGGTAAGAACTGGTAGTCGCAGGCTGGCATCGGCCGACGCTTTGATACCGATCACTGATCACTGATCTCAGCCCGGTCACGTACCGCACCACGATCCGGACCGTTCGGCCCTTGTCGCTGCTCCAGTGCGTAAAGGACTGGCAGACCTGGCGGCTGCCGTCCGGGTCGTACGCTCGAAATGATTGGCCGCGAACCGCCCGCCATGCAGATCCTGACCGGCGCTGACCCGCGCCTCGCTCCAGGGCTGCTGCGAGTCCTCGGGCCGAGCGAACAGATCCACGGCGGTCACGCTGGCGCCCGCCGGTACCGGCGCGCACACCGCGATCTGCAGCGCGTCCTGCTCGGTACATGCGGGCCGCTCGGTCGCAAAGCCGACCTGCGGTCCCTTGCACGCGGGCAGTGTCACGAACGCGGCAAGCCCATCGAGCCCTTGCGGCGACGACCCTGCCCCGCCAGCGGTACTCGGGGCAAGCTTTTCCAGGCGAGCGGTCGACGCGGACAGCGCGCTCAACTCGCGCTGCAACTCTTCGCGCAGCAGCGCGGCTTCACCGCGGGTTCCCTGGGCGCGGTACTCGGCGTAGGCGAAGCCGCCAACAGCCGCGGCGGTCATCAGCGTGAGCGTCCACAGCAACGTGCTGAGCCCCCCACGCGCTTTGGGTCTGTCCTGGGCAGGCCTTGCGCCAGCTCCCCACGAGCTGAAACACCGCCGTGCAGACGGTGGCGAGCGCACCGATCATGGCGGCCATGACGGGTTCGGACAGATTCATAGGGAGTGCTCCGGTTGCGAGGGAGTCGGCCCGACCTCGCCCGAGGACACATTTTTGGCGTTCTGCGGAGCGCGCCGGGGCCGACTCTGGCCGCCGAATCAAGCAAATTCCATGTCTGTCGCGAGCTGGCGAGTGCCGGTTCGGACCGGGTCCGGGCGCCTTCCCCGGGAGCGGGGGACGCGCTGTGGAGCGCCCTCTGTGCCCTTCCGCCCGGCAGGTTACGGCGGGAAAGAAGCAGAAGCTCCAGTGCTACTCGTGCGCGCGCGCCGAAACAGGACGTCCCAGACCGCGTGACCGAGGTTCCTGCCGCGTGCCTCGAACTTGGTCAGGGGACGGTGATCAGGCCGCGGCGCGAAGCCGTCGGCAAGGTTGGCCAGAGTCGGCTCGGCCTGCGCGACTGCCAGCATCTGCTGAGCGTACTCCTCCCAATCGGTCGCCAGATGCAGATAGCCGCCCGGTGCGAGCCGGGTCGCGAGCAGGTGGACGAAAGCGGGCTGGATCAAGCGCCGCTTGTGATGCCGCTTCTTGGGCCAGGGGTCGGGGAAGAACACGTGGACACCGGCCAGGCAGGCTGGAGCGAGCATGTGCTCGACGACCTCGACCGCGTCGTGCTGGACGATGCGCACGTTGGTCAGGCCGCGCTCGTCGATCTGCTTGAGCAGGCTGCCGACACCGGGAGTGTGAACCTCGACGCCCAGATAGTTGTGCTCGGGATGCGCCTGCGCGATGGCAGTGGTGGTCTCGCCCATCCCGAAGCCGATCTCCAGGATGGTCGTGGCGCTGCGCCCGAAGGCCGACGACAGATCCAGCGCAGCTCGGGGCGTAGGGGATCGCGTAGCGGGCGAGCAGCTGCTCGTAGGCTCGGCGCTGGGCATTCGACATCCGGCCCTGCCGCAGGACATAGCTGCGGACCGGCCGATGCGCTGGCTTGCGCCTCCTTCAGGCCGCCTTTCCCTGGGCGGGGGCGATCATGCCGCCGGTCGGCGAGCTCGGCGTGGCCGAGTAGAGCTTCTTCGGCATGCGGCCCGCGAGGTAGGCCTCGCGTCCCGCCTCGACTGCCTTGCGCATGGCGCTCGCCATCAGCACGGGATCCTTGGCGGCGGCGATGGCGGTGTTCATCAGCACGCCGTCGCAGCCCAGCTCCATGGCGATGGCGGCGTCGGACGCGGTCCCTACGCCCGCATCCACCAGCACCGGCACCTTGGCCTCGGCGATGATGATCTGCAGGTTCCAGGGGTTGAGGATGCCCATCCCGGAGCCGATCAGGCTCGCGAGCGGCATCACCGCCACGCAGCCGATCTCCTCCAGCTGCCTGGCGATGATCGGGTCGTCGGAGGTGTAGACCATCACCTGGAAGCCTTCCTTCACCAGGGTCTGGGCGGCCGACAGCGTCTCCACGACGTTGGGGTAGAGCGTATGCGGATCGCCGAGCACCTCCAGCTTCACGAGCGCGTGGCCATCGAGCAGCTCGCGCGCGAGCCGCAGCGTGCGCACCGCGTCCTGCGCCGTGTAGCAGCCCGCCGTGTTCGGCAGGATCGTGTAGCGGGAGGTAGGCAGCGCGTCGAGCAGGCTCGGCTCGTTCGCGTTCTGGCCGATGTTGGTGCGGCGGATCGCGACCGTCACGATCTGCGCGCCGCTCGCCTCCACGGCCTGGCGCGTCTGCTCGAAGTCGCGGTACTTGCCGGTGCCGACGAGCAGGCGCGATGCGTAGGCCTTGCCGGCGATGATGAGTTGATCCATGGATGTAGCCTACCCGCCGCCGACCGCCACGACGATCTCCAGACGGTCGCCATCGGCGAGGTGCTGCACTCGCGAAGCTGCCGCGCGGCACGATCTCGCCGTTGCGCTCCAGCGCGACGCGCTTGCCCGCCAGCTCCAGGCGCTCGATCAGCTGGGCCACCGTGAGGTCAGTTTCGAAGCGGCGCGGCTCGCCGTTGATGGTCAGCGAAATCACTGCTATCGCACGAAAATCCAGTAAGTGATTCTAGCACGCGTCCCAAACGCGAAATTTTGCCGATGCACAGGCAGGATGCGGTCGCGGGCGTAGCGAATCAGAATAGCGTGGTCGTCGCAGTCAGCAGCAACTGGCACCGACCAGGCCGCGGTTGCGGCCGAGCGCTAGGCGGGCGGGGTGGTCGACAAGGCGCCTGCTCAGTCGGGGAGCTGAGAGACGACTTTCCCCTCGGCCTTGTACTGAACCAGCAGGGCATCGCTCGCGTCCAACCGGCCGTTTGCGTTGACATCGCCCAACACCACCGGGTCGGTCAGCGGGTACGCGCTGAAGCCGTTGTCCAAGCGCACAATCACGCGCTGGATCAGCAACGCATCCGACGACGAGTAAGCCCCGTCGCCGCTGGCCTCACCCAGCTTCGCAACCAGATGAAGGCCGTCGTCGTCGCGGCCCGCAAGGGCGCCAGCGTTCAACTGCAGGTCATCGATATCCAACACATGCTCGGTGCCATAGGGAGCACTACCCGGCACTTGTGCCCGCACGCTCAGAAGCACGGTGCTTGCGTTGGTCAAGCCAGCGAGCTGTTCGACTCGAACCATGGCCACGCCTGCGAGTGGGTCGATGGACTTTAGGGTCAAGTTGCCGGTGGCCGGGCCGGCCAAGCTGATGTCCTGCACGACGAGCAGATCTGGATGGTACCGCAGCGTGAAGGTCACTTCGCTCACCGTGGCGCCATTGGTGATGCGCACCGGTATGCCCGCTGCTGGATCGGAAGCGGGCAAGTTGATCGCCTGGCCTGGACCGCGCGCGAACTCGCCGATGGACAGGATGGGCGTCGTGCCGGGAGCGACTCCGAACGTGAGGCGGTACGTATCGCCGTTGGTGAACAGATCCGGCAGTCCACTCAGCCGACTGCCGATAGTCAAGGTGTAAGTGTCCGCTGCCAGCACACCTCCCGTCTTGACGAAGGTGAGCGACTTGATTGCCCCCGGTGATCACGAGGGAGCCTCGCACCGTGCCGGTCGCCGCACCCACGAGCGTTACGTCCTGCGCGAACATCGCCAGCAAGGCGGGGTCGAAAGGCACGCTGAACCCGATACGGAACCCCGTGGGCGTGGGACTGGGTCCGTTCAACACTGTCACGGGTATCGTATCGGCGAACGCCGTATTGCCAGCCGCATCCCGAGCCAGCGCGGACAGGCGGTGAACACCGTTCGCGACCGACCTGCTATCCCAGCGGAGTGAGAATGCAGAGCCGGGCTGTGCGTCGCCTACGACAGTGCCATCGAGCAGGAACTGGACGCTCGCCACCCCGACGTCGTCGGTTGCGGCGGCGGTGAACACCGTCTTGCCCGAGACCGTGGCACCAGCTCTCGGGTCGGTGATGCTCACCTTCGGCGCTGTGTGGTCCGGCAGCACATAGGTGACGGTCACGGTCGCTGCGCCGACGTTATCGGCCGCGTCGCGTGCCTTCACCTCGAGCACGTTACGTCCCGGCTGCAGCACGATGCCGGTTGCCGCCCAGCTCGTCGTGCCGCTGGCCGTGCCGCTGCCGCCGCGATCGTTGGTCCATGAGACGGCCGTCACCCGATTGTTGTCCGTCGCCGCGCCTGCCAGCGTCACCACGAGCTGCCGGTGGTGAAGGTGCCCGCGGAAGTTGGGATGCTGATCGCTACCCTTGGCCCTGTCGTGTCGGGAACGAGCGGAGTCACGGGTGTGGTCATGTCGGTCTTGATCTCGGCTTGAGTCAAGGCGCGGTTGTAGACCCGTACGTCGTCGATCACGCCCTGGAAGTACTGCCCGTAGATGCTGTCGCCTCCGATCTGCAGGGGATTCGCGGAAGTGGCGATGCTGGCGGTACGGCTCGCGCTCGAGACCTGCGTCCCGTTGACGTACAAGCACAGCTTGACTTTGTCATAGGTCGCCGCCAGGTGGGTCCAGGCGTTGGTCGCGAGCGCCGACGTCCCGTAGGCCTTGCCGAACGTCCCGCCTCCCGCAGGTCGTTTGCTGGTGGGCGAGGTCGCCTCGAGGTAGTAGTTGTCGTCGCCTTTGAAGATCACGTCGCGCCATGCGCTGGACACCACCGACGGATTGACCCACGCCTCCAGCGTCATCCCCGTGGTCAAGCGCAAGCCCGGTGCATCCGGAATGGTCACCAGCGCGTTGGAACCATTGAACATCAGGGCGCTGCCGAACTTGCCCTGAGCTCTCCAGGTTGCCCCGCCGCTCAGCGTCCCGTGGTTGCCGTTGCCGGACGCGTCGGCGACAGTGCTCCCCGCCCCCTCGTCGAAGCTGTACGCGGCGACCAGGCCGAGCGGCTGCGGGATCGAGGTTTGTGTACCCGCGCCGATAATCGCCGGAGCGCTCTGGCTCGTTCCGCCGCCACCGGTTACGGTGAGGACGACTCGATAGCTGCCGGGCCCGCTATAGACGTGCGTCGGGCTTTGCGCGGAACTGGTGGTACCGTCGCCGAACTCCCACGCCCAGCCGGTGACGTGTCCCGTGCTGGTGTCGGTGAATGCGACGGTGAGCGGCGCGGCGCCGCTGGTGCGGTTCGCCGAGAAACTCGGAACGGGCGGAGCGTAGGGGATGTATACGCTGACCTCATCGGAGTACCTACTCTCGGTCCGCGCAGGATCATAGGCTGTCACGGCGCAGAACGACGTGCCCTCCGGCAAACCCGTGATGGTGAAGCTGTCGGTGTTGCCGACTTCCGTGCGCATCGAGTAGGCCCGGCTCGAGGCTCCGCAATAGAGCGCGAAGCCGGCGGCACCCGGGGCGTCGTAGTCCCAGCGGAAGGTCACGTCGGCCGCAGGAACGTCGAGCGACAGGACGGCTCCCAAGACCGATAGGCAAGCGAACAGCTTGCCCGTGATCGACGCAGCCTTGGAACGCGCAGCGCTGAAGCGCGGCGAGCAGCGGTTGCCGCGCACGGATGCGGTCGCGAGCGCCTTGTTCTGACGCCTCATGGTTAGGGTGATATCTCGTCCGACCGCCGGGCCGGGTCATCTTAAGCCGACGACCCGCCCGGTTCGCCCCGGTTTCCTGGGGCGCTCCCTTGTCGTGAAACGGAGACGGCCTGGACCGTAACACGCACTGAGGCGCGGCGCAAGCGGGAAGATCGTTATCGATGATGGCCCTGTGATCTGATTCTGTACCGCGCAGGCATCGTCAAGGTGAGCCAGTTTCCGAAGACGGCCAGCAGGCGAGGCTATAGAACCGATAGTCGCCGACCAGTGAGGCGGGAACGACCCACCTCACTCAGGTATTGCTCAGGGAAGCTATGGGCGGGTCAACTCGAAGTGGACGCCTTCTTGGCTTCTTTCTCGGCCTTCCGCTTGCAGTTGTACCAGTACGTCAATGCACCCTTCTCGGTCAGCGTGGCGCCCTGGACGAACGCAGCGACGATCACGTCCTTGTCCTCGTCTTTGACTACTATTTCGATGAGTTCACCCTCCGGTTCAGTCGCCGCACCTCGCGCTCACGGGGTTTGCTGTTCTATCGATTGCTAGAACAAGCCATGACCACCCAGCCCGTTGGCTATCAGCGCATTGCGGCACGCGAGGCACGAACACAAGGTATTTGCGCTAGTGGAGCTAAGTGGATAGCCACTAATTAGGTACAGCTATGCGATGAAGGCTAACCGGATTGGCAAAGCCGCGTTCGGCGATCTTGGAGTGAGACCACGTGGTCTGCTCGCGCGCGGATCGCGGGCGTGAGCCGCCGTTGCAGTTCGATCCAGGCGGATCGATTGTCCTTGTGCAGGTAGGGTTCTCTCCGCGACGATGCGCGATCATGCAAACAGCAAAGCCATTTATCTCGCGCGGCAAGCCTCATGACGGCGGCAACCATTCATGGGCTGTGTTCAGGGCTAGGATGATTCCAGGCTGCGCAGACGTTGCCAATGATGATTGTCATGCTTGAAGGTACCGCGTCGTCATCAGAGGGCATTTCTCCCGGCACTCCACTGCCAACAATCACCTCATTGGAGAAGCGGTCCGGCTCTTCGTTGCCACCGTCACTTGGCCGTATTGGAACGAATTCCCGAGTTGGCAGGAGCGCGCGCCGCAGGTTCTGGTGGGAGAGACGGAAAAACAGAACTGGCCGGACGGCGTGAACAAAGAGCAGGCCGTCTCCTACCAGCAATTCGTCATGGACTTTCTCGGCATCGCAGTGCTCGACCTGAGGTTTCCCCTGTTTTCGTCTCCAAGCGCTAGAACGACACGCCTCGCCTTTCCCTGCTTCAAACACCACTGTTGCCTGCAAGCAACGTGTTTGGGGTGGACTTCCGGTTTTTTCGGCGCTAAGCTGACGGCCTTGTCAGGTATCTTTCCCGCAGCGGGAAGAAGCAATTCCTGCCAGGGGGAAACAGCCTATGAGACTGCTCAGAAGGCTTCACACCATCCTGACCTACAATCTCCTACTGCTGGCGAAGGTGGAGCTCCTGCGGCTCTTCCCCAGCCTCCACGGCGCTGTCGCGATCAAGCCCGACACAGCCTGGCTCAACCCCACGGACAACTGCAACATGCGCTGCATCATGTGCAACCAGTGGCGTGAGACCAAGACCAACGAGCTGACGCTGGCCGAGTGGAAGGACGTCATAGACCAGCTCGCGGCAGCGGGTATCAAGAAGATCGGCTTCAATGGGGGCGAGCCTCTCTTGAGGAAGGACCTGCCCGACATGTTCGCCCACGCCAAGTCCCACGGCATGGCCATCAGCCTCATCACCAGCGGCTACCTCCTCGACGAGAAGCGCCTGGAGGCCCTGCTCGCGGCTGGCGTAGGCCACGTGACCATGTCCATAGACGGCGTGGGTGATCAGTACGAGCGGATCCGCGGTCGCGAGTGGGCGCGCGTGGAGAAAGCGGCCAAGCTGCTCGGCGCAGCCTTCCGGGCCGGTCGCGTGGATGCGAGCATCGGCTTCGTGATCATGCACCAGACGCTCGGCCACCTGCCCGACTTGCGCGCGTTTTGCCGACGGGTGGGCGTGCCCCTTACCTTCTCGCTCGTCGATAGCACGCCCTTCTTCTTCCAAATCCCCGAGAACGACATGACGGCCCACAACTCGAACTGGGTGGGCCCCGAGGACAAGCCCAAGCTGGAGCAGATCCAGCGGGAGCTCCTCGAGATGAAGGGCCAGGACTATCACTCGGTAGTTGGCACGTACGCAAACATAGATTACATCACCGACTACTTCAAGGATCCGCTTCAGGCTAAGATCCCCTGCACGGTGAGCCAGGTGCGCGTGATGATCAACTCCCGCGGCGAGGTGTACGGCGGCTGTTGGTCCATGGGCGGGTGGGGCTCCCTTCGCGAGAAGAGCCTGCGCGCGATCCTAGATTCGCCAGCCTATCGAGAGGCCCACAGGGCCATGTTCCGCAAAGAGTGCCCCGGCTGTTCGTGCGGCTACAGCACCAACCTGCGCTATTACCTGCCCTTGACTGTCAAGGACAAGCTCTGGCGCGCCCTGCCGCCCCTGCGCGCCTCGATCGTCGAGCCTGCTCGCGAGGTGCCTGCCGATGGCGCAGCTCAGGAGTCCGGCGCCCGATGACGGCGATGCCCTTTCACTCAAGGATTGGAATTTGATCTGCCTGCCCCAGGGTGGCTAGCTTGGTGATTTCGCCGCTCGCCTGGTTCGCTGCACTGCCTCTTTACCGCTTCCGCGAGCGGGAGTCCATCGCCGATGTCCAGGTATTGCCAACGAAGCTCTTGAGGGGCGCCATCGCCGCCCGCGCCACGTTCGACTGCGTCGCCGCGTAGCCGCTCCACTTCTGGCTGGCCGAGCGCAATAGCGCAGCAGTCGCTCCCGCCCGATGCGGTCGGTGCCCTCGATCGTACCGAGGCATCCAGCGAGAATCCTTCGCCGTGGCCCCAGCTCGCCATGTCGCGCGCATCGGCGGGATCCAGTGGGCCGGCGCGCGGACGAACCAGCGCAGCACCCGTCGACGCACCTGCTGCTGCACCGCGACCAGATTTTCTGGCGTCAGCGCGGCCGCCTGAGCGAACTGGACCTGCCCGCTGATAGCATCCCGACAAAGCGGGATACCTGTTCTGCGCTCCAGCGCCTCTGGTGCAAGAGGAGAGGAACTCTGCTGCTGATCGCACTGGTACAGGCCACTAACTCCCGCCGTCCCCGCCGATCCCATCAAACCTCAACGCGCTGCTGCCTTCCCCTTTCCCCACCTGCTTTCTCAATCCCACCCACAGCAAGGTACTCCCGCCGATCCACCGTGTCCGCTCGAACTGACGCGTCACCTTGACGCCCTCGCGCGGAATCTCCTCATTGAACAGCTTCAGTTCTGCTGCCGCATTCAATAGTTCGCCCTGCGCATGCCGAACAATGTTCGATCCGTCGGCAGCCAGCCTCGCCGCTCGGACCAGACGGAGCGACGGCGGATCCGCGACGCGTTGCGGCAAGAGTGGCGTCCAGTTTGCGGGCACATCGGTCGCGAGACGATACTGCGGTAACGCGCTCGGCGGCGTCAGCGCCGTTTGCGGAGCATCCGGGACGGCGCCGGGTTCCAGTCGATTCTCGATCGCGCCTTGTACGATGCGCTCGACCGCCCATGCGATGTTCGCCATCTCATCACGCATGAATAGCACTTCTTCCAGCGGACGGCTATCGATCGTCTTCAACAATGCCGGCGCCAGGAACAGCAGGTTCGAGCGGGGACGCAAAGGCGGGGTGTCCTTGCGTTGAATTCCGCTCAGCTCGAACATCGACCACCCGGTCGCAGGCTTGGACGGGTCGTTCACCGGCGAAATCAAGGTCTGCACCCCGAAGCTGTCGGTAATCACCAGCGCCCGCGTCTTCGTAAGCGTGCCGACGTCGAGATCGATCGGGATCACGTACCACTCGTTGCCGAAACCGCTGGCGAACTCGCTCAGCATCAACTGCGGAATGTCGCCGGGTCCCGCGGGCAGCAGGCCATAGTCGATGGCCCGGTCCTCCATTTCCCAGAAGCGCTGGGCCGGTGCACCCCGGAAACTGACCGGCGCCGGCATCACGGCGCGCACGAGCGGCTTGCTCGCCTTGTCCGCCGCCGCTCCTAGGTTGATCTCGGGATCGTAGTCGACGCTGTGCCAGTCGAGATGGCCCTGCGCATACTCCGCCGCCGTGAGAGGGGTCTCTTCACCCCCGGGGGCGCCGCCGACCGAGAACGCATACTCGAGGCGTTCCGGATTCCACGCATCGGACGCACCGGGTTGAGGCAACGCAAACAGCGCATCGTGCTGCGCCAGCCATTCGTTGATTGCGCCGTCGACTTCCGCTTTGTCGCCGGCCGCGATGGGCAAGGTCGCCGGTATCGGGAGGCGCTTGCCCGCAGCATCCCGGAAGGCAGCGACGACACGTCGAGCGTCCAGCGCCCGCGAGGCCATCAGCTTCCAGTAGGACAGAGTCTCGGCGTCGGCCGCTGCACGCTCAGCATCGGTCGGCGGCAGCACCGCGTAGAGCTTGAGGAAATCGGCGCGATAGCTGCGCGACATCGGCTGCGCGTCGAGCATGCGCAGAAAATGCATGCCGGTTTCCACCGCCAGACGCAACGAGCCCTGGTTCGCTGCGCCGTGCAGAGATTGGCGCTCGACCAGCGCTTCCAGCGGCATCGCCCCAGAGTCGTAACGCGGCGCGCTGATGGTCGTGTCTTCCTTTATCGCGCCCGCGTAGTAGCGCGTGATCGGCGCGCTGTCGCCGCGCCAGCGCGCCATCACCGGCGAGCCGGTGTCTTCTCCCTGAAACTCCGCCACCTGCCACTGTCGAGCCAGCATCCAGAGCGGATCGTAGATGCGCGCGTGCACCGCCTCGTCGAGTTTGTCGTCACGACAGCGCGGCTCCAACCGTACCCAGCTGGTTATCGATCCCATGCGAAGTCCATCGTGCTATGTCGTGAGTGATTTGAAGTCGGGGGAGATCGCATCACCGTCAACGTTCACCCCAAAATGCAGTGCGGGCAGGAAATGTGCAAGCTCGCCGACCGCGGCTGCACCGGCGATTGGATTCAGCACCGCGGTGTCCAGCGCTTCCGCGTCGATTGCCCGTAGTTGCGCCTGCGCAAGTGTGTCCAGGAGCAGGCGATGCAGTCCGGCACCCGTCCACGGCTCGCCAGGCGAAGGGGGCACGGCCAGCAGCATGACCTGCGGCGCACGCTGATCCGGCGCGTCGTGCTGGAACGCGATCGCGGTGGTCTCGCGCGCCGATGGGATGACTTCCACCCACTCATCCACGAGCATCCCCGCGAGCGGCTGCGTCAGATTGAGAGTCGGGTCCGCGTGCACAACCAGGGAGAGCTTCCCCGGCGGCAACGTGCCCGCCGAATCGGTGGGCAGCCCGATCCAGCGCTCACCTTCCACGTGCGGCAACTGGGCGACGGTGAGGTGCAGTGTCGTTCCGGTTCCGGTCACCTCCGCCGCCTGCAGACTGGCACTGAGGCGCGATACGGGTTCCCGTACTCGCTGTACCTGCTGGAACCATGGATAGACGGCGAGCGCATCGCCGCCCTGCAGCGCCGCGCTGGCGCCGAGCGATCTCGTCAGCTCAGTCGCGTCGGCAAGGGCAAACCGTGGCAATGCGAGAAAGCCGTCGCCGAACACGGCCCGCAGCAAGTCGAGCGGCGTTGCCGCGCTCTGTGCGCGCTCGACGCGACGCTGCGCTTCCTTCGTGACAGCGACGGCTTGGGCGAGCACGGCATCGGGAGTCGCTGAAACCAGCGGCGCCCCGCCCGGAATGCCGAAGCGGCTCAACACGATAATGGCGTTGCGTACGGGCGTCAGGTCGCCGGTCGCCGGCATGTTGAGCTTGGATGCCAGTGCCGCCGTTGCCGTAGCGAGCGCCTTCTGCGCCGCCTTCGCACGCGCCTCGAACTCCGCAGCATCGACGCGCGAATCGAACGTTCCCTGCAAGCTTGCGAGGTCGCGCGCGTCGAGCGACCGCACGCTGGCGAACAGCTGGCCTGCGCGCGCCGCCAGCTCGATCAGCTCATCGAGCCCGATCTCGGCCGGCAACCAGGTCGCGTTGCGCTGCCGATTGATGCGCACGGTCTCGCCGGCGGCCAGTAAACCGTGCTTCGCCGCACCGGCAGCGAGTGCACGGGCGTCGATCTCCGGTGCGGGGTCGCCGGGGCGGGCCGGCGCAAGGTACACGGCGTCAATCGGCTGAATGGCCAGCTCAGTGAAACGCAGATCGAGCGCCTTCACTACGACGCCGTTCGCGCCGACGCGCTCGACTGCGAAGCGGACGTTCTTGAAGTTGCCAAGCAGGCGTGCCGCCCAAGCGTTCAGCACAGGCTCGGCCAGCGCACGGGGCGAGGGAGGTGAAGCTGGCGCCGCAACGCCGTTGAAAAGTGCGACAACCCGATGCGTGACCGCAATACCCGTACGCGGCGTGCGCACGACTTCAAGCTCGGGCGGCGGTGCATCGCCGCTCGCGAAAGCCTGCAACGTGGTGGCCGTGCGCAGGACATTGCCGCGCACCGCCTGGTAGGCGCATTCGGCCACCGCGGCATCGCTCAACGCATCGATCGCGTCGCGCAGGAGGGTGAGCTCTTTCTCGCACCGTTGCATGCGCGCGAGCATGTCCGGTGTCGGGAAGCCGAAGCCCAGACGCGACAATCTATCCAGCGTCTTTGGCAGCTCGAGTCCGTCAACCACATTGTTCGCGGCGATGGACTCGGCCGGCTGCGTTCCAGGTGTGTTGACCGGTCTGAGTGGCGCGAGATTGCGAAATTCGTCGATATCTGCGTCGTGTCCGAACTCGTGCAACTTACGCTCGAACAAGTAGCCAAGCAGAGCTCCGAGCGGTTGACCCTGGCGCACGCCTTCGAGCAGCGAGGTGGCCAGCCGCACGCGCCGCGAGGACAGATCCACCGCGAACAGGTCCTGCGCGCCCTCGCGGGCATGATTGAGGTGCGAGTTGCGCAACAGCGCGGCGGTCTGCGCCTGCATCACCGAGGGAGCATGGATGAAGCCGGGATCGCCCTGCATCGCAAAGACCTGGCCGCTTTCCCCGGCGGGTGTGGCAACCGGTGTCTGGCTGGCCGACGGCTTGAGGTTCAGCACCCACCCATACCCGCCGATGCGCAGACCTGCCGGCTTCTGAGCGCGCAGCGAGGCGAGACGGCGCGTTGCGAGTGACGTGATCCACGCATCGATGCGATGCGACGCGACGTCGAGTGTGCCTTTGAGCAGACGTTCGAGCGCAGCGGGGGGCAGACCCTGCAGGTGCGCCAGGGCGGAGCGCAGCTCGCCGAGGGGCTTCAACTCGGGCGTATTGAACTGGGTAAGTCCCTTGAGGAACGTCGCCGGTGGGGCGTTGTTGGTCTGCGCGCTGGGGCGGGTGAGCAGCATCCGCCAGGTCGTCACCGCCGTGGCCGCGTTGAAATTCACCAGCTCCCGCTCGCGCAGTAGGCTGGTGAGCGGGACGGAACCCGCTGTCTTGGCCACGTGCCGCGCGGCCGCCGCCGTGTATTCGAGCTGGATGGAGTGACGCAGCAGCATGTGCAGCAATGTTACTGGCGCCGGTATCGGAGGCGGCAGTGAGGTTTCCGTTGCCGGCAGGGGCGGATCGCTGAGCAAAGTCGCGATGTAGTTCGGCGACAGCGTCGCGACACCCTCCAGATCGCCGGGCTGCACGAGCGGCGCGGCGACCGCCATCTGACCCTCTGAATAGACGGCGTCTTCCAGCAAGGGATGCCAGGTGAAACCGAGGGCATTCAACACGGCGCGCGAGATCGAGTCCTGCGCCGCGAGCCACCCGCTGCCGTTCAGATCCTCGCCGATGAACCGGCGCAGATGATCGACATAGCGCGGCCCGAGCAGATAGCGAAACCGATACGAAGAGGCCACTGCATCGGCCTTCAACACCGCCGAAAGATCCTGAGCCGGATCGCTGCTGCGTCCCACGCGTGGCACGTCCGGTGCGCGCGGGTACCAAAGCCGATCCGACAGCGCTTTCAGAGTAGTCGCGAGCCAGCGTTCACGCGCGTCGACAATCTTCGCGGGATCGCCCCCGAGCGGCGTTACCGGCAGCACCCCGTACGGCTGGCGTCCGACTCGCAGCGTCGGCAACGGACCGAATGCGCGCACGTTGGCGATGAAATGCTCGCGCGCCCACGCGATGGCGTCGAGCGTGAGGCCGGTGCCCTGGAGGCCGATAAGATTCAGCAGATAGTAGCCCCAGGTCGCCGGCCACAGAGCGGTCGCGATCTGCTGCGCGTCGATTTGCTCGATGAGCGCGGCGTCCCACAACGTGCGCAAGGTGGCTTGGGTCGTCGCTGCGTCCAAACCCAGCGCACGACCGAGCACGTCCGCATTGCTGCCGGCTGGCAGTACGGGTGCGCGGCATTCCGTCGCGAAGCTGCGCGCGTGCATCGGGTCCCGCGACGACCACCCGGATGGCGTTTCCACGCTATTGTTGGTCGGCGTGCCGACCCGCAGGAAACCGAGGCCGTCAGTGTAGTGGTGGGCATCGAGCAACGACGCGACGGCATTCGCTGCGGCACCGGGATCGAGCGATGAGACGCCGAAAACGACCAGCGCATCGATGCCTTGCTGTGCGACTGCGGTCGGCACTTTCAGGCGCAGGGCCATCCCGTGCTTCTCGGCGTCGTTGAAGTCGACCATCCAGCGCATGCCTTCGTCGACGGCAAGCTGGTCCGCGGGCACAGCAACCGTGTCGTTCGGGTTCGGGCCGACCGCAGGCTCGCGATCGACGGGCGCGCCCAGTCCGAAGGCGACCAGTCCACCGCGCGCGGTCGCGACCGCGATCCAGCGTTGTGGCATGGCGCGCGCCAGCGGTGCGCGCTGCCAGGTGCCGCCGGTCGGGTCCTTCTGCATCGGTGCAGGTGCGAGCTTCGGTTCGACCGGCAACGCCTTGTCGGGTGGGACCGGCGCCGTCGGCCAGTCACCGACGTTCGTCGGGCTCAGTGCGCGTGCGATCCATGCCGCGCGTTGCGCGTCGAAGCGATCGCAGAGCTGCTGCCAGGCGAGGCGCTCGCCGGCTTCGTCGCGTCCAGCCCGCCAGATCTGCTGCCAGAAGTGTTGGCCCCAGAGAAACTCGTCCTGCGACAGCCCCTGCTCGTGAGAATCGACGTGCACCTGATCGGGATACACGCGCACGCGGAGCTCCTGATTGGTGCCGTCGGATAGCGGAAAGAAGCGCGTCTCCAACCGCACCGGCAGCATGAGCAGAGGTACATCGGAAGCGGCGAATGTTGCCGTCAACTCGGGCGGCAACGCAGGCCCAGCGAACGAAATGATGTTGCCGGGCAGAGGAAGAAGTTGGGCAGCCATGGCTATTTAGTCCGCGGCCTGGTCGTCACTCCGGGGCGCGGGCGGACGACCGTGGGCCTGACGGCCGGCCCCGGCGTCGGCTGGGTATCCGGTGGCGGGGTGCGGATCAGCTCCGATGCATGAATCGCCACGCGCATTGGTTGCTGGCGCGTGATCTGCGCCATGTGTGCGGAGTTGAATGCCCACGTCGTTCCAGTCGGCAGTTCGTGACCGGCGGGAGGTGCGGTGAGCGGCACGTGCGTGGCCTGAGCGAAATTGATCTCGACGTCGAAGCCGAAGCGCGGCTCGGTGGGCTGCTGCTGGATGACGAAGTACCAGCCGGGATTGCCGGTCGCGACATCGGCATCCAGATCGAAGCCGAAGAACGTGACGTCGGGTTGCAGCGAGCCACGGAACAGCGGGAGGATTTCCTGTTCGACCGGCCCGGGCTGCCGGCCATTCCCGACCGGCACCGCCGGCACGGCATACACGACTGCGGTCGGATAGCGCCGGAACAGGACGCTGCGCACGAGAAGGACCACTTGTTTGCCTGGCGCGCCCGCCGGCTTGTTCTCGGTGAGCTTGTGAGTGCCCCAATCGGCGATTGCTGCGATATCGCCTTCGGCTTTCGGGCTTGCGGTACGCCAGAACTGACGGAAGAACGTCGCGCGCGGATCGTTCACGATGTAGTCGCGCCACAACAGTTCGCGTCCCATCTCGACGTTCAGTCCCAGCATGAAAGCTTCGATGAAACGCGGGTTCGGTTCGAGCATCGCGACGCTGTCTACCGGCACGCGATCGAGGCCGGGCAGCAACCAGTCTTGCGACAGCCCGGCGAGCGGCTCCGACATCGGCTGCGTGAATACTGGCGCGTTGCCGACCGCACCGATCGCGGGCGGCGCTGTGCCGTCGGCCAGCCGGATGGTTGCCTGCATGCGCAGCATCATCCCAGGCGCGGGGTCTAACAGCGCACGCACTTGCGGGCGCGCGGCTGTGGCATTGAGCATGACGAGGTTGCTCGGGCGCAGGATGATCCAGGGCTGCGCCGGGTTCACCAGACCCAGATGACGCACGGCCGCCGCACGAAATGCCGCAGCGTCGGCGCTGTCCACGCGCGGCGGTGGTGGCGGTGGTGGCGGAGGCGGCGGCTCGGGATCCGGATCGGGAATGTCGGGAAACGGGTCGTCCGGATCCGGACGCGGGCGGGCGCGCAGCGTGCCTTGCTCCGTCTTCTTGCTGCTGACCGGCTTCACCGCCACCGACGTGGTCAGTTCGGTGGCTACCGTTCCGACGATCGTCAGCGGTTCGCCGGAGACGACAAACGTCGGGCGCGGCGGCATGGACGCAACGGTCGTGTCGTTGCCTCGTGCGAAGGTCATGCTTTGCTGCGCAGGTTGCAGGCGCCTCGTCACGGCATCGAAGCTCACCATGCCTCGGGTCGGCGGCAGCGTGAAGATCATCACCCACGGCTGTGCGCCGTAGAGCCGGAACATCGACGTGATTCCGGTGCCGCTGCTGGGGGCGGGCGCCTGCATGCCGGCGAGACGCACGGCGGTTGCCGCACGCCGACTGATCGCACCGGAGGGCCGGGCCAGCCGCCGCATTGCCGCCGACGTGATCACCGTTGGCGTCGTCGATGCGGTCAGCATCGAGCGCATCGTGACCGGCGTAGCGTTCGCCGGCGCCGACATCACCGAGTCGCGCCTGCGCCGGCGACGCGAAGCGCCACAGCGTGTCGTCGTCGTCAATACGCTGGACGTGACGTGTGTTCAGACGGGTCGTGATCTCGAGGCTCAACTGCATCTGCCGCATGCGCTGATTCACCTTCTCCATCTCGCCGGCCTGATCCCAGGCTTCGGCCATCAGTTCTTCCTGATGCTCCTGAATCACCCGGGTGCCGAGCGCCGCGACAACGCGCTCGCGCGGATCGAGGTTGAGCTCGTCGAGCCAGGTGGGCGGTTGCACTGTGCCGACCTGATTGCGCCCCGCATAGTAGCGGCCGTAGATCGGTGGCCCGAGCACCGGCTCGACGTTCGCGTCGAGCGCGCTCGCGCCGGCAACATTCACGATCGACTGCAGCTTCTGCTGCCAGAGTTTCGTCGTATCGTCCGGAAAGGACGCGCGCGGCGCCTTCACCGGCTGCAGCGCGCCTTCCAGCATGATCGGCGGGATGACTATCGCTGGCATCGTTGGCGGAACCACGAAGCCGGGTGCACTGATGTCCATCGGGCGGCGGCCGACGGTGTCGGAGAAGTCGCGCGGCTGCAGGCGCGCGACGATGGATTCGAAATCCTCCCGCTCCCCGGTGCGGAACTCCCAGGTGTAGTAGACCGGCAGCGTGACGCTGCCTGGGGCGTTCGGGCCGACCTGCCACGCGGGGGCAAGCGCGGCATTCACGTCGGGCGCGCCGCCGAGTCCCGCAAGCCGTCCGGACTCGAACGCGGGCACGACGCAAGCGATGTATTCCGTGTTGGATTTGAGCAGCCGGGGCGATAGCAGGCGCGAGACCGACAGCTCCGGACGCGTGGCCAGCACGCTGCGCAGATCGTCCTCGGTCGCGCCTTTCTCCCAGCCGATCTGGGCGTGCGCCCATGCCCACGAGTCCGCGAGGTCTGGCAGCTCCTGCGACGGTATCGCCGGTGCGCCGATCTCAAGGACGGGAAGGACCTCGGTGCGCGGCGGACGCAGCCGCACGCCGTCCTGCTTGCGCACGACCACCAGCACGATCCACGGACGGACGCGACCCTGCCCGTCTGCGGCGGCGGGCGTGAACAACCACGGCAGATCGGGGTTGTCGAACTCGACCGCGGCGAGATCGTTGGCTTCGTAGTTGTCCGTGCCGACGGGCGGCTCCGTGCGCACCACCTGCCGCGGGTCGATGCCGATCACGTCGGCTGGGCCGAACAAGCGCACGCCGACCGACGCTGCGTCGACGCTGTTCACGCCCAGCGTAACGCCGAGTGGCGCCTGAGCAGGCAGCGGCGTTTTCAACGGATCGGGTGTCGTGATGCGCGCGGCAAGACCCTGTCGTACCCAGGGCAGGAAGACGACGCTGGCGTCGCTCATGCGGGCTCCTTGATCCTCGCAAGCTCGAAATCGTTCACGACCATGCTGCGGCGCTTGAGCTGGGCGCTGCTCAATGCCTCAGAGAAAGTCACGTCGGGTTTCGCATCCGACAGCAGGGCAAGCGCATCCGTGACGGCGGCAAAGCGCAGCGGTTCGACCTTCGCAAACGGTTGTACTGCGGCGCGCCGCTCCTCGCGGCGTAGAGGACTGCGGCCGGCGGCGCCTTCCATCGCGTGCATTTCGAGGCGCTCGCGTATCAGCACATATTTCGGGCCGACCGGGGGTGGCGGCACGGCCGCCTTGCGATCGACGATGCGCGTTTCGTACTCGAGCGGCGAAGCGATGCCTTGGGTCAGTTTGAACGCAAACGCGGACGAGCCGATGCGCAGGCCCGCCTGCATCGGCTCGAATGACGGGCTGGCGAGCTTGTCGTCATCGCTCATCTCGAAGAACTGTGCGGGCGCGAAGTCGTCCTGCACCGATGCGGTGGTTTCGGTTCCCGTCCCTGTGCCGACGACCACTTTCGTCACCGTGAAGCGTCGTGCGCCGGCGATGGGCGAGTCGTTGAACTTGTCGATGTCGCGGCTCAGATTGAGCGGCACCACGCTCTGACGCACGGTAAGCGTGCCGAGCGGATGCACGCGCAGTGTGCCGTCGGCGGCGGACTCCCGCAGAGAGACGATGCGCGTCTGACCTTGCGGCAATTCCGTGGTCCAGCTCTTGGCATCGCCAAGCGCGGCGCGCAGTTGTGCGAAGGCGTCGATCGCGGCCGGCAGCGGCGGCGTCTGACCGCTGACCAGCGTGAAATTGACCCGTACCGTGACGTCCCACCACAGAATCTCGAACGTGCACTTAGCGCGCACCGACAATGGCAGCGGCCCTTCGAGCGCCCCTTCCACCTTCACCTTGAAGAGATTCGTCGAGCCCTTCTTGAGCTGCATGCCGGCGAAGAACTCGGCGAGGAAGTGGAAGGGCAGGAGCTGGATCAGCACGTCGAAGCCGGCATCGCCGGTGATGCTGAAGCCTGCGGCAGACGCGTACAGATGCGCGTGTGCGCCGAACTGCACGGTGTTCGACGTCAAAGCGAAATAGGCGTCGCAAGTGAGCCGCGGGTTATCGCCGGTCGTCAGGCTGACTGCCAAACGTTCAACTGTCGGGAAGCCTGCGGGCGGCGTGAAGCCGTGGTGCAGCCCGCCGACAGCGAGCGCGAAGCTGCGCGGCGACGTCCAGCGCGCGCGCAGCGCGCCGCCGCCGGTCAGCGGAAAGCGGCGCAGCAGGCGTGAATCCACCAGCAGCGCATCGATGGCCGCCGTGCCCTGATCGAAGTCGAAGATGCCGACGGCGTCGAGATTGATCCGCAGCAGATCGTTGTCCATGCGCGGCAGGATCGCGGTGATCCGGCCGAGGACGACGAAGCGGTTGCGCCCGCCGAGCTCGACGATCAGACCGAGGTTCACTTCGATCAGCGTCGGCACACCCCACTGCAGCTGCACCATCAGCCCGAACAGGTAGCTGCCGCGCCTGGCCGGGAACACCCGATCGATCGCGGCCAGCACCGTCGGCGCGTTCGCCACCGGGTCCTTCGGGAACAGGATCGATTCGAGCGTGTGGTTCTTCAACCCCGCCCGCACGGCGTCCTCGTCGACCGTGCGATGGATGGCGATCAAACCGCCGAGTCCGGTGAGACGCCAGCCCAGCGGCAGCTCCCACAACGATCCGCCGGGCTTGGCGCTCTGCGCCGTGACCAGGATGAGCAGCGAATAGCCTTTGCTGCCGTCGGGAAGGCGTGTCGCCAGCAGACCGATGGCCTTCAGCGCGATGACGCCGGACAGGCTCAGCTCCATCACCCCCGCGTACTGGTGCTTGCCTTCGTCGTGGAAGAGAAATCCTCCGCCCTTGACGCTCTTGGCGTCGACGACCAGCCCGATCCCCTTTGGCGGGATGAAACCCACATCGACATTGGCGAAGTGCAAATTGGCTTTCGAGCGGTCGTCGGGGAAATCCAGACCGAGCTTCATGCCGACGCGATCGATGGTCGCAATCACTGGTCCGATCTGCGTGCTGAAGGACAGCGCGGCCTGGATGAGTGTCTTCGGCTCCGTCCCGCCAGTGTCACGATCGAGATTCAGCAGCACTTTCAGGAGACGTATCGGGCCGAGACTCTTGCCGATCGGAATTTCCAGCGGGATGCCGTTGCCCTGCAGTCCCGTCGCCACCACGGGTACGTTGGGAAACTGGTTGCCCGCGGGCGCGCCGCCCCCGCCGCCCGCTACGTCTCGGGTCACCGCGCTCGACGTCGTAGAAGTGCTCGGCGGACCGCCGAAAGGCAGATCGCCCGTGAGAAAGAATCCGTCCCGTGACGATGCGCCCACCCCGAAGGTGAACTCCACGCTGGTCTGCTTGGTGGGCAGCATCGAGCCGATGAAATCGTCGAACGAGGTGCCGTCGAGAGCGAGACGGCAGTCGTAGAAGGTGAGCTGCGCGCGCGCGTCGTCGGGTGCGAGCGTGCCGGACAGCGCAATGCGGCCGATGTCGAAGCCGTTGTCGTCCCCGAATGCGAGAAAGCGGAAGCGGCGCTCGCCGGGCGGCATGGGCTTGGACGCGAGCGTCAGGCCGACGTGCAAGTTGGGATCGGCGTTGGGCGTGTCGATGCGGAAGTTCTTGTCCTTGCCGCCGAGCTGAACGTTGAACGGCGCGTCGAACGTAGCGTCGGCTTGCGCCGTCCACACGCCGCCGCGATCCAGGTTAAAACGGAATGCGCTGCCGCCGACCGACACGAACAGTCCTTTGCCGCCATGCTCCTCCGGCACCCACGCCAGGGAGAAGCGCAGCGCGCCTTCGACCTGGATCGAGTTGCCTTGGAAGGAATTGGGCAGCGCCCGCACCTGCACCGACAGCATGCGCTGAGAGATCGCATCGGCGATCGGTGAGTCGAGCTGGGCCTGGGTGAGCGCGCCCTCCGGCTGATCGAAGCCGTAGAACACCTTGAAGTGGCCGTCGTCGAGCGGCTCGGTATCGAGACCGATCTCGCGCTCGGAATGGCCGTTGAAGGCGAACACCTCGGCGAGCTGCAGGAACGTCGAGTCCGACCAGTTGCGGGCGTCGGCTTCGGTCTTCATCGCCGGGCCACCGAGGAGCTTCACGGGCGCCAGCGCGAACTTGACCAGCGCCTTCAGCGTTCCGTAGAACCGCTTCGCCGCAGTACCCTGCGGGCCGTACAGCGTCATCGGCTCGGTGCTGAAGCGCGCAAACTCCATCCACACGTAGAGCTGGAACCAGCGATCGCGCACGTAGTTGCTGGCGAGCAGGTCGATCAGCGTCTGGAAGGTCTCTTCGGCAGTCGCTTCCGCCCCGAGATCGATGGCGTCGATGATCGAGCGAATAGCTTCCACCAGCTTGGTGATGTCGGCGATGACGCCGATCCATGCCTCCAGACCGGGGTTCGGCTTGGATACGTAGTCCTTGATGGCGGAGAGAGTGAGCTTGGGAAACTCCGGCGTCTTCTTGACGTCCAGGCCCATGTCGTCGCAGATGGCGCGGAACGCCCGGTCCTCACCGAGCTTTTCGCCCAGCCAGTCGGCGAAGTCGATGATCACGCCCCCGACCTTCTGCAGGAACGTCTTCTTCTCTTCCTTCTTTTGCGGATCGTCGGCCATGGCTGGATCGCGATCAGAACAGGGGCGGCTGCATCGGCGCGAGCTCGGGGCGCACTTCTTCGGCGTGGCCGTCGAGTGAAGCACGCTGCACCAGATACGGCAGAACTCGCGCCGGCGTGCCGGGCGCCGCAGCAGGATCGGGAAGCGCGGTGTACACCTCGTGCACCGCGGTCAGATCGGGGCCGCGTTCGAAGCGCACGAGGGCGAAATTGGAGCGGAACAGGATCTGGCGCGAATGGCGCAGCTTGTCGAACTGATCCATGTGCCGCGCGGCGACTGTCGCGTACGCCATGACTTCCTTGCCTGGCTCGGCGTGGTTAACGAGAATCGACTGCAGGCGCGGTTCGGGCGGATCCAGCGTGCGCAACTGTCCGGGCGGCGGACGGTCGGTGTCCTTGCGCACGTCGAGCGTCGGTTTCAGCCGCCACGACCAGTCCGGCAGCTTCGCCGAGTCGACCTTCGTGCCTTCCGGCCAGCCGAACGTCGGCATCAGCATCGGGGATTGCCTGAGCTTGCGGCGCAGAACCGGCGGCGTATCGGCAAGACTGTGCCCGCCTGTGAAGACGAAGGCCTTGTCGTCGGCATTGTTCCAGCCCATGCGCTCGGAGCCAATGTTCGAGCGAACCATGCGCTGTGCGAACGACAGCACGCGATCCACTGCGCCGATGAACCACGGCATCACGTTCTTGAAGCCGCTGCCGGTGAACTGGACGATGCGCGCCGGCACCGGATTCCCTTTGGTCCAGTAGCTCAAGTCGTTCGCCGAGGAATAGTGCACGTCGCCCGACAGCAGCAGCACGCGCTTGTGCGCGGACAGGCGCTTGAGCAGCGCTTCCAGCGTCTTCGGATCGAACGCCCAGGCCTCGATGGCATCGGGATCGGTGCCGATCATGCGGCGCGTGCCCGGCCCTTTGCGCTGCGCGTCCTTGTCCTCCTTGCTGACTTCCGGATTGAGGTCGCTGTACTTCGCCGCGTCGAACGCGCGATAGGCAGCCGGCGCGATGAGCTCGTCGAGCAGGCCGGCACCGAGCACTTGCAGCGGTGCAATCACGATCAGAACGTCGAGACCGGCCGGCAAGGTTTCGGGGATTTGATCCTTCTGCGCCGAGACGGAGACGTTGCCTGGTGGTCCCTCGCGCGACACGAAGCTGCGGCGCGTCCGATTGTCGAGGGCGACCATCAGGTACTTCGGCCCTTTGTAGGACCAGTGCCACTTGATCTGCGGGGTCACCGGGTCGTAGCTGCCATCGAGCGACGCCTTGGGCAGCTGGTCGAGACCGTAGAACTTGTCGAGCGCGTCCATCACCGGCTTCGCCGGCACGTCCGACGTCGCGGGCTTCGCGGTGGCGTTGGCGCGCGCCGGGAACATCGTGGCGACAGTGTCGAGCATGCGCTTGGGATCGCCGGCCGCCGCGGTGTCCTCGCTCAGGTAACGCACTGGGTCGTTGCCCCAGTCCTGGAACACCGTGTAGGAGGCGAGCGCGTTGCGCAGAATGGCGCGGCCGAACGCCGTCTTGTTGACGCGCTCGACCCAGATCGGGTTGAGGTTCCAGTCGTCGGTCGCGTCGTGATCGTCCATGATCATGTAGGTCGGCACGTTCGCGAGCATGCGGCGCACTTTGGGCAACGCCTCGTAGAACTTGGTCATCTGCTCGACCTTGATCGCATGCCGCTTAGTGAGCTTCTTCTGCCGCTGCTCCAGCACACAGGCTTCGAGCGCGGCACCTTCCTTGTCGGCGCAGTCCTTGTACTTGGTGCCTTCTTTCTCGTCGACGTCGTCGGCGGTGAGCGCATCCCAGTTCTTGGGAAGCTCGTATTCGGGCGCGGGCGTCACCCTCCCTACAGGAGGGGGCGGAGCGTATACATCCCTGGCCTCCGGCCATTTCGTCGGCAACGGCCAGCAGGCGTTGCTCCATACCATCAGATACAGGGCCGCGAACTCTCCGAACGAATACAGATGGCTTTCGCCATCGGTAGTGGTCATCTGCGCGACGCGCAGGACTTGGGATCGGCGGCGCCCGGCCGGAAACGGCACGAGACCGCAGGCGATCGGCGTCGGCCCGCCCGGCCCCCAGCCGTCCGGATGATTGATCGGGTCTTCCGCGTGGGTCGCGACGAGGTCCTTCCGGTCGACCGGCATCGTTTCGAGAGGAATGATCTCGTCCGGCTTGACGGACTGCGGATCCTTGTACGTTCCGATCAGCTCGTTCGCCAGCGGATTCAGCATCAGCAGCTGGCCCGCCCAGACGTCGTCGGCGTAGATCTGATCGCCGCCAAGCACGAGCTGATGCGGGCGCTTCAGTGGATCCTCGTACAGCGGTTTGATGCCGCTGGCGGTGTCCTCGAACGTGACGAGATCGTCGATCATCGCCATCGCGTCGGGGTGCTCGTTCGCGGGCCGGCGGCACGAGCCGTAGACGATGCGCAGATCCTCCAGCTTGTCCGGCGGCATCGCAAAGCTCGGCAGGAAATCCTCGATATAGCCGAGCGCGAGGTGCGGGCGCTCGCTCCCTGCCGGGCCGCCGTTCGCGGTCGGCACGCTTTTCAGCAGGCCGAGCGAGCGCAGCGTGTGCGTGTTCGCGCCGTCGACGATGGTAAGGTCGTAGCTGTAGGTGACGTTCGGCTTGAGGATCGTTTGCGAGTCGGCGGCGATGCGCGCCAGCGCGACGGTGACGTGCAGATTGTCGGCGATACGCAACGTCTGCGTCGGCGGATTGCTGCGGAACAGCTCGCCCGCGCCGCCTTTGGTGCGGCCTTCCCACAGCGTGATGGTGACGGTAGCGGGACGGCTCAGCGCGACCCACACCGACACCAGCTTAGGCTCAACGCGACGCAGGATGGGCCCTGCGAGAACGAAAGGAAGCGACACCAAGTCCCCCCGGACATGCACCGCGGACAACTGCCGCAGGCGTTCAGCTGGTGTTGCGGAAGCAGCGCCGGTAACCCGCTGTGTTGCTACTTCGTTATTGTGGTGGTGACCGGAACGGCCCACAGCATAGCAACGAAGCTGGCCTTCAGTCCAGCGCTCGGACTCGGCCTCGGTTTGCCGGCCGTCCGGCAGTTTGCACCGCGGCCAGATCTTCTGTCGCCAGCGCGGCCGACTGAGCGAACTGGCTGCACGTTAGCGCCGCCAACGAACAGCCCGTCGATCACGCGGCAGTGAAAGGTGGACATGGGCGTTCAGCGCGCTGCCGAAGCGCTGCACAAATCTCACCGCCCCCAGCCGCCCCCGCGCGCAGCCGCTCCCTTGGCGCAACCGCGCTTCAATCACCCGCAACAAGATGTGCAGAGCGGCAACACCGATAGTCGCACCACCGGGGTGACGGTTTGGGCAGAAGGGGAGAACTATCGTAGAATCAGCACTCCCGCGGGCGTAGTTCAATGGTAGAACGGCGGCTTCCCAAGCCTCAGGCGTGGGTTCGATTCCCATCGCCCGCTCCAGATCTCTCGCAGGCCGCTGGGCCAACGCCGGCCCCGAACCTCCCCTGGATATCGTGCATGAAAGCGCTCAAGTATCTTCTATACGCCGTCGCTGCAGTGGTCGTGCTGCTGATCGTCGCGATCGTCATCATCGCCGCCACCTTCGACCCGAACGACTACAAGCCGCAGATCGTCCAGCTGGTGAAGGACAAGACCGGCCGCACGCTGACCATCGAGGGCGACATCGGCCTCAAGCTGTTTCCGAAGATCGGCGCCGCGGTCGGCAAGGTATCCCTGTCGGAAGCGGGCGGCACCGCGCGAGTTTGCCGGCCTGAATCAGGCCCAGGTCTATCTCGCGCTGCTGCCGCTGCTGTCGCGCCAGGTGGTGGTCGACGAGGTGCGCGTGGACGGGCTGCGCGCCAATCTCGTCAAGCACAAGGACGGCAGCACCAACTTCGGCGATCTCGCCGGCGGCGGCCAGAAGGCAGAGCCGAATGCACCGCGCCACGCCGGCGCAACCGGCCCAGCCGATCCGGCTCGACGTGAGCGGCGTGCGCATCACCAACTCGCGCGTCACCTGGAAGGACGAGACCAACGGCAACGACGTCGCCGTCGATCTCGCCGAGCTCAAGACCGGACGCATCGCCGAGAAGACCCCGAGCAAAGTCGAGCTCAACGCAACCATCAAGGGAGTGCGGCCGAAGGCGGATCTCAACGCGGTGCTCTCCGGCACGCTGACCTTCGACCTCGCCGGCCAGCAGTACGCCTTCAAGGGGCTGGACGCGAAGCTCACCGGCAGCGCGCTGGACTTCCACGACATCGCGCTGGCGCTGGCGGGCGATGTGGAAGCGCTTGCCGCCGCGCAGCGCGTCGCGGTCTCGGGGCTGAAGCTGGAGGGCAAGGCAGGCCGAGGCAAGGATCTGTACAACCTGAAGCTGTCCGCGCCGGCGATCGAATCCGCGCCGGAGGCGTTGACCATCGCCGGCCTTGCGTTGAGTGCAAACGGCACGGTCGCCGGGATGCAACTCAGCGAGAGCGATCTGAAGATCCCCAGCATGCGGGTGAACCTCGCGAAGAGCCTGATCCTGCTCGACGGGCTGACGCTTGGCCGCGAAAGCCAAGAGCGGGACCGACAACCTCGAGGTGGATCTGAGCGCGCCCAAGCTCGCCATCTCGCCCGAGCAGGCGAGCGGAGCCTCGGCGCTGCTCGACTGCCAGGCTGACCGGCGCGCAGCGCAATGCCAACGTCAAGCTCAAGCCTCTCCGGGCGTGGAGGGCTCGGCGAAGGCGCTCAAGATCGCGGCGCTCGCGCTCGACGTCGACGCCAAGCAGCAGGACAACGCGATCAAGGGGCAGCTCAGCACGCCGGTGAACGGAAACCTCGAGGCCAAGCATGTTCGAGCTGCCCAGGCTTGCCGCCAACTTCACCGTCACCAGCCCGTCGATTCCGCAGAAAACGGTGCAGGTGCCCCTGAACGGGCTGGTGCGCGCCGATCTGGGCAAGGAGCGCGTGTTCGCCGACATCGTCACCAAGTTCGACGAGAGCAACATCAAGGCGAAGGGCGGCATCACCCGGTTCTCCAAGCCCGCCTACGACTTCGACGTGACCATCGACCGGCTCAACGTCGACCGCTACATGCCGCCCCGCAAGGAAGGCAAGGAGGCCGGCGACAAGCCGGCGCAGGACAAGCCGGCCGGCCCCGAGCAGCCCATCGATCTGTCGCCGCTCAAGCCGCTCGACCTCGACGGCAGCCTCAAGGTCGGCCAACTGCAGGTCAACAACATCAAGGCTGCCAACGTGCGGGTGGATCTGCGCGCCAAGGACGGCAAGCTCACCGTCGATCCGCTGTCGGCGAACCTCTACGAGGGCTCGACCAAGGGCGCGATCAGCGTGGACGCCAACACCAACCGCTTCGTCGGTCAAGCAGAGCCTTGAGCGGGATTTCCATCGGCCCGCTGCTGCGCGATGCCGCGCAGAAGGATGTCCTGGAAGGGAAGGGCAACGTGGCGCTCGACGTGACCACGCAAGGCAACCTGGTGAGCGCGCTGAAGAAGGCGCTCAACGGCAAGGCGCAGCTGGCGCTCAAGGACGGCGCGGTCAAGGGCATCGATCTGGCCGGCGCCGTGCGCAGCGCCAAGAGCATGTTCGGCGGCAAGGACGCCGAGGGCACCGCGAGCCGCGGCGAGCAGACCGACTTCTCCGAGCTCACTGCGAGCTTCGACATCAAGGACGGCATCGCCCACAACGAGGACTTGAGCCTGAAGTCGCCGTTCATCCGCGTGACCGGCGCCGGTGACGTGAACATCGGCGCGAACAGCCTCGACTACGTCGTGAAGACCGCCATCGTCGGCAGCATGGCCGGGCAGGGCGGCAAGGAGCTGGCCGAGCTGAAGGGCTTCACGGTGCCGGTGCGCCTGTCCGGTCCGTTCACCGCGATGAAGTACAAGGTGGAGCTCAGCCAGATGTTCGCGGGCAAGGAGCAGCAGGAAGCGGTCAAGGCCACCGTCAAGGAAGCGGCCCAGAAGGAGCTGGAGAAGCTGCTGGCGGGAAGCCAAGCCCTCTGGCGACAAGCCGGCAGGCGGCGATCGGCGCCCAGCACAGCGGCGCCGAGCAAGAAGCCGGAGGAGCAGCTCAAGGAGAAGCTGAAGGGCTTGCTTCGGTGATCAGTGATCCGTGATCGGTGATCTGTGATCGGTGCGATAGGAACTCGGCTGACTTGGCAGACCCTGAGGGCAGGCGACTGCCTGCCACTGATCACGGATCACCGATCACCGATCACCGCGAAGCGCACCGATCACCGATCACCGATCACTGATCACTCGATCGAGCAGCTTTGCTGCCCGAATCGTCGCCTGGCAGAAGCAGCACGGCCGTCGCGACCTGCCGTGGCAGAACACCCGCGATCCCTATCGCATCTGGCTGTCGGAGATCATGCTGCAGCAGACGCAGGTGAGCGCGGTGATTCCGTACTACCTGCGCTTCCTGGCGCGCTTCCCGGACCTCGCGTCGCTGGCCGAGGCCGTCGGAGGACGAGGTGCTGCAGCTGTGGGCCGGGCTCGGCTACTACGCTCGCGCGCGCAACCTGCATCGCGCCGCACGCACCATCGTCCAGGACCTCAGCGGCGAGTTCCCGCAGGAGCACGCCGCGGTGTGCGCGCTGCCCGGAATCGGTCGCAGCACCGCCGCCGCCATCTGTGCCTTCGCCTACGGTGCGCGCGCACGCCATCCTGGACGGCAACGTCAAGCGGGTGCTGGCGCGCCATTTCGGAGTGGCGGGCTATCCCGGCGACAAGCGCGTCGAGATGCGCTCTGGGCGCGCTCGGAGGCCGTGCTGCCGGAGCGGGAGATCGAGGCCTACACGCAGGGATTGATGGATCTGGGCGCGGGTGTCTGCGTGCGGACTGCGCCGCACTGCGGCCGTGCCCGGTGCGCGGAGACTTGCGTGGCGCGGCGCGAGAATCGAACGGCCGAATTGCCCGAGCCCCGCCCCGCCCGATCTGTTCCGGAGCGCTCCACGACCATGCTGATCCTGCAGCGGCAGGGCGAGGTGCTGCTGGAGAAGCGGCCTGCGCCCGGGGTCTGGGGCGGGCTGTGGTGTTTTCCCGAGGTCGATGCCGCAGCGCATCGCCGAAGAATGCATCGGCCGCTACGGCGTGGAAGCAACCGCGATCGCGCACCTCGCGCAGATCGAGCACGGCTTCACCCATTTCCGGCTGCGCATCACGCCCGTTGTCGTCACCGTGCTGCCGCGCGCTGGCGCGGAAGAGCCGGGACGGGTCTGGCTGACGCCCGAGGATGCGCTGGGCGCGGCCATTCCGGTGCCGGTGAAGCGGATCCTGATCGACGCTGACGCAGGAAACGAACGGCCGGTCGCAGGACGAGACCCAGAGATGAAAGCCAGCCGTCGGGCCGGGCGCGCTCGCGTGCCGTGCATCCGCCTTCCCGACTGCGACTTGAGGCTCCGTGCTCGCGTCGCGGACTGTTTCTCCGTGCGCTTTGCCTTGCAGATCGTTCAGACCACGACCGAGCGGGTGCGCAGGAACTCGCTCAGCATGGCGAGGCGCTCCAACGCGCCGTTGGCCTCGAGCAGGGCCTGCTTGAATTCCATCTCCAGCGGCAGCACGTCGGCCAGCCGGCAAGCGACCCAGTCGCCGTCGTCGAGCTGGACGGGGGCCGGAAAGCGCTCGGCGCCGAACTTGTCGATGATCCGCTCGAGCAGCTCCTTCAGCGACTGATACTCGCGCCGGCAGCGTCAGCGGCGCTGGCAGCTGCATCAGCTCCACGTGCGCCTGCAGCAGGCCGCTCTTGAGGGTCCAATGCTCGAGGATGCGGAATACCTGCTCGCCTTGGCAGGTGAGCTCGAACAGTCCCAGATGGGGCATGTCCCACTCGGTGATTTTCGCGGTGCATCCGATGGGGTAAGGCAGCGCGGGCGTGCCCACCTCCGCGCCCTCGCGGATCAGGCACACGCCGAACGGCTCGGCTGTCGCGGATGCACACCTTGGTCATGTCCAGGTAGCGCTGCTCGAAGATCTTGAGCGGCAGCGACCCGCCGGGGAACAGCACGGTGCGCAGCGGAAAGATGGCGATCTCGGGCATGCGGGCGCTCTCAAGGTCAGGCCGGGTCGGGTTCGGCGCCCCAGCGTGCCATGAGCTGGTGAGGCACGTCGAGCTGATCGAGCACGCGCGCGACGACGAAGTCGACGACGTCGTCCACGCTGCGGGGATGGTGATAGAAGCCGGGATTGGCCGGCAGCACCACCGCTCCGGCGCGCGTCAGCCGCAGCATGTTCTCGAGGTGGATGGCGGAGAGCGGCGTCTCGCGCGGCACCAGAACCAGCTTCCGCGCTTCCTTGAGCATCGACGTCGGCGGCGCGCTCGATGAGGTTGTCGGACAGCCCGTTGGCGATGGCCGCCAGCGTACCCATGCTGCATGGGCATACTGCCATGGCGTCGCGGCGCGTTCGACCCCGAGGCGACGGGGGCGAACCATTCCTCACGCCCGAATGCCCGCAGCTGCCCGGGCTTCGACCCGAAGCGTGCGGCAAAGAATTCCTCGGCGTCGCGCGCGCGCGCCGGCAAGCGCCAGCTCCATCTCCTGCCGTGCGACGATCTGCGCCGCTTGGGAATAGAGCAGGTAGACGCGCACGTCCGCCGCCAGCAGGCACTGCAGCAGGCGCACGCCGTAGGGCATTCCGGACGCACCGGTGAAGGCGAGGGCGACGGTCTTGACCATGATCAGCGCGGTGCTGCAGGCTGCTCCGCCCGCCTCGCGCAGCTGTCCCTCCAGCTCGCGCACACGCGCTTCCAGCCGCGCGATCTCCGCGCGCAGGGCCTCAGTCGCCGCCGCGTCGCTCGCCTGCTTTGGCCGTGCCCGCGCGTGCTTCGCGGTCCTGCTCGACGAACGCGCACATGACCTCCTCGAACCGCTCGCCCACCGTTACTGGAATGATCGGCTCGGCGGCCGCCTCTGGCGTATACACGTTCTCGATCACGTTGCCGTCTTGCGCGTAGAGCAGGTAGCCGAGCGTGCGGTGGGTATGGCTGCGGCAGTCGATGCGCTCGCGGTACAGGGCCATGCGCGCGGTGCCTTCCTTGACCGGCTGCGGCGTGCGGAACACGACTCGGCGCCAGTAGGTGATCGTGTCGCCGTCGACGAACAGCTTGGTGCGGTCGTAGAAGTGCTGGTTCTGGTCGGGCGCCGCAACGCGCACCCAGTCTGCCGCCTGCGCGGGGAGGGCGCACAGGGCGGCCGCGATGCCAAGCATTGGCCAAGGGCGAACGTGCAGGCTGCTCACTCAGCGAGCTCCCGGTGCCTCACGATGACCGGCATGCTGGCCTGAAAGCGCTGCGCGAGCGCCTCGACGAAGTACACCGAGCGATGGCGTCCCCCGGTGCAGCCGATCGCCACCGTCAGGTAGCTGCGGTTGTCGCGCACGAAGCACGGCAGCCAGGTCTCGAGAAACGTCGCGATGTCCGCCAGCATCTTCTGGGCGTTGGCGTTCGCGCTCAGGAACTCGATGACCTTGTCGTCCTTGCCGGTGAGCGGTCGCAGCCGCGGGTCGTAGTGCGGGTTGGGCAGGCAGCGCACGTCGAACACCAGGTCGGCGTCGAGCGGGATGCCGTGCTTGAAGGCGAACGACTGGAACAGGACGGTCATGCCGGTGCCGGCCATGCCCGCGAAATCCTTGACCCAGGCGCGCAGCGCGTTGGTCGCCAGCTCGCTGGTGTCGACCCGGTGGGCGAGCGCGCCGATCTCCTGCAGCATCTCGCGCTCGGCGTCGATGCACTCGGGCAAGGTGCGGGTGTCGTCCGACAGCGGATGGCGGCGGCGCGTCTCGGAAAAGCGCTTGACCAGCGTTTCGGTCTGCGCATCGAGAAACAGCACGCGCAGATCGACCTCCCGCCGGCGCAACTCCGCAGTCGAGGCGGGCAGATCCTTGAGCGTGGGGCCGCTGCGCACGTCCACGCTTACTGCGACCCGCGTGTAGCCCGCCGTCGACCAGAGAATCCACTACGCCTGCAAGCAGGTTGGCGGGCAGGTTGTCGACGCAGTAGTAGCCGCTGTCCTCCAGCACGTTCAACGCCACGCTCTTGCCCGAGCCTGACATTCCGGTGACCAGGATCAGCCGCATCTGCGGCGTGGGGCGGCCTGCTTGCATGGCGATTCGCTTCAGGGTTCGCGCCCGAAGTGCTGTTCCTGGCGCTGGATGAACTCCTGCGTGCTGTCGATGCCGCGCAGCTGCAGGACGTAGTTGCGTACCGCCGCCTCCGCCAGAACCGCCAGGTTGCGTCCAGCGGCCACCGGCAGCACGACTTTGCGGATGCGCACGCCCATGATCTCCTCGAAACTCGCCGTCAGCGGCAGGCGCTCGAGCCCGGGAACCACTCCGCCCACCGGCTTCTCGAGCTGCACGATCAGCTTGAGATTCTTGCGCACGCGCACCGCAGTCTCGCCGAAGATGGTGCGGATGTTGAGCATGCCCAGGCCGCGCACCTCGAGGAAGTCGCGCAGCAGCTCCGGGCTGCGGCCCTCCAGCGTCTCGGGAGCGATGTGGTAGAGCTCGACGACGTCGTCGGCCACCAGCCCTCCGCCGCGCGTGATCAATTCCAGCGCCAGCTCGCTCTTGCCCACCCCGCTCTCGCCGGTGAGCAGCACGCCCATGCCCAGTACGTCGAGCAGCACGCCGTGGCGGGTGACGAACTCGGCCAGCGCCCGCCCCAGATAGGTCCGAATCACCCAGATGATCTGCAGGCTCGGCAGCGGCGAGGCGATCAGGGGAACCTGCATGCGCTGCGTGAAGCGCCGCAGGGCATCCGGCGCCGACTCGCCGTCGCTGACGATCACGCACGCGAGTCCGCTGTGCAGCAGGCGCGCGAGCGCCTGCTCGCGCTCGGCCTCGCCCATGGAGGCGAAATACGCGCTCTCGGTCTGGCTGAAGATCTGGATCCAGTTGGGATGATAGAAGTTGAGGTGACCGATCAGGCCTTCGTTGGACTGGTTGATGCGGCGCGTGTCCAGGCGCGCGGCGGTGAAGGACTCGCCGGCGATCCAGGTCAGCTGCAGGGCCTGCTGGTTGTCCTTGAACAGCTGGGCGACGCTGATTTCGGGCATGAGGGTATGCGGGGTGCGCGACGGTCAGCGCGCAGCAGGCTTGGCTTGCCAGCCGGCGATCAGCCGCTGAACTTCGAGGCTGTCGTTGGCGGCGCACAGCCGCGCACGCTGCTCGCGGCTGCTGAACATCTCCGCCAGCTCGCTCGAGGATCTCCAGGTGCAGATCGGTGGACTTCTCCGGCACCAGCAGCACGAAGATCAGGTTGACGGGACGCTCGTCCGGTGCTTCGAACTCGATCGGCTCGCGCGTGCGCACGAAGGCCCCGGTGGCCTCCCGCAGCCCGCGCACGCGCCCATGCGGAATCGCAATCCCCTGACCCAGGCCGGTGGAGCCCAGGCGCTCGCGGACCAGCAGACTGTCCAGGATCACGCTGCGCTTGACGCCGGTCTTGCCCTCGAGCAGCGTGGCAACCTGCTCGAACACGGCCCGTCTGTCTGCCGCGGGCAGGTCGACCAGGACGTGGGAGGCTGGCAGCAGCGAAGCGATCAGACTCATAGCGGGCCGGTCAGTATACCGCGTGCATCCGCGGCTGCCGGCCGCGGGCGCGGCTACTCCTCCGGGCGCGGGCGTGCGGCGCCGTTCTGGCGCTGCTCGACGGCCTTCTCCTTGTGCTTCAGCACCTGGCGGTCGAGCTTGTCCGCCAGGCTGTCGATGGCGGCGTACATGTCCTCGTCCACGCTCTCGCAAAAGATGTCGCGCCCGCGCACGTGGATGTTGGCCTCGACGCGCTGCTGCAGCTTGTCCACCGACAGGACCACGGTGACGTCGATCACGTGATCGAAGTGCCGCGTGATCCGCTCGAGCTTGGAAGTGACGTAGCTGCGGATGGCCGGCGTGATATCGAGGTGGTGTCCGGTGAGCTGAAGGTTCATGGGGCTCCTTTTCAGAAGTCAGGAGTCAGAGGACGGAAGTCAGGAATCAGAGGGGGTCGATGCGACCCACGCAGGAGATTCTTGCATGACCAAGCAACACCTGTCTTCTGACCTCTGACTCCTGACTTCTGATGTCAGATCGACTTTCTCAGGTTGACCGGCAGGATCTGCAAAGATTCCCGGTACTTGGCGATGGTGCGCCGCGCCACGACGATGCCCTGCTTGCCGAGGATCTCGGAGATCTGGCTGTCGGACAGCGGCTTGCGCGAGTCCTCTTCGGCCACCAGCTGCTTGATGAGCGCGCGGATGGCGGTGGCGGAGCAGGCCCCGCCGGTCTCGGTGGTGACGTGGCTGCCGAAGAAGTACTTGAGCTCGAAGATGCCGCGCGGCGTGAGCATGAACTTCTGCGTGGTGACGCGCGATACGGTGGACTCGTGCAGCCCGAGCGTGTCGGCGATCTCGCGCAGCACCAGCGGCCGCATGGCCACCTCGCCATGCTCGAAGAAATGGCGCTGGCGGTCCACGATCGCCTGCGACACCCGCAGGATCGTGTCGAAGCGCTGCTGCACGTTCTTGATCAGCCACTTGGCCTCCTGCAGCTGGCCGGCCAGCTGTTGCAGGCTGGCGTCGCGGTTGCGGTGCAGGATGTCGGCGTACATGCGGTTGATGCGCAGCTTGGGCATGGCGTCCGGATTCAGCGAGGCGCGCCACATCCCCTTGACCTTGCGCACCACCACGTCGGGCACGATGTAGCGCGCCTCGTCGTTGGAGAAGTTGGCGCCCGGCCGCGGGTTCAGGCTGATGATGAGCTGCTGCACGCCGCGCAGCACGTCGTCGTTGCACTTGAGCAGCTTCTTGAGCTTGGCGTAGTCGCGCGAGGCGAGCAGGTCGAGGTGACCGCGCACCGTGATCAGCGCTTCGTTGCGCAGCGGCGTGTCGGCCGGCAGAGTCTCGAGCTGCAGGGCCAGGCACTCCGCGAGGTTGCGCGCGCCGATCCCGGCCGGTTCGAGGTGCTGCAGGTGCCTGAGCGCGATCTGCAGGTCCTCGCGGTCGAGCTCCATCTCGGCGGGGAACATGGCCGCGATCTCGTCGAGATCCTGGGTCAGGTAGCCGTCGTCGTCCAGGGTTTCCACCAGCAGGGACACCAGCCGCTTGTCGCGGTGCGGCAGCTGCAGCAGGTTGACCTGCCACAGCAGATGCTCGCGCAGGCTGGGTGCAACCGCCGCGATCTGCGGAAAATCGCTGTCCTCGCCGTCGTCGTGGCCACCGTAGCTGCCGGCGCCGTCCTCGCGCATCCAGTCCTGGTCGGCCTCCGGGGTGGTCTCCGACTCGTTTTCCTTCTGCGGTGGTGGTGGTCGACTGGGTCGAGGTGTAGTCGGGGGTGAGCGTGGTCACCGGCGCCGGTGCTGCTCCTTCTTCCTCGCTCCCCTCCTCGCGTTCCAGCAGGGGGTTGTCCTGCAGGAAGCGCTCGATTTCCTGGTTCAGCTCAAGGGTCGACAGCTGCAGCAGCCGGATCGACTGCTGCAGTTGCGGAGTGAGCGTGAGGTGCTGAGAGAGCTTGAGCTGTAACGAGTGCTTCATACCGGTGACGACGACGGTGCGGGCAGGCGAGCCGTATTGGGGCGGGGTCGCCGGGGGTCTCGCTAGAGCCTAAAGTGCTCACCCAAGTAGACTTTCCTTACGCTTTCATTATAGACGATTTCCTCCGGGGCCCCGCAAGCAAGCACCGAGCCATCGTTGATGATGTAGGCCCGGTCGCAGATGCCCAGGGTCTCGCGCACGTTATGGTCGGTGATCAACACGCCTATCTGCCTTTCCTTCAGAAACCGGATGATGCGCTGGATGTCCAGCACCGCGATGGGATCGACGCCGGCGAACGGCTCGTCCAGCAGGATGAACCGCGGGTGACTGGCCAGCGCGCGGGCGATCTCCGCCCGCCGGCGCTCGCCGCCCGACAGGCTGACCGCTGGGCTGTTGCGCAGGTGGGCGATATGCAGATCGCTCAGCAGGGCCTCCAGCTGCTCCTCCCGGTCGTCCCGGCCGTTGGTGCGTAACTCCAGCACGGCCAGGATGTTTTCCGCCACCGTGAGCTTGCGGAAGATGGAGGCCTCCTGCGGCAGATAGGCCAAGCCCATCCGCGCCCGCATATGTATCGGCATCCGGTTGAGATTCTTTTGGTCCAGAAAGATGCGCCCGCCGTCGCTGCCGATCAGGCCGACGATCATGTAGAAGCAGGTGGTCTTGCCGGCCCCGTTGGGCCCCAGCAAGCCCACCACTTCCCCGCTCTTGACGTCCAGGGAGACGTCGCGAACCACCAGGCGGGACTTGAAGCGCTTCTGCAGATGCTCGGCGCGCAGCTCGCTCAGGGCCGCCCACGGGCTGGACCTGCGGGCTCGGCTCGATGGCCAGCACGGCGCTCATGGCCCCACCTGGAGACTGGAACCGACGACCCCTGCAGCGCTCATGGGTGGGTGCGCGCGCTGGCCGGGATGGATCGCCACCGCGGCCCTCATTGCTGCGGCGGATTGCGCAGACCGGGGCGCCGGCTGCAACGTGGTGCCGGTGGTGGACGCCTGGGAAGCCGGGTTTGTCCGGCCGCGGAGGGGGCTTTTGCATGTCTTTCTTGGGCTGGATCACGGCGCGCACCCGCCCCTGCGGATTGGCCGGGGTGGCCGCGGAGCGTCCCGCCGCCGACCACTTCATAGAACTCGGTCACCGCGTTGTACGAGATGTAGTCGCCGCGCACCTCGTCGATGCCCTTCTTGACACGTGCCTCGGTGAACATCTCCACCTTGTCCTGCTTGCCGTTGTACTCGAGCCGCTGCGCGAAGCCCTCGATGTACTCGTCGAAGCCCTCGCGCTTCTGGCGGAAGTAGGCCGGCGCGCCGGTGGCGAAAGCGTAGTTGAAGCCCTGCTCGTCCTGGCGCACCACCACGCGGTCGGCACGCAGCAGCAGCGAGCCCTGCGTGAGCTGGACGTTGCCCTCGAACACGCTCTCCTTCTTGAGGTCGTCGAGCGACAGGCGATCGGCCTCGACGTTCACGGGCTTCGCGCGGTCGGCGCGCTCGGCGTGCGCAGCCGGCATGCTCAGCACGACTGCGGCGAGCAGCGCGCAGGCGGGAGCGCTGTCTGCAGCGTGCGATGCATCCATCGACTGTCTGGTGTTCGCCTTCATCCCGGGATGGCCTGTGAGAGCGCGTGCTAGCGCCGCCGCTCCCAGGGCATCGGCAGCTGCGACTCCTTGGCTGGCGTCTCGAACGTGCCGTCGGACCTGCGAGAGCAGCTTCAGACTGCGCGTGGCGTTGTTGAATTCTAGGCCAACCGACTTGACCATGCTATTGCCGCTGGTGAGCGTGACCTCGCGGTCGGTCTTGGCCAGGTCCTTGTCGGGGATCACGTGCAGATAGCTGGTCTGCAGCGTCATCTCCTTCTGGTCGGCATAAGCGTGCCGGCGCACCAGGACGTTGCCGGTGAAGTAGGCGTCCTCGCCGTTGTGGGACACCTGGCCCTGGTCGGCGCGCATGGTGAGCGGCGCCGTCTCGGGATCGAAGTGGGTGAACTCCGGGAAATCCAGGGTGGCGCTGTTGTCGTCCGGGTAGTGCACCAGCTTCTTGGCGCTTGACGGCGTAGCGCGGTGTCCCGTCCAGGTTCATGCGCGTGACCAGGAAGTCCTCGGCCAGGAAATCCGGGTCCTTCGGCGAGTTCTCATGCTGCTCCTCCGGTTGCACCCTCTGGTCGAGCCAATAGGTCAGTCCGGCCAGCGCCGCGAGCAGCAGGGCGGGGAGGTAGCCGACCCAGCGTTCCTTCATGCCAGATACTTCGCCAGCTGGGCCTGCAGCCGATCCTGGGCCTCGAGGATCAGCTCACACGCTTCGCGCACCGCGCCGCGGCCGCCGGGACGCCGGGTGACGTAGTGGGCGCGGGCGCGCACGACGTCGGGCGCCTCCGGCACCGTGACGGCCAGCCCGCAGCGCTCGAGCAGGGCGAGGTCGGGCAGGTCGTCGCCCATGCAGGCGGCCTGATCCGGCGTCAGGTCGCAGGTCGCTGCAGCAGCTGCTTCGAAGGCCGCGAGCTTGTGCTCCACGCCCTGGTACAGGTGGCGGACGCCCAGATTCTCCGCGCGCATCTCGAGCGCTGCGCGAGCCGCGGCCGCTGATGATCGCCGGCTCCACGCCGGCCGGCTTGCAGCATCTTGATCCCCAGCCCGTCCTGGATGTTGAAGGCCTTCAATTCCTCGCCGTTCGCAGAGTAGTAGAGCGTGCCGTCGGTGAGCACACCGTCGACGTCGAGCACCAGCAGGCGCACGGCGCGTGCGCGGTCTCTCAGCTCGGATGGCAGCAGAGCGCTCAGATGACCTTCGCCCGAAACAGGTCGTGCATGTTCAGCGCGCCGATCAGGCGCCGGTCCTCGTCCACCACCAGGATCTGGCTGATGCGATGATCCTCCATGAGCTTGACCGCTTCCGCGGCCAGGCGTTCCGCACGGATGGTGTGCGGGTTGGCGCTCATCACCTGCCTCACCGGCGTGGCGCGCAGGTCGAGCGGCTTCTCCAGCGTGCGGCGCAGATCGCCGTCGGTGAAGATGCCCTCGACCCGCCCGTGGTCGTCGAGGATGGCGGTCATGCCCATGCCCTTGCGCGAGACCTCGAGCACCGCCTCCGACACCGACGCGTCGCTGGCGACGGCCGGGACGGCCTCGCCGCTGCGCATGATGTCGCTCACGTGCGTCAGCAGGCGCCTGCCCAGCGCCCCGCCGGGATGCGAGCGCGCGAAGTCTTCCGCGCCGAAGCCGCGCGCCTCCAGCAGCGCGACCGCCAGCGCATCGCCCAGCGCCAGCGCGGCCGTCGTGCTCGCAGTGGGCGCCAGCCCCAACGGACAGGCCTCCTCGCTCACCGCCGCATCCAGGTGGACGTCGGCCTCGCGCGCCAGGGCGGAGCTTGGGATTGCCCGTCACCGCGATCAGCCTGGCGCCGCGGCGCTTGACCAGCGGCACGATGGCCAGCAGCTCCGCGCTCTCGCCCGGAGTTCGACAGCGCGATCATGACGTCCTGGGCGGTGATCATGCCCAGATCGCCGTGGCTGGCTTCCGCAGGATGCACGAAGAATGCGGGTGTGCCGGTGCTCGCCAGAGTAGACGCGATCTTGGTGCCGATATGGCCGGACTTGCCCATGCCGCTGACGACCACGCGCCCCTGGCAGGCCAGGATCAGTTCCACCGCCTGCGCGAAGCGCTCGTCCAGCCGCGCGGACAACCCCGCCACCGCAGCCGCCTCGATGGCGAGCACGCGCCGCGCCGAATCGAGCGCGCGCTGCGCCTGCCCGCCTGCAGCGTCCTGGTTCATCGGCGCGAAGTATAGCGCGAACGGATTGGAGCCAATGCCGGCCCCGCTGCAGCCGCGGACGCCGTCCCGGCTCGCGCCTGCTCCAGCGCACGCGCGCTAGTCAGTTTGCCGCTGCATGCGTGCGCGCCGATCGGTGCATGCCGACTGAAATGGCCGATCCTGCTCGCGTATCGCAACCGCGCGGGCACCTGAGTAGCGCTGTAGCGCTGCGTCAACCCTCAACTGACCGCCCCGGCTCGCCGATGCGCGACGCGCTGCGAAGTCGCACTGCTGTTGCTGGCGACCGCCGTGGTGGTGGTCGTGGTCTGCCGCCTGCTGCGGCTGCCGGCGCTGATCGGCTATCTGGTGGTCGGCATCCTGATCGGACCGCACGCGCTGGGCTGGGTCCCGGACACCGAGAACACGCGCTATCTCGCGGAGTTCGGCGTGGTGTTCCTGATGTTCAGCATCGGGCTGGAGTTCAGCCTGCCGAAGCTGGTCACAATGCGCCGCGTCGTGTTCGGCCTGGGGGCAGCCGAGGTGACCGCGGTCACCCTGCTGGTGCTCGCCATCGCGATGCTCCTGGGGCTGGGGTGGCAGGGCGGGGTCGTCCTCGGGGGGGCGTTTGCCATGTCCTCGACGGCGATCCTGGGCAAGATGCTGGCGGACCGCCTCGAGCTCAATTCCCAGCACGGGCGCCAGATCATCGGGGTGGCGCTGTTCCAGGACCTCGCCGTGGTGCCTTTCCTGATCCTGATCCCCGCGCTCGCCGCCGGCACCGGCCAGCTCGCCGTGAGCCTGGGCGTGGCGCTCGCCAAGGCCGCGGCGGTGCTGGCCCTGATCCTGTTTCTCGGCCAGCACGTGATGCGTCCCTGGTTTCACCTGGTGGCGCGGCGCAAGTCGTCCGAGCTGTTCATGCTCAACCTGCTGCTGTTCACGCTCGGGCTCGCCTGGCTCACGCGCCAGCTCGACCTGTCGCTGGCGCTGGGCGCGTTCCTGGCCGGGATGCTGATCTCCGAGACCGAGTACCGCTACCAGGTGGAGCAGGACATCCGGCCGTTCCAGGACGTGCTGCTGGGGCTGTTCTTCGTCACCATCGGCATGGAGCTGGATCTGACGCGAGGTGGCGCGACTACTGGATCTGGGTGCTGCTCACGCTGGCGACCCTGCTGGCGGTCAAATCCGCGCTGATCATGGCGCTTTCGCGTGCTGTTCGGCAGCGATGCGGGCACTGCGATCCGCACCGGCCTCGCGCTCGGGGCCGGCGGCGAGTTCGGCCTGGTGCTGCTGTTCGAGGCCGGGCAGGCGCGGCTGCTCGCCCCGCAGGTGCAGCAGATCGTGCTGGCGGCGGTGATCCTGTCGATGCTGGCGGCGCCATTCATCATCGAGCGCAGCGAGCACATGGTGCGGCGCTTCAGCGGGGCGGACTGGATGTATCGCGCCATGGCGCTGCACACCATCGCGGCGCAGACCATGGCGGCGGAGGAGCACGTGCTCATCTGCGGCTACGGGCGCAGCGGACAGAACCTGGCGCGCCTGCTCGAGCAGGAGGAGATCGGCTGCGTCGCGCTGGACCTGGACCCGCAGCGGGTCAAAGAAGCGGCTGCCGCGGGCGAGAGCGTGGTGTTCGGCGATGCGGCGCGGCGCGAGGTGCTGATGGCGGCCGGGCTCATGCGCGCCAAGGCGCTGGTGATCTCCTACGCGGACACGCACTCGGCGCTGCAGGATCCTGCAGCACGTGCACGAGCTGCGGCCCGGAATGCCGGTGGTGGTGCGCACCCTGGACGACACCGACATCGACGCGCTGAAGCAGGCCGGCGCGGCCGAGGTGGTGCCCGAGATCATGGAGGGCAGCCTGATGCTCGCGTCCCACGCGCTCATGCTGGTCGGCGTGCCCTTCAACCGCGTGCTGCGGCGGATCCGCCAGACCCGCGAGCAGCGCTATGGCCTGTTCCGCGGCTTCTTCCGGGGCGTGACCGACGAGACCGGGGAAGAGCGCGATCGCACGCAGCCTCGCCTGCACTCGGTACGCATCACGCCGGGCGCCCGCGCGCAGGGGCGCAGCCTGCGCGAGATCGACCTGGCGGCGCTCGGCGTGGAGGTGACCGCGGTGCGGCGGCGGCGGGTGCGCAGCGTGGCGCCCGATCCGGACACGGTGCTGGCCGCAGGACGACGTACGTCGTGCTGCGCGGGACCGAAGAGGAACTGGCGCTCGCCGAGATTCGGCTGATGCAGGGCTAGCCAGCGACAGGAAACGGTCACGCTGTCTGGCGCTTGATGCCGGAACGAAACAGGCCGGACCGCTCCCGGTCCGGCCTCCGCATCGCACTGGGCAGATCAGAACAGGCTGGCGCCGCCGCAGTTGGTCGTCCCCGATTGCTGATGTTCCACTGGCCGGCGCTGGTGCAATCGTCGATCACTGGATTGTTCGTGTTCGGGTCGTACGTCGAGAACTGGAACCCGCCGGAGTTGGGCTTGCCGTCGTCGATCTTGCGATCGACCTCGGCGATGATCTCGACCGGGACCTGTCCGCCCGTCTTCAGGTTGTGCTTAGCGGGCTTGCGTGATCCCCGTCTGGGTGCCATAGATGCCGTCGTAGATCAGCTGGACATAGACGCTGTAAGGGTTCTTCGGAGTGTTGTCGTCCGATGGGTCTGTGGCACCACTGGCAGGCGTGTAGCTGCCGTTCATGAACCCCGCCGCGGTCAGGTGGTTCCACGCCAGGATTTCCTCGTGCGCGAAGACGCCGGTGCCGGTCGCAGTCGCTCTCGATGCGCCCGTTGCCGTTGCCGTTGTCGGCTGCACCGCCGATTGATGTTCGTTGTCCGCCGCGGCGTAGTCGCCGGGCAGGGCCCGGTAGCGGTCCTGGAAGCCGAAGAACGCCGCCTTGATGCCGTCCTGCTGGGAGATCAGGTTGCGCACCCGCGCGCCTGTGATCAGCTCCTGCCCCTTGAGCACGCCGCCCAGCAGCAGCCCGATGATCACCAGCACGATCGCGATCTCGATCAGGGTAAAGCCTCTGGATTTGTACATCATTTCCCGCTCCTTTGCCGATTTTGCTCGGGGGCCTGGCCTGGCGTTGCGCCCCGTTGCGCTTCAAGAAAAACCCAAACCCTCATCGCTCACAGCAGCGTTGCGACTCCACAGTTGGCGCTGCCGCCGCGCAAGTTCCAATCCGCATCCACATCCACCACCGTCGTGCAACCTTCCGCGCCGCCCTCCTCGGGGCCGGGGGCGCCGTTGGCGTTGTACGTCGAGAACTGCACCGCGCCCTTGTAGGGCTTGCCGTCGTCGGTCTTGCGGTCGAGCTCCGCGGCCACCTCGATCGGCACCTGCGCGCCCGACTTCAGGTTGTGGCGCGGCACGCCGCTGTCGCTCACGCCATAGTCGCCCGTCGAAGTCGATCTGCATGTACACCGAGAACGGGCTCTTGGGCGAGTTCGCGTCGGTGGCGAGCGATTCGCCATCGACCATGCGGTAGTCGCCTTTCAGGAATCCCGACAGCGACAGATGCGTCCACACCAGCAAGTCCTCGTGCACCTGGCTCCCGTTCAGCGGCGTGCTGTCGCTGCGGATGCGGCCGTCGCCGTTACCGCGCAGGCAGCTGCCGCGCGCACTCGAACGCCAGATCCACCTCGGCGAAGTCGCCGGGCAGTGCCTTGAAGCGGTCTTGGAAGCCGAGGTAGGCCGCACGGATCTCGTCCAGTTGCCCGGCGATCCGCTTGACCTTAGCGCTGGTAATCATCTCCTGACCCTTCATCACGCCTGCCAGAATCAATCCCACAATCAGGATGAGCAACACGATCTCCAGCAGCGTCCAACCCTGCTGTGCTTTCGCCCTCATCGAACGTTCGCATCGGTTACGCAGCCTGAGCGTGCCTGTCAGCCAGAAGCGTGCCAACTTTTGACAGTGCCTAGTTTGAATGGGTTAGGCGCCGTTGTTCACAGGAGCGGTGAATGATCGGCGCTAACTGCGGTCTCGCTGGATTCTCCCGGCCATCGCCTCAAGTGATTGAAAAAAAAGGACTATTTGCTGAAGGAGCCGGACTCTGGCCGGGCCCATCGGCGGGCAGTCACTTTTTCGACGCTCTTGACGATTTCTCGGCGGCCTCCAGCTGCTTCAGGCGCTCCACCAGGAACGCCAGCTCATGCGAGTCGGTGACCGTTCCGCTCGCCAGCAAGCCCGCCCAGCAGCACTTTGGCGGCCTCGTACTCGCCCATGTCCTCGCGCAGGAATATCTCCATCTGCCGCGCCCAGCCGGGCACCGACGACGCCGTGGCGTGGGTGCGCAAGCGCCTGCGCGTAGCGCAGCGCGAGCGGCTGGTCCTTGAGCCGGTGGCGGGCCATGATCGCGGCATGCGCGAGCCACGGCCAGCGCCGGTTGGGGTCGGCAAGGAAATGCCGGTAGACGAGCTCGAGCATCTGCCGCTGCTTGGGCTCGTCGGGAACCTGGGCATAGACCTGCGCCGCGAGCAGCAGGGGGTACTGGCCGACCGGGTCGAGCTCGAGGATGCGCTCGAGCCAGTTCTCGACCCGCGCGTAGTCGAGCTGCAGGAAGGGGATGCTCACGCCGGGCTGGTTGTCGAACGCCTGCAGGTACAGCGTGAGCATCTGGGCCAGGGCGATCGGGTCGCCGAGGCTGGCGATCCGCAGCACCGAGGCCGAAGGCAGCGTCGGCAAGGCCTCGGCGTTGGCGCTGGGTGCCGGCTGCAAGGCGGCAAACGCGAGCTGCACAGCCGAAGGCGGCGGCCAGCGCCCAGCGCACGCCGCGCGGAACGGCCGACAGGCGGCGGTCCATGTCAGAGGTTCTTGCGGTAGAGGTCGAACAGGCCGGCCAGCACGATGAGCGTGCCGTAGATCGCGGTCTGGGCCGCCACGAACGCGAGCGCAGGCAGGCCGTCCGACCCGTTCACCAGCCAGGCGGTGCTGGTGAAGCGGCTCAGATCCGGCAGCAGCAGCGCCATGCGCGTCCACCATCCAGCCCAGCGCACGCTGGGTCCACTCGCGGTGCGGCAACAGCTCCGACCCCGAGATCAGGCGGATCGCCCCGATGCTGCGCGCGAGCAGATAGAATGCGGCAACGAAGCTGACCGCCGGCATGATCTGCGCGAAGGTGAGGGCACAAAACAGCGTCAGCGCGACGACCAGCAGCAGCTCGCAGGCGAGCGAGGTGCCCCACAGCGGCAGAGCCCCGGGTGGGGCGCGCAGGCCAGCCGCCAGGCGCAGCGCAGGCGAGCCCGGCGACGCATGGCACGGCGGCCGCAGCCGAAGCCGAGCAGCTTGCCGAAGAAGTACCCGGCGCGCGGCAGGGCGAGCGAGAGCAGCAGCTCGATGCCCTTGTCGTCGAACTCGCGCGCCATGCTGCTCGCGACGTGCAAGCACAGCACGAACACCACGGCGAGCCGCACGCTTGCCGCCAGGAAGCCGGTCTGCACCCGCACCGCTCTCCGCGATCGCCAGCTGCTGCACGAACAGGCTGGCGAGCACCAGGCTGCCCAGCGCGGCCAGCACCAGCCAGAGCAGCCGCGTGCGCAGCGCCTCGAGGAGCGTGAACCGGGCGATGGCGAGGACCTTGCTCATGCGCCGGCCACCCCGGCCGCAACGAGTTCGCCATGACCACCGAACCCGCCCCCTCGCGCGCCTTGCGCTTCCTGCTCTCGCTGCGCCAGCAGGACTGGCTGGCGCTGATGCTGCTCGCGCTGCACGCCGCGCTCGTCTTCGGCATCGACACCGCCCTGTCCAAGGCCTTTCTGCTGTCCCACTTCGGCTGCTTCCTGCTGTGGCAGCCGGTGCTGCGTGGCGAGCAGAAGCTGTACGTGGGGCAGGCGCTGCTGATCGTGGGCGCCGCGGCGGTGCTGGTCGCCGCGGAAAGCTGGTGGTTCATGGCCTTATGGATCTCCGTGTTGTTCGCGCTGATCGGCGGCGAGGTGCCGGCCATCCGCAACGTCGGCCAGCGCCTGGTCGTCGCTGCTGGCGGCGACCTATCTGCTCGCGATCCTGCTCATCTGGGTGGTCCCGCATCTGTTCGAGAGGGGCGAGTTCAGCCCGCTGTTCGAGGCGGCCGTGCGCTATGGGCCGCTGGCGCCGCTCGCCATGATCTTCCTGGTGACCACCGAGCGCGCGCCGCGCGCCCACAGCTACAGCGTCGACCTGATCTACAGCGTCCTGCTGTTTCTCATGGTCGTCGTGCTCGTGCTGGGCGCGTTCGTGATCCACCAGTTCAGCCACGGCAACTACGTCCTCGCGCTGGCCGAGGCGCTGCTGGTGATCGCCGGGATCCTGCTCGCCTTGAGCTGGCTGTGGGATCCGCGCGCCGGCTTCGCCGGCATCGGCCAGGTCATGAACCGCTACTTCATGAGCGTGGGGATGCCCTTCGAGCGCTGGATGCACAGCCTCGCCAACCTCGCCGATCAGGAGCGCGACCCCGACAAGTTCGTCATGACCGCCGCGGCCGACATGGCCGCGTTGCCCTGGGTCAGCGGCATCGACTGGCAGACCGCGACCCAGCGCGGCATGTCGGGCCACATCACGCGCCATGCCACCGAATGCCGCTTGGGCCCGTTGCGCCTGACGGTATACACGCGCTGGTCACCCAGCCCGACCCTGGTACTGCACATCCGCCTGCTCGCGCGGCTGCTGGCCGACTACTACGAGGCCAAGGAGCGCGAGCAGGAGCAGCGCCGCAACGCCTACATGCACGCGATCTACGAAACCGGCTCGCGCCTGACCCACGACGTGAAGAACCTGCTGCAATCGCTGCGCTCCCTGTGCGCGGCGGTCGAGAGCAGCGACGAAGCCGATGCGCCGGCGCTGCGCGGCCTGCTGCGCCGGCAGCTTCCGCAGGTCGCGCAACGCCTGCAGACCACGCTGGACAAGCTCGGTCGCGGGGCCGAGGCGGCCCAGCTCCACCGCTTCCGCGGGGCAATGGTGGCGCGAGCTGCAGGCGCGCTATGCGCACGAGCGCATCGTGTTCGAGTCCGACCCATTGCCGCGGAGCTGCAGATACCCGCGGACCTGTTCGACCGCGTGGCCGAGAACTGCCTGCAGAACGCGCTCGAGAAGCGCCGTGCCGCCCCGCAGGTGCAGATCCGCGTGCGCCTTGCGCGGTCGAGGACGGGCTCGCAGCTCACCGTGTGCGACAGCGGCGAAGCGCTGCCCGAGTCCCTCGCGCGCACCCTGTTCACGGCGCCGGTGCCGTCTCGCCAGGGCCTGGGCGTGGGGCTGTACCAGGCTGCCCGGCAGGCGGCCGCGCTGGGGTACCGGCTCGAGCTTCTGCGCAACGAGCCCGGGGAGGTGTGCTTTCGTCTCGAGCACGCTGGCGCGGCTGCCGCTACGGAAGCCGCCCCGCAGCCACCAGCTGGCTGAACAGTTGCGAGGGCGTGATCCAGACGACCTGATCGTCGAACTCGCCGCCCGGCGCTCCGGCGTTGTCCGCGGGCGTCCGCCACCAAAAGATCGTGGTGCCCGCCGCGGCGTTCGCGTCCTCGTCGGCATTGGCGTTCGGGGGCGCTCGATGGTCCGGGAGCGGTGTGCCGTCCACTGTGGTTCCGAGATTGCGCTCGCCGTGGGATACGAAGACAGCAGGAATATTGGTGGCAACGATCACTTCCGCTCCCGCCGCGTCTCGGGTTTTCACGGTCCGTCCCGCGGTCGTGAACGTTGCAGTCGTAATGAGCGCGCTTCCCGAGGCCGCCTCCGGCAAAGTTGCTGTGCACGCTGTAGCGCAGCACCTTTCCCCAGGCGTCGGTCGGCGCGATTCCGAGAGTGGCCCAAGGGACGAAGCCGGTGCACTCCGCTTCCGTCGCGCACGCGGCGGCGCGCTCGGCGCCTCCGGTCGCGGTGTCGCGAAGGCCGCGGCAGGCGGCCGTTGATCATGGCGTAGCCGATCAGGGCCTGGCGCGCCTCCTCCAGCGCTGCGTTGCGTCTCCGCCTTGTTGCGCTGCTTTACCTGCGATCCGAGCGGCACCAGGATGCTGCCGAGCAGCAGGCTCACGACCAGAAGGACGACCGCCAGCTCGACGATCGTGAAGCCGCGCATGCGCCGCTCAGTTGCATGGTGCTGCTCGCCGACTGGCTCACGCATTCCACCCGGTCGTTGAATCCCCCGAGAGGGCCTGTCGTCACGATCCGGGGCGCCTTGCCGAACTGGAACGTGCCCGAGATGAGCGCGGACACGTTGTCGAACGTGGTGGAGGCAGGCTGGTAACGCTCGAGGTATGACGTCGGATTGGTCTTGCTGGACGGAACGGTCAGCCTGGCGGTCTGACTTGGGGATGTGAAGGCGCGGCCCGCGACGACCACGACGACCTTGACGTCCGCCGCGCTGTCCGCCGCACTGCTTACCCGCAGGCAGGTGCCGCCGCAGGGCCCGGCGATGCTGGCGCTTGGCGCATAGGCGGCGGCAACCCGGTAGAGCAGAAGCTCGCGCCAGTTGTCCCACCAAGTTCCACTGGCGAAGCACGCCGTCGCGGCGCCGGGCTGTGGATCGTCGGTGGGCCAGGAGTACGCGCCGCCCAGCGCCGCGCTGGTCGCGTTGAGTGTCGCCGGGACGCGGCCCCAGTTGATGGTGGTGTAAGGTGGGGGCCCGGTAGGCGGGATGCCGTCCGCATAGTAGGTGACGTCGCCAATTGGGGCAGCGAAGGGATACCGCCCGCCGGCTGTGGCCGCGAAGTTTTCCAGGCACTTGCGCGCCTGGCGCGCCACTCGCTGCTCCACGGACGGCATCAGCATGTCGCGGGTGATGGCAAGCAGCTGGTCGTTGAACGTGGCTGTTGGCGGGCCTGCCTGGTAAGTGGCGTCGCCGTTGCTGTTGTCTCCCTCCAGGTACTGGGGCAACTCGGTCATGACAGCAGTGTTCGCAGGGTCGCGGCTCTGGCCCGGAAGTGGTGGGCCGGGCGCGAAGATGATCGCAACCACATCCGTGGCTGCTGGGGCTCCGGTGACTGTCAGCGCCCCGGGGGTGTCACTGTTCAACGGGGTTGCAGGGTTGTCGCGGAAGGCAGGGGACAAGGCGTACCAGAACCGCTGGCCGTCCGCATCTCGGAGATCGGGCAGGTCGAGGGTCAGCCACGGGACCCGGCCGATGTAGCTGGTGCACGTGCTGCCGCTCCAGTCCGGGCCGGGGACAGCTCAGGCCGTCGTTGTTCACGTCCGGGCAGGGCAGGCTGCCTGGCCGGTTCAGGTCGCTGGCCGCACGGGCGATCAGCGCATCACGGATCATCCCCATCGCGCGGGCCGTATCCTGCACCCGCATTGGCTCGGTAGCGCCGGAGCTGACCATCCACACCGCCAGCAAGCGCGGCCAGCACCCCGATCAGACACCAGCGTGATCAGCAGAGCGGCGCCGTGCTGGGCCTGCATGGCCGTCGCTTGCCGCCAGCGAACCTCAGCCGCGCCCATCCTTGCCTGCCTCGCTGGGTGTTGCAGCGGCATCGTCGGTCCGCTTGCTCCGGCTCGGTTCTCGGCTCCTCGCGCTTGCGCGGTGCAGGCGGCTCGGCCGGGCTCCGGCGTGGGCTCGGGAGGCGCCAGCTTGCGGCTGAGCGGCCTCGCGGCGCTCGTAGCTCTCCTCGATATGGCCGGTGAGCACGTCGGCGCGCTGACCGACTTTCAACCGCACCGTGCGACCCTTGCGCGGGATCGTGCACGATGACGGCAGCCTGCTGGCCGGCCGTGATCCGCACCTTCAGCCCATCGGCAGTCGCACCGTCGACGGGTTTGCCGTTGACCCACACCGTGCTCTCGCCGTCGCTGCGCCGCACCACGCCCGCTGACGCTCACGTTCCGGACCGGCGGCGCGCGCGGGCTTCTCGGCGGCCTGCACCTCGGCGCGGGTGTTCTTGCGGCGCGCTTCTTCGAGCGCGTGGCGCTGCGCCGGGGTGAAGAACAGGCGTCCGAGGCTCGGCGTCCGCGGCGCGCGCCGGCGCACGCCGACGAGCAGCAGCAGGATCAGGCACGGTCCAGCGCGGCATCATGAACCTCCCTCCGCTGCGGCAGGCGGCGGGATCGTGACCCAGGCCACGTCGCACTCCGCGCGCAGAGTGGGCTGATTGACCGGCCTGGACACGTCCGAGGTCAGGCGCTGCAGGCTGCACTGGTTGACCGCGAACGCGCCGACATGCTGCTCGGCGAGCACGCGGAAGAAGTTCAGCAGGTCGGTCTCGTACAGCAGGCCGAGCTTGAGCTTCATCATCGACTGCTGCACCGGGAGGCCTGCAGCGTTCACCTCCTCGGCGAAGCTGTACGGCATCTGGCTGCCGACCTCGTAGTCCACGCCGTAGAGCTGGGCGTCGATATTGGCCACGCGCAGCGCATCGATCCAGTTCAAGCGTTGCTCCTCGCCGACGATGCCGGCGCGCTCGAGCTGCTGGTAGGGGCCGATGTACCTGCGCAGCGTGTCCACCTCCTCGCCGGAGCGCGCCACCCGCTCGTTCGCCTCCTTGAGCTGGACTCTGCGCCGCGGCGAGCTCGACGCGGCCCTGCTTGATCAGCTTGCCGGTGTAGACGACGCCCGCGACGCACAGCGCCACGATCGCGGCCAGCACGAGGAGCGGCTGTGCCAGTGCCGGGATGTCGCGGAGCGCAGAGCGTTCATGACGGCTCATACCCCGGGCTTGAGCACCAGCTCGACCTCGAAGGGCGCGAGCTGCGGCTGCTCGCGCCGCGGGTTCGCGGTGCTGCCGGTCAGCTTGGCGCTGGAAGCGAGGTTCACCGGCAGCTTGACGGTGCGCGCCGAGGCGACCAGCTCGTTCCCGCTCAGGTCCTTGACGAACTTGTTGATGGTGGCGAGCACGGCTTTCTGGTCGCTCGGCTTGGCCATCAGCTGCAGCTGCAGCTGCGCCGACTGCACCAGCTGACCTGGCGGCGCGCCTCGCGGCCCCCTGATGGCCGTGGCGCCAAGTCAGACCGGTCAGGCCGATCTCCGGGTTCACGTCCATCGCCCGGCTCACCACCCCGAAGACCTGGTCCGGCAGGCGCGTGCTCGCTTCGATCTGCTTGGCGACCTCGACCGTCTGCTTGAGGCGGGCGGGGGGCAGCGGAGACGGCGGATAGCTGCGCGTCTGCTGCTGGTACATGGTCTGCTGGGCCTGCGTGGCCGCAAGGGTGTCGCGTTGCTGCGCCTTCAGGTCCAGGGCCCGGTACAGGTTCACGCCCGACCAGGTCATGCCCACCAGCGCGGCGGCCGCGCCGGCCAGGTAGATCGAGCGGCTGGCGAGATAGCGGCTGTAGCCGCCCGTGAGCGTGGGCGGCGCGAGGTTGATGCCGGGCATCTGCAGGCCCAGCAGATGCAGGTGCAGGGCGTCTTCGCTGGCCTCCAGCGAGGCGCGATCGACGCCGATCTTGGCGATCAGCTCGCGCTGGCCGACGCCGACCCAGCGCAGGTTCTGGCGGCCCTGCACGACGCGCTCGCCCAGGCTCTGCAGCGAGCCGTCGCTGTCGACGATCACGACGGTGACGACATCCTCGACGTGCGTGACGTTGAGCGCGTCCAGGTACATGCGCGTGTTGCGGATCTCCTCCGCGTAGTAGTCCTGCGCCGAGTGATCGCCGGCGCGCACCGGGGTGAGGCGGCTGATGCGGAAGCGGCGCTCCTTCAGAAAGGTCTGGCGCACGCCGGCGTTGTGCCTGGACACCAGCAGCACGTTGCGGTCCTGCAGCCCGAGCCGCTCGGCCAGCGCCAGGCTCACCATCGGCAGGGGGAACACCCCGGCCACCGGTGCCTTGCGCCGCGAGCAGGAACTGCAGCCACGGGCTGAAGATCTCGGGATTGGTCAGTGCCGCGAACAGGTAGCGATCGTCGCGCCGCTTGTCGCCCTCGCGCTGCTGCAGCTGGGAGCCGTAGAACGGCGTGCTGCGGTAGAGCTGCTTCAGCTTGCGGTCCAGCATCTCGCGCCGGTCGCTGCCGCTGGCGTGCGGCAGCGTCTCGAAGCGGTAGTCCTCGTCGACCGTGTCGGCCATCAGGTACACCGGCACGCCCGGCGGTGGAGCGCAGCAGGTTCTGGAACGCGGCGTGTCCGGCGTCGTCGTCCTCGAATCCGCGGCAGCCGCATCAGCCGCCGGCCCGACCACAGGGCGGCGGAGATGTGGAAGGTCGACGCGCACAGGAGCAGTTTCTTGGCCATGGGTGTCGGGCTCGCTCTGGGGCCGCTAGAACTTGATCTTGCCCAACATGTCGTAGATCGGGCGTGAGCACCGAGAACAGGATCAGCGCGAGGATGCCGCCCAGCACCAGGGTCATGGTCGGCTCCAGCAGCTTCAGTGCCTTGTCGATCGACTCGCGCACGTCGCGCTCGTAGAAGTAGTTGATGTTGAGCAGCGCCGTGTCGAGCGCGCCGGTGTTCTCCCCCACTCGCATCATGCGCAGGACCAGCGGCGGAAACAGCCCCAGGTTCTGGAACGCCTCGCTCAGGCTCTCGCCCGAGCTGATCTGCTGGCCGGCCCGCTGCAGGCCGTCGGCGATGACCCGGTTGCCGACGATGTCCTCGCTGGTGCGGATGGCGTCGAGGATGGTGATGCCGGACTGGTACATCAGCGCGAAGAAGCTGGCGAAGCGCGCCAGGATGATCTTCTGCAGGATCGTGCCGGTGATCGGCATGCGCAGCTTGAGGTAGTCGAAGTAGTAGCGCGCCTTGGGGTTCGCTGCGCAGGATCAGGACGGTGGCCGTCACCACGATCACCGGCAGCATCAGCAGGACGTACCAGTAGTGCACCACGAAATTGGACAGCGCGATCAGGATGCGCGTCTGCAGCGGCAGCTGCAGGCCCATGGTCTTGAGCAGGGTCACCACCTGCGGCACCAGGTAGGTGAGCAGGAAGATCACCACCGCCAGCACCACCACCAGGACGAACGAGGGGTACATCAGCAGCTTGCGGGTCTGCGACACCAGCTCGTCCTGCCACTTGAGCGCCTTGCCCAGGTTCTCGAACACCTCCACCAGGCGCCCGGTCTGCTCGCCGGCGCGGATCAGGCTGACGAACACCGGGGTGAACACCTGCGGGAAGGCGGCCAGGCCCTGCGACAGCATCTTGCCGCCCTCGATGTCCTCGAGCACCGAGGAGAGAATTTCGCGGAAGCGCGGGTTTTCCATGCCGCCGCGCAGATCGCGCAGGCCCTCGATGAGCGGAATGCCGGAGCGCGAGATCTGCTCCAGGTCGAAGCAGAAGGTGATCAGGTCGCGGCGGGTGACGCTGCCCTTGGCGAAGCTGGCGCCGCCGGCGCGCACGGTCCGGAAGGTGATGAGGTCGAGCCCCATGCGCTTGAGGCGCAGCTCGAGGTCGACCTCGTTGGCCGCGTCGAGCTTGCCGCGCGCGGGGCGTCCGATCCTGTCGATGGCTTTGTACTGAAATGCTGGCATGGCCGGGTCACGTCGCGAAGCGGTGGCCGAGGATGGCGCGCGAAATCAGCTGGAAGCGCTGGGTCAGGTCCACCGAGCGCGCCACCTCGGCGATGCTGGTGCTGCCGTCGAGGATGCGGGCGATGCCCTCCTCGACCAGCGGCTTGAAGCCCTTCTCCAGTGCCAGGTTGCGGATCTCGCGGTGGGTGGCGCGGCGCGCCACCAGCTCGTCGAGATCGGCGTCCATGCGCAGGATCTCCAGGATCGAGGTGCGCCCGCGGTAGCCGCGGAAGCTGCAGTGCTTGCACCCCGCCGGCCGGTAGATCTTGATGCTCGGGTCCGCGTCGAGCCCGAGGATCTGGCGCTCCTCGCGGCTCGGCGCGTAGCCTTCCTTGCAGTGGCTGCAGAGCAGGCGCACCAGGCGCTGGGCGATGACGCCGATGACGTTGCCGGCGATGATGTCGGGCAGGATGCCGATGTCCAGCAGCCGCGGAAACGCGCCCAGCGCGGAGTTGGTGTGCAGGGTGGTGAACACCTGGTGGCCGGTCATCGCCGCGCGGAAGGCCATCTCGGCGGTTTCCTTGTCGCGCACCTCGCCGACCAGGATGATGTCCGGGTCCTGGCGCATCATCGAGCGGATGCCGTTGACGAAGTCCATCTTGGCGGCTTCGTTCACCGAGGTCTGGCGCATCATCGCCACCGGGTACTCGACCGGATCCTCCAGGGTCATGATGTTGACCGACTCCACGTTGAGCTGCGACAGCAGCGAGTAGAGCGTGGTGGTCTTGCCGCTGCCGGTGGGCCCGGTGATCACCAGGATGCCCTCGGGGCGCGCGAGCATCAGGCTCAGCGTGCTCATGATGTGCTTGGGCAGGCCCATCTGGTCCAGGCTGATGATGGACTTCTCCCGGTCCAGGATCCGCAGCACGATGTTCTCGCCGTGGATGGTGGGCTGGGTCGCTACCCGGAAATCCACCGGCCGGCCGTTCAGGTTGAGCGAGATGCGCCCGTCCTGCGGCGCGCGGGTCTCGGCGATGTTCATGCCGCTGATCACCTTCACGCGCACCGCGATGCCGGGCCAGTAGTTCTTGTGCAGGCTGCGCACCTGCTCGAGCACGCCGTCGATCCGGTAGCGGATGCGCAGGAACGCGAACTCGGGCTCGAAGTGGATGTCGGAGGCGCGCGCGCTTGACCGCGTCCACCAGCAGCGCACCCACCAGCCGCACGATCGGCTGCTGATACTCGTCGCCGCCGGCCTGCAGGCTCTGGTAGTCGATCTCGCCGGTCTCGATCTCGCGCAGGATGCCGTCGACCGACAGCTCGTGGCCGTAGAACTGGTCGATGTGGTCCTCGAGCTGCGCCTCGCCGGCGAGCACGGTCTTGATCTTGATCTGCTGCCCGAGGGTGGCGCGCAGCTGGTCCAGCGCCACCACGTTGAACACCTCGGTGATGGCCACCGTGAGGACCTGCTCCTGCGAGATCGAACGCGATGGGCAGCACGCGGTGGCGGCGCGCGAACTCCTGCGGGATGACCTTGACGGCATCCCCGTCGACCACCACCTGGGTCAGGTCGATGCTCTCCTGGCCGATGGTCCGGGCCATGATGTCCCGGATCACCGCCTCGGTGACGAAGCCCATGCGCACCAGCAGGCGCCCGAGCGGGGCCTGCTGCTGCTTCTGCTCGGTCAGCGCGATGCGCAGCTGATCGGGCGTGATCAGCCCCTGCTGAACCAGCAGCTCGCCCAGACGCAGCTTCTTGCGCTGCTCGTTGCGCAGCGGTGCGGGCGTTAGTCGTTGCCAATGCGCGCGGTGAGCTGCCCAATGCGTTCCTGCACGCGGGCGCTGTCGAAGCCCGCGTGTCCTTTCAAGTTGCCGAGTTCAAGGGCCTGGCGGTAGTAGGTGAGCGCGAGCTTCGGCTGGCTCAGGTGCTCGAGACCGACCGCGAGGTTGTAGGCGTAGTCCGGATTGTCGGGCTGCAGCTGGTAGGCCTGGAAGTAGGCCTGCTGGGCCTGGGCCCACTGCGTCATGCGAGCGTACAGGTTGCCCAGTGCGAAGTACAGGTTGGCCGACGGCTCGCGCGCGATCAGCTGCTTGAGTCGCGACTCGGACATCTGCGGATCGGCCTGACCCAGCAGCGAGATCAGACCGGCTTGGGCGGTGGGGTTGCGCGGGTCGAGCTCGAGCACGCGGCTGTACTGGCGCGCGGCGAGCTCGGTGTTCCCGCGCTGGGCCGCGATCGCCGCCAGGCCCAGCAGCGCATCGACGTTCTGTGGTTCGGCCTGTTCGACTTTCTCGTACAGCGCCTGCGCCTGTGCGAACTGCCCGCGCTGGAGCGCTTCCCAGGCCTGCAGCAGGGTCGCGGCGGTGGCCGCCGGCGCCGCCTCCGGCTGGCGCACCGCGACGGTATCCTCGAGCGGCCCCGCCGGCTCGGCGCGACGACATGCCTGCGCGATGGCGCCTCACGCGGGACGCGCGCAGCGGCCGCGCGCGCTCTGCGCGCACGCCAGGCCGCCTGCTGCGTTCCACACCCGGAGCGGGCGGGTCGGCGCTGTCCGCTCCGTGGGGCTGCGCCTGCGGCAATCCGGTAATGGGTTTGGAGGCCTCCGCGGCCAATCGCCGTGCCGCCGACCCCGCGTCCGGCTCGACCGCGGCGGTGGCCGCGGCAGGCGGTAGCACTGGTGCTGGTTCGGGTGCAGGCGGCGCTTTGGAGATGGGTGAGGGCGGAGGTGGCGGCTTGGCCTTCAGCGGGGCCTTGTTGAAGAAGTCCCCGCGCAGAATGCCGGGATGGAAGATCTGCAGATACACGTACCCGCCGTACAACAGCAAGAAGACGGCGGCGGTGGCGGCGAAGGCGTGGACCGGCCGATCGCGCACCCAATCCAGCCAGCCGGTGCTGCGCGCTTCGCTCGCGCGCAGGATGGTCGCGGCATACGCTGCGCCCGTCCCGCCGGTGTCGGAGGCCACAGTGCGCGCCCCGCCGATGCCGGGCCGCGTCGGCGGCGGCAGCGTCGGTTCGGAAACGGCGGGGGGTTCCGCTTCGAACAGGTCGTCGTCATCGGCCAGCGCCAGCTCAGGGCTGATGGGCTCTTCCTCGGGACCAGCGTCGGCGTCGAAGTCGAAGGACGGCTCTTGCACCGTCTCCGGAGGCCGCAGGCGGCGCCTCGTCAGGGCCGCTCTCCCGGCTCCTGGCGGCCTTCTGGAGCGCCTGCAGCAGAAGGCTCATGGAGTGGTGCCCGTCTGGTCGATCTTGGGCAGCAGCCGGCGCAGGTCCTTCAGCTCATCGCTGTCCAGCGAAGGATTCTTGACCACGATCGGGCGGATGAAGATCACCAGCTCGCTCTTGGTGACGTTCTCGTTCCGATACGCGAACAGGTCGCCGACGCGAGGCAGATTTCCGGCGTAGGGCAGCTGATCGCGGTTGCGCTGCACGTCGTCCTGCATCAGCCCGCCGAGGATGGCCGTCTGGCCGCTGGTGAGCTGGAGCACGGATTCCATTTCGCGGACCGCGATCTCCGGCACCAGGTTCGGGACGGTGAGTGTCGGGTTGGGATCTCGCACGAACCGGTTGACCCGGCTGATGGTGGGCCTCACCGTGAGCGTGACGTTGCCGTCGTCATGGACTTGCGGCGTCAGGCTGACCACCACTCCCACCGCCACGGTGTTCGGTGTCGTCGTCACCGCGGAGATGATCTTGCTTGCCGTTTGCGCCGGTGGTGGTCTGGACGACTGGACCGTGAAGTACACGACGTTGTCCACCACCTTGAGCAAGGCGGTTTGATTGTTCAGTGCCATCAGCTTGGGACTGGACAGCACGCGCGTGTTGCCGAACTGCTCGAGCAGGCGGATCGAGATGTTGAAGTCGGTGCCGAGCAGGCCTCCGATGCCATAGCCGATGACGATGCGCGGCGCGGTGGCGAGCGTGTCCGCAGTCATCGTTTCCTGCTGGAAGCGGAACCCGTTTCCATTGTTCGCGAGCTGCTGCCAGTTGATCCCAGCCTGGTAGGCTTGCGACAGCTGCACCTCGGCGATGGTCGCTTCGATCAGCACCTGGCGCTGCACCGAGGCTCTGCACGCTGTCCAGATACTGCTGGACCAGATGGTGCTGGCGCGACGTCGCCAGCACGGTCACGGTGCCTGCCATCGCATTGATGACGATCTCCTGCTCCTTGTCATCGGCGGCCTGCGCACCGAACACTTCCTTGAACAGATTGCTGGCGTTGGGGCCGGCGCGCGCCACGGCCTCGGCCTGGGCCAGCTGCTGCTCGCGCGCGGCCTTGGCGCGCTCCGCGCGAGCCTGCCGCTCAGCCGCCGACTGCTCCAGCCGGCGGCTGGCGGCGAGGATGCTGTCGACGTTCTTGCGCAGCACTTCCCAGAAATCGGCCTTGACGCTGGTCTTGACCGCCGTGGTCGAGGTGCCGCCCGAATCCTGCCCGCGTCGAGCCGACCTGTCCGCTGACCGAGATCGAGGACGTGGTGTCCCGCGTCATGTTCACGTAGTTGACCTTGTAGGTCTTCAGGTAGGCGGTGTCGGGCTCGACGACGATCGTGCGCCCGTCGACCCGGTAGCGCATGTTCACCTGCTTGGAGATGCGCTCGAGGATGGACGGCAACGTCTCGTCGATGGCGTTGAGGCTGACCAGCCCGCTCAACCCGGGATGGACGTCGATGTTCTCCTTGGTGTCGCGGGACAGCGCCAGGAGCAGCTCCTTCACCGGCACCTCGTGCACGACCACGCTGTAGGTGGTGACCTTGGCTTTGGGTTTGGGCGGCGGAGTGAAGGTCGTAGTGGAGGTGACCGGCGGGAGGATGCGCTCCTGATCGCCGGGCGGAGCCACGGTCTGCGTGCTGATGTGCCCTTCGGACGGCGGGATGGCCGGTTTGTAGTTGCTGCAGGCCGGCCGCTAGAGCACACAGGAGAACCACGCCTGCGCCGCGCGCCGGCGCGTCGCATCCAGGCGCTGCGCGGGCTGCGCCTGACAAGCTCTGGAACCGCTGCAGCAGGGTGAGGTGGATTGCCGCTGGTTTCGCTAAGTCCGAATTCTTCTGCGGGGCGCAAGCAGCTGCCAGTCAGCGCATGCTCGCCGGCTCCCCGTCGCGTTGTGCGGGGATCATTGTCTCGTCAGACGGGTCGCGTTGTCAGGCCGCCGTGTGCTTACGACGGCCGGTTCAGACCGAGTTCGCTGCGGATTCCCTGGACCGTACGGATGTACGGGCGGTTCGACTTGAGGTCGGCCGGAAGCGCATCCAGCGAACGGATGGCATCGATGCGCGCGGGAAAAGCTCCGTACAGGACGGTCATCGACGGCTCCTGGTTGGCAACGGTACGGTACACAAAAATCTTATCTATTTCAATGTAGTCGCTAAGGCTCTGGAGGTAGTTGATCAGCATCTGCGGGTCGTTCGACCCGAGCAGCTGGATGCTGTAGATCCCACCCTGCTCCTGCGCCAGCCAGCGCTGGGTCGCAAGCAATCGCTGTTCCAACAAATCGCGCACGCCGTGCCGGCCTCAGCGGCCGCGCCGGTCGCAGCTCGGGCCGCCAGTGCGCGGAGCGGTACGTGCTGGTGCATCCATGCGGCGGCGATGGCCGGCCGCCGGCAGGGCTCGGTGGCGGCATGGCGCTGCAGCTCCGCCGGTGTCGGCAGCGGCGATGCTCGCGGCGTCCGGCTTCGGCTGGCGATCGGTGCGTGCGGCAACGGCTGGGCTGCGGGCGCGCCGCGGCGGCCGCCGGATTGACCGTGGCGTGGCGGCGATCGGATCGCGCGGAGCGCTGGCGGCTGGCACGCGCGGCTCGTCTGCGCTGAAGTGCTGATATGCGATCAGCGCGGCGGCCACGCTGAGCCCGCCCAGCCCGGCGGTCAACGCGAGCGTTCCCAAACCCCAGCCGCGGCCGGTGCGCCAGCAGGGTGCCGCTGAACTCGCTGTCCGCGACGGCCGCTCGAACGTGCTTGAGGCTGACGTTGTGGGTGTTCTCCGCGAACGCGGCCAGCAGCGCCTTGTCCGCGACGATGTTGATGCGGCGCGTCAAGCCGCCGGTGGCGCGGGCCACGTAGCGGATCACCCGCGGAGCGAACAGGTCCGGTCCGCGGTAGCCGGCAGCCTGCAGCCGGAACGCCAGGTATTCGCGCACTTCGTCCGCGTCCAACGGTGCCAGCGAGAAGCTGTGCGTGATGCGCTCGCGCAGCTGGCGGATCTCGGTTCTGCGCAGGTTGTCGTCCAGCTCGGGCTGGCCGAACAGGACGATCTGCAGCAGCTTGTGCTGCTTGGTCTCCAGGTTCGACAGCAGGCGGATCTCCTCCAGCGTGCCGATCGGCATGCTCTGCGATTCCTCGACGAACACCACGACCTGCTTGTGCTCGGCGTGCTTGGCGAGCAGGTATTCGTTGAGCGCGTGCATCACTTCGAGGCGGCCGGCGTCCCGTGGCAGCGTCAGCTGCAGCTCGAAGGCGATGGCGTGCAGGATCTCCTCGGGGGAGACGCTCGGATTGGCCAGGTAGACCGTCTCCACGCTCGCCGGCAGGCGCGCCTGCAGGACCCGGCACAGCATGGTCTTGCCGCTGCCCACCTCGCCGGTGACCTTGACGATCCCCTCGCCGTGCGTGATCGCGTAGGTCAGCGCCTCCAGCACCGCGCCGCGGTTGCCGCCCTCGAAAAAGAAGTCGGTGTCCGGAGTGATCCGAAACGGCGGCTGCTTGAGGCCGAAGAAGGAGTAGTACATAGGGCGGTGGGTCAGCTCTTCTGTGTCTCGGCAACCGGGGCGTAGTTCTGCATGCGGCTGTACAGCGTGGTGCGATGGATGCCCAGCAGCTTGGCCGCCTGGCTCAAGTTGCCGTTGGTGAGCGCAAGCGCTGCCTCCACGTAGCTGCGCTCCCAGCGCTGCAGGGTCTGGTCGAGGCTGAAGGCGCGGTTCGACTGCAGGTCGCGCTTGGCGGCTTCTACGGAGCTGCGGAAGTCGAGCGCAGCGAACCCGTGCGGATCGCTGGCCGCATCCAGCGTCTCGGGATCGAGCTCCGCCAGCAACTGCTCGCTGTTGACCCGCTCGCCGCCGTGCTTGGCAACGAGGCGGATGACGATGTTGCGCAGCTCCCGCACGTTGCCCGGGAAACTGTACTCCATCCACGCCCGCTCGGCCTTCTCGTCGAGCTGCACTGGCGCAACACCACTCTGCGCGGAATAGAACGCGGAGAAATGCTGCAGCAGGCGGCGCTTGTCTTCGCCGAGGTCGCGCAGCGGCGGCACCGCCACCGTGAACACGCTCAGCCGGTGGTAGAGGTCGGCTCGGAAGCGGCCGGCGCGCACCTCCTGCTTGAGGTCGCGGTTAGTGGCCGCCACGACCCGCGCCTGGCTCTGGCGCGTGGTGGTCTCACCCACGCGCTGGAACTCGCCGTTTTCCAGCACCCGCAGGAGCTTGGCCTGCAGCTCCAGCGGAAGCTCGCCGATCTCGTCCAGGAACAGGCTGCCGTCGCGGGCATCCTCGAAGTAGCCGGCACGGTTGGCGTGCGCGCCGGTGAACGCCCCCTTGGTGTAGCCGAACAGCGTGGCCTCGACCAGGTTCGGGGAAATGGCGGCGCAATTCAGGGCGAGATAGGGTTTGGCTGCGCGCGGACCCTGGCTGTGCAGGGAGGCCGCCACCAGCTCCTTGCCGCTCCCCGATTCGCCTTCGATCAGGACCGGAAACGGCGAACCGGCGTACTGACGGATCTGCTGGCGCAGCTTGGATAAGGCTGGACCGGTGCCGATGATGCCGGCCGCCTCGGCCGCGGCGGCCCCACGCTCTGCGACCGCGACGTTGCGGGCATCCAGCAGCGCGCGCTTGAGCTGCTCGGGCTCGCAGGGCTTGGCCACGAAGTCGATCGCGCCGAGCGCGCGAGCATGGCGCGCGTTGTTCTCGTCGTTCTGGCCCGACAACACGATGATCTTGATCGTGGGGGACAGAGCGAGCAGTTCGCTGATCAGCTTGAAGCCCTCGTCCGGGCGGTGGGGTTGCGGGGGCAGGCCCAGGTCGACCAGCGCCAGCTCTGGAGGGTTCTCCAGCTGGCGCAGGACGCTTTTGACCTGTGGCCGCGACTCTGCCACCCGGACGTTGAACTCCCGCCCCAGGACGTAGTCGAGCGTCTCGGTGATCAGTGGATCGTCGTCCACGATCAGCAGGTCGGGTTTGGCAGGGGTCTCCACCGGCGGAGATGCGATTCCAGGGTCGGGCCCGGAAGCGTGATCAAATAGTGTGCCAGCTGGCGTGCTCACGTCTGTTTCCGGTTACGCCGCCGCCTCGATGCTGGCGAGAAAAGCGGCCTCCAGGCTATCCGCCCCATACTGTGCGCGCAGTGCTGCGGGGGTGCCGCAGAAACGCAGCTCGCCGGCGTGAATCACCGCCATGCGGTCACAGATCTCTTCCACGTCGGCCAGCGCATGTGACGTGAAAAAGATGGTATGGCCGCGGCTGCGTAACTCCCGCAGTTGTTGCTTGAGCAGCGCCCGCGCCTTGGGGTCGAGGCCGCTGGTGGGCTCGTCGAGAATGTACAAGTCCTTGCGCCCGAGCAGGCAGCCGGCCAGGCCCAGCTTCTGGGTCATGCCCTTGGAGAATGCCCGGACCGGCTTGGTCAACGCGCTGAGGTCGAGGTCCAGCGCCTGCAGCATGGCTTGGACCTCGTCCTCGCGGTAGCGCGCACCTTCCAGCTTGACAATGTAGCGCAGGAAATCACGGCCGCGCAGATAGTACGGCGGGTTGAACCGCTCGGGCAGAAACGCCAGTCGGGAGCGCGCCGCGGTGGTCTGGTGGTCGACCCCGAAGATGCGGATGCTGCCCCCGTCGGTGTTGCAGAAGTCGAGCAGACACTTGATCAGCGTGGTCTTGCCCGCGCCGTTGACGCCCGCCAGCCCGAAGGACTCGCCGGGTTGCACCGTCAGGCTGAACCCGGCCAGCGCGACAGACTGGCCGAAGCGCTTGCGCACGTCAGCAAACTGGAGTGCCGGAGTCGTGGTATCCGCGGTTTGAGGCGCGTTGGTCATAGGGTTCGAGGTCCGAACCGACAAAAGAACACGAGCTGTCGAGGCCGCAGCGCCGGCAATGAACGCCGGCCCGCGGGTTCGTCTGCGACGGCCACGATACGCGCAGCCGGCACCTTGCCGTGAATCGGCAGCGTGCGCAAGGTGTCCCGCGCTGCGGGCGGGGCGGCGGCGGGCATCTGGTACAATTCGCGCGCCTTATCCAAACAGGATTCCGTGGCCGCCGACAACCTGGTCGAGATCGACAACGTCGAGTTCCGTTACGACGTGCGCCCGGTGCTCAAGGGCATCGACATGCGCTTCCCGCGCGGGAAGGTGATCTCGATCATGGGGCTGTCCGGCTGCGGCAAGACTACCACGCTGAGGCTGATCGGCGGCCAGCTCAAGCCCACCCGCGGGAGCGTGAGAGTCGCCGGCGACGTGGTCCACGAGCTCGATGAGGGCCGCCTGTACGCGCTGCGCCGGCGCATGGGCATGCTGTTCCAGTTCGGGGCGCTGTTCACCGATCTGTCCGTGTTCGACAACGTGGCCTTCCAGCTGCGCGAGCACACGCCGCTCCCCGAGGCCATGATCCGCGATCTGGTGCTCATGAAGCTCAACGCGGTGGGGCTGCGAGGTGCGCAGCACATGATGCCCTCCGAGCTGTCCGGCGGGATGGCGCGGCGCGTGGCGCTGGCGCGCGCGATTGCGCTGGATCCGATGCTGATCATGTACGACGAGCCTTTCGCGGGCCTGGACCCGATCTCGCTCGGAGTAATCGGCAATTTGATCCGCCGCTTGAACGACGCATCGGGGGCGACCTCGATCGTGGTCACCCACGACGTCCAGGAGTCCTTGAAGATCGTCGACTACGTCTACTTCATGTCCGACGGCGTGGTGGTCGCCGAAGGCACGCCCGACGCGATCCGCGCGTCGCAAGAGGCGTACGTTCGCCAGTTCGTGCACGGTCACAGGGACGGACCGGTGCCCTTCCGCTACCCGAGCGCGCCCTATGCGGCGGACCTGGGGCTGGAGGCAAATGCGTGATTGCCCGCGCCGCGCTGGAGGCATCGCGTGAATAGTCCGCCTGTACACGGACTGGCGCTGTCGGCAGCGCGTGATTCGCGGGTTGGCAAGCGATCGCCAGCGGGGGCTGCGGATGAATAACGTGTTCGTGCGGGCGTTGCGCCATATCGGGCACGTGGTGATCAACGGCATCTGGCGCCTGGGCTACGCCAGCCGCTTCTTCGCGCTGGTGCTGCTGCGCTCGGGAGTGAGCTTCCGCCGCGTCCCCCTCACCATCCGCGAGATCTACTTCGCGGGTGTGCTGTCGCTGATCATCATCCTGGTGTCGGGGCTGTTCGTCGGCATGGTGCTGGGGCTGCAGGGGTTCGACACGCTGCAGCGCTACGGCTCGGCGGAGGCCGTCGGTACGCTGGTAGCGTTGTCGCTGGTGCGCGAGCTGGGGCCGGTGGTCGCGGCGCTGCTGTTCGCCAGCCGGGCCGGCTCGGCCATGACCGCCGAGATCGGCTTGATGAAGGCGACCGAACAGATCACGGCGCTGGAGATGATGGCGGTGGACCCGATCGCACGCATCGTCGGTCCGCGCTTCTGGGCCGGCGTGATCTCCATGCCGCTGCTGGCCGCGTTGTTCAGCGCCATGGGCATCTTCGGCGGCTATCTGATCACCGTGGTGGTGCTGGGCGTAGACTCTGGCGCCTTCTGGTCGCAGATGCAGGCTTCGGTGGATTTGCGCGACGACGTGCTCAACGGCGTCATCAAGAGTATCGTGTTCGGTGTAGCGGTGACCGCCATCGCCCTGTTCGAAGGCTACGACGCCCCGCCCACGGCGGAGGGCGTCTCCGGGGCGACGACGCGCACGGTGGTCACGTCTTCCCTGGCGGTGCTGGCGCTCGATTTCGTCCTCACCGCGTTCATGTTCAGAGGTGCTTGAGCGATGGAGCGAGCGGTCCTCGACCTGTGGGTCGGCATTTTCGTAGCGGCGGGGCTGGCGGCCCTGCTGGTTCTGGCGCTGCAGGTGAGCAATGCGAGCACCTTCAACACCGCCGACAGCTACCACGTCACGGCGGAGTTCGACAACATCGGCGGGCTGAAGGTGCGCGCGCCGGTGAAGAGCGCCGGCGTGCTGGTCGGGCGGGTCGAGGGCATCGCGTTCGACAACGCCAAGTTCGTGGCGCGCGTGAGCATGCGGCTGGACCGGCGCTACGAGTTTCCCACCGACACCATCGCCTCGATCCTCACCTCCGGACTGCTCGGCGAGCAGTACATCGGGCTCGACGGCGGCGGTGACGCGCAGATGGTGAAGGACGGCGGGTCCTTGAAGCACACGCAGTCCGCCGTGGTGCTGGAGAAACTGATCGGCCAGTTCCTCTACAGCAAAGCTGCCGAGGGACCCAGCAAGTGACCGTGCCGACCTTCGGCTCCCGATTTCTGACCTCGAGGTAACCATGTTTCGTGCCCGTTCCCTGCCGCGTGTCCTGCTGTGGGCCGCCGTCACCCTGCTTGCGCTGGCGACCCCGGCGATCGCCGCCGAGCAGGCGCCCGACGAGCTGGTCCGCAGCGTGGCCAACGATGTGCTGAAGATCATTCAGCAGGACCGCGAGCTGCGTGCGGGCAGCCAGTCGAAGATGGCGGAGCTGATGGAGGAGAAGATCGCTCCGAATTTCGATTTCCAGCGCATGACGCGGCTCGCGGTGGGGCGGAGTTGGCGTCAGGCCACACCGGAGCAGCAGAAGCGCCTGGCGGACGAATTCCGGACTTTGTTGATCCGCTCGTACAGCACGGCCTACAGCGCGTACCGGGACATCGAGATAGAGGTCAAGCCGCTGCGGCTGCAGCCAACGGACGAGGACGTGACCGTGCGCACCCTGATCAAGGTGCCGGGCGGCGGCCAGAGCGTGAACGTCGACTACAGCATGTTCAAGGCGGCCTCGAGCTGGAAGGTGTACGACGTTACCGTGGACGGGATCAGTCTGGTCACGACCTACCGCGGCACCTTCGCCGAGCAAGTCAACAAGGGCGGCATCGACGCCTTGATCAAGGCGCTGGCGGACATGAACGCCGCCAAGGCTGCCCCGCCGCCCGCCGGCGCGAGGAAGCAGTGATCCGCCGCGACCGCGATCGGTTCGTGCTGGAAGGCCCGGTGACCATGGCCAACGTCCAGGCCGTCCTCGCCGAGGGCGAGCAGATGTTCGAGGGCGCCGAGGTAGAGATCGACCTTGCAGGTGTGACCGAGGTCGATTCCTCGGCGGTGAGTCTGCTGCTGGAATGGTCGCGTCGAGCGGCGAGCAAGGGCCAGCGCCTGATCTTCCGCAATGTCACCGCCAATCTCAGGAGTCTGGCCGCGCTCTACGGCGTGAGCAACCTCGTCCACGTTGCCTGAAGGCGGCGGCACCAGCGTCAGGAGTGCCACCGTGAAGGCGCGCTACACCTGACCTCCTATGCCCGCGATCGAAGTCCAGCACGCCAGCAAGCGCTACGGGCCGGTGCTCGCCCTGGACGCAGTCAGCCTGACGATCGAAGCCGGCGAGTTCTTCGGGCTGCTCGGGCCGAACGGCGCCGGCAAGACCACTCTGATCAGCCTGCTGGGCGGCCTGGCGCGCGCGGACAGTGGCAGCCTTGCGGTGATGGGGCACGACGTCGTGCGCGAGTACCGCAGCGCCCGGCGTGCTTTGGGCGTGGTGCCCCAGGAGCTGGTGTTCGACCCCTTCTTCACGGTGCGCGAGACGCTGCGCATCCAGTCTGGCTATTTCGGCCTGCGCAGCAATGACGCCTGGATCGACGAGGTGATCGAGCGCCTCAATCTGACCGACAAGGCGGATGCCAACATGCGCTCCTTGTCGGGTGGCATGAAGCGGCGCGTCCTGGTCGGTCAGGCCCTGGTGCACCGTCCCGCCGGTGATCATCCTCGACGAGCCCACCGCCGGCGTGGACGTCGAGCTGCGACAGGAGCTGTGGAAGTTCATCCGCGAGCTCAACGTCGCCGGCCACACCATCGTGCTCACCACCCACTATCTCGAGGAGGCCGAGGCGCTGTGCGGGCGCATCGCCATGCTCAAACAGGGCCGCATCGTGGCGTTGGATGAGACCGCTAATCTGCTCAAAGGCTTCTCGGGGGTGCGCGTGCGGGTGCGTTTGGAGCCCCCTGAGCTGCCCGCCGCGCTGGTCCGCTTCCACGCAGGCGACGAAGGCGCCCTGCGCGTGCTCCAGGTGCAGGACTACCAGGAGGTCGAAGAAGTGCTGGCCGCCGTACGGCAGGCCGGGGTGCGCATCATCGAGCTCGAGATCCTGCAGGCGGACTTGGAGGACGTGTTCGTCCAGGTGATGCGCGCACAGTGATGGCCGGCTTCCACACGCTGCTGTACAAGGAGCTGCTGCGGTTCTGGAAGGTGAGCTTCCAGACCATCGCCGCGCCGATCCTGACCGCGCTGCTGTACCTGCTGATCTTTTCCCATGCGCTCGAAGCGCGCATGCAGGTGTACCCAGGGGTGAGCTATCAGGCGTTTCTAGTGCCTGGGCTGGCGATGATGGCGCTGCTGCAGAACGCCTTTGCAAATAGTTCGTCCAGCCTGATCCAGTCCAAGATCACCGGCAACCTGGTGTTCGTGCTGCTCACGCCCCTGTCTCCTGTGGAAATGTTCCTGGCCTACATTCTCGCCGCCCTGGTGCGCGGGTTGATGGTGGGACTGGGCGTGCTGCTGGTGACTCTGGCTCTGGCGGATGTGCCGATTCAGCACCCGCTGTGGGCGCTGGCTTTCGCAGTGCTCGGCGGCGGCATCCTGGGCGCCATGGGTATCATCGCCGGGATCTGGGCGGACAAGTTCGACCAGCTCGCAGGCTTCCAGAACTTCGTGATCATCCCGCTCACGTTCCTGGCAGGCGTGTTCTACTCGGTGCACTCGCTGCCGCCATTCTGGCAGCAGGTGTCTCATCTGAATCCTTTCTTCTACATGGTGGACGGGTTCCGCTACGGATTCCTCGGGGTCGGCGACGTGCGGCCCTGGATCAGCCTGAGCGTGGTAGCCGCCTGCCTGCTTGCGCTCGGCGCGCTGTCCCTGCGGCTGCTCGCGACCGGGTACAAGCTGCGGCACTAGCACTCAGACCTAACTGAGCGGGGTATTCGGCGCACTATCCGGGCTAGAATACGACGCTTCGCTGCCCTTGGAGGCACCAGCCGTGGTTCTGCCCGAAGACGTCAAGCGCTACATCCAGGAAGGCCTGGAGTGCCAGCATGTAGAAGTGGTGGGTGACGGCCAGCACTTCGAAGCCGTGATCGTCAGCGCGGCGTTCCGCGGCAAGCGGCGAGTGCAGCAGCACCAGCTCGTGTATCGGGCGCTCGGCGAGCGCATGCGCGAAGAGATCCACGCGCTGTCGATGCAGACCTATACGCCCGAGGACTGGCAGCAGGCGGGCCACTGAAGCAGACATGGACCGCTTGCTGATCCAAGGCGGCGTGCCGCTGCGTGGCGAGATCCGCATCTCCGGCGCGAAGAACGCCGCCCTTCCCATCCTGTGCGCGGCGATCCTGACGCCGGACACGCTGCGAGTACAGAACGTCCCGCACCTGCGCGACGTGACTACCACGCTGTCCCTCCTGGCTCAGATGGGGGTGGAGGTGTCGCTGGACGAGAAGCTCGGACTTGGGCTGACCGCAGCGAGCCTGCACAACCGGGTGGCGCCGTACGATCTGGTCAAGACCATGCGCGCCTCCGTGCTGGTGCTGGGGCCGCTGCTCGCGCGCTTCGGTGAGGCGCGCGTGTCTCTGCCTGGCGGCTGCGCGATCGGCCTGCGTCCCGTGGACCAGCATATCAAGGGTCTGCAGGCGATGGGTGCGCAGATCGACATCGAGCATGGCTACATGCTGGCGCGAGCGCCCCGGTTGCAGGGCGTTCGCATCGTCATGGACCTGATCACGGTGACAGGCACGGAGAACCTGATGATGGCCGCCACGCTGGCAGAAGGCACGACCATCATCGAGAACGCCGCACGCGAGCCGGAGGTGGTGGACCTGGCCAACTGTCTGAAGGCGATGGGCGCGCGCATCTCCGGACACGGCAGCGACACCGTGACCATCCACGGCGTCGAGCGCCTGCATGGCTGCACCTACAAGGTCATGCCCGATCGCATCGAAACCGGCACGTTCATGGTGGCAGCCGCTGCTACCGGCGGCGACGTGCGCCTGAAACAGACGTGCCCGGATGCCCTGGACGCGGTCGTGTCCAAGCTCACCGAATCCGGTGTGCACATCGATCGAGGCGAAGACTGGCTGACGGTGACGAGCAACGGCGGGTTGAAGTCCGTCAGCGTGCGCACCGCCCCTTACCCGGCGTTCCCGACCGACATGCAGGCCCAGTTCATGGCGCTGAACACGGTTGCCCACGGCACGTCCGTGATCACCGAAACCGTGTTCGAGAACCGCTTTATGCACGTGCAGGAGCTGCGCCGCCTGGGCGCGGACGTCGAGGTCGAGGGCAATACCGCCGTCGTGAAGGGCGTGCGCGGCCTGTCGGGTGCGACCGTGATGGCGACGGATCTGCGCGCGTCGGCTTGCCTGGTGGTGGCGGGGCTGGTGGCCGAGGGGGACACGCTGGTGGACCGCATCTACCATCTCGACCGCGGCTACGAGTGCATCGAGGAGAAGCTCAGCCAGCTCGGGGCCCGCATCAAGCGTGTACGGTGAACGCGGCCTGCAGCGGAGCTTCACCGCAAAGGCGCAAAGACGCAAAGACAGCGCAAAGACAAGGCGAAAACTGTGGCGCTAGGTCGCTCCAAAGTGTCAACCGGTTCGGCTCAACCGCGGCAGCTCAACTCACGTCTTCCTTTGCGTAACCTTTGCGTCTTTGCGCCTTTGCGGTGACGCTCAGCTGTTAGGACGCGTGAGCGGTCAGGTTCGGCCGTAGGACGCGGTAGAATCGAGCCATGAACCGCATCACCATTGCCCTTTCGACGGGCCGTATTTTCACCGAGACGCTGCCGCTGCTGGCGCAGGCTGGCATCCGGCCGACCGAGGACGCGGAGACTTCCCGCAAGCTGATCCTGGAAACCAACCGGCCCGAGGTCGGCATCGTCCTCGTGCGCGCCTCCGACGTGCCGACTTACGTGCGCTACGGCGCTGCCGATGTGGGCGTGGCCGGAGCAGACGTGCTCTACGAGCAGGGGTCGGAAGGGTTGTACCAGCCATTGGATCTCGGCATTGCCCGCTGCCGCATGATGGTCGCGGTGCCGCGCGGATTCGACTATGCCGCGGCCGTGCGCCAGGGTGCGCGTCTGCGAGTCGCCACCAAATATCTGAAGACCGCACGCGAGCACTTCGGCGAGAAAGGCGTGCACGTCGATCTGATCAAGCTGTACGGGTCGATGGAGCTGGCGCCGCTCGTGGGCCTCGCCGACGCGATCGTCGACCTGGTGGCCACCGGCAACACGCTGCGCGCGAACAACCTGGTGGCTGTGGAAGAGATCATGTCGATCAGTGCACGGCTGATCGTGAACCAGGCCGCGCTCAAGCTCAAGCGCGACGCGATCCAGCCGCTGCTGGACGGGTTTGCCGGCGCGGCAGCACGGGAAGCGGCGGATGCTGCAGCTTAACCTGCTGGATACCCGCAGCGCGGATTTCCAGGCGCGACTGGCGCCGTTGCTGGCCTTCGAGGCGACCCAGGACGAGAGCATCGAGCGGGCCGCTGCCGACATCGTCGCGGACGTGCGGCGCCGGGGCGACGAAGCGGTCCTGGAGTACACGCGCCGCTTCGACCGGCTGGCGGTGGAACGGATATCCGCCCTCGAGGTGAGCCGCGCCGAGCTGGAGGCTGCTTTCGCGGGGCTGGCTCATGCGCCCCGCGAGGCGCTGGTGCATGCAGCGGGCCGCATCCGCTCGTACCACGAGCGCCAGCTCGGAGAATCCTGGACCTACGTCGAGGAAGACGGAACCAAACTGGGCCAGCAGGTGACCCCGCTCGACCGGGTCGGCATCTACGTCCCGGGCGGAAAGGCGGCCTATCCCTCGTCGGTGCTGATGAACGCGATGCCCGCGCGCGTTGCCGGCGTCAAGCAGATCGTGATGATGACACCTACGCCGGGCGGCGAACGCAACTCGCTGGTGCTGGCGGCGGCCGCTCTGTGCGGAGTCGACCGCGTGTTCACCATCGGCGGTGCACAAGCGATCGGTGCGCTTGCGTACGGGACCGCGACCGTGCCGCGAGTCGACAAGATCGTGGGGCCCGGCAACGCCTACGTGGCGGCGGCCAAGCGCCGCGTGTTCGGCGAGGTCGGTATCGACATGGTCGCTGGGCCATCCGAGATCCTGGTGCTGTGCGACGGTCGGACCAATCCGGATTGGGTGGCGATGGACCTGTTCTCCCAGGCCGAGCACGACGAGCTGGCCCAGGCGATCCTGCTGTCGCCGGACGCGGCTTTCGTCCAGGCGGTGGCCGACAGCATCCAGCCGGCAGCTCCCGGAGATGCCGCGCCGTGAAGTCATCGAAGCCTCGCTGCGCGGACGCGGTGCGCTCATCACCGTGCGCGACCTCGACGAGGCCTGCGAACTGGCGAACCGCATCGCGCCCGAGCATCTCGAGCTTTCAGTGCAGGATCCAGAGCGCTGGCTGCCGCAGATCCGCCACGCCGGCGCGATTTTCCTGGGCCGCTACTCTTCTGAAGCCTTGGGCGATTATTGCGCCGGCCCCAGCCACGTCTTGCCCACCGCCGGCACGGCGCGCTTCTCGTCACCGCTCGGGGTCTACGACTTCCAGAAACGCACCAGCTTGATCCAGGTCTCGCCGGCCGGGGCACGCAAGCTGGGTGCGATTGCGAGTCGAGCTGGCCACCGGCGAGGGTCTGCCCGCGCACGCACGCTCGGCCCAATACCGTCTGCATGGTTAGCCGCCTCTGCATGGGTAGCCACCCGGCGGCACGCTAGCGTAGCAGGGCGGGGCCCTCGCCCTGTATCCTGCGACTATCTAACTCTTCGATCCGCTGCTGTTCCGCTTGCATGCGCATCACACCCGATCAGATCATCCGCGACGAGATCCGCGCCATGGGTGCCTACCACGTCCCCGACAGTCGCGGGTACGTGAAGCTCGACGCGATGGAGAATCCGTACGGCTTGCCCGCTGCGCTCGCTGCAGAAGTCGGGCAGCTGGCGTCTGCAGCCGCGCTGAACCGCTATCCGGATCCGTCCGCCGCCGCGCTCAAGGCGCGCTTGCGCGAGGTCATGGGCGTTCCCGCCGGCATGGAAATCCTGGTGGGCAACGGCTCCGACGAAATCATCTTGATGCTGGCGCTGGCCGCCAACCGGCCCGGCGCGGCGCTGCTTGCCCCGGAGCCCTCGTTTGTCCTGTTCCGCATGGTCGCCGGCTTCGTGGGCCTGCGCTATGTGGGGGTACCCCTTGCCGCGGACTTCGGCCTGGACCTGGCTGCAATGGAGAGCGCGATCCGCACTCAGCGCCCGGCGCTGGTCTTTCTCGCTTATCCGAACAACCCGACCGGCAATCTGTTCGATCCCGCTGCGATCGCCCGCATTGTCGAGCTGGCGCCCGGGCTGGTGGTGGTCGACGAGGCCTACCACGCTTTCGCTGGCGAGAGCTTTCTGCCGCAGCTCGAGCGCTATCCCAACCTGCTGGTGATGCGCACCGTGTCCAAGCTTGGGCTGGCCGGGCTGCGGCTGGGGTTGCTGGCGGGGCGGGAGGAGTGGCTGCGGGAACTCGACAAGGTGCGGCTGCCCTACAATGTCAACGTGCTGACTCAGGTGATTGCGCAACGCGTGCTCGAGCACAAAGAGGTGCTGGACGCGCAGGCCGCTTCCATCCGCGAGGAACGCGGCCGGCTATACTCGCAGTTGTCCGCGATTCCTGGCGCGCAGGCCTTTCCGAGCCGGGCCAACTTCGTGCTGTTTCGGGTCCCGCAGGCCGATGCGGTATTCGCGGCGCTGAAGGCGCGCGGCGTCCTGATCAAGAACCTGAATGGATCGCATCCCATGCTGGCCGGGTGTCTGCGCGTGACGGTCGGCACGCCACGCGAGAACGACCAGTTCGTTGAGGCTCTCCAGTCCAGCCTGGCGTAGTCATTCGACCGGGTAAAAGCGAATTCACAGGATTAACAGGATTTTCCAGGATTGACAGGATTAAGGCCTTTGCAGCAGGTGTGCCCGTGTCGTTGGTCCGTATTCGCAGGTTAATCCTGCTAATCCTGGAAAATCCTGTTAATCCTGTGAATTCCTCTCTTAGCCGCGGGACATGCCATGCGCAAGGCTGAAGTCGTTCGCAACACCCTCGAAACCCAGATCAGCGTCAAGCTGGACCTGGACGGGACTGGCATCTCCGCGCTCGCGACTGGCATCGGCTTCTTCGATCACATGCTGGATCAAGTGGCGCGTCACGGCATGCTGGACCTGGAGATCGCTGCCAAGGGCGATCTGCACATCGATGCCCACCACACCGTCGAGGACGTCGGGATCACGCTGGGCCAGGCTCTTGCCCAGGCGCTCGGCGACAAGAAAGGGGTGCGCCGCTATGGACATGCTTACGTGCCGCTGGACGAAGCGCTGTCGCGCGTCGTGATCGACCTGTCAGGACGGCCGGGGCTGGAGTTCAACGTCGCCTTCAAGCGCGCGCTGATCGGCGAGTTCGATGTCGACCTGATCCACGAGTTCTTCCAGGGCTTCGTCAACCATGCGCTGGTGACGCTGCACGTGGACAATCTCAAGGGCGACAACGCCCATCATCAGGCCGAGACGGCCTTCAAGGCCTTCGGGCGCGCGCTGCGCATGGCGGTCGAGCCGGACCCGCGCATGCAGGGGATCTTGCCCTCCACCAAGGGCAAGCTCTAGCGGGGTGTTGGCGACGGCAAGCACGCGGATTGGATCGCTGAACATGAGCAGCATCGCGGTGGTCGACTACGGCATGGGCAACCTGCGCTCGGTCGCAAAGGCGATCGAGCACGTCGCGCCGCGCCACACCGTCATCGTCACCAGCGATCCGCAGGCCGTGCGCTCGGCCGCGCGCGTCGTGTTCCCCGGGCAGGGCGCGATGCCCGACTGCATGCGCGAGCTCGACGCGCGCCACCTGCGCGAGGCGGTGCTCGAGGCGGCGCGCAGCAAGCCGTTCCTGGGCATCTGCATCGGCTTGCAGATGCTGTTCGAGCGCAGCGAGGAGGGTGACATTCCGGGGCTGGGCCTGCTGCCGGGGCGGGTCGTGCGCTTCCCGCACGCCCAGCCGGCCGACGGGCGGGCCAGCGGCTCAAGGTGCCGCACATGGGCTGGAACGAAGTCCAACAGACGCTCGGGCATCCGCTGTGGGCGGGCATCCCGGACCGCAGCCGGTTCTACTTCGTCCACAGCTACTACCCGGCGCCGGCGCAGCGCGAGATCATCGCCGGGTACACGCTGTATCCCTTCCCGTTCGCCTGCGCGGTGGCGCGTGAGAACCTGTTTGCGGTCCAGTTCCACCCCGAGAAGAGCCAGGCGAGCGGGCTGCGGCTGCTTGCAAACTTCGTCGACTGGAACGGCGTCGCCCCCGAGTCCGTGCACAGATCGGCCCTGCCGCGGATGGGACCATGACTGCGCCGGGACTTCGGGACCGAATGCTGGTCGACCTGGCCGGCCGCGCGGGTGCGGGAAACACCCGCTTTGACAATTCGTCGGGCCCTGTGCAAGCGGCAGCGCGTTTGGGGTATGATCCCCAGGCTGACCGGCCGTGCGGCCGGTGCGCATCCTGATCCGCCGTCCTCGTTTTTTCCCCGCATGCTGATTATCCCGGCCATCGACCTGAAGGACGGCCGCTGCGTGCGCCTCAAGCAGGGCGTCATGGAGGAGGCCACGGTATTCTCCGAAGATCCCGCCGCCATGGCGCAGCACTGGCTTGACAAGGGTGCGCGGCGCCTCCACCTGGTCGACTTGAACGGCGCTTTCGCGGGGCGGCCCCGCAACGAGGCGGCTGTGAAGGCGATCCTCGACGCGGTCGGCGGCCGGGTGCCGGTGCAGCTCGGAGGCGGCATTCGCGATCTGGACACCGTGGAGCGCTACCTCGACGACGGCATCAGCTACGTCATCATCGGCACGGCTGCCGTGAAGACGCCCGGCTTCCTGCACGACGCCTGTTACGCGTTCCCGGGCCACGTGATGGTCGCACTGGACGCCAAGGACGGCAAGGTGGCGGTCGACGGCTGGTCCAAGATGACGGGGCACGACGTCGTCGACCTCGCGAAGAAGTTCCAGGACTACGGGGTGGAGGCGATCATCCATACCGACATCGGACGCGACGGCATGCTCACCGGCGTGAACCTCCAGGCCACCGTCGAGCTCGCCAAGGCGCTCAGCGTGCCGGTGATTGCCAGCGGCGGCATCAGCAACCTCGAAGACGTGCGCAGCCTGTGCGAGTCCGAGCAAGAAGGCATCGTCGGCGCCATCACCGGCCGCGCGATCTACCAGGGCACGCTGGACTTCGCCGAGGCGCAGAAGCTGGCCGACCAGCTCGCCGGCGCGCAGTAGCCTCGCTTGGATATGTGCTGCAGCGCGCGCCTGTTGGTGGGGGTGGCGCCATGGTCTGACTCTGACCCCTGACCTCTGACCCCTGTTGCCTGATGCTCGCCAAACGCATCATTCCTTGCCTGGACGTCACCAGCGGGCGCGTCGTCAAAGGCGTCAACTTCGTAGGGTTGCGAGACGCCGGTGATCCGGTCGAGATTGCCCGCCGCTACGATCAGCAGGGCGCCGACGAGCTGTGTTTCCTCGACATCACCGCCAGCTCGGACGAGCGCGGCATCATTCTGCACATCATCGAGGCGGTAGCCTCGCAGGTGTTCATTCCGCTGACGGTCGGCGGCGGTGTGCGCTCGGTGCAGGACGTGCGCGACCTGCTCAACGCCGGCGCCGACAAAGTCAGCATCAACACGGCGGCCGTGGCGAATCCCGATCTGGTGTCGCAGGCGAGCGGGAAGGTTGGATCGCAGTGCATCGTGGTGGCCGTCGACGCGAAGCGTGCCGGCGATGGCGCAGATCTGCGCTGGGAAGTGTTCACTCACGGCGGACGCCGGCCGACCGGGATCGACGCTTTGGAATGGGGCCGGCGCGTGCAGGCGCTTGGCGCGGGGGAAATTCTGCTCACCAGCATGGACCGGGACGGTACCCGCAATGGCTTCGACCTCGAGCTCACGCGCGCTTTCTCGGACGCGCTGGAGATCCCGGTGATCGCCAGCGGAGGCGTGGGGAACCTGGATCACCTGGTGCAAGGCGTGCTGGAGGGGCACGCCGACGCGGTGCTGGCGGCGAGCATCTTCCACTACGGCGAATTCACTGTGGGCGAGGCCAAGCGGCACATGGCCGCTCACCGACATCGAGGTGCGGACATGAGCGAAGTGGAAGCGGGCTGGCTCGATGCGGTCAAATGGGACGCAGATGGACTGGTCGCGGCGGTCGCACAGGACGCGGCCTCGGGTCGGGTCCTGATGCTGGCCTGGATGAACCGAGAAGCGCTCGAGCTCACCGCCCGCGACCGGCGAGGCGGTGTACTGGTCGCGCTCGCGCGGGCGACTGTGGCGCAAGGGCGAGGAATCCGGGCACGTGCAACGGGTGCGCGACATCCGGCTGGACTGCGACGGGGATGCTGTGCTGCTGAGCGTCGAGCAGGTGGGTGGCATCGCTTGTCACACCGGGCGCGAGCGCTGCTTCTATCGGCGCCTCGACAGGGGTGCCTGGACGGAGACCGAGCCGGTCCTCAAGGACCCCGGCGAGATCTATCGCGGCGCAGCCGCACGGGGAGGGCGCCATGATTGACGCGTCGATCCTGCAACGCCTGGCGCAGACGCTGGAATCGCGCAAAGCTGCGGATCCCAAGAGCTCCTACGCCGCGCAGCTGTTCGCAAAGGGCCAGGACGCCATCCTCAGGAAGGTCGCCGAGGAGGCGGCCGAGACCCTCCTGGCCGCCAAGGACGGTGATAAACTGCAGATCGTCCGCGAAACGGCAGATCTGTGGTTTCACACGCTGGTGCTGCTGAGCTTTCACGGCCTCGGCCCGGACGATGTGCTGGCCGAACTGCGCAGGCGCGAAGGCATTTCCGGGGTAGACGAGAAAGCCGCCCGCAGCAGCTGATCTCGCCGCGCTTGCCTGCCCGCGAACCCGAGGATGCATGCACGACCCGAACTGTATTTTCTGCAAGATTGTCCTGGGGCGAGATTCCCTCCCGCAAAGCCTATGAGGACGAGGAGGTGTTCGCCTTCCACGACATTCACCCGATTGCGCCGGTGCACGTTCTGGTGATCCCCAAGCAGCACATCGCCACGCTCGCAGACGTAGGGGAAGCGCACGAGGGGGTGCTGGGGCGGATGATGGTGGTGGCGCCCAGGATCGCGCGCGAGCAGGGGTCGGACGACGGCTTTCGGGTGATCGTGAACACGGGGCGGGTCGGGCGGCAGGAGGTGCTGCACCTCCATATGCATGTGCTCGGCGGCAAGGAGCCGCTGGGTGCGATGCTGCCGCGGCCCAGGCAGTGAACTGGTTTCCAAACTTAAGGAGTCGAGCAATGGGTTCCTTCAGCATCTGGCATTGGCTGATCGTTCTGGTGGTGGTCGTGCTGATCTTCGGCACCAAGAAGCTGCGCAACCTCGGCGCCGACCTCGGCGGGGCCGTCAAGGGCTTCAAGGAAGGAATGGCGGCGAAGGACGGCGAGGCAGGGGAAGGGCAGCAGGCAAGCGCCAAGCTCCAGCATCCCGGCGCCGGCCAGACCATCGAAGGCGAAGTCAAGGACAAGACCAAGTCCTGAAGTCCTTCGTGGAGCACCGCCGGCGACAGCGCGCATGTTCGATATCAGCTTCACCGAACTGATGATCATCGGCGCCGTTGCGCTGGTCGTCATTGGTCCGGAGCGGCTGCCGCGTGTGGCCCGCACCGCCGGCCACTTGCTCGGCCGGTTCCAGCGCTATGTGGCGCAGGTCAAGTCCGACATCAGCCGCGAGATGGAGCTCGCCGAGCTCAAGAAGCTGCAAACCAGCGTCCAGGATGCTGCCCGCGACCTCGAGCAGACGGTGAAAAGCGAGATGAACAGCGCCGAGCAGGAGCTGCGCAGCGCCGAGACCGAGCTGCGCAAGGCCGAAGAAGAAATCCGCCGCAGCGCCGAGATTGCGCCTCCCGCGATCCATATGGGGATGGGACCGCAGTTGAGCACCGGGGAACCGGCTGCTGCTGATCAGGCTGCGCCAGGCGCACTCTCTCCCGCTGCCAACCCGTCAGAGGCATTGCCCTCCACGCCTGCCGAACCGGACGAACCGCGTCCGCAGCTCGAGCTCGGTCTCGACAACCACGGGCGTCACGCACAAACCGGGATAGGCGGCCGCGCCGCGCTGTCTCCTTTTTCCAAGCCCCAGGTATCGACCGCCGTGAGCGACCTCCAGCAGGAAGGCGAATCGTTCCTCTCGCATCTGGTCGAGTTGCGCAATCGCCTGGTGCGGGCGTTTCTCGCCATCATCGCGGTGACGGTATGCCTGCTGCCGTTTTCTTCCCGGCTCTACGACTTCCTTGCCTCCCCCATGATGCATGCCCTGCCCGAGGGCACCAGGATGATCGCCACGGAGGTGGTTACACCGTTCCTGGTACCGGTGAAGGTGGTGTTGCTGGTGGCGCTGGTCCTGACCCTGCCCTACTTGCTCTACCAGGCCTGGGCGTTCATCGCGCCGGGCCTCTACCAGCACGAAAAGCGGCTGGTCCTGCCGCTGGTGGTGGCGAGCACGTTTCTGTTCCTCGTCGGCATGGCGTTCTGCTACTTCTTCGTCTTCGGCGTGGTGTTCAAGTTCGTGTACTCGATCGCCCCGAAGAGCATCTCGGTGGCGCCCGACATCGAGAACTACTTCAACTTCGCCATCGGCATGTTCCTGGCTTTCGGGGTGACGTTCGAGGTGCCGATCGTCGTGATCGTGCTGGCGAAGATGGGGATCGTGTCGGTTGCGAAGCTGCGCGAAATCCGGCCTTACGTGATCGTGGGCTCGTTCGTCGTGGCTGCCGTGGTCACGCCGCCGGACGCCGTCTCGCAGCTTCTGCTGGCGATCCCGCTGTGCGTGCTGTACGAGATCGGGATCCTGGTCGCCGCCATGATCACGCCGCGTCCGGAGGCGGACTCGGAGTACCAGAAGGAATAGGCTACTTCGCTGGCGTGCTGCGGCTTGGGCCGTTTGCCGACGGTGAGCTTGGCGGTAACGGGACTGCCGTTGCGCAACAGGTTGAGCGTCGCCTGCGAACCTGGCTGCACTGCAGCCACGACGTTGAGCATCGCCGAGGGGTTGGGCACCGCCTTGCCATCGACCGCCACCAGGATGTCGCCCGGGGCGCACGCCGGCGCGGTCAGCCGGACCGCCGCGCACCACCCCGGCGATCAGGACGCCCTTCGCGTTGGCGAGCTTGTAGGAATCTGCCATCTCGGGGGACAGGTCGTCGACCTCGACCCCGATCCATCCGCGCGTCACCGATCCGGTCTGGATGATCTGCTGCATGACCTGGCGCGCCAGGCTGACGGGGATCGCGAACCCGATGCCCATGGAGCCGCCGCTGCGCGAGAAGATCGCGGTGTTGACGCCGATCAGGTTGCCCGCGCTGTCTACCAGCGCGCCGCCCGAGTTGCCGGGGTTGATGGCGGCATCGGTCTGAATGAAGTTTTCGAACGTGTTGATGCCGAGGTGAGTGCGCTCCAGCGCGCTGACGATCCCCATCGTCACGGTCTGGCCGACGCCGAAGGGGTTGCCGATCGCCAGCACCACGTCGCCGACGTTCACATGGTCCAGGGTGCCGAAGGTGATCGCCGGCAGGTTCGCGAGCTCGATCTTGAGCACCGCGAGGTCGCTGTCGGGATCGGTGCCCACGATGCGGGCGCGGGCCTGGCGGCCGTCGTTGAGCGAAACCTCGATCTCATCGGCCTGCTCGATCACGTGGTTGTTGGTGAGGATGTAGCCCTCGGTCCCGACGATGACCCCGGAACCGAGGCTGGATGCGCGCTGCGTCTCGCTGTCCAGCTGCTCGCCGAAGAAACGGCGGAACAGCGGATCGTCCATCAGCGGGTGGCGCGGGACCTTGACTTCCTTGCTGGTGGAGATGTTCACCACCGACGGCATCGCCTTGCGCGCCCCGATGCTGTAGGTGCCCACGGCGGAGCCGGCCTCCCCCGGCTGAGCTTTCGCGCTCGCCTGGGTGATGGTGACTACGCCGCCGCCAGGCTGCTGGCGTGGCAGGAGGTCGGGCCGCAGCGTGGAGACCACGAGCAGGATGGCCAATGCGACCGTGGTCGCCTGAGCAAAGATCAGCCAGAGCTTGCGCATAGGATGGCGCCGGGAATGTGGCGCCGCAGGAACGGAGGATGGTGACCGAGTAAGCTGGTTGAATTATCGCGCAAATCCGGCCGCCCTTGAACCCGCTGGCGCGGCCGTGCGCGGGCCGGCGACAGGATGGGGCCGGTTTGACAGTCGCTGGCCCTTCCCTTATCATCCGCGACCTTCCCCAAAGCAGCCTCGAAGCAGGGCGTTACCCCCATGAAGACGTTTTCAGCCAAGCCGCACGAGGTCAAGCGCGACTGGTATCTCGTCGACGCGAACGACAAGGTGCTCGGCCGGCTTGCCGTTGAGATTGCCCGCCGCCTGCGCGGCAAGCACAAGGCGATCTACACGCCGCACGTGGACACGGGTGACTACATCGTGGTCGTCAACGCGGAGCGGCTGCGGGTCACCGGGAACAAAGCCAACGACAAGATCTACTACCGGCACAGCCAGTTCGCCGGCGGGATCAAGAGCATTAACTTCGCCAAGTTGCAGGGTCGCTTCCCCAACCGAGTGCTGGAAAAGGCGGTCAAGGGCATGCTGCCCAAGGGGCCGCTCGGTTCGGCCATGCTGAAAAAGCTCAAGGTGTACACCGGCCCAGCCCATCCGCACACCGCCCAGCAGCCGCAAGAACTGAAGCTGTAGCAGACCGTCTTCGAGGATTCTTCAGCCTATGGCCACTCCCCAGCACTACTATGGCACCGGCCGCCGCAAGAGCGCGGTGGCGCGCGTGTATCTCCGCCCCGGCAAGGGCAAGATCATGGTCAACGGCCGCTCGGTCGAGCAATTCTTCTCCCGTGAGACCGGACGGATGATCGTGCGCCAACCGCTCGAGCTGTCCAATCATATGGGCACCTTCGACATCCTGGTCAACGTGCAGGGCGGGGGCGAATCCGGGCAGGCGGGTGCGGTACGCCACGGCATTACCCGCGCCCTCATCACCTACGACGCCGCCCTCAAGCCGGCCCTGAAGAAGGCCGGACTGGTCACGCGCGACGCGCGCGAGGTCGAGCGCAAGAAGGTGGGCCTGCACAAGGCGCGCCGGCGCAAGCAGTTCTCCAAGCGCTAGGTCCAGCAGCAGATCTGCAACGAAGCCGTCCCTGTGGGCGGCTTTTTTGTTGTCGGCCGACGTTCCATTTCCGGGTTATTATGACGCTTCACGTGTCTCTGGTAACTATCTGATTAAGGCGGATTAGTTGGCGGAGTGCGGCGGGTCGGTGTAGAGTGGCGTGGCGCGCCGGTCGACCCAGGCTCGCCCCTGCAGGAGCTGGCACGAAATCGCATCCGCTTTTGGCCAAGGCTGCCGATAACTTGAGCAGCCGCAGGGCGCGAGGGGGCGACATTCCAAACCCTGTTCAAGCTGCGCACCGCAGGCGGCGACGTCAGGCTTCAACAGTTCAGCCGATCAGGAAGGTGGATTCTCAGCGCTTCTTCTCCGGTGCGCCGGCCAGACCGGGCTTTCGGGTGCCCGCACCATGACGATGCTGCGCACGCTCAAGCGCAAATACGGGATCGCCGCCCCGCGGGTGGCAGTGCATACGCACCTGCCTTGGTACCAGCGCTGGGCGATGCTGGCTATTGGACTCGTCGTGATCCTGGGGCTGGCATGGCTGACCTACGACTTCGGTCGGAGCCTGGCCGGGTTTCACAGCGGCGAGGCCGCAGCCGAGCAGGCCAGACTGGAGGGAGAGCTGGCGCGCCTGCAGGAGGAGAACGCCGAGCTGCGCGACCAGCTCGCCGCGACCGAGCGCAAGATGCAGATCGAGTCGTCGACCCAGGGTAACCTGGCCGGTCAGCTGCAGGTCGCTATCGGACGAAAACGCCCTGTTGAAGGAGGACCTGGCGTTCTTTCAGACCCTGATGACGTCGAGCAACGACGCCCCAGGAGAAATCCGGATCAACCGTTTTCGGGTGCGGCCCGACGCCTTGCCCGGGCGAGTATCGGTACCAGTTGCTGGTGGTGCAATCGCGCAGCCGGAGCAAGGAATTTCAAGGTCGGCTGCAACTGGTCGTTGATCTGGTCCAGGACGGCCGCACGCAGGTGCTTCTGCTGCCTCGCGCCGAGGACAAGTCGGAACCCTACTCGCTCGTATTCAAGTTCTACCAGCGTGTCGAGGGGACGTTCACCGTTCCGGCCGACGCCAAGGTGACGCGAGTGCAGGTGCGCGTGCTGGAGAACGGCATCGACATGCCGCGGTCGTCGCAGACCGTGAATCTTTCCTGAGCGGAGGTACGCGATGTTTGGAGGCAAGGCAACCAAGCCGCAGAGCCGGATCGACAGCCTGATCGGCGAGGGTACTGTGGTCGAGGGCAACGTCATCTTCACCGGTGGCTTGCGCATCGATGGCCGCGTCAAGGGCAACGTCCTGACCACCGGCGACCAGCCGAGCACCCTGGTGCTGAGCGAGCGCGCCCGCGTCGAAGGCGAGATCCGCGTGTCTCACGCCGTGGTGAACGGGACGGTGATGGGGCCGGTGTACGCCAGCGAATACGTCGAGCTGCAGCCCAAGTGCAATGTCACTGGAGACGTCCACTACAAGACTCTCGAGATCCAGCTTGGTGCCGTGGTCGAGGGGCGGCTGGTGCACGAAGCCGAGGGGCAGACGCAGAAGGTCGTTCCACTGCTGTCGGGAACTGGAGATTGAGCCGGGGTGGGTTGAGTCGGGGCGCATTGACCCCATGTACGGATGGCCGGATAATTGCCTGAGCAATCGAGCAAGGACGCATCCATGAACGCTGTAACCGACCTTCCGACTCCGCTGATCTTTACGGACAGCGCGGCCAACAAAGTCAAAGACTTGATCGACGAAGAGGGTAATCCCGCGCTCAAGCTACGGGTATTCGTCACCGGGGGCGGCTGCTCGGGGTTCCAGTACGGCTTCACCTTCGACGAGGACGTCAGCGACGACGACACGACGATGCAGAAGAATGGCGTCACCCTCCTGATTGACGCCATGAGCTACCAGTACCTCTCCGGCGCAGAGATCGACTACCAGGAAAGCATCGAGGGCGCGCAGTTCGTGATCAAGAATCCGAACGCTACCTCCACCTGCGGCTGCGGGTCGTCCTTCTCAGCCTGAACCGGCATCAGTCCCAACACAAAGGGGGCCACATGGCCCCCTTGTCGTTTTGCCGCCGTGCCGTTCAAATCTGCGGTTCATCAGTTGGCGCCGTTCTCCCGCATCGCCAGGTCGATATTGCGCAACAGGTCCAGGCGTTCGACGAGCGGTGCCGCTGCCTGCTGAAAGGCCGGTAGCACGTCGCGAGTGACGGCAGGGCCTGGCGGGAGCACCGCCCGCAGCGGGTTCTGGTGGACGCCGTCGATGCGGAACTCGTAGTGCAAGTGCGGGCCGGTGGCAAGCCCGGTCATCCCCACATAGCCGATCAGTTCACCCTGGTCTACGCGGCGACCCGCATATAGGCCTTTGGCGAAGGCTGACAGGTGACCGTACAAGGTCGAGCGGCCGTTGGGATGGCGCAGAATCACGGCTTTCCCATAACCCCCTTGCGTCCCGACGAACTCGACTACGCCGCTTGCGGTCGCCCGAACGTGCGTACCGACGGGGGCTGCGTAGTCCACGCCTTTGTGTGCGCGCCAGGCTTGCAGGACGGGATGGAACCGCGAGGTGGTGAACCCGGAGCTGATGCGGGAGAACTCCAGCGGTGAGCGCAAGAACGCCTTGCGCAGATTCTTGCCGTCGGGGGTGTAGAAGCCGTTGCGGCCCTGGGCATCCTGGAAGAACACGGCGCGATGCACGCGGCCGTCGTTGGTGAACTCTGCGGCCACGATGCGGCCGGTACGGATGAACTCGCCGTCGCTGTAGAGCGCCTCATAGACCACCGAGAAGCGATCGCCAGCCCGCAGATCGCGGTGGAAGTCCACCTCGCTGGAAAAGATGTCGGCGAGCTCGATGGCGACCGAGTCGCTGAGTCCCACCCGGTCAGTCGCCGCGAACAACGACGTCTCGATCTCGCCGGAAGTCATCACCAGCTGGCGTTCGGTGTGTACCGGTTCCTCGGTTGCGACGAATGCCCCGCCCTCCCGGCGCACGAACAGCTCGGTTCCGTCGGCATGCAGATAGCGCAGGCTGACCAACGTGCCCTCGTCCGTTGTCACAGCACGCAAGGTGCGGCCGGGCACCAGTTGATACAGCGAGCGCACGCCCTTGGCGCTGCGCAGATAGGCGAGCGCCTCGGAGTCATCGACTTGCAGCCGGGCCAGGACCGAGCCCACCGTGTCGCCGCGCTGGATGCGCTCTTCGCGCCAGAACTGCTCGGGCTGCGGCGGTGTAAGGGCGGCAGTCGCCGGGAGCGGGATCTGCTGGACGATCTGCTCGAGCGTGATGCGATCGGTGCTGGTATCGGGTGCGATGCCGAACGCCGCCACCACGCCCAGGAGAGGTACGCTGGACAGCCACAGCGCCCAGCGGCGCAGTCGCGCTACGCTGGAGGGCATGGGCTTTTCGGATAGAATCGCGTCTTTTCGTCGTGGCATCGGCGGATCGCGCGAAGGTTAGCAGAAAATCCACGTGCGTTCCCAGACCCGTCCCGGGGCCACCGAACCGATCGCCGATGTCAGCCGCCATGAACACCACCGCGCCCGCAGGCGCTGCGCAAATACAAGACAGCCTGGCCGTCATCAAGCGCGGCTGCGACGAGCTGCTGGTGGAGCAGGAGATGGTGGAGCGGCTGGCAACGGGCCGCCCGCTGCGTGTCAAGGCGGGCTTCGATCCCGACCGCGCCGGACCTGCACCTCGGCCACACCGTGCTGCTCAACAAGATGCGCCAGTTCCAGGAGCTGGGGCACCACGTGATCTTCCTGATCGGCGATTTCACCGGCATGATCGGCGACCCGACCGGGAAGAATGCAACCCGCCCGCCGCTGACGCCGGGAGCAGATCGAGGACAACGCCCGCACCTACAAAGACCAGGTGTTCAAGATCCTCGATCCGGAGCGCACCGAGGTCGTCTTCAACTCCACCTGGTTCGACGGCATGAGCGCGGCCGACATGATCCGGCGTGGCGGCCAAGCACACCGTGGCGCGCATGCTGGAACGCGACGATTTCGGCAAGCGCTATCGCGGCAATCAGCCGATCGCGATCCACGAATTCCTCTATCCGCTGGTGCAGGGCTACGACTCGGTGGCCCTGAAGGCCGACATCGAGCTCGGCGGCACCGACCAGAAGTTCAACCTGCTGGTCGGGCGCGAGCTGCAGAGGCACTACGGGCAGAGCCGCAGTGCATCCTCACCATGCCGCTGCTCGAGGGGCTGGACGGCGTCAACAAGATGTCCAAGTCGCTGGGCAACTACGTCGGCATCAACGAGCCGGCCGAGCGAGATCTTCGGCAAGCTCATGTCGATCTCCGACGAGCTGATGTGGCGCTACATCGAGCTGCTGTCGTTCGAGCCGATCGCCACCGTCGAGCGTTGGAAGGCGGAGGTCGCCCAAGGACGCAATCCGCGCGATATCAAGGTCGCGTTTCGCGCAGGAGATCGTCGACCCGGTTCCACGACCGGGCGGCTGCCGAGAAGGCGCTGGCCGACTTCGAGGCGCGCTTCCGGCAGCACGAGCTCCCCGAGGACATGCCCGAGCACACGCTTGCGCTGGACGCGGAATCGATTCCGCTGACCCAGGTGCTCAAGCGCGTGGGTCTGACCGCCAGCACTTCGGAGGCGATGCGGATGATCGACCAGGGCGGTGTGCGGCTGAACGGCGAGAAGGTGAGCGACAAGGCTCTCGGCCTGTCCAAGGCGGAGCGGTATGTGCTCCAGGTGGGCAAGCGTAAGTTCGCGCGAGTCACCCTCGCCTGATCGGTTGGTACGTCTCCGGGCTGGGCCGGATAGTGCCTCCCAGAAAAACCCTTGACCGCATCGAGTCGGACGGTATAATGCGCGGCTTCGTCGGCTCCGGCCGGCGTTCGTTCTTTAAAAATCTACAGCCGATAGGTGTGGGCGCTTTGTGATCTGAAGGCGCGCGAGCCTGCGCGATGGTACTGGGCTGAAGTGGGGAGACTCGCTTTTGGTGTGGTGCTGTTGAGTGGGTGCGACGAGTTTAGAGGCATAGAAGTGCTCGCACGGAAAGCATCCCTGGTTGCTTTGGGCTGAAGGGTCTGGGGTGACTGGGACAGATATTCCGTCGAGTTTTGAGATTGAACTGAAGAGTTTGATCCTGGCTCAGATTGAACGCTGGCGGCATGCTTTACACATGCAAGTCGAACGGCAGCACGGGGGCAACCCTGGTGGCGAGTGGCGAACGGGTGAGTAATACATCGGAACGTGTCCTGAGGTGGGGGATAACCTGGCGAAAGCCAGGCTAATACCGCATACGCTCGGAAGAGGAAAGCAGGGGATCGCAAGACCTTGCGCGTCATGGAGCGGCCGATGTCCGATTAGCTAGTTGGTGGGGTAAAGGCCCACCAAGGCGACGATCGGTAGCTGGTCTGAGAGGATGATCAGCCACACTGGGACTGAGACACGGCCCAGACTCCTACGGGAGGCAGCAGTGGGGAATTTTGGACAATGGGGGCAACCCTGATCCAGCCATGCCGCGTGAGTGAAGAAGGCCTTCGGGTTGTAAAGCTCTTTTGGTGGGAACGAAACGGTTACGTGCTAATACCCTGACTACTGACGGTACCCACAGAATAAGCACCGGCTAACTACGTGCCAGCAGCCGCGGTAATACGTAGGGTGCGAGCGTTAATCGGAATTACTGGGCGTAAAGCGTGCGTAGGCGGTTTTTCAAGCTCTGATGTGAAATCCCCGGGCTTAACCTGGGAATGGCATTTGGGACTGAGAGGCTAGAGTGCGGCAGAGGGAGATGGAATTCCACGTGTAGCAGTGAAATGCGTAGAGATGTGGAGGAACACCGATGGCGAAGGCAGCTCCTGGGCCGACACTGACGCTGAGGGCACGAAAGCGTGGGGAGCAAACAGGATTAGATACCCTGGTAGTCCACGCCCTAAACGATGTCAACTGGTTGTTGGGGAAGGCACTTCCTTAGTAACGAAGCTAACGCGTGAAGTTGACCGCCTGGGGAGTACGGCCGCAAGGTTAAAACTCAAAGGAATTGACGGGGACCCGCACAAGCGGTGGATGATGTGGATTAATTCGATGCAACGCGAAGAACCTTACCTACCCTTGACATGTACGGAAGCTGGGTGAGAGCTCAGTGTGCCCGAAAGGGAGCCGTAACACAGGTGCTGCATGGCTGTCGTCAGCTCGTGTCGTGAGATGTTGGGTTAAGTCCCGCAACGAGCGCAACCCTTGTCACTAGTTGCCACCGCAAGGGGCACTCTAGTGAGACTGCCGGTGACAAACCGGAGGAAGGTGGGGATGACGTCAAGTCCTCATGGCCCTTATGGGTAGGGCTTCACACGTCATACAATGGCGCATACAGAGGGTAGCCAACCCGCGAGGGGGAGCCAATCTCAGAAAGTGCGTCGTAGTCCGGATTGCAGTCTGCAACTCGACTGCATGAAGTCGGAATCGCTAGTAATCGCGGATCAGCAATGCCGCGGTGAATACGTTCCCGGGTCTTGTACACACCGCCCGTCACACCATGGGAGTGGGTTTCACCAGAAGCAGGTAGCTTAACCCGCAAGGGGGAGCGCCTACCACGGTGAGATTCATGACTGGGGTGAAGTCGTAACAAGGTAGCCGTACCGGAAGGTGCGGCTGGATCACCTCCTTTCGAGAGCAACGCGGGCCTGCGGGCTGCGAAGCGCTCACAGCCTATCGGTTGTAACCAGCTGGCCAAGCGGGGGTCTGTAGCTCAGTTGGTTAGAGCACACGCTTGATAAGCGTGGGGTCGGTGGTTCAAGTCCACCCAGACCCACCA
>CAVYZA010000008.1:0-201060 GCA_963772865.1 uncultured beta proteobacterium | reverse complement strand
GCCGTAGCCCGCTTCCGCCTGGGCCGCCTTGAGCTCCTTGTGCGCCGCCTTGGCGTCGTAGACGCCGTCGATGATGTCCTTGATGCGCTTGCTCACGCCGCGCGGTGTGATGCTGTGCGCACTGTTGAAGGCGACCTGTTTGGCGCGCCGCCGCTCGGTCTCGTCCATGGCGCGCCGCATCGACTCGGTGACCTGATCGGCATACATGATCGCGGTGCCGTGGATGTGGCGCGCAGCCCGTCCGATGGTCTGGATCAGCGAACGTTCCGAGCGCAGGAAGCCCTCCTTGTCGGCGTCCAGAATCGCCACCAGCGAAACCTCGGGGATGTCCAGTCCTTCCCGCAGCAGATTGATGCCGACCAGCACGTCGAAAGCGCCCAGGCGCAAGTCGCGGATGATCTCGACGCGCTCCACCGTTTCGATATCGGAATGCAGATAGCGCACCTTGATACCGTGCTCGGCGAGATAGTCGGTCAGATCCTCGGCCATGCGTTTGGTGAGCGTGGTGACGAGCACGCGCTCCCCCTGTTGCACGCGTGCGTTGATCTCGGAGAGGAGTTCGTCGACCTGGGTAGCGGCAGGACGCACGATCACGTCGGGGTCCACCAGCCCGGTGGGGCGCACCACCTGTTCCACCACCTGACCCTGGTGCTCCGCCTCGTACGCCGCGGGCGTGGCGGACACGAAGATCGTCTGCGGCATCATGCGCTCGAACTCTTCGAAGGTGAGCGGGCGGTTGTCCAGCGCCGAAGGCAAGCCGAAAGCCGTACTCGACCAGGTTCTCCTTGCGGGCCCGGTCGCCCCGGTACATACCGCCGACCTGGGGAATGGTGACGTGGCTCTCGTCGATGATCATGAAAGCATTGTGTGGCAGATAGTCGATCAGCGTGGGCGGCGGCTCGCCCGGGTGGCGTCCGGACAGATGGCGCGAGTAGTTTTCGATGCCCTTGCAGAAACCCAGCTCGGAGAGCATCTCCAGATCGAAGCGCGTGCGCTGCTCGATGCGCTGAGCTTCCAGGAGCTTGCCCTGGCGCTGGAAGAACTCGATGCGCTCGCGCAGCTCGGGCTTGATGGTTTCGATCGCCCGCAGCGTGGTGCCGCGCGGAGTCACGTAGTGGCTGGACGGGTACACGGTATAGCGTGGCACCTTGCGGAGGATGTGGCCGGTGAGCGGGTCGAACAGCGTCAGCTCCTCCACCTCGTCGTCGAACAGGCTGACCCTTACAGCGACTTCGGAGTTCTCCGCGGGAAACACGTCCAGTACGTCCCCGCGCACCCGGAACGTTCCGCGGCGGAATTCCAACTCGTTGCGCTGATATTGCATCTCGGCCAGGCGCTTGATGATCTCGCGCTGGCCGCTGCGCTCACCGCTGCGCAGGTGCAGGATCATGCTGTGGTAGTCGACCGGATCGCCGATCCCGTAGATGCAGGATACCGTTGCGACGATCACAGTGTCGGGGCGCTCGAGCAGCGATTTGGTCGCCGACAGCCGCATCTGCTCGATGTGCTCGTTGATGCTCGAGTCCTTCTCGATATACAGGTCGCGGGCCGGGACATAGGCCTCGGGCTGATAGTAGTCGTAGTAGGAGACGAAGTACTCCACCGCATTGTCGGGAAAGAACTCTCGCATCTCCGAATACAGCTGCGCCGCCAGCGTCTTGTTGGGCGCCAGAATCAACGTCGGCCGGCCGAGCCGGGCGATCACGTTGGCCATGGTGTAGGTCTTGCCAGAGCCGGTCACTCCGAGCAAGGTCTGGAACGACAGGCCGTCCTCGACCCCTTCGACCAGCTTGTCGATGGCCTGGGGCTGGTCTCCGGCCGGCGCAAACGGCTGATGCAGCTGGAACGGGCTGCCCGGGAAAACCAGTGTGCTGGACGGCTCCGCCGCAGCGGGTGCAAGGATGGGAGATGCCATGGAGTACGCAGAAAGGACGGCCATTTTCCCACAGCCACGTACTGCCCGCCAGCACCGACGCGCCACCGCAGTAGAATAGGGCCCTGCGTGCAACGCCTGCAACCCAACTACGCCAGCCCCCCACGATGAGCGCATCCATACTGACCGGTGTCGAGATGGCCCCCCGCGATCCGATTCTCGGCATCACCGAAGCCTTCAATGCCGATCCCAGCCCCAAGCGGGTGAATCTTGGGGTGGGGGTCTACTACGACGACGACGGCAAAGTTCCGCTGCTCGAGTGCGTGCGCCGAGCCGAGCGCCAGCTGGCGGACAACGCGCCGCCGCGAAGCTACTTGCCGATCGACGGTTTGCCCGAGTACGACCGCCAGGTGCAGGCGCTGGTGTTCGGCGCGGACAGCACGGCAGCAGCCGAAAAGCGCATCGTCACTGTGCAGGCTCTGGGCGGCACCGGTGGGCTGAAGATTGGTGCGGACTTCCTCCGCCGGGTCGATCCGCAGGCGCAGGTCTGGATCAGCGACCCGAGCTGGGAGAATCACCGTGCGCTGTTCGAGAACGCGGGTTTCAGCGTGCAGAGCTATCCGTACTACGACGCGGCGAGTCACGGCATCGACTTCGCAGGCATGCTGAGCACGCTCGCGCGGTTGCCTGCCGGTGCGATCGTCGTGCTGCACGCCTGCTGTCACAACCCGACCGGCGTAGACCTGACTGCGGAGCAGTGGACCCAGGTGATCGACACGGTGAAGTCGCGCGGGCTCGTGCCGTTCCTGGACACCGCTTATCAGGGCTTTGCCGATGGCTTGGACAAGGACGCGGCGGCGGTGCGGCGTTTTGCGCAGGCCGGCGTACCGCTGTTCGTGTCCAACTCGTTCTCCAAGTCGTTCTCGCTGTACGGCGAGCGCGTGGGCGCGCTCAGCGTGGTGGCCGCCAGCAGCGACGAGGCAGCGCGCGTGCTGAGTCAGCTCAAGCGGCTGGTCCGGACCAATTACTCCAACCCCCCCACTCATGGCGGCAAGATCGTGGCGGCGGTGCTGGCAGATCCGCAGCTGCGCTCGCTCTGGGAGCGCGAGCTTGGGCAGATGCGCGAGCGCATTCACAGCATGCGCCTGCAGTTCGTGGAGAGGATCAGCGCGCGTGCGCCGCGCGCCGACTTCAGTTTTGTCGCGCGCCAGCGCGGCATGTTCTCCTATTCCGGCCTGTCACAGGCGGCCGTCAAGCGGCTGCGGGAGGAGTTCTCGGTCTACGCGGTCGATTCCGGACGCATCTGCGTCGCGGCGCTGAATTCGAAGAATCTCGACTACGTCGCCGACGCCGTCGCACGGGTCATTTAGTACCGCGTGCCGGGCGCCTGCGCGCGTGCCTGCGGAGCCGGCTCCGAGCGTGCTACCCGCCGCCGGCCGAACAACAGGTCTCCGAGCTGTCCCGCCTTGAGACCGACCGCTGTCCCGATGCCGGGAAACAGGATCGAGCCGGCCACCGCTGCGGCCACCGCTGTCCTGCTGGGCCGCACGCTGGGGTCCTGCAACGTGCCAGTCACCCGCATCGGAATGGCGAACAAGGGGCCGGTGCTCTTCAGCTGCGCGTCGATGCGCCCATCCAGACGCTGGTCATGCGACACGGACACTTCACCCGTTGCAGCCAGCATTCCCGATTCCACCTGCAGCGCGCTGAAGTGATAGCCCTCGGCGTCGATCTCCAGCCGTCCATCCAGCCTGTTGAAGCGGGTCGATCCCGCCCCGACGTCGCGTGCCAGCGGGTTGCGCGCGGCCGCTTCGAGGTCGACTCGCTCGAGCATACCCTCTGCGACTCGAAAGCTGGTTTCCAGCCTCAGGCTGGGGATGAGGGCGGCAGGATCATGGGCTTGCAAGGTAAAGCGTGGCTTTGCCTGCAGCCGGCCGCTGACAGCAGCGCGTGCCGACAACGCTTGCGCGATCGGCTGCACCTGGACACCGTCGAATGCGAACTCACCGGCAATCGACCAATCCGGCCGCCAGCTGACGGTGAGCGGTCCTGCAAGCGTGCCGCCATACAGGCGCGCGGACAGATCGGTTGTGCTGATACCGCGCGCCGTGAGCCGCGCGTTCGCCTCGATTCGATCGAACGCGATGGGCGGTCCGATCGGTACGGTCCACCGCCGAGCGGTAATCGCAAGGTCGAATCCGCCAGGGGCCGGTTTGGCGACGATCCGCAAACGCTCTCCTTGGTGTTGGACGCGCACCTCCCGAACCCTTGCGTCGCTGCCCAGAACGACGACAGCTTGCAGCGAGCGCAAGGTCGTGCTGTCGAAGCGGATCTCGACGTCCTTCAAGACGATCCGGCGCACGCGCACCGGAGGTGCAGCCGAGGATGTGGGCCTGCTCGAGATCAGCCGGAGCAACCCGCTGCGGACACGGACGCCCTCGAGTTCGATCTCATCGACCTCGTGCACGTCCGAGAGCAGATGCTGCCAGCTCGGACGCGCCGTAATGCGCGCAATTTGGATCAGCGGCGAGCTGACTTGCGATGCCGTGACCTCGAGGGGCAGAAGCGACAGGCGCAACGCACCGATCTTGACCGGCTGTCCGATGGCGGCACTGACGCCAGCTTCGACGGACGGAATGAACGTCGCGAGCGGCACCAGCCAGGGTACCGCGAGCAACACGGCGAGGATCCCTGCCACCACGAAGGTCAATGCTTTGACGGTCCGAGACATGAGCCACCTGTCCGGCGCATTGACCGACTACCGACCGGTCTGTAAAATACGCGCCTTCGCGTGTTCCCCGATAGCTCAGTCGGTAGAGCGACGGACTGTTAATCCGCAGGTCCCTGGTTCGAGCCCAGGTCGGGGAGCCAAGCGCTCCCTCTCCCACCGTGATACAAGTTTCGGGCCAAGCCCCGTGCGCATGGCGCGCTCCGCTGCCCCGGGCGGGCGGTGCATTGCGCGGACCCGCGCGTCTGTTCTATCCTGCCGTGTTGATTCCGCACGGATTCACATGCCCGTTCACATCAAAACGCCCGACGAAATCGAGAAGATGCGTGTCGCAGGCCGCCTGGCCAGCGAGGTTCTCGACTTCATCACCCCCTATGTCAAGGCCGGTGTCACCACCGACGATCTGGACGCGCGGTGTCACGACTACATGGTCAAGGTGCAGGGCACGGTGCCTGCCCCCCTCAACTACGCGCCTCCCGGCTATCCGCCCTACCCCAAGTCGGTCTGCACCTCGGTCAACCAGGTCGTCTGCCATGGTGTGCCGGGGAACAAGCGCTTGAAGGACGGCGACATCGTCAACATCGATGTAACAGTCATCCGCGACGGGTTCCACGGGGACACCAGCCGCATGTTCTACGTCGGGGTGCCGTCGATCCAGGCGCGCCGGCTGGTGGAGATCACCTACGAATGCATGTGGCTGGGCATTCACGCGGTGCGTCCAGGCGCCTATCTGGGCGACATCGGCCATGCCATCCAGACGCGTGCGGAAGCGCATGGGTTCAGCGTCGTGCGCGAGTTCTGCGGCCATGGCATCGGCCGGCGCTTCCATGAGGAGCCGCAGGTGCTGCACTACGGCCGCCCGCAGACTGGATTGAAGCTGCAGCCTGGCATGATCTTCACGATCGAGCCGATGATCAACGCGGGCAAGGCCGGCATTCGCCAGCTCGCCGACGGCTGGACCATTGTCACCAAGGACCACAGCCTGTCCGCGCAATGGGAACACACGGTGCTGGTGACCGACAGCGGGTTCGAGGTGCTGACGCTGTCCAGCGGTTCGCCGCAGCCGGCAGCGCTGGCGGCCTGAGCCCGCGCGCATGTCGGCCACGCTCACCCCCGCCCCGCCGTCCGAGATTCGCGTCGAACCGCGCCTCGCACGCCACCGGCGCGAGCTGAGCGAAGGCCGGGCGGCGCTGGAAGCGGCCTACCGGGCGCGCCCCAACCCCTCTGCTCTGCTGCGTCTGCAGGCGCAACTCGTCGATCGCACGCTGCGCACTCTGTGGCGGGAAGCGCAAATGCCGGACGAATGCGCGCTGCTGGCGGTGGGCGGCTACGGACGCGGCACGCTGTTCCCCTACTCGGACGTCGACGTCCTCATCTTGTTGCCAGACGCGGTCGACAACGTTGCGCGCGACGTGGTCTCCGACCTGGTAGGCCAACTCTGGGATGTGGGGCTGGAGCTGGGGCACAGCGTACGTACTGTCGCCGAGTGCATCAGCGAGGGCGCCCTGGACGTCACCGTGCAGACCAACCTGCTGGAGGCGCGCCGCGTCGCCGGCAGCCGCGCGCTCACCGAGCGGTTCGAGCGCGAGATCAGGCAGGCACTCGATCCGCGCGCGTTCCTCGAGGCCAAGCTGCTCGAGCAGCAGCAGCGGCACAACCGCTTCAACGACACCGCCTACAACCTCGAGCCCAACATCAAGGAGGGGCCAGGCGGTCTGCGGGACCTGACCAATATCCTGTGGATCGCCGGCGCCAGCGGCATCGGCCGCGGCTGGCGCGACCTGGCGAACCATTCCATCATCACGCCGGAGGAAGCCAGACGCATCGGCAGGCACGAGCGCCTCCTGCAGGACCTGCGTATCCGCCTGCACTATCAGGCCCGCCGGCGCGAAGACCGGCTGGTGTTCGATCTGCAAACGCCGGTGGCGCAGCAGTATGGGCTGGTCGACACGGCCACGCGCCGCGCCAGCGAGCAGTTGATGCAGCGCTACTACCGCAACGCGCGCGCGGTGATGCAGTTGAACGAGATCATCCTGCAGAACCTGCGCGCGAGCGTGTTCCCACAGGCCGAGGAGGCAGCGCGCACGCTGAACGATCGCTTCAGCATCCACCACGAGCTGCTGGAAGCGGATGACGAGGACTTGTTCCAGCGTGAGCCCGCCGCGATCCTCGAGGTGTTCGAGTTGATGCAGCGTCACCCCGAGCTCAAGGGCATCGGGGCGCGCACGCTGCGCGCGCTGTGGCGCTCGGCCCGCCGCATCGATGCTGCGTTTCGTCACGACCCGCTCAACCGCGATCGTTTCATCGGCATGTTCCGTCACGGCACCGGGCTGACGCACGCGCTGCGGCGCATGAATCGCTACGATGTGCTGGGCCGGTACATGCCGACGTTCGGCCGCATCGTCGGCCAGATGCAGCACGATCTCTACCACGTCTACACCGTGGACGAGCACATCCTCATGGTCGTGCGCAACCTGCGCCGCTTCGCCGTCCCCGAGATGGCGCACGAGTATCCGCTGTGCAGCCGGCTGGTTGTCGAGTTCGAGCGACCCGAGGTGCTGTATCTGGCTGGAATGTTTCACGACATCGCCAAGGGGCGCGGTGGCGACCACTCCACTCTGGGGATGGCCGACGCGCAGCGGTTCTGCCGGGCACACGGCTTGCCCAGGGAGGACACCGATCTGGTGGTGTGGCTGGTACAGCATCACCTGTTGATGTCCTCCGTCGCGCAGAAGAAGGATTTGTCCGATCCTCAGGTAATCGGTGAATTCGCCGCGTTGGTAGGCAGCGAGCGCCGGCTCAATGCCCTGTACACGCTGACCGTCGCCGATATCCGCGGTACCAGCCCGAAGGTGTGGAATGCCTGGAAGGGCAAGCTGCTCGAGGACTTGTATTGGTCCACGCGGCGCTTCCTGGGCGGGGACACCAACCCCGCCGGCAACCGCCTGCAGAACCGCCAGCGTCTGGCTCTGCAGAAGTTGAAGCTGTATGCGCTACCCGACGGCGTGCACGAGAAACTGTGGGCGCAGCTCGACACGCCCTACTTCCTGCGCCACGATGCGCGCGAGATCGCCTGGCATACCCGGCTGCTGAACTATCGCGTCGCCTCTCCCGAGCCGGTGGTCAAGGCGCGGCTGAGCCCGGTAGGAGAAGGCGTGCAGGTGATGATCTACACGCCCGATCGCAAAAGCCTGTTCGCGCAGATCTGCGTATTTTTCGAGCGCATCGGCTTCAGCATCGTGGAGGCGAAGGTCTACACCACGCTGCACGGCTACGCGCTCGACACGTTCCAAGTGCTCGATCCCGAACCGGGCCACGACGCACTATCGGGATCTGATGGCGTACATCGAGCACGAGCTCTGCGAGCACTTGAAGCGCGACGGCCCTCTGCCGCCGCCGACCAAGGGCCGCGTCAGCCGGCGCGTGCGCAGTTTCCCGATCACGCCCGAGGTGAGCGTGCGTCCCGACGAGCGCGGCCGCTTGTTCTATCTCAACTTCACCGCCGGCGACCGCCCGGGGCTGCTGTCGAGTGTGGCGCGGCTGCTGGTGGAATACGGGATCGAGGTACAGACCGCCAAGATCAACACGCTCGGCGAGCGCGCAGAAGACAGCTTCGTGGTGCGCGGCGATGCGCTGCGCGAGACGCGCACCATCATCCGGCTGGAGAGCGATCTCATTCGCGCGTTACAGCTGACTACTGCCTAGTGCGGAACCGCAGAGGCGCGGAGGCGCAGAGGAACACCAACCGGGCGTTTCCCCGTCGCGGTCGACGCAGATCAACGATCGGCGTAGCTCGTCGCTGTTCCGCGATGCTTTGACTACACTGCGTATTCTCGCGCTGGTTTCGTTGGTTCCCCTCGGCGAGTCCTCTGCGCCTCCGTGCCTCTGCGGTTAGCTATCCCCAGGCGACGGCAGATCCTCTCCGCGCTCGACGCGGTACAGCCAGGCGAGCAGCTCGGCTATGGCGACGTAGAGTTGCGGCGGGATGTGGCGGTCGAGGTCGACCTGCATGAGCAGCGCGACCAGCTCGGGAGATTCGTGCACGTAGACGCCCGCCTCGCGCGCGCGCTCGACGATGGCCTGCGCCAGCAGACCACGGCCCTTGGCCACGACGCGCGGTGCGCCCTCCTCCTCCTGATAGGCGAGGGCCACGGCAAGGTTTGCGGGATCAGGCTGCATCACTCGATGGCCACCGCAAAGCCGGCCAGTGCCAATCCCGCTTGGGACAATGCAGCGGTGAGCCCGCTTTGAGCGTTGCGCAACGCGCCAGCGGTGGCGTCGGTTTCCGCGGCCAGCCGCACCCGTACGTATCCGCCGGTCAGGCCCAGCTCCGCGTTCACCACGCCCAGATGCGGCAGCGACAGGCGCAGGTGTGTCGTCCAGGGCGTTGGCTCGTCTGGCGCAGCAGCGCGCTCTGGCGGCTCTTCGATGCGCCACTCCAGCGGCTGTCCTGGCCAGGCTTGACCTTGCCAGACAATCTGGCGCTGTTCGATCACGTCCAGCTGGCTGCGGACCTGGCCGAGCACCTGCGGATCGAGCAACTGCGCATGCACGGGCCGCTCTTGCCCCGTGCTGCGCGCGACCGTCGCATCGGCAACAGAGCTCGCCGAAACACGTGCAGTGCCCGTGGCGTCGTCAGGACCGGGCTGGGCTGGTTGTGCGGCCGTCGACAGTCGGCCCTGGGGCTCACGCAACAGCGCCGCCAACGGACGGTCCCCTGTAAACCATTGCAGCAGATGCGACTCGTAGAACAGACCGCTGCGGTCCAACGCGCCCTTCAATGCGGCAGCCAGCTCGGCAGCCTCGTGCGGGGGGGCGGGCAAGAGCGGCACCGGGTCCTGAACAGGAGTCGGCGCGGTTGCCGCTGGCCGCGCGACGGAGGTACCGGCCTGCAACATCTCGGTGAGCGTGCGCCCGGCCGCGCTGATCTGCACCTGCGGGACCTTGTTGCCGGAGTCGACTGCAGGCTCCTCTGCAGGCTCGGCGGACAGCGCAAAGGCGACGCGCGGGGAGCCGGAGATGAATTCCAGCCTCAGCGTGTCGCCCACCTGTGCCTTGCTGGGCAGATCGACATCGAACTGGAAGGTCCCGACCCGGATCTGGTAGCGGCCACCTGGAAGCTCCGCTTCCACCTGCGCAGTGAGGCGCTGTCCTGGCGTCCATGGAACCTCGGGGCCACGCGCTTCGGCGTTGGTCCCGGCGAGCGCGGCCTCGAGCGCCGAGCGCAACGCCAGCACCTGGGCCTGAAGACTCAGCGCCATGACCGATCCTCCCGGCAGGAATGCCGGGCGGCCCGCGATGCGCGGGCTAGATGCGCAACTTGCGGTAGAGCGCGACGATCAGCTCGGCTTCCCCCCGAGAGATGCCGCAGCGGCTGGACACTTCCGAGGCGCTCAGGCCCTGGCGGGCCATCTGAATCGCCTGGTTGTATGGCGATATGGCGGAGGGCGTGGCGGACTTCAGCCGCTCCAGTTCCCCCTGCAGACGCGCCACCTGGCCACGCAACTCCGCGATTTCCAAGCTCAGCGCGTTGAGGGCTTGACCTTCGGAGCTGGCTTCGGTGCGTGCCCACAGGCTCACCCTTCGGCCCGACCAGCGCAGCAGGAGCAGGACTTCCACCGCATAGATAGCCAGCACGGTGATGGCGACGACCAGCAACTCACGCCAGGTAACGACCAGGGCTTCCACTGCGCACTCCCACTCACCCGCCACACGAATCGCATCGAGTTTGCTACTTTAGGCAGTGGGCGTCAACACGGGCTGCCCTGGACAGCCGCCGCGCTGACGGGATGGGTCAAGGCCCGTAGGTGCGGTTGAGGCGCTGCTCGGCGCGGATGCTGCCCAGCACCTCTCGCAGCTCGTGCATCCAGTCTTGTGTGAGCAGCTGGATCTGTTGATCGAGCTGCAGCATCGTCGCGATCAGCTCGCGCTTGTGGCCGCGGGAGGCGACGTCGCTGGCCGGGTCGGCGTCTTCCCGGCCAAGGCGATCGACGAGAACCGCGCGTTCCTTCTCGTGCTGCACGAGCGCATCCCAGTCGCCCTTCTGGGCGGCTGTGTGCATCGCGCGCGTGCATTCCAGCGCGCGCTCGTAGCACTCGAGCACGCTCGGTTTCCCCACTCGCTCAGGCCTTGCCGTAGCTCAGAGCGGGGCGCGGCCCCGCCGTATGACCCTCGACGCTCTCGGCTGTGCGCACTGGCTGGCTTTGGCGCTCCAGTGCCTCCCACGCGGACTTGAGCTCGGACAACAGATGGACCGCCTCTTCGAGCGACTGTCCGTGCCCCTTGAGATTCGCGTACAGCAACCGGTTCGCCACGTAGTCGTACAGGGCCAACAGGTTGCCGGCGATCTCGCCTCCCGCTTCCAGGTCGAGGGCCGGACGCAGGCCCTCGTCGATGATTGAAATGGCCTTGGAGATGGCGGCACCACGCTCGGGAAGATCGCCGCGTGCCAGCGCGGCTTGCGCGTTCAGCACGGCTTTGAGTGCGCCGTCGTAGAGCATGACGACCAAGCGCTGCGGCGAGGCCGCCGCTACTCCGGTCTCGACCTCCAGACGGGTATAAGTGTCCACAGCGCGTTCGACCGCGGCGTTCATTGCATTGCTCTCCTGTGAAATTTGATCCACACCGCCCTACTTGCCCGAGCTCTGCAGTTGCTGGAGCTGCTGCAATTGCTGGGTGAGGAAGGTGCTGGTGGCGGTCATGCTGCTCATGAGCGTGTCCAGATCGGTAAATTGCTTGCGATAGCGCGTCTCGATGTCAGCCAATCGACGGTCGAGCACGTCGCGCTGACGATCCAGGTCCTTGATGGTTGCATTGATGCCGGTGGTGCGGCTGGCGATCGCACCGTCGCTCCCCAGCAGGCCCTGCAATAGACCGTCGAGGCGGGCCGCATAGCCGCGTGCGAAGCTCACGACGCCACGACTGCCGGTTGAGCCACCCGTGATATCGAGTGCCAGTCCGGTGGTAGGCGCGCCGGCGACTGCAGTCAGGCGCTGTCCCGATCCGGTCGCGCTGAACCCGCCAATGGTTCCGGCCACGTCGGTGCCTGCCGTAGTGGCAGGCGCAGCACCAAACAAGGCAGCCCCTGCAGTGCCGCCAACGGTCAGCGTGGAGCCAGACCCATAGCGCTTCGAGGTGAGCGTGAGCACGCCGGCTGCTTCGGACAACGTGACCTGCGCATTGGCGGTCCGCAGCGAGCTGGAAGCATTGATGAGTCCCTGCACCTGCGCAGCCAGGGACGCCGCCGTGTAGGTTCCAGCGGGAACCGTGATCGTCGCGGCGGTACCGTCGACCGTGACCGTGAGGATGTCGTTCACGCCCGTGGAGATGGTCAGTGCTGCGGCAGAGGCCCCAACCAGCTGGCCGCGAGCAGCGAGCTGCGTGATCTCTACCGCATAGGTGCCGGGCGCCGTCGCCGAACCAGAGCCCGCCACCTTGATCAGGCTGTCGCTGGCCGCGCTTCCTGAAGCGAACAACCGTGCCACGCCGGCTGGGTCGGACGCGAGCGCCTGGGCGAGCTTGCCGCTGTCCAATGCCAGCGAGCCGTCCCTTTGGAACGACATCCCGACCTGGGAGAGCACTCGCAGCGTATTGCTGTTTCCGCCCGCCAGCGCCGAGGACAGGGCATTGCGCAGCTGGCTCTGGATCGTGCGCGCGGCGCTGTCGCCGACGAGTGCTCCGCTGCTGGTGCCGGTCGCGTCGAAGTGGGTGAGATCGTGAAGCATCGTGTTGAGGTCGTTGTACGCCTTCACGAATGCCTGTGCGGCTTGCTGCGCCGCAGTCGGATCGCGTCCGATCGTCACCGCGGTCGTGCCGACCTTGGCCAAGCCCAACGTCACGCCCTGAATAGCGTCGGTCAGGGTGTTGGAACCGCTCGTGATGGCCAGGCCGTTGACGGTCAGATTGGCATCCTGCGCGGCGACCGTCTGTGTCAGATTCTGCGTACCGGCGGGATCGTAGGCGAACAGGCTCGCCAGCGCAGTGTCGCCGCTGACGCCGATCCGCAAGCTGGCAGCGTTGCCCCCTGGGGCACTCTGCAACACCAGGCGGTACGGCGTGGTGCCGCCCACATTCAGGATGCTCGCAGTAACCCCGAGGTTGGCTGCGTTGATGGCATCGCGGATCCCCTGCAGGGAATTGTTGCTCGCATCGATGGTGACGGTGCGGGTTGCCAAGGAACCGTTCAGCGCAAAGCTTGCGCCCGTGTATACGCCGCCGCTCAGCGTGCCACCGCTGATCGTGCCGAAGTCGAAGGTCAGCGTGGTGCTCGCCCCACTGCCAATGGCGGTTGTGGCGCTCGCCTGCCCGGCGGTGGTGAGGGACTGGTGCTGCGCGAGTTGGGTGACCGCGACGTCATAGGTCGCATTGGCGGCGGCGGCGCCCGCCGAGGCCGACACCACGCTGGTGTCCCCGACCGTGGCACTGCGACCTTCGAAGCGAGCCGGATCCGCGAGCCCGCCGACTGCCGACTCCAGCGCCGACAGGGCACCGCGCAGCTGGCCATAGGCCGAAAGCTGTGCCTGGTAGCCGGCTTCCTTGGCGTCGAGCAGCGTGCGCGGCCGCTGCTCGATCGTCATCAGCTGGCTGACGATGCTGTTCACATCCAGATTCGAACCCACGCCTGGGGCCGAGATCGCCATAGGGAAGTCCTCAAGCTTGTGAGCGTGTTATCGGCCGGGCCGCCTCGCCTCTTTAGTCGAGGGACCTGTCCGGACCGGGGGCCTGCGGCGCCGGGCGTCGGACTTTGGGTGCGTCAGACTCTGGGGGCGTCAGACCTGCTGGTGGAACAGGAGGCCCTGCAGGCGATCGATGGAGCGGCTGATGGCCAGCACTTCTTCGCTGGGCACCTGGCGGATGATCTCGCCGGTATCGGTGTCGACCACCCGGACCACGGTCTTGCCGGTGTCCTCGTCGACCGAGAAGCGCAGGTTCGGGGCGACGGTCTGGAGCTGCCGGTTGATCGTCTCGGCTGCATGCCGCACCTGCTCGCTCCCCGCCGGCGGTGGCTTGCGCTTCCACTGCAACCGCCGGTTCCGCACGTGCGGACGGGCGTGCCTGCGCCGGCACGGCGGCGGGCGCCGCGTTGACCAAATTGGATAGCGAGTCGATTCCCATAGTCTTCACCTCATTCAGTCCGGAGCATGAGGCCTGGAGCCCTGCCCCGCGCGAATGAGCGGTAGGGAGGCGAACCTCGCCTCCCTACGCCAACTCAACTGCGTTCGTTCCTGCGCGCTTACCTCAGCAACGTGAGCACGTTGTTGGGGATCGCGTTCGCCTGCGCCAGCATCGCGGTGCCGGCCTGCTGCAGGATCTGCGCGCGCGTGAGCGCGGCGGTTTCTGCAGCGAAGTCCGCATCGCGGATCCGCGAGCGCGATGCCGACAGGCTCTCCGACGTGGTCTGCAGGTTCGTGATCGCATTCTCGAAGCGAGCCTGCAGGGCGCCGTAGCGTGCGCGCTGGCCGTTCACGGCCGCCAGGGCCGAGTCGACGATCGCGAGCGTCCGCATCGCAGAGTCGACGGTGCTGACGTCCATCTTCTCCGTCGCCTGGAGGCTGGCCGGAGGCGATACCGCTGCCGTCGCTCGTCCGTGAAGAAAGTCAGTCGACGTTGCCGGCGGCGCTGCTGTCGACGCTGAAGGCTCGATCCGAATCGAGCACCAGCTGGCCGGTGATCCAGTTCCCGTCGCCGTCGTCCCAGCCCAAGGTGGCGTCGCCGATGTGGCTGATGTATCGCATGCTGGTCGTGCCCGTCGGCACCCTGGCCGAGCGTATTGGTCGATATCGCCGTCGAGCACGCCGGCGTCCTCGAAGCTGATGTCGAGGTCGGTCTGGCCCGGCGGCGATGCGCAGGTCCGTCGCCGCTTTCGTTGGTGAGCTGGATGGCGAAGGAGTTGCCGGTCGTGCCGTCCCGCTCTCGGTCTTGACCACCTGTCGCCGTGAAGCCGGTCCGTCCGGCGACGTCGTTGAAGGCCTGCACGGCGGAGCTCAACTGGTCGGCGTTGAGCACGTCCTGATCGGTCGCCGCCCGCAGTCTTGCTGCCGCCGACCGTGAAGCTCACCGTCGGTGTACGAGGTCGGCTTGGTCGCACCGGTCGGGATCGGAGTGTCCGAGGTCAGGTAGAAGGTGTACGTGTGTCCCTGCCGAGAATCGCCCGGCGATGCTGGCACCGGCCGCCGGCGCGTCGTCGTCGCCGCGCCACCGAGCACGAAGCTGGTGATGGCGCTAGCCTTCACGCCGGAGTCGGAAGCGTTGATCGCCGCGGCAATATCGGCCGCGCTCGCGCCGGCGTTGTACCGAATGGTCGTGGCTCGCCGCTGGCGGTGTTGAGCGCCACCGCACCGGCCGCGGCGACGATCGAGCCGGCAGCCAGCGCTGGTCCGGGTCGAGCTGCGCGCGATTGGCGCTCGCGATGCCGCGGCGTTGATCGAGCCCTTGACCAGGTCGCCGATGCCCGTCTCCGTGATTGGCGACCAGCGCAGCCGATGCGGTAGTTGCCGTAGGCGCTGGTCCGGAAGTTGCCCGAGTTGGCCGTGATGGTCTGGTTGGCGTTCGCGCCGACCTGGAAGATAGCCGTGCTGAACGTTCCGTCCAGCAGCTTCTGGCCGTTGAACTCGGTCGTGCGTCGCGATGCGCTGCAACTCCTGCGTGAGCTGCTGCACTTCCGCGTTCAGCGCCTGCGCGGTCGCCAGCGGAGTTGGTCGCGTTGGCCGCCTGCACCGACAGCTCGCGGATGCGCTGCAGAATGTCGCCGGCTGATTGCAGCGAGCCTTCCGCGGTCTGCGCCAGCGAGATGCCATCGTTGGCGTTGCGGCGCGCCTGATCGAGGCCGCGGATCTGCGCGGTGAAGCGCTCGGAGATCGCGAGGCCGGCGGCGTCGTCCTTGGCGCTGTTGATGCGCAGACCCGAGGACAGCCGCTGCAGGGAAGTGGCAAGCGCGCTCTGCGAAGTATTCAGATTGCGCTGCGCGTTGAGCGAAGCAATGTTGGTGTTGATGATCTGTGCCATTCTGTACTCCTCACTCCTTCATATGCGGTGCATGTACGGTGGGACTGGCGCCCGCGCTCCCGTGTCGCAGTGTCTGCGCGAGGTGCCGCCGGCATGCAACAAGTAACGGCAAAAATTGCCGAAACTTTAGCCGCTGGACTTTCTTGCCGGGATGCAGTGATGCCTGGAGAGCGGCCAGGGACGCGGGTTTCCGCGAGGTGCTGGTGACTTGAGTGAGGTGGGAGACTGCGCGAGGAAGGTGCTGCGAGTGCGCGTGTCTGGATTCATGTTACGGCAGCAGACGCGAAAACTTTAGCGCACGAACTGCCGCTGCAATGTCAATCGTCCGCTGCGGGCTGATCCGGAAACAGCACGTCGTGGAAGCCGAAGTTGCGCATGTCGCGTATGCGCATCGGGTAGAGAATGCCATCCAGATGATCGCACTCGTGCTGCACCACGCGTGCGTGGAACCCGCTCACGGTCCGATCGATGGGAGCGCCGTACTGGTCCAGGCCGCGATAGCGCAGCTGGGTATAGCGCGGCACCAGCCCGCGCATGCCGGGGACACTGAGACAACCTTCCCAGCCCTCCTCCATCTCTTGCGCAATCGGCGTGATGATCGGGTTGATCAGCACGGTGTGCGGCACCGGTTCGGCATTTGGATAGCGCGGATTGCTCGCCACGCCGAAGATCACCACGCGCAGCGACACTCCGATCTGGGGCGCAGCGAGCCCGGCGCCGCTGAGCGCGTCCATCGTATCGTGCATGTCCACCAGCAACGCGTGCAGCTCGGGCGTGTCGAACTCATCGACCTCGCGCGCGCGCTCCAGCAGGCGCGGATCGCCCATGCGCAGAACGGTCCTAACTGTCATGCTGCTCCACCAGTGCTCTCGATGATCTTGCGTACCTTGGCGAGCGCGGCCTGCATGGTGGCGTGGATGTCCTCCATGCGGATGCCGGCGCTGCTGGCCGCGCGGCCGGCCGCGTGGTTGGCCACCACCGCAATGGCGGCATAGCACAAGCTCGAGCTCGCGAGCCAATGCCGCCTCCGGCATCGCGGTCATGCCCACCAGGTCCGCTCCGTCGCGCTCGAGGCGGTCGATCTCCGCGGCGGTTTCCAGGCGTGGGCCCTGGGTGGTGGCGTACACGGCACCGTCCACCACGGGTTGGCCGGCGCCGCCGGGCGGCCTCGAGGCAGCGCTGGCGCAGCGTCTCGCAGTACGGGTGGGTGAAGTCGATATGCACGACGCCACGCTCGCCGCCTTCATAGAAGGTGCTGCTGCGCCCGCTGGTGTAGTCGATGATCTGATGGGGCACGGCGATGACGCCGGGTCCCAGATCGGGCCGAATCCCGCCGACGGAGGCGACCGCAACCACGTGCGTGACTTTCTGCGCATGCAGCGCCCAGATGTTCGCGCGATAGTTGACCAGGTGCGGTGGAAGGGTGTGCCCGTCGCCATGCCGCGCCAGGAACACGACCTCGCGATTGCCGATTCTTGCCAAAGGTCAGCGGCCCTGACGGCTCGCCCCAAGGCGTGCGCACGGCTTCGCGGCGCGTCACCTCGAGGTTGGAGAGCTGAGTGAGGCCGGTGCCTCCGATGATGGCTAGCATCGGTGATCCAGTGATCAGTGATCGGGAATCGGTGGCCGGTGGCTTCCTCGTCCGGTCGGCCGAGCTGAGGTTTTGCTGATCACCGATCACCGATCACTCGCCCTTCAAGGCGTAGATCGCTGGCAGATTCCGCCACGCCTCCTCCACGTCCATGCCGAAGCCGAACACGTAGCGGTTCGGCACGGTGATGCCGACGAAGTCCGGGCGGATCGGCTTGACACGGCCGAGGTCCTTGTCGGCGAACACCGCGCACAGTACTTCGGCTGCCCCGTCCTGGAACAACCGCCGCTTGATCGCGGCCATCGTGTCGCCCGCGTCGAGGATGTCGTCCAGCACCAGCACCGCCCGCCCCGCGACCGACTGGTGCGGCAGCACCTTCCAGGTCAGCGTTCCTCCGCGAGTGGTTCCATCGTAGCGGGTGGCGTGCAGGTAATCGAACTGCAGTGGAAAGCGCAGCAGCGGCAGCAGCTGCCCGCTGAAGACGACACTTCCTCCCATCACGCTCAGCACCAGCGGATGGCGCTCGCCCAATGTGGCGGTGATCTCCTCGGCCAGGCGATGCAATGCCTGCTGCACGGTCGCCTCCGCGCACACCAGGTCGGCGCTGCGCAGGATCTCCCAGGCACGGTCCCGGTCCACAGCGTCAGACATCGGCGTGGCCACCCAGGTGGGCGAGGAACTGAGCGAACTCGGCGCCAGTCTCCGGGTGCTTGAGTCCGAACATCACGTTGGCCTCCAGGTAACCCAGCTTGGAGCCGCAGTCGAAGCGCGTCCCCTCGAAACGGTAGCCCAGGACCGTTTCATCCCGCAGCAGCGAGGCGATCGCGTCGGTGAGCTGGATCTCCCCGCCCGCGCCCGGTTGGATCTGCTCGAGATGATGAATGATGCGCGGGGCGAGGATGTAGCGACCCACGACCGCCAGCGTCGAGGGCGCGACGTCCGGGCGCGGCTTCTCGACGATCCCGCTCATCCGCATCAGGCGCTCGCCGTCCGGATCGCCCTGAATGATGCCGTAGCTGCCGGTCTCCTCCCGCGCGATGTTCTGGACTGCGATCACGGAGCGGTGACGCTGCTCGTAGACTTCGGTCATCTGCTTGAGCACCGGAACAGCGGCGTCGATCAGGTCGTCCGCCAGGATCACCGCGAAGGGCTCGTCGCCCACCACCGCCTTGGCGCACAGCACAGCGTGGCCCAGCCCCAGGGCCTCGGACTGGCGCACGTAGGTGCAGGTCACCTCCTTCGGAACGATGTCCTGGACCGCCTCCAGCAGCTGGTGGCGGTTGCGGCCCTTGAGCTCGGTTTCCAGCTCGTAGGCCTTGTCGAAGTGATCCTCGATGGCGCGCTTGTTGCGCCCGGTGATGAAGACCATGTGGGTGATGCCGGCGGCCACTGCTTCCTCAACGGCATATTGGATCAGCGGCTTGTCGACGATCGGCAACATCTCCTTGGGGCTGGCCTTGGTGGCCGGCAGGAACCGTGTTCCCATGCCCGCCACCGGAAACACGGCTTTGGTGACGCGCTTCAAGCTGCCTCCTTTGTCATGAACTGGCTTTCAGCAATTCTAGCAACCCATCCTCGTCGAGCACAGGAATACCCAGCGCCACAGCCTTGTCGTGCTTGCTCCCCGGCTCGGCGCCGACCACGACGTAGCTGGTCTTCTTCGACACGCTGGACGTAACCTTGCCCCCGGCGGCCTGGATCCGCGCCGCGGCCTCCTCACGGGATAGACCGGGCAGGGTCCCGGTGAGCACGAAGGTCCGTCCCGCAAGCCCGCGGGCCGCGCGCAAAGGTCGAGCCCGCGCCTCCGGTTGCACGCCGGCTGCCAGGAGTCTGTCAATGACTTCGCGGTTGTGCCGCTCGCCGAAAAACGCGCTGATGCTGCGGGCCACCACCGGGCCTACATCGACCACCTGCTGGAGCCGCTGCTCGTCTGCGTCCATCAGCGCATGGATATCGCCGAAGTCCAGCGCCAGGTCGCGTGCAGTGCTCTCGCCCACGTTGCGGATGCCCAGGGCGTAGATGAACCGCGCCAGGCTCGGACGCCGGCTGCCGGCGATCGCCGCGACCAGCTTGGCGGCCGACTTCTCGCCCATGCGCTCGAGCCCCGCGAGGCGCTCGGCGTCGAGCTGGTAGAGGTCGGCCGGCGTCGTGCACCAGGTCCTGGTCGACCAGTTGATCGACCAGCTTGTCTCCCAGGCCCTCGATGTCGAGCGCCCGGCGCGAGGCGAAATGCAGCAGCGCCTGCTTGCGCTGCGCCGGGCAAACCAGCCCGCCGGTGCAGCGCGCCACCGCCTCGCCCTCCTCCCGCACCACCAGCGAACCGCATTGCGGGCAAGTAGCGGGCATCTTGAACGGGCGCACATGCGCAGGGCGCTGGTCGAGCAGCACGCGCACCACCTCGGGAATCACGTCGCCGGCGCGCCGCACCACCACGAAATCGCCCGCGTGCACATCCTTGCGCCGGACTTCGTCTTCGTTGTGCAGCGTCGCGTTGGTCACGGTGACGCCTCCCACGAACACGGGCTTCAGGCGCGCCACCGGTGTAAGCGCGCCTGTACGCCCGACCTGCACGTTGATGTCGACTACTTCGGTTATGGCCTCCTCGGCGGCAAACTTGTGTGCCACGGCAAAGCGCGGGGCACGCGACACGAAGCCCAGCCGCTCCTGCAGCTTGAGGTCGTCGACCTTGTACACCACGCCGTCGATGTCGTAGGGCAGTGCCGCGCGCTGCTCGCCGATCCTGTTGTAGTACTCGAGCATTCCGCGCAGACCCGTTACGACTCGGCGCAGCGACGACACCTGAAAATGCAGCGTCTCGAGGTACGCCATCTGCCGGCTGTGGCGGTCGCCGGGCAGGGCCGGGTCCTGGCATTGCCCGAGCCCGTAGGCGAAGAAATGCAGCGGCCGCGCGGCGGTGAGGCGAGGATCCTTCTGTCGCAGCGAGCCGGCCGCTGCATTGCGCGGATTGACGAAGGACTTCTCGCCCTTGGCTTCGAGCTTGCGGTTGAGCGCATCGAAGTCCTTGCGCAGCATCACGACTTCACCGCGCACCTCCAGCATGTGCGGCGGGCGGCTGGTATGCAGGCGCAGCGGGATCGAACGCACCGTGCGCAGGTTAGCCGTGACATCCTCTCCGGTATAGCCGTCGCCGCGCGTCGCGCCTACGGCGAGCTGTCCGTCGGCATAGGAGAGACTGATGGCGAGCCCGTCGAACTTGGGCTCGGCCGCGTACTCCACCTCGTCCACGCCGAGCCCCTCGCGCACGCGGCGGTCGAACGCGGCCGCTTCCTCTTCCGACAGCGCGTTGTTGAGCGACAGCATGGGTACGTTGTGGGAGACCGGAGCGAACTCCCCTTCCACCGCGGCGCCCACCCGTTGAGTAGGAGAATCCGGTGTGCGCAGGGACGGATAGCGGGTCTCCAGCTCCTGCAGTTCGCGAAACAGCTGGTCGAACTGCGCGTCGCTGATCGCAGGCGCGTCTTTCACGTAGTACAGGTAGCTGTGGTGCTCGAGCTCCGTGCGCAGCGCAGCCGCGCGCTGCCGAGTGGCGTTCGGGACGCTGGCGCTCGACAAGCCGTCCCCCGCTTCAGGCGAACAGCCGCAGCGCGAGCGGGCTGCCGGCGGGCGTGCCGGCCGCTTCCATGGCTGCGTAGATGCCGCGCAGCTGATTGCGGATCTGTTCCAGACCTTGCGCGGTGACCTCGGCGCGGTTGTCGTCCACCAGCGTGCCGCCCAGCGACGTGGCCAGGCCGCGGCCGATGCCGACCATCTGGTCGAAAGCCGCCACGCCGTCGGCGACCCGCGGCACATCCAGCAGGAGGGTGATGCCGTGGGTGGAGAGTGCACGCAGGGAATCCGTCGAGAACACCGGCTGCTCCTGGTTCTCCAGCGTGAATCGAGCGCTGCCGCGTGCGTCCGGGTAGACGAACGCGCCCTGGCTGCCGAGTCGGAATCCGGCGGCCTCCGCCAGGCCGCGCAGGCGGGTGCCGGTGATCGGCTTACCCGCACCGGCCAGAACGTTGAGACCGACCACGACGTCGACTTCGGCGCAGAACGTGTCGAGGTCGCGCGCGCGTTGCACGAAGGGAGCGCTTTCGGGAATTTCGGCGCTAGCCGATAGCGTTGCGGCGCAGCGTGCAACCGCCGATTGGAACGTTGCAATCTCCTGAGGCGTTACCGCACCGCTGCGGTCGGCCAGCTGCAGGAGCAAACGCACATGCCGAAACGAATCGGCTCCGGCGGGCTCGAACTCGACCCAGGCGGCGGCGTCCGAACGGCCCTCGAGGCGCACGCGGCGCGCGAGCGTGCCCAGATCGTTCATGAGTGCCTGCAGCGGCCCGGCCGCCACCGGCTGCTGCGACAGGAGTTCGGTCGCGTAGGAGATGGCGTCGGCGGTCGACGGGTCAGCTGGCTCGGCTGCCTGCGGTGCCGGCGCGTCGGCAGGGGCTTCGGCCGGCGCCACCACGGGCCCGGCACGTGGCTCCTGCCGCCCGGTGCTGGGATAGTCTCCGCCCTCGGACCCGGGTTGCAGCAGCGGCTCGATACGAGTGCCCGCGGCGTGACCCGCATCCAATAGCGCGTCACCCTGGTCGGGTGCGAATGCCTGCTCGGCGCGGCGCCGAAACCGGGCTTCCTGGACGCGGTTGTAAACGATCACGCCGACGATGACCGCAGCACCCACGATCAGCAGGTAGATCTGCAATTCGCCCATGCCTGTCCCCGTTCGGGGCCCTCCCTCGAGTCCGCGAAAGCGTGGACCCTGCAATCACGATCACGATACACGCAGCCGGCGCAACGGGCGACGGCCCGCCGTTTCACGCCGCCGCCTCGGCCTCCTCGCGGATGCGCAGCGCTTCGTCGATGTCCACGGCGACGACTTTCGACACGCCTTGCTCGGGCATGGTGATGCCCACCAGCTGCTCGGCAATCTCCATGCTGATTTTGTTGTGGCTGATGAACAGAAACTGGGTCTGCTGCGCCATCTGCCGTACCAGCTGGCAGAAGCGCTCGGTGTTGGTGTCGTCCAGCGGCGCGTCCACCTCGTCCAGCAGGCAGAACGGTGCCGGGTTGAGCTGAAACAGCGCGAACACCAGCGCCAGCGCGGTCAGGGCCTTCTCGCCGCCTGACAGCAGATGAATCGACGCGTTGCGTTTGCCCGGCGGCCGCGCGACGATACTCACACCGGCGTCCAGGATCTCCTCGCCGGTCATGACCAGGCGTGCCTCGCCGCCTGCGAACAGGGCCGGAAACAGCTTGCCGAGGTTGAGGTTGACCTCGTCGAACGTTGCCTGCAGGCGCTCGCGGGTTTCCCGGTCGATGCGGCGGATGGCATTCTCCAGGGTGTTCACCGCTTCGTGCAGATCGCGCGACTGCAGCTCCAGGTACGAGCGGCGCTCGCGAGCGGCAGTCAGCTCTTCCAGGGCCGCCAGGTTTACCGCCCCCAGCGCGGCGATCTCCTCGCCCAGGCGGTTGATCTCGGTCTGCAGCGCGCCGGGACGCATGCCTCGCTCCAGCTTGCCCGTCAGCTCCTCTTCGACCACGCCTGCCTGCTCGAGCTGAGCCGAGAAGCTTTCTTCGGCGATACGCGCTTCCTGTTCCTTGAGGCGCAGCTCGCCGGTGCGTTCGCGCAGCGGCGCCAGTTTCTGCTCGCTTGCCAGGCGCTGCTGCTCGGTCTCCTTGAGCTGGTGCTCGGCCTCTTCGAGCGCCTGGCGTGCCAGATTCAAGGCGTGCTCGCGTTGCATGCGCAGTTCAAGCGCCTGGCCCAGTTGCGCCTGCATGGGTCCCTCGTCCAGGCCGGCCAGCTCTTCGCGCAACCTTTGCAGCGAGCCATCCAGTCGCTCGATCTTCTCCCCGAGGGCGCGGATGCCGTTGTCGGTGTCCACGATGCGCTGCGACGCCGAGCGATGGTTGAAGATGGCTTCCTGCAGCCGGCGCGCTGCCGTCTGCGCGCTCTCGCGCCGCGCCGCCAGAGCGTCGCCGGCCGCGGCATGGCTCGCGCGTACGCTGTCCAGCTGCCCGGCCGCGTCGCGCAGGCGCACCGCCAGCTCTTCGAGCCGCATGCCGGCCCGGCTGCGGGCAGCCGACTCCCGCTCGATCTGCGCACCGATCTCTTCGAGCTCGCCGTCGATTTGGGCGCGGCGGTGGACGATGCGCTCCATCTGCTCCGACAGCCTGACCTGGTCCAGCTCCAGGTCATGACGCTGCTGCTGCGCCTGGTCGGCTTCCTCGCGCAGCTTCTGCAGCTCTGCCCGTCCATGCTCCAGCTCGGCCTGCGCTTCCACCACTGTCGAGCGAGCCGCTGCCTGCGCCCGCTCGAGGTCTTCGCGCCGGCCCTTGAGCTCCTCGATCTCGCGCTGGCGCGACAAAATACCGTGGATCTCCGAGTCAGCGGCGTGGAAACTGACGCTGCTGCGCGTGAACACGTGGCCCTGGGGGCACACGATCATCGCGCCGGCCGGCAGCTCGGCGCGCTGCGCGAAGCCAGCAGCAGCGTCTTCTACGACGAAGACACCTTCCAGCCAATCGTGCAGCACGGCGGCCACACCGCCATCGGTGCACGTGATGTAGTCGCGCAGCGGCGTCCGCGCGCCGGCGGGGACGCTCTGCAGCTCATCGCTGCGCTTCTGGAAGAACGACACCTTGCCCGGCGGCGGCTGGTTGAGCCACTCCGCGGCCTTCTGCAGATCCTCCAAAGCAATCCCATTGAGGCGCTCGCGCAGCACCGCCTCCAGTGCATCCTCCCAGCCCGGCACGATGCGGATGCCTTGCCACAGTCGGCCGAAGCCGTCGAGCTGGTGCTCATCGAGCCAGGCATGCATCTCGCCCGAGCGGCTCACCTGCTTTTGCAGCAACTCGAGCGCCGTCTGGCGAGCGTCCAGCGCAGCCAGCTCCCGCGCCGCGAGCTCGGCCGCCTCGGTCGCCTCGCGATGGGTCTGCTCCAGCGCCGGCAGCCCCGCCTCGGCCTGGGCGCGTCCATCACGCTTCTCGCGGTGCTGATAGTCCAGCTCGCGCAGCTCGCGAGTGAGACGATCCAGCTCGTCGCGATCGACGTCCTGCAAGCTCTCCCGCTCCTGGAGCAGGCGCTCGCGGCGCTGGCCGAGCTGCTCGAGCACGCCGGCGGCGTGGTCCTGGCGCGTCAGCTCGACCTGCTCTTCACGCTGGTGCCGGGCCAGATCCTGGCCGAGACGCTCGACCTCGCTGCGCGTCGTGGTGAACAGCTGCTCGGCGGCAGGCAGTTGCTGCGCCTCCAGCCGCTCCTGCTCGCGGCACGCGTCCAGCTGCTCGGCCGCGCCCTCCAACTCGGCGCGCTGCTCCGCCAGCCCGGTGTGCAGGGCGTCGAGCTGCCCGCTTGCGTCCGTGCGCTCCAGGGACACCGCGGCGATCTGATTGTCGACCCGCCGGCGACTGTCCCGAAGGTGTTGCAGGGATTGCTCCAGGCGCGCTGCGTCGGCGTTGGCTTCGTACATCGCGCCCTGGGCGGCATGCACCGTGTCGCTGGTAGCATAGTGCGCCACGCGCAGCTCCTCGACCCGGCTCTCCAGCTCGCGCATGCGCGCGGTTTCCGCTTCCAGCTGGTTCGCGACCTGGTCGAGCTCCCGCTGCATGCGGGTGCGGCTGGCGGCTGCATCCTGCTTGCGCAGCAACCACAGCAGGTGCTGACTGAGCTTGAGATCGGCTTCGAGGGTACGGTACTTGGCCGCGACTTCGGCTTGCACCTCGAGATGGGCAAGCTGGGTCGACAGCTCCTGGAGAATGTCGTCGACGCGCGCGAGGTTCTCGCGGGTATCCTCCAGCCGCTGCTCGGTCTCCTTGCGCCGCTCACGATACTTGGAGATCCCGGCGGCCTCTTCGAGAAAGGTGCGCAGCTCCTCGGGGCGGGCCTCGACGATGCGTGAAATCATGCCCTGCTCGATGATGGCGTAGGCGCGCCCGCCCAACCCGGTGCCCAGGAAGATGTCCGCCACGTCCCGCCGGCGCACATGCATGTTATTGATGTAGTACGACGATTCGCCGTCGCGCTCGAGCACCCGCTTGACCGAGATCTCGGCGTAGCTGGCCCAGGCCCCGGCGGCCTTGCCGAGGCTGTTGTCGAACACCAGCTCGACGCTGGCGCGGTTGGACGGCTTGCGCTCGCCGGAACCGTTGAAGATCACGTCCTGCATCGTCTCGCCGCGCAAGTGCTTGGCGGAGGACTCGCCGAGCACCCAGCGCACGGCGTCGATGACGTTCGATTTGCCGCAGCCATTGGGACCGACCACCCCGACCAGGCTGCCTGGCAGAGGAATGTGGGTCGGGTCGACGAAGGACTTGAAGCCGGCGAGTTTGATGTGCGAGAGACGCAATTTGGGAGTGGACCGGATTAGAATTCGAGCGCAGCTTCACGCCCCGCCATTCGCGGCATAAAACAACGCCCAGTCCTTGTGATGACGCGAGAGGACCAGGCGCAGTTCACGGGCCGGCAGGCTGCTGAACCGTCGCAGCACGCTCGCTTCAAGCTGTCAGGCGCGCGCACTCGACCGGACGACATTTTAACCGATTCACCATCGGCGGTGACAATGAGCACACAACCCGGCGGGCAGTTGGAGACGTTCGACAATCCGCGACCCGCACGCGACTACCTCATCCACATGGAGATCCCGGAGTTTACTTGTCTCTGTCCGAAGACGGGACAGCCGGACTTCGCCACACTGGTGCTGGACTATGTTCCAGACCGTCGCTGCGTCGAGCTCAAGAGCCTGAAGCTCTACATCTGGTCGTATCGCAACGAAGGCGCGTTCCATGAAGCCGTGACCAACCGCATCCTCGACGATCTGGCTGCAGCCACCGCGCCGCGCTTCATGCGGCTCACTGCGCGGTTCTTCGTGCGCGGTGGTATCTTCACAACGGTGGTGGCGGAGCACCGCCAGCCGGGCTGGGAGCCGCAACCACGGGTGGAGCTGGAGCGCTTCGCCCCGGCCTCCAGCACCAGCGCGTGACTCGATATCCACTCGCAACGCATGTGATCTCTGCGGCGCCTTCTGCTCAGGCCTGATCCCGACCGAGGCGGCCGGACAGCAGCGTGGCCGCGACGATCATCGTGCCGCCGACCCACTGATTCCAGCGCATCGCCTCACTCGCCAGGAAGTACGAGGACAGCGCCGCCACCACGAGCTCGGAGAGCAGCAGCACGATGGCACGGTTGGCGCTGACGCGCATGAGGCCGTGCTGGACCGCGAGGTTGGTCGCGAAGATCACCAGCCCGAGCAGGATCAGCAGCAGCACGCCCTCTGGCCCGGCGGACAACGGCTCGTCGAAGCGCACGCCCTCGAATGGGGCAGCAACGAGGGCCGCCACCACGACGCCCGCGAACACCGCGACCGCCTTGACCGGTATGCCGAGGTGGTGGGCCTTGCGGATCAGAACATTGGACAAGGCGAAGCCGATTCCCCCGGCGACAGACCGAACCACTCCGCGGCGCTGGCGGGAAACGGGCAGGCGCATGCCCGGTTGCCACAGCATGAGTGCAGCCCCCGCCAGAGACAGGAGCACGACGAGCAAACCCACCGGACCGGCCCGCTCGCCGAGCAGCAAAGCGCGCGAACCCGACGGTCCACAACGGCGCCAGATAGAACAGCAGGAGCACCTGCATCACCTGACCGTGGATCATGCCCAGCACGTAACCGAGGTTGGTCCAGCCCGCGGACAGTGCGATCAGCAACAGCAGCCAGTCGAGGCGGCGCACGGCGGCTCAGCTCGCGCCGGAACACGATGCAGGCGGCGGCCAGCGCAACGGCGTAGGTCGTCAGCGTCGCTACCGCGCCGCCCACACCGGCCGCTTCCAGCGTCCGAAACGGATACCAGATCAGCCCCCACACCAATGCGCCCGTCAGCAGACCGGCAACCGCACTCGCCTTGCGCAACGACGGCCCCTTATAATTCGACGCTTGCCGGCCTGCGCTCCGGCAGGCACCCAAACCCTATGAATCCAGACCTCAGCCGCCTGCAGCCCTATCCGTTTCAGAAGCTGTCGGCGTTGCTCAAAGGCCTCCGCGCGAACCCGGCCTTGGCACCGATCAATCTGTCCATCGGAGAGCCCAAGCACGCCACGCCGGCCTTTATCCGGCAGACCCTGATCGACAACCTGGATGGGCTCGCCGCCTACCCCGCTACCGCGGGCAGCGAGGCCCTGCGCCGGGCCATCGCCGGCTGGCTCGAGCGGCGCTATGGGCTCGACGGGCTGGACGCGAGCAGGCAGGTACTCCCGGTCAACGGCAGCCGCGAGGCGCTGTTCGCGTTCGCACAGACCGTGATCGATGCGAGCCGTCCCGGCGCGCGGGTGGTCATGCCCAATCCCTTCTACCAGATCTACGAAGGCGCGACTCTGCTCGCGGGCGCCGCGCCGGAGTTTATCAACATCCGCGCCGAGGACAACTTTCGCTTCGACCTGTCGCAACTGCCCGAGTCCACCTGGGCGGATACGCAGCTTCTGTACGTTTGCAGCCCCGCCAATCCGACCGGCAACGTGATGAGCCTGGCGGACTGGGAACGGGTGTTCGCGCTGTCCGACCGGCATGGCATCGTCATCGCCAGCGACGAGTGCTACTCCGAGATCTACTTCGACGAGTCCGCCCCGCCGCTGGGCGGGCTGCAGGCGGCGCATCGCCTGGGGCGCAACGGGTTTCCCACGGCTGGTGGTCTTCGGCAGCCTGTCCAAGCGCTCCAACGTGCCGGGCATGCGCTCCGGGCTACGTCGCGGGAGACGCGGCGATCCTGGAGAAGTTTCTGCTCTACCGCACCTACCACGGCAGCGCGATGAGCCTCGCGATTCAGGCCGCCAGCCGCGCCGCCTGGGAGGACGAGGCGCACGTGCGAGAGAACCGCCGCCTGTACCGCGAAAAGTTCGAAGCGTTCACCGGCCTGCTGCGCGGTGCCGCGCCGGTGAGCATGCCGGAAGCGGCTTTCTACATCTGGCTGCGCACGCCGATGCCCGACACCGAGTTCGCCTGCCGCCTGTACGAAGCTTGCAGCGTGACGGTCCTGCCGGGAAGCCTGCTGGCGCGAGAGGCGCGCGGCGTCAACCCGGGCGCAGGCTTCGTGCGGATCGCACTGGTGCCAACCCCCGAGGAGTGCATCGAAGCCGCGCGGCGTATCCGCGCTTTCTTGACAGGAACAACAACCATGACCGAACTGCAAACGACCATCGATGCCGCGTTCGAGAATCGCGCTGCGATCAGCCCGGCAAACGCGGATCCGCGCGTGCGCGAAGCGGTTGCGCAGGTGCTGGCGCAACTCGACGCCGGCACCCTGCGCGTGGCGGAAAAGATCGGCGGCGAATGGACCACGCATCAGTGGATCAAGAAGGCCGTGCTGCTGTCGTTCCGCCTCGAGGACAACGGCGTGGTGCGCGACGGCTACACCAACTACTTCGACAAAGTCGCGGCCAAGTTCGCCGCCTACGGCGCGCAGGATTTCAAGGCCGGCGGCTTCCGAGTGGTGCCGCCGGCGGCGGTGCGCCGGGGGGCCTTCATCGGCCGCAACGTGGTGCTGATGCCTTCCTTTGTCAACATCGGCGCCTACGTGGACGAAGTCGACCATGGTGGATACCTGGGCTACCGTCGGCTCGTGCGCACAGATCGGCAAGAACGTGCATCTGTCGGGCGGCGTAGGGATCGGCGGCGTCCTCGAGCCGCTGCAGGCCAATCCCACCATCATCGAGGACGACTGCTTCATCGGTGCTCGCTCGGAGGTCGTCGAGGGGGTGATCGTAGGCGCCGGCTCGGTCATCTCGATGGGCGTGTACATCGGCCAGAGCACCAAGATCTACAACCGGGAGACCGGCGAGGTCCTGTACGGCCGCATTCCCCCCGGCTCGGTGGTCGTGTCGGGCAACCTCCCTTCCGCCGACGGCAAGTACAGCCTCTACTGCGCGGTCATCGTCAAGCAGGTGGATGCCAAGACCCGCGCCAAGACCAGCATCAACGAATTGCTGCGAGGCGACTGACCTCGCAGGAGCACCGCCCATGCGGCGAGCGACGGGAACAGGCCAGCGGCCTGTGCCCGAAACTTGCTTTCGCCCTCCAGGCTGGTTACACAGCCTAGAGGACATCCATGTATCTGACGCCGGTGCTCAAGCTGATGGCCGAGAAGCAGGCTTCCGACCTGTTCATCTCGGCCGGCATGCCCCTTGCCATCAAGATTCTCGGCACGATCATGCCGGTCAACGCCGACGTGCTGGATCCCGAGGCGGTCAAGAAGATCGCCTACGAGATGATGTCGGAGCAGCGAGCAGCAGGATTTCGAGCAGACCTGGGAAGCGAACTTCTCGTTCCCGGTTCCGGAGGTCGGCCGCTTCCGCGTCAACGTGTTCCGCCAGCGCGGCAACGTCGCGCTGGTGATCCGCTACCTGCGCACGCAGACGCCCGGCATCGAGGCGCTGCGGCTGCCCTCGATCCTCAAGGACCTGATCATGGAGAAGCGCGGGCTGATCCTGGTGGTCGGGGCCACCGGCTCGGGCAAGTCCACCACCCTGGCGGCCATGATCGAGCACCGCAACAACACCCGCGGCGGACACATCCTGACGATCGAAGATCCGATCGAGTTCGTGTTCAAGCACAACCGCTCGGTGATCAACCAGCGCGAAGTCGGGCTGGACACCAAGTCCTACGGCAACGCGCTGGTCAATGCCATGCGCGAGGCACCGGACATCCTGATGATCGGCGAGTCGCGCGACCGCGACACCCTGCAGCAGGCGCTGCTGTACGCGCAGACCGGCCACCTGTGCCTGTCCACGCTGCACGCCAACAACAGCTATCACGCGCTCAACCGGATCATCAACTTCTTCCCCTACGACGCGCGGCCGGCGCTGCTCAACGACCTCGCCGTGTGCCTGAAGGCGATCATCTCCCAGCGCCTGGTCAAGGCGGTGGACGGCTCCCAGGTGGCCGCGGTGGAGGTGCTCCTCAACAGCAAGCACATCCAGGAGCTGATCGTGAAGGCCGAGATGGACCAGATCAAGGAAGCCATCGAGAAGAGCCTGTCGCCGGGCTCGGTGAGCTTCGAGCAGGCCCTGTTCAAGCTGTATGCCGACGGCAAGATCACCAAGGAGGAAGCGCTGCGCAACTCCGACTCGGCGACCAACCTGTCCTGGATCATGAACAACGCCGAGCAGGCGGCTGCCCGCGTGGGCGCCAAAGGTCCGATCCGGACCGATCTTGCGAGCGCTTCTTCTTTCGACGACTTCAAGATCGACATCAACGCCGGGAACTAGCGCTGACCAGGGCGGCCTCAGTCGGCTGAGGCGGTTGGCAAGTCGCTTACCGCACAGAGCGGCAGGCAGAAGTTAGCCGCAGTCCGTGGCCTCGAGCGCCTGCGCTCTGCTGGCCGGTCCGGCATCTCGGTCTCACCGTATAATTCCCGGCCATGCCGAACGACGCCGCACCCGGCCCTGCTCTGGCGCTGGCCAAAGAGCTGATCCGCTGCCGCTCCGTCACGCCTGACGACGCGGGCTGCCAGACCATCCTCGCTGCACGCCTGCGCGCACTCGGGTTCACGATCGAACCGATGCGCTTCGGCGCCGTGGACAATCTGTGGGCACGACGCGGCAAGACGGCCCCGCTGGTGTGCTTTGCCGGCCACACCGATGTCGTGCCTCCCGGGCCGCGCGAGCAGTGGCAGTCCGATCCCTTCGAGCCGGTCGAGCGCGCAGGTCATCTGTACGGACGCGGCGCAGCCGACATGAAAAGCTCCATCGCCGCGTTCCTCACCGCGGTGGAGCGGCTGGTTGGGGAGACGCCCGACCATCCCGGGTCGATCGCGCTGCTGATCACTTCCGACGAGGAAGGCGTCGCAGTGGACGGGACGGTGCGGGTGGTCGAAGCGCTGCGCGCGCGCGGCGAGCGGCTGGACTTCTGCCTGGTCGGAGAGCCGACTTCGGCGCAGCGCCTTGGCGACACCATCAAGAATGGGCGCCGCGGCTCGCTATCGGGCGACCTGCGGGTACGTGGCATCCAAGGGCACGTCGCCTACCCGCACCTCGCCCGCAACCCGGTGCACCTGGCGTCACCGGCGCTGGCCGAGCTGGCTGCGATCCAATGGGATGCCGGCAACGAGTACTTTCCTCCCACCACCTTCCAGATCTCCAATGTGCAGGCCGGCACCGGTGTCACCAACGTGATCCCGGGCGAGATGCGCGTGCTGTTCAATTTCCGTTTCTCCACCGCCAGCACGGTCGAAGAGCTCAAGGCACGCGTGCACCAGATCCTGGATCGCCATGGACTGGACTATCAACTCGAATGGTCGGTGTCCGGCATGCCGTTCCTGACCCCGCGCGGCGAGCTCGTGGATGCCATCAGCCAGGCGATCCGCACCGAGCTTGGGATCGAACCGGAGTTGTCCACCAGCGGCGGCACCTCGGACGGGCGATTCATTGCCGCGATCTGCCGACAGGTCGTCGAGCTCGGCCCGGTCAACGCTACCATCCACCAGATCAACGAGCGCATCGCGCTGGCCGACGCCGACGCCCTCTCCCGCGTCTACTTCCGCACGCTGACGGCCCTGCTGAATGGACGCTGAAGCAGCCCGCAGCTTGCGCAGCATCCGCGATCTGCTGCGCTACGCCGTGAGCCGGTTCAGCGCCGCGCAGCTTGCGTTCGGGCACGGCAGCGACAACGCATACGACGAAGCTGCCTATCTCGTCCTGCATACGCTGCACCTGCCGCTGGATCGGCTCGAACCGTTCCTGGATGCGCAGCTGCTGCCGACCGAAATCGACGCGCGTGCTGGAGGTTGTGGAGCGGCGTGTAGTCGAGCGGCTGCCGGCCGCCTATCTCACCCACGAGGCCTGGCTGGGCGAGCATCGCTTCTATGTGGACGAGCGCGTTATCGTGCCGCGCTCCCATCTCGCCAGTTTGATCGAGCAGGGACTGCAAGCTTGGCTGCCGGACCCGGACCGCGTGCGGCGGGCGCTGGATCTTTGCACCGGCTCCGGCTGCCTCGCCATCGTCCTGGCGCTGACATTTGCAACCGCGGAGGTCGACGCTGCCGACATCTCACCGGAAGCCCTGCAGGTCGCGCAGCGCAACGTCGCCGACTATCGCCTGCAACAGCGCATCAAGCTGGTGCAGTCAGACCTGTTCGCGGGTCTGCAGGCTCAGCGCTATGACCTTATCGTGAGCAACCCGCCTTACGTCAGCCGCGAGGAGATGCGGGAGCTGCCTGAAGAATACCGCCGCGAGCCGGCGCTGGCTCTGGACGGGGGCAGCGACGGGATGGACCTGGTGCGCGCGATCCTGGCGCATGCGCGGGCGCATCTGACGCCCGCCGGCGTGATCGTGGTCGAGATCGGCAACGGCCGCGCCGCGTTCGAGGCGGCCTTCCCCGCGCTGGAAGCTACCTGGCTAGAGACGAATGCGGGCGGCGACCAGGTTTTCCTGCTCGAGCGCGACCAACTGCCGGCTTGACCGCGGCAGGACGCGTGGGCTCCGGCTCCGGATCGGGCCGCACCAGCGTTGCCGACCACGCCAGAATCGCACCGGTGTGCTCCTCATCGACCTCGCGCCAGGTGCCGCGGCGCAGGGCGAATGGCAGCGATACCACGCCGAAGCGCACGCGCATCAGCCGGCTCACCTTGTAGCCGACCGCTTCGAACATCCGCCGCACGATGCGGTTGCGTCCCTCGCGCAGGACGACCCGATACCAGTTGTTCAAGCCGCGCCCGCCGCGCTCCTCCAGCTCCTCGAAGCGCGCCATGCCATCCTCCAGGCGCACGCCCTTCTTCAGCGCCCGCACGTGCTCGTCGCTGAGCTTGCCGATGATGCGCACCGCGTACTCGCGTTCCACCTCGTAGCGGGGATGCATCAACCGGTTGGCGAGCTCCCCTGAGGTGGTGAACACCAGCAGGCCGCAGGTGTTGTAGTCGAGACGGCCGACAGCAAGCCACTTGCCACGGCGCATCGGCGGCAGCTTCTCGAACACGCTGGGACGGCCTTGCGGATCGTCGTGACTGACGATTTCCCCCTCCGGCTTGTGATAGAGGATGATGCGCGGCAGCCGAGCGCTGTCGCGCACCGTCACCTGCCGTTTGCCGACGCGAATCACGTCGCCGGGCTGCACGCGCATCCCGACCTGGGCGAGCGCCCCGTTGACTTTCACCTTGCCGGCGCGGATCAGCTCCTCCATCTCGCGCCGCGACCCCAACCCGGCCTGCGCCAGCACCTTGTGAATCTTCTGCGGCCCGCTCGAGCTGTCGAACCCTTCGGCGAATCCTTCGGCGGGCTCGATCGCCTGAGCAGGTCGCCGGTTCATGCCGCTGTCGCGGGTCTTGCCGGCGGGACGCGCGGATGCGCGAGTGGAACCCTGCGAACGGCGCTGGCGGGAAGGCTGGGGTCTGGACATGCGGGCGGGATGGGCGGCGGGTCGTTGCGCAGCTAGACGTCTCGTCGCTCTAGCACGGCCTGGGCCAGGGTCCCGCTGTCGACGTACTCCAGTTCGCCTCCGACGGGCAGACCGCGCGCGATACGGGTCACCTTGAGCTGCTTGGTCCGCAGCAGTTCGCCGATGTAGTGCGCGGTGGCCTCACCCTCGACCGTGAAGTTGGTGGCCAGGATCGCTTCCTGCACCTTGCCGTCTCCGGCTCGCTTGAGCAGGCGATCGAGGTGGATGTCGCGCGGCCCGATACCGTCAAGCGGCGAGAGCCGGCCCATGAGCACGAAATAGCGTCCTCGGTAGCATTGCGTCTGCTCGACCATCAGCAGATCCGCCGGCGTCTCCACCACGCACAGCAGGGACTCGTCGCGACGGGGCGAGCGGCACAGCTCGCACAACGGCTCCTCGGTGAAGGTGTTGCAGCCGTCGCAGTGCCGCACGCGTGCCAGCGCCTGCGTCAGCGCCTGCGCCAGGCGCCCCGCCCCCGGATGGTCGCGCTGCAGAAGGTGGTAAGCCATGCGCTGCGCGGACTTCGGCCCCACACCGGGGAGGCAGCGCAGCGCCTGGATCAGCTCGTCCAGACTCGACGGCGTGTTCATGCGCGTATGGTAAACGCGAACTGCGCCGCGCGAAACATGCGCATGACGATACCGTGATCGCGCAGCATGGCGCGGTGCCGGTGACGTCTCCGCAGCCGCACGCCGATGGCCAGTCGACCGGTCCCTGTCGGACGTCTGCGCCTTTCGCTGTGATTCCCTCCGCGGCGGGAGGGTGGTGTCGTGTCGCTGCAGCCGTCGACCTAGAACGGCATCTTGAAGCCAGGCGGCAGACCCATGCCGGAGGTCAAGCTGCCGAGCTTCTCCTGGGTGGTGGCCTCCACCCGGCGCACTGCGTCGTTGAACGCGGCGGCCACCAGATCTTCCAGCATGTCCTTGTCGTCAGCCAGCAGGCTGGGATCGATGCTGACACGCTTGACGTCGTGCTTGCACGTCATCACCACCTTCACCAGGCCGGCTCCGGACTGGCCTTCGACTTCCACGTTGGCGAGCTGCTCCTGCAGCTTGCGCATGTTGTCCTGCATCTGCTGGGCCTGCTTCATCAGGCCCGCCAGCTGACCTTTCATCATCCTCTGACTCCTCTGCCCTGCAGCTGTTTACCCGCCACCCTGAAGCGACTCGTTCACTGCGCGCGCCGCCACCAGTCCCAGGGGCCGCGCGGATTCGTCGGCTCTGAGTGCCGCCGCTGCCTCCACGGGCCGTATCGATTCGTCCACTCTGTGCGTCGCGGCTGCCTCCGTCACGGGCCGTATCGATTCGTCCACAACGCGAGCATCGAAGTTTTCGACCAGCTCGCGCACAAATGGATCCCGGTCGATCGACTGCACCGCGGCCTCCTGACGTGCCTGTTGCGCGCGATCGGCCAGCTCCGCGGGGGTCTGCCCGGCTCGGCTGTCCCAGGCTGAACTCGAGTCGCAGGCGGCGCTTGAAGTACTCCTCCAGAGCCGCCTGCAACTTGTCGCGATAGGGCTTTTCGAGCAGATGCTTGTGGATCTCTGGGACTTCAAGCTGCATGGCCTGTCCGTCCCACGCAGCCAGTGCGCTGTGCTGGGCGAGCATGCGGGCCATTCCACCGATCCTGAGCTCGCTCAGGAGCTCGTGTCCAATCCAGGGCTGCGGACTGAGCAGGCGTCGCCGGTTCGGTGCCTACGTCCTCTGGCGCGGAGTTGCCGGGACGTGTTGCAGTCTCGAGGTCGGGCTCTCCGTCGCGGGTCGTCTGTCGAAAGGCGAGCGGGCTGCGGCTGCGACGCACGATCTGCTCTGTCGCGGCGCATTTGCACCGTCGCTCCGTGTGGCTGTGTCAGCCGGTCGCCGCGAGGCGGCCCAGAGGGTACCTTTTCTCCATGTGGCTTAGCGCTGTCCACGCTCCGCTCGCTGCCGCCGCTCTCTTGCGGTGCAAAGGCCAGCATGCGCAGGAGGGTCATGGTGAAGCCGGCGTACTCATCCGGCGCGATCCACAGATCGGCGCGTCCCTGCACAGCGATCTGATAGTCAAGCTGCAGATCCGCCGGGGAGAAGCGTACGGCCAACGCCTGCAAGCGGTCGCGGTCGGGTTCATCTGCGGGCACTGCGTCCGCCACCGTCTGCAGCAGCGCGAGCCGGTGCAGCAGGCTCGCCAGGTCCTGCAGCGCAGCCCTCGAGCGACACGCTGCGCTCCTGCATCTGCCCGGCGACGCGCATCATCGCCGACCCGTCGTGGCCGGCCAGCGCTTCGAGAAGCGCGTAAAGGTACTCCTGGTCCACGGCGCCGAGCATCTCCCGCACCGAAGCTTCGGCCACGCTGCCGCCACCATGCGCGATCGCCTGATCGAGAAGGCTCAGCCCATCGCGCATGCTGCCGTGCGCGGCCCGTGCGATCAAACCCAGGGCCGGCGCTTCGAAGGCGATCCCTTCCTGCTCGAGCACATGGCCGAGCTGGTCGCGGATCTGCTGCAGCGGAATCTGCTTCAGATTGAACTGCAGGCAGCGCGACAGCACCGTGACGGGGACCTTCTGCGGATCCGTGGTGGCGAGGATGAATTTCACATGCGCGGGCGGCTCCTCGAGCGTCTTCAGCATCGCGTTGAAGGCCGAGCGCGACAGCATGTGCACTTCGTCGATGATGTAGACCTTGAAGCGGGCGCGGGTCGGTGCGTACAGCGCGTTCTCCAACAGGTCCCGCATCTGGTCGACCTGGGTGTTGGAGGCCGCATCCAGCTCGATCAGGTCGACGCAGCGCCCGCCATCGATCTCGACGCAGGTCGAGCAGCGGCCGCAGGGTGAAGCGCTGATCCCGGTCTCGCAATTCAGCGCCTTGGCCAGGATGCGCGCGAGCGTGGTCTTGCCCACTCCGCGAGTGCCGGTCAGCAGGTAGGCGTGATGCAGCCGCTGCTGCTCGAGGGCATTGGTCAGCGCCCGCACCACATGCTCCTGGCCGACCATCTGAGCGAAGCCGCGTGGCCGCCACTTTCGGGCCAGCGCCTGCCCCGATAGAGCTGTATCCATCCGACTCACGTGCGATTCAGGGCAACGCGGCGGGACAGACTCACTGCGTCTGTCCCGCCGCCCCGATGGGGTGGCGAGCCTAACCCCCGGCACTTGCAGGTAATAGCTGTGGCTGCTTCCTTCCGGACCTGACCAGATTCACTACCCTGCAATGCGGGGAGGCCCGCCATAGAAAGAAGAGGCGCGAGGTGCGCCGTGGAAATAGCCAGCGCGAGGCACGAGGCGCTAGGCACGAGAGACGGCGCACCCGTGGGCGCGCGGTGAACAAAGATCTGCGCTCTCGAACGTACGCCATGCCGACCTGCGCCTACGCGACGACGACGGGGATCTTGCCGATCTTCGCCCGCCACTCCGCTGGTCCCGTATTGTGGACGGAGTTGCCGGTGCTGTCGACTGCAACAGTCACCGGCATGTCCTTTACCTCGAACTCGTAGATGGCTTCCATGCCGAGGTCGGCGAAGGCCACCACCCGCGCGGCCTGGATCGCCTTGGACACCAGATACGCGGCGCCGCCTACCGCCATCAAGTAAACCGCCCGATGGTCGCGGATCGCCTCGATGGCTGCCGGCCCGCGCTCGGCTTTGCCGATCATCCCGATCAGGCCGGTCTTCTCGAGCATGGTGCGGGTGAACTTGTCCATGCGCGTAGCCGTCGTGGGACCGGCGGGGCCGACGACTTCGTCGCGTACCGGATCGACTGGTCCAACGTAGTAGATCATCCGGTTGGTGAAGTCCACCGGCAGATGTTCGCCGCGCGCGATCATCTCGACCAGACGCTTGTGCGCGGCGTCCCGGCCGGTGAGGATCCTGCCGTTGAGGAGCAGCACTTCGCCCGGCTTCCAGCCCGCGACCTCAGCACGCGTGAGCGAGTCCAGGGACACTCGCCTGCCCTTGGAAAAATCGTAGGTCAGCGACGGCCAGTCCTCCAGTGAAGGCGGTTCCAACCGGGCCGGACCGCTGCCGTCGAGCGTGAAATGCACGTGACGCGTCGCCGCGCAGTTTGGAATCATTGCAATGGGGAGGCTGGCGGCATGCGTTGGATAGTCGCGGATCTTGACGTCGAGCACGGTAGTGAGGCCACCCAGCCCTTGCGCTCCGATCCCCAGCGCATTGACCTTCTCGTACAGCTCGACGCGCAGCGCCTCGATGCGACTGTTCGCGCCGCGCGCGATCAACTCCTGCATGTCGATGGGCTCCATGAGGGCCTCTTTGGCCATCACCATCGCCTTCTCGGCGGTTCCGCCGATACCGATGCCGAGGATCCCCGGCGGACACCAGCCGGCGCCCATGGTCGGCACCGTCTTCAGCACCCAGTCCACGATCGAATCGGATGGATTCAGCATCACGAACTTGGCCTTGTTCTCCGAGCCCCCGCCCTTGGCCGCGACCTCGACCTCGACAGTGTCACCCTGCACGAGGCTCACCTGGACTACCGCCGGGGTGTTGTCGCGGGTGTTGGTCCGCGCACCCGCTGGATCGGCCAGGACCGAGGCGCGCAACTTGTTGTCGGGATCCAGGTAGGCGCGGCGCACGCCGGCATTGATCATCTCCTCCACGCTTAGCGTGGCGTCCCAGCGCACGCCCATCCCGACCTTGAGAAAAACGTTGACGATCCCCGTGTCCTGACAGATCGGCCGATGTCCCTCAGCGCACATGCGCGAGTTGATCAGGATCTGCGCCATGGCGTCGCGCGCGGCGTGGGATTGCTCCAGCTCGTAGGCGCGGTACAAGTTGGCGATGTAGTCGGCGGGGTGATAGTAGGAGATGAACTGCAGCGCGTCCGCCACGCTGTCGATCAGATCGTCCTGCCGGATGGTGCTCATAAGGGTTACGTCAATGCGCGCTAGCTACTCACGGCCATTGTACCACCCCAACCATCGGCGTCCTCTGCGACACGGCCCGACCACGGGGCTTCCCGCTATAATCTTCGCTGTCACCTGGACAGCCGCGCAGCGCAGGATTTCCCGTCCTAACGCCTCGGGAGGAGAACAAAACGATGAGCACGATCGAATCGGTATTGAATGAGAACCGGCTGTTCGCGCCGGCGCCGGACTTCGTCAACAACGCCAACGTGTCCGGCATGGCCGCCTATCAAGCCATGTGCGACGAGGCGCAGGCCGACTACGCCGGCTTCTGGGCACGGCTCGCGCGCGATCACGTGCTCTGGCACAAGCCATTTCAGCAGGCACTGGACGAGAGCAACGCGCCGTTCTTCAAGTGGTTCCACGACGGCGAGCTCAACGTCTCCTACAACTGTCTGGACCGTCATCTCAAGAGCCAGCCCAACAAGGTTGCGATCATCTTCGAGGCGGACGACGGCTCGGTCACCAAGATCACCTACCGGCAGCTCTACCACCGCGTCTGTCAGTTCGCCAACGGCCTGAAGTCGCTGGGCATCAAGACCGGCGACCGGGTGATCATCTACCTGCCGATGAGCATCGAGGCGGTGGTGGCGATGCAGGCCTGCGCCCGCATCGGTGCCACTCACTCGGTGGTGTTCGGCGGGTTCTCGGCCAAGAGCCTGCAGGAACGCATCGTGGACGCGGGTGCCGTTGCCGTCATCACGGCCGACGGCCAGATGCGCGGCGGCCGTGAGATTGCGCTCAAGCCGGCCATCGACGAGGCCTTCGCGATGGGGGGCTGCGACGCCGTCAAGAGCGTGGTGGTGTACAAGCGCACCGGCAGCGATATTCACATCCACGCCCCGCGCGACGTCTGGTGGGAGGACGTCATCCGGGATCAGGCGGATGTGTGCGAGCCTACCTGGGTGAGCGCCGAGCACCCGCTGTTCATCCTCTACACCTCGGGCTCCACGGGCAAGCCGAAAGGCGTGCAGCACGCGAGCGGCGGCTACATCCTGCATGCAATGCTCACCATGCTGTGGACCTTCGACCACAAGTCGACGGACGTGTTCTGGTGCACCGCCGACGTGGGCTGGGTTACCGGCCACACCTACATCACGTACGGGCCGCTCGCGGTCGGCGCAACGGAGATCGTGTTCGAAGGCGTGCCTACCTATCCCGATGCCGGGCGCTTCTGGAAGATGATCGCCGAGCACAAGGTGACGGTGTTCTATACCGCCCCGACCGCGATTCGCTCGCTCATCAAGGCGGGTGCGGACCTGCCCAAGAAGTACGATCTGTCGAGCTTGCGGCTGCTCGGCTCGGTCGGCGAGCCGATCAATCCGGAAGCCTGGATGTGGTACCACACAACCGTGGGCGGCGGCCGCTGCCCGATTGTCGACACCTGGTGGCAAACCGAGACCGGCGGCCACATGATCACGCCGCTGCCGGGGGTGATCGGGCTCAAGCCGGGTTCCTGCACCTTGCCGTTGCCGGGGATCATCGCGGATGTGGTGGACGAAACCGGCCACTCCGTCGAGAAGGGCAAGGGCGGCATCCTCGTGATCAAGCGTCCGTGGCCGGCGATGATCCGGACCATCTGGGGCGACCCGGAGCGATTCAAGAAGAGCTACTACCCGGAGGACTTCAAGGGCAAGTACTACCTGGCGGGAGACGGCGCCAACCGCGATCTCGACGGCTATTTCTGGATCATGGGCCGCATCGATGACGTGCTCAACGTATCCGGGCATCGTCTCGGAACCATGGAGATCGAGTCGGCGCTGGTCGCCAACACGCTGGTGGCGGAAGCGGCGGTCGTCGGCAAGCCGCACGACATCAAGGGTGAAGCGATTGTCGCGTTCGTGGTGCTGAAGGGCGCGCGTCCGGACGGTGCAGCGGCTCAGGAGATTGCGCAGAAGCTGCGCGACTGGGTAGGGCAGGAGATTGGCGCTATCGCCAAGCCGGACGACATCCGCTTCGGCGAGAACCTGCCGAAGACGCGCTCAGGCAAGATCATGCGTCGATTGCTGCGGGCCCTGGCGAAGGGCGAGGCGATCACGCAAGACGTTTCGACGCTGGAGAACCCGGCGATTCTCGAACAGCTGAAGACCACGGCGCGGTGATCTCGGCTATCGCTTTGACAGGCAATGGCTTCTGGTTTATCTTGCGCGCCTTTGCTGGCCGGGCAAGGCGGGGCATGTGACCAACACGCTTTCCAGGTGTTGACACCCTGTCAAAGCAGAGAGAGCAGAAACGGAGAGATGGCCGAGCGGTTGAAGGCGCACGCCTGGAAAGCGTGTGTACGGGCAAAACCTGTACCGAGGGTTCGAATCCCTCTCTCTCCGCCATCGTTGCGCGATCGTTGCCTTTGACCTCACCAAATGAAGAGGGCGCCCGCAACGGAGCGCCCTCGTCTTGCGAAATCTTGTCGTCGCGCATCAGCGCTTGTTGACGGCCTTCTTGAGCTTGGCGCCGGCTGAGAACTTCGCGACCTTCGACGCGGGAATCTTGATCTCGACCCCGGTTGCGGGGTTGCGGCCCTTGCGAGCGGCTCGCTTCGACACGGAGAAGGTGCCGAAGCCGATCAGGGCGACCGAATCACCCTTGCCCAGAGACAGGGTCACGGTATCCATCAGCGCGTCCAGCGTCCCTTCCACCGAAGCCTTGGTGCCACCGGTCTTCTTCGCAATCGCCTCCACCAACTCTGCTTTGTTCATCTAGTCTCCTTTCTCGTCGAAATACCCACTCAACGCCGTATCCGCAATTGTCTGTGCTGGATCGGCCCTCGCCTGTGTCGAGGCCCCACATCCACGTTGTGTCGCATGGCTGTCGAGGCTCGCGTCCCCGTTGGATCTGATCGGCCGCTGCCTGTGCGGGCCGAAGGAGGGTCGCATTGTAGCAAGCTACAACTGCATCTTGCGAGCAAAAAAACACGCGATCCGCGTCGCTCGCGAGCGTGCGCGACAAGCAAATTCGATTCCGCGCTGAATGCTCGCAGTCGCCGGAGTGACGCTGTCGAGCGACAGCGCTGTGCGCGTTACTGGCGTGGACCGTCCGACGGCGCCGAGCGGATCTGCACCTCGTTCTGGATCTCGACGACCATCAGGGCACGACGCGATCTGCATCGGACCGCGATAGTAGCGTCGCGTCCTGGCCACGACCTCCTCCACTCCCACTCCGAACAGCTGCAGATTGGAGTACAGGCCCAGGTACGCGCGAGCGCCGTGCAATATTCTTCCCGCATCTTCCGGCGAAGCGATGACTGGCCAGCACGCCGCGCGCACGCAGCTTCGGCCGCTTCTCGCCGCCTGGCTACGGCAGCGACGTCACTGACAACGACCTGAGCGCCCCTTGCGCGTGCGCCACGTTCTCCGAGTAGCGGGCACCACCGAGCAGCGCAACCGCGCGACGCTCGCGATCGACGCGATAGCCATAGCCGCGCAGCTGGGTCGGATAGTCGGCGACGATCGCCGTCACCCTCACGTCGTCGCTGTCGTAGACGAGGTTCTCTCCGATCTCATGGGGATCGATCCCTTCCGGCTCGTCGGCGCCGCGTCACCGACCCAAGTCTGCACGGCTTCAATGGTCCCGTCGGCCCCCACAGCGGCAGCGGTTGCTCTGCGCCCGCACGAAGCCACGCGGCCAGCAGCTCGCCGCAGCCATCGACGTGTGCGGAATCGAGACTGGTCAGGAACACTGCCGTCAGCTCGCGAAGCAGGAATCGTGCGCTGCGCAGTCGCGCCAGGGAGCCCGCGCCGCAGTCGAACAACAGTACCTCGTCGCCCGCCTCGACGAGAATGCCTGGGCCGACCGGCGTCGCCTGCTGCGGACTCTGCTCCACCGAGCAGTGTGAGACGGATGCCGTCGAACGCAGCCGCCGGCCGCGCGAAGAGCAAGAGGAGCAACGCCGCGAGGACGGCGGAACATCGGGTCATGGGCTGGTTCGATCTGGCTCGGCCAGATAGTAGCAGGTGAACGGTTTGGCATGGCGCCGGGCACCTCGCCGACGGCGGGAAACCGAACCGAGTCGCGCACAACGGCGCTGGCCCCCCGGCGTTCCTGGCCTTCGTGCTAACATTGCGCACCATAACGACAATTAAACAGTGCGCCGACAAGGGAGCAGGAAGTCAAACGCTGATTGAAGGATCAAGCTCAATGCAGACAATGCACAAAGCCTTTGTTTCGTTGCTCGGCCCGGCCCTGGCCCTCGACGTTGGGGCTCGTTCCGGTCGCGTCGGCTCAGGATGCTGGCTCCGGGATGACCACGGTGGTGCCCGGCGACAAGCAATGGCAGAAGAACAAGGCCATGCCCTATGGCATGCGGATCATGTATCTCTACGGCGATCCGTCCAAGCCGGGTCCCTACGTATACCGGATCCGTGTTCCGACCGGCTACAAGATCCCGCCCGTCAAGTACCCGGACGACCGCGTCACCACCATCCTCAAAGGCATCATGTGGAACGCCGAGGGCGAGCGATACGATCCGATGAAGATGCAGGAGCTGGGGGCCGGCACGATGTTCGTCACGCCGGCCAACACACCTCACTTCCAGTGGGCGCGGACCGAGTTGATCCTCGAGGTCGTCGGGTTCGGCCCGGTCGACAATCCGGTGACCTACATCAATCCCGACGACGATCCCCGCACCCAGTAGCCAAATGATCTGCAGCCCGAAGGGCGGCGCACCGGTGCCGCCCTTCGCGTTCTCGAAACAGGAGGCCTTGAGTGACCAAGACAATCCACGTCCTGGCGCGGCTGACGGCTGCAAGCCTGGCCCTGCTCGGTGCTGCGGCCATCGCCGGCCAGGAAATGCTGATGAAGGGCAACGACACCATCGCTGCGCCCGGACTGCAATGGACCGCAGCCAAAGTCGATTCCACCAGGCGCCCAGATGGTGCTGCTGTACGGCAGCCCGGACAAAGCCGGACCCTACATCGTCCGGGTCAAGCTCCCGGCCGGCTACAAGCTGCCCCCGCATCGTCACGAGGATGCACGCGCCGTCACCGTGCTGCAGGGCAACTACTGGTCCGCCGTGGGTGATACCTTCGATCAGTCGAAGCTGAAGAAATTCGGTCCGCGCGACTACTACACCACCGATGCAGGCGTGAACCACTTCGCGTGGGCCGAGACCGACGTCATCATCCAGGAGATGGGGACGGGCCCGGTGTCCATGCTCATCGAGTACGTCAACCCGGCCGACGATCCTCGCAAGTAGGCGCCGCGCCTGGTGCAATATCCGGGGGTGAGATAGCCGGGCTAGGCGCGACGGCGGCGACAGCGGCGCGAATCTGGTCGAGCGCTGCGGGATCCTCCAAGGTCGTGAGGTCCCCGGGATCGCGCCCTTCCGCCAGCGCCTGGATGCTGCGCCGGAGCAGCTTGCCCGAGCGCGTCTTGGGCAGCGCCGCAACGAAGTGCACGCGGGCGGGACGCGCGATGGCGCCGAGCTGCTGATCGACGGTGGCCATCACTTCCTTCTCGTGCTGAGCGGCGAGCTCCGGCGTCGCGATGCTCGACGAATCCTTGACCACCGCGAACGCCAGCGGCATCTGCCCCTTGAGCTGATCGCTCACGCCCACGACGGCGACCTCGGCGATGTTGGGATGCGCCTGGATCGCTTCCTCGATCTCGCGCGTGCCGAGGCGGTGGCCGGCGACGTTGATGACGTCGTCGGTGCGTCCGAGGATGAAGTAGTAGCCGTCCTTGTCGCGGATGCCCCAGTCGAAGGTCGAGTACACCTGGCTGGTCCTGAACGTGCCGAAGTAGGTGTTGACGAAGCGCTCATCGTCGCCCCACACCGTGCTCATGCACCCGGGCGGGAGCGGCGGCACGATCGCCGACCACGCCCTTCTCCCCGTCGGCCGCCGCGCTCGCATCGGCCTCCCGGAGCAGATGCAGATCGTAGCCGATACGCCGGAAACGAGGGGCTGCCGAACTTGATCGCGGTCTGCTCGATTCCAGGCACCGCGGTGAGGATCGGCCAGCCCGTCTCGGTCTGCCAGTAGTGATCGACCACCGGCTTGCCGAGCGCATCCATGATCCAGCGGTGGGTGGGCTCGTCGAGCGGCTCGCCGGCGAGGAACAGACGCTCCAGGGAGGAAATGTCGTATTTGGCGAGGTAGGCGGGATCCTGCTTCTTGAGCACCCGGATCGCGGTGGGCGCCGAGAACATGACGCGCACCCGGTTGTCCTGCACGATCTTCCACCAGATGCCCGGATCGGGTCGGATCGGCACACCCTCGTACATCACCGTGGTCATGCCGGCGATCAGCGGCCCGTAGATGATGTAGGAGTGTCCCACCACCCAGCCGATGTCCGAGGTCGTGAACATCGTCTGCCCGGCCTCGCCGCAGTAGATGTGCTTCATCGACGCGGCCAATGCCGTCGCGTAGCCGCCGACGTCGCGCTGCACGCCCTTCGGCTTGCCGGTGGTGCCGGACGTGTACAGGATGTACGAGGGCTCGTTCGATTCGAGCCATTCGACCGGCACCTCGGCACCGGGTTGCGCTCGCGAAGCGTCGCGTAGTCGACATCCCGCCCGGCGGTGATCGGCATGCTCTGGTCGATGCCCCGGTGGACCAGCACCACTTTCTCGGGCGGGAAACGGGCCAGGCGGATGGCCTCGTCGAGCAGGTGCTTGTACGGGACGGCCTTGCCGGCGCGCATCCCGGCGTCGGCGGAGACGATGAGCTTGGGCCGCGCGTCGTCGATGCGCGTGGCCAGGCTGTGCGAAGCGAAGCCGCCGAACACCACCGAGTGGACGGCGCCGATGCGGGCACACGCCAGCATCGCGAAGCAGGCCTCCGCGATCATCGGCATGTAGATGATGACGCGGTCGCCTCTTCCGACGCCCAGGCTGCGCATGGCCGCAGCGAACCGGTTCACCTCCGCATGCAGCTCGCGGAAGGTGTAGGACTTCTCCTGCGCCGGTTTCGGTCGAGATGTAGACCAGCGCCTTCTGGTCGCCGCGCGCCGCCAGGTGGCGATCCACCGCGTTGTAGCACAGATTGGTCCGCCCGCCCACGAACCACTTGGCGAACGGCGGGCGGTCAAAGTCGAGCACGCGCTCGAAGGGCTTCTGCCAGTGGATCAGCTGCGCCTGCTCGGCCCAGAAGCCTTCCCGATCCTGAATCGATCGGCGGTGAAACGCCTTGTACTCGCCTGCCATGACCGCCCTCTCCCCGTTCTGAACCGCTAGCGTGTCGAGCGTGACCACGGCGCGCCCGTGAAACTGCGCCTTGAGGATCCGTTCGAACACCGGCGCCATCTGCGTCCAGCGGCACTTTCGTCACCATCGCCTGCAGATGACGCGGTTTCAGATCGCCAGCCAGCCGCTGCCAGACCTCCTGGCGAACCGGCATGGGCGCGTTGACGGAGTCTACGCCCAGTAGACACACGCCGCGCAGGATGAACGGCATGACCGTGGTGTTGAGCGTGTGGCTTGCTGCCAGTCCGATGCTGGCCAGTGCGCCGCCCACGTTCATGGTACTGGCGAGCCAGGCCAGCACCTCGCCCCCGAGGTTGTCGACCGCGCCGGCCCAGGTGGCTTTGTCGAGCGGCTTGATCTTGGCCAGCTCCAGCGAGCTTCGCAACATGACCTCCTTCGCCCCGAGCGTCTTGAGGTAGTCGGTCTGCTCCGCTTTTCCGGTGAGAGCGACGACGTGGTAACCGGCGCCGGCCAGGATGTCGACGGCGATGCTGCCTACGCCGCCCGTTGCTCCGGTGACGATCACCGGTCCGTTGCCGGGCTTGAGACCTTCGTGTTCCATCCGCACGACCGCGAGGCCGGCGGTGAACCCGGCCGTGCCGAGCGCCATGGCGTCGAACAGGGACATGCCCTTGGGCAGCCGCACGACCCAGTCGGCCGGCACGCGCATGTACTGTGCATAGCCGCCGTCGTGCGAGACGCCGATGTCGTAGGACGTGGCGATGACCTCATCGCCCTCCCTGAAGCGCGGGTCGGTCGAAGAGACGACCACCCCGCAACCATCGATCCCGCCCACGCACGGGAAGCGTCGGATGACCTTGCCGGTTCCCGTAGCGGCCAGGGCATCCTTGAAGTTGATGCTGGAGAACCCGGTTCTGATGGTCACCTCTCCCGGATCCAGCTCGTCGAGCCCCATCTCCACCAGTCGAGAGATAACCTTCCCCTCCTCGTTGAAGATCCGGAACGCTTTGAATTTCGGCATCGCTGGTCTCCTGTCGTCGCGGTCTGTGCTGTTGTCTGTCCCGCTGCGCTCGACTCCCTGTCTCACGCCAGGTGCGCCTTGCTCAGGTACTGCGTGGTCTGCATCTCGATCAACCGGCTGCGGGTTCGCTCGACGTCGACCGTCGCTTGTACGCCCGCGTGCAATTCCTGGGAGGGCACCTCGGCTGCAATGATGAGCTTGACGTGGCGATCGTAGAACTCATCGACCAGCCAGGTGAAGCGGCGCATGCTCTCGGCCATACCCGGTCCGAACCTCCGCACACCGGACAGCAGGACCGTATGGTAACGCCGCGCCAGCTCGATGTAGTCAGCGGTCCCTCGTGGTCCCTCGCAGAGCTCCTTGAACTCGAACCAGGCGGTGCCCGGTGCGAGGCGCAGCGCCCGGATGGTCCGCCCTTCGATCTCGAGCGGCACGTTGTCTTCGCCGTGCTCACCGGCCACGCCTTCGAAGGCCTGCTGCAAGTGATTGTCCGCATCCGTGCCGAGGGGCGAGTGATATACGCCGGCGCGCTCCAGCGTGCGCAAACGGTAGTCCTGCGCTCCGTCGAGCTCGATGACTTCGGTGTGCGTCTTCAGCAACTCGATCGCGGGCTCGAATTGCGCACGCTGCAAGCCATGCTGATAGAGCTCATCAGGGGGTTGATTGGATGTCGTCACCAGCACGACGCCGTTCTCGAACAGGCCCGTGAGCAAGCCGCGCATGAGCATCGCGTCGCCGATGTCCGTGACGTGCATCTCGTCCAGGCACATCAGCCGAGTGTCCTCGGCGATCCGCTCGGCGATGAGCTGCAGCGGCTCGGGTCGACCCTGCAGCTCGCGCAGCTGGTGATGGACGGCCTGCATGAAGCGGTGGAAGTGGACTCGCGATTTGGACTGAAGCGGCAGCAGGCGGAAGAACTCGTCTACCAGAAAGGTCTTGCCGCGCCCGACCGGCCCCCACAGATAGATGCCGCGCACCGACCGGCGCCGGCCGAGCCAGGCGGTCGAGCATGCCGCCGTTGTCGCCGAGATCCGTGGCCAGGCGCTGGAGCGCCAACGCCACGCGTTGCTGCGCCGCATCCAGCTCGAAGCCGTGCTGTGCAGCGGCGCGGCGGACGCAGCCGGGAAGTCCCCGCCGCCGCGCAGCGGCCCTCGCTGCCGCACGTGAGCACATGCGGGCGTGGACGCACGCATCGTTCATCGACCGATCAGTGCGGGCCGCGCGCCTCCGGCTCAGATGTGAAGCGTGCGCTTGTGCACGCCCAGCGCGGACTCGTGCATGGCTTCGGACAGCGTCGGATGGGCGTGCACGATGCGGGCAATATCCTCGCTGCTCGCCCCGAACTCCATGGCCACGACCGCCTCTGCGATCAGCTCGGACGCGTACGGTCCGATGATGTGGACGCCGAGGATGCGGTCGGTATCGGCGTGCGCGAGCATCTTCGTGAACCCCGCGGTTTCGCCGAGCGCCCGAGCGCGGCCGCTGGCGACGAAGGGGAACTGCCCGGCGCGATAGGGGATGTTTTCCGCCTTGAGCTGCTGCTCGGTCTTGCCTACCCATGCGATCTCCGGTGAGGTGTAGATCACCCATGGGATGGTGTCGAGATTGACGTGGCTGGCCTCGCCGGCGATCGTCTCCGCCACCGCCACGCCCTCCTCCGAAGACTTGTGGGCCAGCATCGGCCCTCGCACGACGTCGCCGATGGCGTATACGTTCGGGAGATTGGTGTGGTTGCGCTCGTCCACCTCGACGAATCCGCGGGCATCGAGCTTGAGGCCGACGGCCTCGCCGTTCAAGCCGACAGTGTTGGGCTGGCGGCCGATGGCCACGATGAGCTTCTCGAACTCGGTGGTTCGCGTCTTGCCTTCCCGATCGGTGTAGGTGACCGCAACACCCTGCTTGGACGTCTTGACCTCGCTGATCTTCACCCCCGTGTAGATTTTCAGATCCAGCGTTCCGTTGAAGACCCGGAAGGCCTCCTTTGCAACCTGTTCGTCTACCGCCGGCAGGAAGGCCGGCAGCGCCTCCAGGATCGTCACATCTGAACCGAGCCGCCGCCAGACGCTGCCCATCTCGAGCCCGATGACCCCTGCGCCCACCACGCCCAGGCGTTTGGGAATCTGCGACAGGGCCAGTGCGCCGACGTTGTCGAGGATGCGGTCCCCGTCGAAGGGTGCCCCAGGGAGCGCACGCGCCACCGAGCCGGTGGCGACGATCACATTCCGGGCTTCGATCTCGTCGACTCTGTCCCCGTCTTTGACCTGGATGCGGTACACGTCGCCGCCCGCCACGAAGCTGCCGTGGCCGTGCAGGGAAGCCACCTTGTTCTTCCTGAACAGCAGGGCGATGCCGCCGGTGAACGTGTCGACGATCTTGTCCTTGCGTGCCAGCATGGTCGCAACGTCCAGCTTCGCACCTTCGAACGTGATGCCGTGCTCGGCGAACTTATGCATCGCGCGCTCATAGTTCTCCGAGGACTCCAGCAACGCCTTGGAGGGGATGCAGCCCACGTTCAGGCAGGTTCCCCCCAGGGTGGCTTTGCCCTGCCCGTTCTTCCAGTCGTCGATGCAGACGGTCTTGAAGCCGAGTTGAGCGGCGCGAATCGCCGCGGTGTAGCCACCGGGGCCAGCGCCGATGACGGCGACGTCGAATTGCTGTCCCATGTCCAAGACCTCAACAGTGAACCGCCAAGGCGCAAAGGCGCAGAGAAGATCGCGCAAAGAAACCCGCCTGAAGGGCTTCCTTTGCGTTGCCTTTGCGTCTTCGCGCCTTTGCGGTTCGGTCTACAAGTCAAGAAGAAGACGCGCAGGATCTTCCAGCGCGTCCTTGATCGCCACGAGGCTGAGCACCGCCTCGCGTCCATCGATGATGCGGTGGTCGTACGAGAGTGCCAGGTAGTTCATCGGGCGGACCACGATCTGGCCGTTCTCCACGACCGGCCTGTCTTTGGTCGCATGCACGCCCAGGATGGCGCTCTGCGGCGGGTTGATGATCGGGGTGGACAGCATCGAGCCGAACACGCCGCCGTTGGAGATGGAGAAGGTGCCCCCGGTGAGGTCCTCGATGCTGAGCTTGCCTTCCTGCGCGCGCTTGCCGAAATCCGCGATCTGCTTTTCGATGTCGGCCAGGGAGAGCTGGTCGGCATTGCGGATGATCGGAACCACCAGCCCGCGCGGGCTGGCGACGGCTATGCCGATATCGAAGTAGCCGTGGTAGACGATGTCCGTGCCATCGACGGACGCGTTGACGATCGGGAATTTCTTCAGCGCGTGGACAGATGCCTTCACGAAGAACGACATGAAGCCCAGTCGCACGCCGTGTTCCTTCTCGAAGCGCTCCTGGTACTTCTTGCGCAGCTCCATGACCGGCTGCATGTTGACTTCGTTGAACGTCGTCAGGATCGCTGCCGTGGACTGCGACTGGAGGAGGCGCTCCGCCACGCGCTGCCGCAGCCGTGACATCGGCACGCGCTGCTCGGGACGGTCCCCGAGCACCTGGGCGATGTCGACCGGCATGGGCGCAGGCGCAGGCTTGGCCGCCGGTTTGGCGAGCTGGGTCACGACATCCTCTTTGGTGACACGGCCGCCGCGGCCGGAGCCCTCGATCATGGTCAGATCGACTCCCTTTTCCGCCGCCAGCTTGCGCGCCGCCGGCATCACCAGCGCCTCGCCTGCCTTGGACACGGCCGGGGCTGCAGCGGGTTTTGCCGCAGCCACCGGCGCTGGCTTCGCAGCGGGTGCTGGTGGCGGCGCGGCCTGCGCTGCTGCGCGTGCTTGGGCGCCGCTGGCGGCAGTCGCCTTTGCGTCAGTGTCGATGGTGGCGATGAGTTCGTTGCTTACGACCGTGCCTCCCTCGTCCTTGACGATGCCGGTGAGCACCCCGGCCTCGGGAGCCGGCAGCTCCAGGACCACTTTGTCGGTTTCGATGTCGATGAGATTTTCGTCGCGCTGAACGAACTCGCCGGGCTTCTTGTGCCAGGCGAGCAGCGTAGCCTCGGAGACTGATTCCGAGAGCTGCGGGACACGCACTTCAACCAGCATAGGTTCTCCAGGGTTGCGCGCCGAAGGCCGCCTGAGCCAGATGCGGGAGTCGCATCAGGCGGCGATGGTCAGCGCTGCGTCGATGACTGCTTTGAGTTGTTCCAGGTGCAATGCGTGGTAACCCACTGCGGGCGACGCCGAGGAGGTCCGCAGAGCGTAAGCCAGCCCCTGGTCAGGCCGCATGTGGCGCAGCAGGTAGTGTTGAATGCGGTGCCATGCTCCCTGGTTGCCGGGCTCTTCCTGGCACCACACGACCTGATTGGCCGCAGCGTACTTATTGATCTGGGCGGTGTATTCCTCGTGCGGGAAGGGATACAGCTGTTCCAGCCGCACGATGGCGACGTCCTTGATTCCGCGCTCGCGCCGGGCCGCACGCAGGTCGTAGTAGATCTTGCCGCTGCAGAAGATCACCCGGCGCACGCCAGCGGCATCGATCTCGTCGGTTTCCGGGATGACCGGCTGGAAGCGCCCGTCGGCCAGTTCCTCGAGAGTCGAGACCGACTCCTTGTGGCGCAGCATGCTCTTGGGGCTCATGATGATGAGCGGCTTGCGGAACGGCCGCACCATCTGCCGGCGCAGCACGTGGAACATCTGCGCCGGCGTGGACGGCACGACGATCTGCATGTTGTAGTCTGCGCACAGCTGCAGGAAGCGCTCCAGCCGTGCCGAGGAGTGCTCCGGCCCCTGGCCTTCGTAGCCGTGCGGCAGCATCAAGGTCAGGCCGCACAACCGGCCCCACTTCACCTCGCCTGCGGCGATGAACTGATCGATGACCACCTGCGCGCCGTTGGCGAAATCGCCGAACTGCGCTTCCCACATCACCAGCTCGTTGGGCTCCGCGGTGGAGTAGCCGTACTCGAACCCGAGCACCGCTTCCTCGGAGAGCACCGAGTCGATCACCACGAACGGAGGCTGGTTGTCGGCGATGTGCTGGAGCGGGATGTACGTGCCGGCATCCCAGCGCTCGCGCGCTTGATCGTGCAGGACGGCGTGGCGGTGAAAGAAGGTCCCGCGGCCGGTGTCCTGCCCCGACAAGCGCACGCCGTACCCGTCTTTGATCAGCGCAGCGTAGGCCAGGTTCTCCGCCATGCCCCAGTCGAGCGACAGCTTGCCCTGCGTCATCTGGCGGCGGTCGGCGATCACCTTCTCCACGCGCGAATGCAGCTTGAAGCCAGCCGGCAATTGGGTGAGGCGGTCGCCCAGCGCTTTCAACTCGGCGACCGGCACACCCGTCTGGCGCCGGGTCTGTCCACCTCGCACCCCGGAAGCGCTCCCAGTTCACTGCATAGGGTGGATGGAAGCTGGTGAGGACGTTCCTGTTGGTGTGGTAGCCCTCGTCCATCGCCGTGCGGTAGGCCTTGACCATCTCGTCCGCATCCTCGGGGCGCACCACGCCCTGGGCAGTCAGCCGGTCCGCGTACAGCTTGCGGGTACCGGGATGCTGATTGATGATCTTGTACATCAGCGGTTGCGTGACCATGGGCTCGTCCTGCTCGTTGTGCCCATGCCGGCGGAAGCACAGCAGATCGATCACCACGTCTCTCTGAAACGCCGTGCGGAAATCCAGCGCGATCTCGGTCGCCAGGCAAACCGCTTCCGGATCGTCCCCGTTCACGTGGAACACCGGCGCGTCGATCATCTTCACCACGTCCGTGCAGTACAGGGTCGAGCGGACGTCGCGCGTATCCGAGGTTGTGAAGCCGATCTGGTTGTTGACGATGACGTGCACCGTGCCGCCGGTACGGTAGCCGCGCGTCTGCGACAGGTTCAACGTCTCCATCACGACGCCCTGGCCGGCGAACGCTGCGTCGCCGTGGATCAGCACCGCCAGAACCTGCTTGCCCTCCCGATCTTTGCGTCGATGCTGGCGGGCCCGCACCGACCCCTCCACCACCGGGTTGACGATCTCGAGGTGCGAAGGGTTGAACGCGAGCGAGAGGTGCATCGGGCCGCCCGGGGTGTTGATGTCCGACGAAAAGCCCATGTGGTACTTGACGTCCCCGGCAGGCCAGTGGTCGACATGCTTGCCCTCGAACTCCGAGAACAGATCCTTGGGCATCTTGCCCATGGTGTTGACCAGCACGTTCAAGCGTCCGCGATGCGCCATGCCGATTACCGCCTCCTGCACGCCCTGCTCGCCGGCACGCTGCAGCAGATAGTCGAGCAGCGGGATGAGACTGTCGCCGCCCTCCAGCGAGAAGCGCTTTTGCCCGACGTAGCGGGTGTGCAGGTAGCGCTCGAGGGTCTCGGCGGCGGTCAGGCGCTCGAGGATGAAGCGCTTGAAGTCAGCCGAATAGCTCGGCTGCGCGCGGATCGGCTCGAGCCGCTGCTGGATCCAGCGGCGCGGAGCCGGATCGGCGATGTGCCAGAACTCCGCGCCGATCGAACCGCAGTACGTCTCGCGCAGCGCACGCACGATCTCGCGCAGCGGCATCTGCTCGGGGCCGAACATGGAGGCGGTATTGAACGTGGCCTCCATGTCTGCTTCGGTCAGTCCGTACGACGTGGGATCGAGCTCAGGGATGCTCGGTTTCTCGAAGCGCTTGAGCGGATCGACGTTGGCCTGCAGCATGCCCATGCGCCGATAGTTGTTGGCGAGCTGCAGTACCCATACCTGCTTGCGGCCGAGGTCCGCCGATCTCGCCGTCGGCGCGTTCCCCGCGGCGCTCCGCGGCGCCTTCACCAGCTTGACGAACGACTGGCGGATCGGCTCATGCGCCACGTCCGGCGATCCGGGCAGCTGCTGGAGCTGGTCGAAGTAGCGCCGCCACTCCGCCGGCACCGAAGCCGGGTCGGTCAGGTAGCCTTCGTACAGCTCCTCGATGAACGGCGCGTTCGCGCCGAACAGGTAAGAGGTGCCCAGGTATTCCTTCAGCAACGCAGCCATGCGCTAGTCCCTCATGCCGATCGGAACGACATCGCGCGGGCGCTCGCCGATGAACAGCTGGCGCGGCCGCCCGATCTTCTGCTCCGGATCCGAGATCATCTCATTCCACTGCGCCACCCAGCCGACGGTGCGCGCGAGGGCGAAAATGGCAGTGAACATGCTCACGGGAATGCCCATCGCCCGCTGCACGATCCCCGAATAGAAGTCCACGTTCGGGTACAGCTTCTTCTCGACGAAGTACTCGTCTTCCAGAGCGATGCGCTCCAGCTCCATGGCGAGCTTGAACAGGCGGTCGTTCTCCAGCCCCAGCTCGGCCAGGACCTCGTGGCAGGTCTCGCGCATCAGCTTGGCGCGCGGATCGTAGTTCTTGTACACCCGGTGCCCGAAGCCCATCAGGCGGAAGTTGTCGTTCTTGTCTTTGGCGCGGGTGAGGAAGTGGCCGATGCGGGAAACGTCGCCGATCTCTTCGAGCATGGCCAGGGCGGCCTCGTTGGCCCCGCCGTGCGCGGGCCCCCACAGGCAAGCGATCCCCGCAGCGATGCAGGCGAAGGGATTGGCGCCGGAGGAGCCGGCCAGCCGCACCGTCGAGGTGGAAGCGTTCTGCTCATGGTCCGCGTGCAGGATCAGGATCCGGTCCAGCGCCCGTACCAGCACCGGGTTCGGCACGTATTCCTCGCACGGCGTGCCGAACATCATGTGCAGGATGTTCTCCACGTAGCCGAGGCTGTTACGCGGATACATGAACGGCTGCCCCATGTTGTACTTGTAGGACATCGCCGCGATGGTCGGAACCTTGGCGAGCAGGCGAATGGCGGAGATGTCGCGGTGCGCCGGATTGTTGATGTCGAGCGAGTCGTGATAGAAGGCCGACAGCGCGCCGACCACCCCGACCATGACCGCCATCGGGTGCGCATCACGGCGGAAACCGTTGAAGAAGCGGGTGAGCTGGTCGTGCACCATCGTGTGCCGGCTGATGCCGTGGTCCCATTCGCGCTTCTGCGCCAGGGTCGGCAGGTCCCCCTTGAGCAGCAGGTAACACACCTCGAGGAAGTCGCACTTTTCGGCCAGCTGCTCGATCGGATAGCCGCGGTACAGCAGGACGCCCTTGTCGCCGTCGATGTAGGTGATCGCGGATTTGCAGCTCGCCGTGGACATGAAGCCGGGGTCGTAGGTGAACTTCCCCGTGTGGGCATAGAGGGACCGGATGTCGATCACTTCCGGCCCGACGCTGCCCGCGAGGAGCGGCAATTCGGTGGGCGGCGAGCCGTCGTTGAAGGTGATCGTTGCCGTGCGCTGCTGGGTCATCGCTCTCTCCGCCAAACGGATTGTTAATCTTCAAATCCTACAGCACTTTAGCAGCACTCGCCAGCCGATGTGCAAGTGCACATCAGAGGCTGCGCAAGCGCTTGATCAGGCGGTCTTGCGGGCCTGGCTCCGCCTCCGTGCGCCCGGAGACCATATCCCAGAGGTCGTTATCGGAGAGCTCCAGCAGGGCCTTGAAGGCCTCTCGGTCGGCTGGGCTGAGCGCGTCGAGCTCCTGGTCCAGAAAGCGGCCGAGGACGATGTCCAGCTCCAGCAGGCCGCGGCGGCAGCGCCAGCGGATGCGGTCGCGGTCACCCATGGTTCGGGCAACTCAAACTTGACGCAAAGACGCCAGGGGCGTTAACGACCGACCCGGGATCCGACAAACCAAAAGGCAGCCGATGCTCCTTCCTCGCATCCTTGCGCGCGTGCCCTGCCTGGCGCCAACCGGTGGCGCATGCGTCGACGGACTATACCGCCCGGCGCACGAGCAGTTCCTTGATGCGGCCGATCGCGCGGGTGGGATTGAGACCCTTGGGGCACACGTCCACGCAGTTCATGATGGAGTGGCAGCGGAACAGCCGGTACGGGTCTTCGAGGTTGTCGAGCCGCTCGCTGGTCGCCTGGTCGCGCGAGTCGGCCAGGAAGCGATAGGCCTGCAGCAGGCCGGCTGGCCCCACGAACTTGTCCGGGTTCCACCAGAACGACGGACAGGACGTCGAGCAGCAGGCGCACAGGATGCACTCGTAGAGGCCATCCAGCTCGGCGCGCTCCTCCGGGCTCTGCAGCCGCTCCTTCTCCGGCGGCGGCTCCGGGTTGTCCAGGTACGGTCGCACCGAATGGTACTGCTTGAAGAACTGCGACATGTCCACCACCAGGTCGCGCACCACCGGCAGACCCGGCAGCGGCCGCAGCTCGACCGGCTCTTTCAGCTCGCTCAGCCGGGTGACGCAGGCGAGCCCGTTTCTGCCATTGATGTTCATCGCGTCCGACCCGCACACGCCCTCGCGGCAGGAACGCCGCAGTGACAGCGAGTCGTCCTGCGCCTTGATGCGGATCAGCGCGTCCAGCAGCATGCTGTCGGAGGGCTCGAGCTGGAGCTCGTAGTCCTGCATGTAGGGCTTGCTGTCCTTGTCCGGGTCGTAGCGGTAGATTTTGAAGCGCATGGGCTGTTTGAGGGGCTAGGGACTAGGGGCTAGGGACTAGGCACTGGTTGGAGGATTGCGGGCTCGTGGGCATTGCGCGGCGTTCAAGGTACGGCTCACAGCATGCGACCTGTCGCGATCGGTCTCTAGTCCCTAGTCCCTAGCCCTCTCAATACGTTCGCACCTTCGGCTCGAACGTCGCGGCGGTCAGCGGCTGCAAATGCACCGGCTTGTACTCGAGCCGGTCGCCGTCCTTGAACCACAAGGTGTGCTTGAGCCAGTTGACGTCGTCACGCTGGTGATGGTCGGCGCGATCGTGCGCACCGCGGCTCTCCTTGCGTGCATCGGCCGAGATCATGCTCGCGCGCGCCACCTCGATCAGGTTGTCCAGCTCCAGCGCCTCGACGCGCGCCGTGTTGAAGACCTTGCTCTTGTCCTTGATCTCGGTACGCGCGACGCGCTGCGATATCTCCCGGATCTTGCTGACGCCTTCGGCCAGCATATCCGGGAAGCGGAACACGCCGCAATGTGCCTGCATGGTGCGGCGCATGTCGTTGGCAACCTGGTAGACGTTCTCGCCGTTGGTCTGATTCTGCAGCCGCTCCAGCCGCGCCAGGGTGCGATCCGCCGCATCCGCGGGAAGGTCCTTGTGGCCGGGGTTCTCGCGCAGGAACCGGATCATGGCGTCGCCGCTGGCCTCGGCCGAACACCAGCAGGTCGGTCAGGGAGTTGGTGCCCAGACGGTTCGCGCCGTGCACGGAGGCGCATGCGCACTCGCCGGCCGCATAGAAGCCGGGCACGATCGCCTCCGGATTGCCATCGGCAGGCGCCACCACCTCCCCATGATAATTGGTCGGAATGCCGCCCATCTGGTAGTGCACGGTGGGGACGACCGGGATCGGGTCGGTCACCGGATCGACATTGGCGAACTTCTTCGCGATCTCGCGGATCCCCGGCAGCTTGCTCTCGATCAGTGCCTCGCCGAGATGATCGAGCTTGAGCAGGACATAGTCCGCCTGTGGGCCGCAGCCGCGGCCTTCCTTGATCTCGGTCGCCATCGCGCGCGACACGACATCGCGGCTGGCGAGGTCCTTCATGGTGGGCGCGTAGCGCTCCATGAAGCGCTCGCCGTTCTTGTTCAGCAGATAGCCGCCCTCCCCGCGCACGCCCTCGGTGATCAGCACGCCGACGGGCGCCACGCCGGTCGGATGGAACTGCCAGAACTCCATGTCCTCCAGCGGAATGCCGGCGCGGGCAGCCATGCCGAGCCCATCGCCCGTATTGATGTAGGCATTGGTGCTGGCCGCGAAAATGCGCCCTGCCCCACCGGTCGCGAACAGCACCGCGCGGGCGTGCACGATGTAAACCTCGCCGGTTTCCATCTCCAAAGCGGTCACGCCCAAGACCTGGCCGCTGCTATCGCGGATCAGGTCGAGCGCCATCCACTCGACGAAGAACTGCGTGTTGGCGCGCACGTTGCGCTGGTACAACGTGTGCAGCATGGCGTGGCCGGTGCGGTCGGCCGCGCAGCAGCTGCGCTGCACCGGGCGTGCGCCGAAGTCCTGCGAATGCCCGCCGAAGGGACGCTGATAGACCGTGCCGTCCTTGTTGCGGTCGAAGGGCATGCCGAAATGCTCGAGCTCGTAGACCGCCTCGGGCGCCTTGCGGCACATGAACTCGATGGCGTCCTGATCGCCGAGGTAGTCCGACCCCTTGATGGTGTCGTACATGTGCCACAGCCAGCTGTCCTGGCCCATGTTGCCGAGTGCCGCACCGATCCCGCCCTGCGCTGCCACAGTATGGGAGCGGGTTGGGAACACCTTCGACATCACCGCTACTCGAAAGCCTGCCTCGGCCAGCTGTAACGACGCGCGCATGCCCGCGCCGCCGGCGCCGACGATCACTGCATCGAACTTGCGGGTCGGAATGGCCATTCATGCGCTCCACAGGATCTGCAATGCCCAGCCCGCGTATGCCACCAGTGCAATGGCTACGGCCGCCTCGAGGCCCAGCCGCAAGCCGGTGGGTTTGATGTAGTCCATCAGGATGTCGCGCATGCCGATCCACGCGTGCAGGAACAGGCTCACCAGGAACAAGAACGTGGCGAGCTTCATCGGCTGGTGGGCGAACAGAGCTCTCCAGGCGCCATAGTGGGCCGGGGGTGAGAAGATCAAGATCAGCGCGAACAGCAGCGTGTACAAGGCCATCACCAGGGCGCTGACGCGCTGGACCAGCCAGTCGCGCAACCCATAGTGGGCTCCCACGATTACGCGCTTCACCATAGCAGCGCTCCCAGAACGAGGGTCAGCAGGAGGCTGACCGCCAGCACCGCACGGCTGGTGTTGCGTGCCGTGCTGAGCTCGGTCCCGACGTGGACATCGAGCAGCAGAAAGCGCAGGCCAGCGAACAGATGGTGGAGGAACGCCCACAGCAGCCCGATCAAGATCAGCTTCATGAGCGGATGGGCGATGGCAGCGCGATAGCGCACGTAGGCGTCGGGAGAGGCGAGGCTCGAGTGCAGCAGCCAGAGCAGCAGCGGCAGGAACAGGAACAGTCCGAAGCCGCTGATCCGGTGGAGGATCGAGACGAGACCGGGCACTGGCAGCTTGATTGCGGTCAGGTCCAGATACTTGGGGCGGGTCTGGTTCATGCGCGGTTAACCGGTGATGGCGTTGCGGTAGTGATGCTGGCGTGTGTCGCACAGGCAATGGCGCAGCTCGGCAGGCTCGTGCCGGTAGCTGAAGGCGATGCGCTCGATCTGCAGCATCGGCGTTCCCGGCGCGATCTGGAGGAGTGCCGCCACCGGGTCGGGGACGGTCACAGCCTTGACGCGCTCCTCGGCCTGCAGGACGCGGGTGCCGAAGTGCGTTTCATACATGCTGTACAGCATGCATTCGTGCTGCTGGACGACGGCAGCGGTTAAGCCCTTGAACCGCGACGCCGGCAGGCGTACTTCCTCGTAGCAGATCGGCGTCCCGTTCAACCGCAGGATACGGGTGAGCAGAAACACGCTGCTGCCGGCATTCAGGCCCAGAAGACGGGCGGAAGCGACGTCGCGCACCCGCCTGAGATCCAGGAGCTGGGCCGTCAGCTCGGTGAGTTCGGTCTCGTCCGGAGTCATGCGCAGAAACGGAAACTGGCTGCGCTCCTGCGCGTGCGACGCCACGAAGGTGCCACGCCCCTGCTGGCGAACCAGCACGCGCTCCTCGGCCAGCTCCGACACGGCCTTGCGCACGGTGCCCTGGCTCACGCTGAAGCGACCGGCCAGATCGATCTCGCTGGGAATGGGCTCGCCTGGGCGCCACTCTCCCGACATCAGGCTCTGGGTGATCAGCGCCTTGATCTGCCGATAGAGCGGTTGAAACGCGGGGAAATCCGGGCCTGGCTTCATGATCGGTCAGCAGGCTGTTGAAAAAGTCGCGCCAGCGCCCTCGGGGCTTTTGCGGGGGAGCCGCGCAGGGCGGAGCAGGTTCCACCGGCCTTGGCCGGTGGATGCGACCCCGCAGCGGATCGAACGCGCCGGATCATGCGCGTCTCTATGCGCGCCTGCACGGTCGGATCCCCGCAAGCGGGGCCCCTCCTCCACGTTCCGGCGCACACCCGTCGAACTGTTTGATTGAGCGCCACCCGACATTGCTCCAGCCGCCCTCGCAGGCGGCGTTTTTCATCACCCTGTTAGGATTTGTAGCACAAATCAGGCCCCATCGCCAAGGGGTCTTATATAAGACACAAGACCCGTTTGACACCGCCGCTGCGGCTTGGCTAACATCTGGGCTACGCTCGCAACTGCCCGTGCAGCACCGTCGGCGCTCTGATGCAGGCAACGCTTCGCCGCCGGCTGGAGCAGCGCCCGCCCGGACCCATCGCCAGGAGCCCTCGAAGCTATGAACGCCCCCGTTCGAGTCACCGTGACCGGCGCCGCCGGCCAGATCGGCTACAGCCTGCTGTTCCGCATCGCCGCCGGCGAGATGCTGGGCCCGGACCAGCCGGTGATCCTGCAGATGCTGGAGATCCCCGGAGACAAGGCGCAAAAGGCGCTCCAGGGAGTCATGATGGAGATCGACGACTGTGCCTTTCCCCTGCTGGCGGGGATGTTCGGCACGGACGACGCGCGCAAGGCCTTCCAGGACGCCGACATAGCGCTGCTGGTGGGTGCGCGGCCGCGGGGGCCGGGGATGGAGCGCAAGGACCTGCTGATGGAGAACGCCAAGATCTTCATCGCCCAGGGCCGTGCGCTCAACGAAGCCGCCCGGCGCCACGTGCGCGTGCTGGTGGTCGGCAACCCGGCGAATACCAACGCCTACATCGCGATGAAGAACGCACCGGACCTGGATCCACGCAACTTCACCGCGATGATGCGCCTCGACCACAACCGGGCCGTCTCTCAGGTCGCCGCGAAGGTGGGCAAATCCGTCGCCGACATCCACAAGATCACCATTTGGGGCAACCACTCGGCTACGCAGTATCCGGACTTGTTTCAGGCGGAAACCGGCGGGAAAAAGCTCTGGCCGCATGATCAACGATCAGGCCTGGCTGGAGGGTGCGTTCATTCCGACGGTGCAGAAGCGCGGGGCCGCCATCATCGAGGCGCGTGGCGCCTCGTCCGCCGCCAGTGCGGCGAACGCGGCGATCGATCACGTCCATGACTGGATCCACGGCACACCCAGCGGTGACTGGGTCACCATGGGTATCCCGTCGGATGGCAGCTACGGCATTCCCGCCGGCGTAATCTACGGCTATCCGGTCATCTGCCGCAACGGCGCCTACGAGATCGTCCAAGGCATCGACATCAGTCCGTTCAGCCGGGCACGCATGGATGCCACCTACAAGGAACTGATCGAGGAGCGCGACGCCGTCAAGGACATGTTCAGCTGAGGCGGCCGCGTGCTGCCCAACACACACGAAGGTTGAAATGAGCACTCAGTCGGCGGGAGCGAAGTTCAGGGCAGCAGTGCAGGCGGAGAAGCCGCTGCAGGTCGTCGGCACGATCAACGCCTACCACGCGCGGCTCGCGCAACGCGTGGGCTATAAGGCGATCTATGTGTCGGGCGGAGGCGTGGCAGCCGGCTCACTGGGCCTTCCCGACCTCGGGATCAGCACCTTGGACGACGTGCTGACCGACGTTCGCCGCATCACCGACGTCTGTGAGCTTCCGCTGCTGGTGGACGTCGACACGGGCTTCGGTGGGGCGTTCAACATCGCCCGTACCGTGAAGTCGCTGATCAAATTCGGCGCAGGCGCCATGCACATCGAAGACCAGGTGCAGGCCAAGCGCTGCGGCCACCGGCCCGGCAAGGAGATCGTTCCGCAGGACGAGATGGTGGATCGGATCAAGGCCGCCGCCGACGCGCGCACCGATCCCGCGTTCGTGATCATGGCGCGTACAGACGCCCTGGCCGTGGAGGGTCTGGAGTCCGCCATCGAGCGCGCGCGCGCGTGCGTCGAGGCCGGTGCCGACATGATCTTCCCCGAGGCGATGACCGAGCTCGCGATGTATCGCAAGTTCGCCGACGCAGTGGGCGTTCCGGTGCTGGCCAACATCACCGAGTTCGGCCAGACGCCTTTGTTCACGGTCGACGAGCTGCGCGCGGCGCATGTCGGCCTGGTGCTGTACCCTCTCTCGGCGTTTCGCGCGATGAACCAGGCCGCCCTGCTCGTCTACGAGACGCTGCGGCGAGAGGGCACTCAGAAGAATGTGCTCGCCGCGATGCAGACGCGCGATGAGCTGTACGACTATCTCGACTACCACGAGTACGAGCAGAAGCTCGATGCGCTTTTCGCAAAGGATCGCCACCGATGAGTGAGACTCAAGCCGGCGCTGTCACACCCAAGCCGAAGAAGTCTGTTGCGCTGTCCGGCGTTCCCGCAGGCAACACCGCGCTATGCACGGTCGGGCGGCAGGGCAACGACCTGCACTATCGCGGCTACGACATCCTCGACTTCGCCGAGATCGCCCAGTTCGAGGAGGTCGCCTATCTGCTGGTGCACGGCAAGCTGCCTACGGCCGCTGAGCTGACTGCGTACAAGCACAAGCTCAGGGCGCTGCGCGGCTTGCCCGCGGCCGTGCAGGACATCCTCGAATGCATTCCAGCCAATACCCACCCGATGGACGTGCTGCGCACCGGTTGCTCGGCGCTGGGGTCGGTACTGCCGGAGCCGCTCGACCACAAGGTCGGCGAGGCCCGCAACGTCGCCGACCGCCTGATGGCGAGCTTTGGCTCCATGCTGCTGTACTGGTACCACTTCTCGCATTCGGGCCGGCGCATCGACGTGGAAACCGACGACGATTCGATCGGCGGCCATTTCCTCCACCTGCTGCATGGCCGCAGGCCCTCGGAGCTGTGGGTGCGCGCCATGCACACCTCTCTCATCCTGTATGCCGAGCACGAGTTCAACGCCTCGACCTTCACCGCGCGCGTGATCGCCGGCACGGGGGCGGACATGTACTCCGCCATTACCGGTGCCATCGGGGCGCTCAAGGGTCCCAAGCACGGCGGGGCCAACGAGTTCGCCTTCGACACCATCGGGCGCTACGACACGCCGAGCGAAGCCGAAGCCGACATCGTTCAGCGCATCGCCGAGAAGCAGATCATCATCGGCTTCGGGCACCCGGTCTACACGATCTCCGACCCGCGCAACAAAGTGATCAAGGAAGTCGCCCGCAGGTTGTCGCAGGACGCCGGCGACATGAAGCTGTTCGACATCTCGGCCCGCGTCGAGGAGGTCATGTGGCGGGAGAAGAAGATGTTCCCCAATCTCGACTGGTACAGCGCCACCAGCTATCACATGATGGGCGTTCCCACCGCAATGTTCACTCCCGATCTTCGTCATCAGCCGTACTTCCGGCTGGTCGGCCCACGTCATCGAACAGCGCATCGACGGCAAGATCATCCGTCCGAGCGCCAACTACACCGGGCCCGAGGACCTGAAGTGGGTGCCCCTGGACAAGCGCACCTAATGATCCCTTAACCGCAGAGGCGCGGAGACGCAGAGGCTCGCAGATAAGATTCCGATTTCCTCTGCGCCTCTGCGTCTCTGCGGTTCAAGTCTTAGGCAGGAAATATGTCTACACACATCTCCAACGTCCGCCCCGATCCCGACCAACCGCTGGTCGACATTGCCGACTACGTTCTCAACCATTCCATCACCAGCGCGGAGGCGTACAGCACAGCGCGTCTGTGCCTGATCGACACGCTGGGTTGCGGCCTGGAAGCGCTCTCCTATCCAGCTTGCACCAAGCTGCTCGGGCCGGTGGTGCCGGGGACCGTCGTGCCTAACGGAGCGAAGGTTCCGGGCACTCAGTTCCAACTCGACCCGGTGCATGCTGCCTTCAACATCGGCGCCATGATCCGCTGGCTGGATTTCAACGACACCTGGCTGGCCGCCGAGTGGGGGCATCCGTCCGACAACCTGGGCGGCATCCTGGCTACCGCCGATTGGCTGTCTCGCACCGCCGTGGCAGCGGGCAAGCGGCCTCTGGTTGTGCGCGATGTGCTCACGGCGATGATCAAGGCGCACGAGATCCAGGGCGTGATGGCGCTGGAGAACAGCTTCAACCGCGTCGGTCTCGATCACGTCGTGTTGGTGAAGCTCGCGAGCACCGCGGTGGTCACGCGCATGCTGGGCGGCGGGCGCGATGAAGTCATCAATGCAGTCTCTCAGGCGTGGGTCGACGGACAGTCGCTGCGCACTTACCGGCATGCCCCCAATACCGGCTCACGCAAGTCCTGGGCGGCGGGGGATGCCACCAGCCGCGCGGTGCGCCTGGCTCTCATCACCATGAAGGGCGAGATGGGCTACCCGTCGGTGCTGAGCGCCAAGACCTGGGGCTTCTACGATGTTCTGTTCAAGGGCAACGCGTTCAAGTTCCAGCGGCCGTATGGGTCCTACGTCATGGAGAGCGTGCTGTTCAAGATCTCCTTCCCGGCCGAGTTCCACGCCCAGACTGCAGTCGAGTGCGCGATGCAACTGCATCCGCACGTCAAGGACCGCCTGGACCAGATTCAGAAGATTGTCATACGCACCCACGAATCGGCCATTCGCATCATCGACAAGAAAGGCCCGCTGAACAACCCGGCCGATCGCGACCACTGCATCCAGTATATGGTCGCCGTGCCACTGATTCATGGCCGGTTGACTGCGGCAGACTACGAGGATGCCGTAGCCGTCGATCCGCGCATCGATGCGTTGCGCGAGAAAATGGAGTGTGTCGAAGACAAGCAGTTCAGCGCCGACTATCACGATCCCGACAAGCGCTCCATCGCCAACGGCATCACCATCCAGTTCAAGGACGGCACCAAGACCAACGAAGTGGTGGTCGAGTACCCGATCGGCCACCGGCGGCGGCGTGCCGAGGGCATCCCGGTGCTGGAGGCGAAGTTCCGCACCAACCTGCTGCGCCGCTTCCCGGCAAAGCAGGCGGCAGCGATCCTCGCGCTCACGCAGGACCAACAACGGCTGGAGGACACGCCGGTACACGAGTTCGTGGACTTGTTCGTCATCTAGAGCGATAGAGAAACCATAACGAAAAGGCGCCAAGCGGCAGCCGCGAAGGGCGCCCGTCACGAGGCTGTTCCTCTGGCGGGTATGACCGACCGGATCGTCCTGGCGCCGCAGCGAGCCCCGGCAGAGATTTCCCTTGCGCCAGCAGCTTCTCCGTTTGCGTCCTCTGCACTGAAAGACCTTTCCGGAAATCGAGGCCACCACACCATGACTCACAATCTGCACAACACGCTGCAAGAGTTCAAGATTGCCGCCGGCAAAACCGGCAAGTACTACTCGCTGCCGGCGCTCGAGAGGGCATTGGGAGCGAAGATCTCGCGCCTGCCGGTGTCGATTCGCATCGTGCTCGAGTCGGTGCTGCGCAACTGCGACGGCAAGAAAGTGACCGAAGAGCACGTGCGCCAGCTCGCCAGCTGGAACCCCAGCGCAGCGCGTGTGGATGAGATCCCCTTCGTGGTTGCGCGCATCGTTCTGCAGGACTTTACCGGTGTCCCGCTGCTTGCCGATCTTGCCGCCATGCGCAGCGTCGCCGGCGCCATGCACAAGGATCCCAAGGTGATCGAGCCGCTGGTGCCGGTGGATCTGGTGGTCGATCACTCGGTGCAGGTCGACAACTACGGCACCAAGGACGCCCTCGACCTGAACATGAAGCTGGAGTTTCAGCGCAATCAGGAGCGCTACCAGTTCATGAAATGGGGGATGCAGGCTTTCGACACCTTCAAGGTCGTGCCACCCGGCATCGGCATCGTGCACCAGGTCAATCTGGAGTATCTTGCGCGCGGCGTGCACCGCAAAGGCGAGGTCTACTACCCCGACACGCTGGTCGGCACCGACAGCCATACCACCATGATCAATGGCATCGGCGTCGTCGGCTGGGGTGTGGGAGGCATCGAAGCGGAAGCCGGCATGCTCGGCCAGCCCGTCTATTTCCTCACCCCGGATGTCGTCGGCGTCAACCTCAGGGGCAAGTTGCGCGGCGGCGTGACTGCCACCGACCTGGTGCTGACGATTACAGAGATGCTGCGCAAGGCCAAGGTGGTCGGCAAGTTCGTCGAGTTCTTCGGCGAGGGTGTCGAGAATCTGGCGGTGCCCGATCGGGCAACCATCGCCAATATGGCCCCGGAGTACGGGGCCACCATGGGATTCTTCCCGGTGGACGGGGCCACCATCGAGTATTTCCGCGGCACCGGTCGCACCAAGGACGAGATCGCCGCGTTCGAGGCCTACTTCAAAGCCCAGGGCTTGTACGGCACGCCCAAGGCGGGCCAGATCGACTACAGCCAGACGCTGGAACTCGACCTCGCCACCGTCGCTCCTTCGCTCGCCGGGCCCAAGCGTCCGCAGGACCGCATCGAGATCGGCAAAGTCAAGAGCACCTTCACCAGCCTGTTCTCCAAGCCGGTCGCGGACAACGGCTTCGCCAAGAAGCCAGCAGACCTTGGACAGGCGATTCAAAACCCGCGACGGGATCGATATCGGCTCGGGCGATGTCCTGATCGCTGCCATTACGTCGTGCACGAACACGTCGAACCCCAGCGTTTTGCTCGCCGCAGGACTGCTCGCCAAGAAGGCTGTCGAGAAAGGGCTGTCGGTCAAGCCGCACATCAAGACGTCGCTTGCACCCGGCTCTCGCGTCGTCACCGAATACCTGACCAAGGCCAAGCTCCTGCCGTACCTGGAGAAGCTGGGCTTCTATCTGGCCGGCTACGGCTGTACGACCTGTATCGGCAACGCCGGTCCGCTCGCCGAACCGATCGAGGAAGCCATCGTCCAGAACGACCTCGTCTGCGCCGCCGTACTGTCCGGAAACCGCAACTTCGAGGCACGCATCCATCCCAACCTGCGTGCGAACTTTCTGGCTTCGCCACCCCTCGTGGTGGCCTACGCGATCGCGGGAACGGTTCTGAAGGACCTGATGAGTGAGCCGCTGGGCCAGGGCAAGGACGGCAAGGACGTGTGGATCGGCGACATCTGGCCGAGCGGCCAGGAGATCTACGACTGTCTGAAGTACGCCATGGACCCGAAGACCTTCCAGCAGCGCTACAGCCACCTGGGCGACGACAACGCGCTGTGGAAGCAGGTGCCTTCCGCGCAGGGCGTCGCCTACGACTGGCCGAAGTCCACCTACATCGCCGAGCCGCCCTTCTTCGAAGGCTTCGGTATGCAGCCGAGCGGCATGGCGGGAATCGCTGGCGCGCGCATCCTCGGCATCTTCGGCGACTCGGTGACCACCGACCACATCAGCCCGGCCGGCTCCATCAAGGACACCTCTCCTGCCGGCAAGTACCTGATCGAGAACGGCGTCACCAAGGTGGACTTCAACAGCTATGGCGCCCGCCGCGGCAACCACGAGGTGATGATGCGCGGCACGTTCGCCAATGTCCGCATCAAGAACCTGATGCTGCCACCCAACCCCGACGGCACCCGCGTCGAAGGCGGCCTCACCCTGTTCCAGCCTTCCGGCGAGCGGATGAGCATCTACGATGCCGCCATGAAGTACATCGCACAGGGAACGCCTACGGCGGTGCTTGCCGGCGAAGAGTACGGCACCGGCTCGTCACGCGACTGGGCTGCGAAGGGCCCGCAGCTGCTGGGCGTCAAGGTCGTCGTTGCGCGCAGCTTCGAGCGCATCCATCGCTCGAACCTGGTCGGCATGGGGATCCTGCCGCTGCAGTTCCTGGGCAGCGACAGCGCCGAGTCGCTGGGTATCAAGGGCGACGAGGAGATCTCCGTCGTCGGCATGGACGAGGTCAAGCCGCAGCAGGAGCTCACACTTGCGATCAAACGCTCCGATGGTTCAGTGCAGAACGTGAAAGTGAAGTCCCGCATCGACACGCCGATCGAGGTGGACTACTACAAGCATGGCGGCATTTTGCCGTATGTGCTGCGGGAGATCTTGCAGGCGGCGTGAGCAAGACACTGGCAGATCCAGCGGGCCCGCTGGATCTGCTTTGCCATAGCATCCTGGCCAAGGTGCACCGCGACGACAACCTTGTCGTCAGCTCCTAACGAACGTCACCGCTTCGCGCACCTGAGCGCGCTCGGTGCGATACCCATGGATCCGGTCGGAGGGATCCGCGTACCCGAACGAGATACCGCAAACGACCCGGCGGTCCGAGCCGAGCCCGAAGTGCTCGCGGATCAAATCCGGGAATGACGCCAGCGCCGCCTGCGCGATCGTATCCACGCCGCTGTCGCGAGCAGCGAGCATGAAGCTTTGCACGTAGAGGCCGCAGTCGAGCATTCCATACACGCCCAGTTTTTCGTCCGTTGTTACGATTGCGACGTGGGGGGCGCCGAATAGCCTGAAATTCTCCAGCGCCTGCTCGGCCGCCGCAGCCCGGTCGTCCTTGCCGATGCCAAGCGACTGATAGAGCTGCACGCCGCAGACCTTGCGGCGATCGCGATAGATGCCCTCATAGGCGGCTGGATAAGGAAAGTCCGGACTGGGCCTGGCGCCCGACCTGGCGTGCGCATAAATCGCCTCGCGGAAACGCTCGGTAGCCGGTCCGCGTGGTAACGACGAGGTGCCACGGCTGGCAGTTGCACCAGGACGGCGTCTGTTGCGCGAGCTCGAGAATGCGCTCCAGCGTGTCTTCCGGGACCGGGTCCGGCCGGAACTTGCGGGCGCTGAAACGCGAACGGAGGGCGGTTGCGAGTTCCATAGAGTGTCGTGGGGACAGAATGCCAGACAGAAATCTGCGCGGAATCGGTACCCGACCCACCCGTCTAAGTGCGTCCTCGTACCGTCGCCCAGCAGAGGTTTGTACCGGCGCGGCAGTGATCGCCTCCGCCGGCTTCACACGCCAGCCAGGCATGTTCAAAATTTCGGCTTGAACCGCTCATCCACCTCCACCTGCAGGCCCATGGTCAGTCGGTTTCCCGCGTTGGCCAGCGCCACGATCTCGACCAGCTCGGCGAGCATCTCGTCGTCCATGCCCTTCTTGCGCGCCGCGGCGACGTGGGAATGGATGCAGTATTCGCAGTTGTTGGTGATGCTCACGGCAAGATAGATGTATTCCTTGGTCAAGGCGTCGAGCCGGCTGTCCTTGACCATCACTTCCTTCATGTAGCCCCAGAAGCGCTTGAGCATCGGCGGATGCACCGCCAGCGCACGCCAGATGTTGTTGACGTAGTCGGTGTTGCGGGTCTTGCGGATGTCTTCGAAAACCTCGCGCGCTTCGGTGCTCGCGCTTTTGTCGTCCTGCAGCTTGACCAATGCCATGTTCCTCTCCTCGGTTTCGGCCCTCGGTGGATCTTACCACCGCGTCCGCGGCTCATTGGACAGCCGTAGCCGCCCCCCGCATAATGGCGACTTTTTTGGCCCCTGCCGCCCCTCCGGCAGCGCGCACCCCGGTATGAAGCTGCTGTTCGACATGTTCCCGGTCGTCCTGTTCTTTCTGGCCTACACCGCCGGGAAGCACGCTCCAGAGACGGCCCATGCTCTGGTCGCCGGGCTGCTGGGCGCCGCTACCGGTATGGCCGCGGTCTCGGTAGAGCAGGCGCCGATCCTGCTGGCCACGGCAGTGGCGATCGTTGCCACAGTGGCGCAGGTGGGCTGGCTGCTCGCCCGTGGACGCAAGGTCGACCGGATGCTGTGGATCAGCCTGGCCATCATCGTCGTCATGGGTGGCGCCACCCTGTGGCTGCGCGACGCCACCTTCATCAAGTGGAAGCCTACGGTGCTATACTGGGCGTTTGCCGCCGTCCTGCTCGGGGCCGAGCTCCTGCTAGGACGGAACCTCATCCGCGCGATGATGGAAAAGCAGCTGGCCCTGCCCGACGCCGTGTGGGCGCGTCTGAACCTGAGCTGGGCCGCGTTCTTCGTCGTGATGGGCGCGATCAATCTGTTCGTCGCCTATCGGTTTTCCGAGAGCACCTGGGTGAACTTCAAGCTGTTCGGCGGCATCGGGCTGATGGTGCTGTTTGTCCTGGTCCAAGGCATGTACTTGTCGCGTTACGTCCAAGCCGACCAATCGGCCGGAACCGAGGACGGCAAATAGCGTGCTCCACATGATCGACGGCAAGAGTCTTGCCCACGGGCTGAAACGCCACGCCCCCGCGTGGGCCGCTCGCCTTGGGCAGGCCGTTGCAGAGTGAATCCGCCTGTCGTTGCCCCCGCTTCAGACACCGCCGCGCTGATCCGGGAGCGGCTTGCAGCGTTGGAGCCGGAGCTCGTCGAGATCTACGATGAGAGCGGCGAACACGTCGGTCACGCCGGAGCGCAGTCGGGCGGCGGCCACTACCAGCTCACGATCGTGTCCCCGCACTTCCAGGGGCAATCGCGCGTTGCGCGCCATCGCATGGTCTATTCCGCCCTCGGCAATCTAATGCAGTTGCAGATCCACGCCTTGGCGATCACGGCCTGGACCGCCGAGGAGCTCCACAATGCGTTCCCGCGCTGAACCGATCGGCTTCGATCCAGTCCAATCTCCCGCAGTTTCCACTCCTACACGACAAGGAACTACGATGCAATTCGTCAAACCCGCGTCTGCAGCCGGGGTCGCCCTGGCCGGCATGCTGACGCTCGCCGCCTGCAATGCCGAGGACAACGTTGCGGTCGTCAACGGCGTGCCGATCCCCCAGGCGCGCATGGAATACGTGGTCAAGAGCCAGGTACAGCAGGGCCAGCAGGACAACGAACAGTTGCGCAAGCAGGTCAAGGAGGTGCTGATCACCCGCGAGTTGCTGACGCAGGCGGCTGTTCAGAAGGGCCTGGACAAATCGCCGGAGGTGGTCACCGGGGTCGACATGGCCCGGCAGGAGTTCCTGATCCGCGCGTACTTCGATGACTTCATCAAGAACAACGTCGTCACCGAGGAAGAGCTCAAGGCCGAGTACGAGAAAGTCAAAGCCCAGCAGAGTGGCGCCGGCGAGCGCAAGGAGTACCACGCCCGGCACATCCTCATGAAAGACGAGAAAGCGGCCAAAGCGGTGCTTGCACAGATCAACAAGGCCAAGGGCAAGAACTTCGCCACGCTCGCCAAGGCCAAGTCCGAGGACAGTGGCTCCAAGGCCGAGGGCGGCCTGCTGGACTGGAGCGACGGCAGCAACTTCGTGCCCGAGTTTGCCGCGGCCTTGACCAAGCTCGGCAAGGGTGAATGGACTACTACTCTGGTCAAGACCAAGTACGGGTATCACATCATCATGGTCGAGGACATCCGCGAGATGCAGTTCCCGCCCTTCGACCAGGTCAAGGAGCGCATCAACCAGCAGATCATGAGCGAGCGGCGCGACAAGGCCATCGATGCGCTGAAGGCTCAGGCGAAGATCGAGTGATTGCGGTCTGAGTGATCAGTGATCGGTGATCAGTGATCGGGCAAGAACAAAAGGGGCACAGTCGTGCCCCTTTTCGTTTTGGTCGGCGGCGTGGTTCTTCAGCACATCGGCTAGCGCTCCAGACCGACCGATCACTGATCACTGATCACCGATCACCGCCCTTCACCCCACCCACTTGCGCGCATTGCGGAACATGCGCATCCACGGACCGTCTTCGCCCCAGGCCGGCGGATGCCAGGAATTCTGCACTGTGCGGAATACCCGCTCGGGATGCGGCATGACGATGGTGAAGCGCCCGTCCGCGGTGGTGAGGCCCGTGATGCCTTGCGGCGAACCGTTAGGGTTGAGCGGATACGTCGTCGTGGCTTTGCCGCGGTTGTCGACGAAGCGCAGGGCGACCAGCGGCTGGACCGCCTCGAGCTGCGCCTGGCTGCCGAACTCCGCGTAACCTTCGCCGTGGGCGGTAGCGATCGGCATTCGGCTCCCCGTCATCCCGGAGAAGAACAGGGAAGCGCTCGGCGTCACTTCCACCATGACGAAGCGCGCCTCGAACTGCTCGGAGCGATTGCGCACGAAGTGCGGCCAGTGCTGCGCTCCGGGGATCAGGTTGCGCAGATTGCTCATCATCTGGCAGCCGTTGCATACGCCCAGCCCGAACGCGTCGGGGCGCTGGAAAAAAGCCTCGAACTCGTCGCGCGCCCGCGGGTTGAACAGGATGGACTTGGCCCAACCCTCCCCCGCCCCGAGCACATCGCCGTAGGAGAAGCCCCCGCAGGCGGCAAAGCCGTGGAAATCCCGCAGGCTGGCGCGCCCCGCAATGATGTCGCTCATGTGCACGTCGACGGCCTCGAAGCCGGCTCGGTGGAACGCCGCGGCCATCTCGATCTGACCATTGACGCCCTGCTCGCGCAGGATCGCAACCCGCGGTCTTTCACCGCGAGCGACGAAGGCTGCAGCGATGTCGTCGGAGGGATCGAAGGTGAGCTGTGCGCTCAGCCCGGGATCGGCCGCATCCAGAAGTCGATCGTATTCCTGTTGGACGCACGCGGGGTTGTCACGCAGCATCTGCAGCTTGTGGCTCGTTTCCGACCACGTGCGCTGCAGCACCACGCCCGACTCTGAATAGACTTCGCGGCCGCGCGCGCGAACGATCAGCCTGCCGGTGCGGTTCACACTCCCGATGGGGTGGCACTGCGCCGCCAATCCAGCCGCCTCGAAGACCTCCTCCACCGCGCTCAGGTCGCTCCTGCGAACCTGCAGCACCGCCCCCAGCTCTTCGTTGAACAGAGCCGCCAGCAGCCCACCGGTACCGGCGAGTGTGTCGATATCGATCGTCACACCCACATGCGCGGCAAACATCATCTCGCATAGCGTGACGAACAGCCCGCCATCCGATCGGTCGTGATAAGCAAGCACCTGTCCGGCGGCATTGAGCGTCTGCATCGCCTGAAAAAACGCCTTGAGCTTTTCAGGCTCGTCGAGGTCCGGCGCCACCTCGCCGAGCTGGCCATACACCTGCCCGAGGGCCGATCCACCGAGACGGTTGCGCCCACTGCCCAAGTCGATCAGCACCAGAGCGGTGGGTTCGCGCAGTGCAGCGAGCTGCGGGGTCAGGGTCCTGCGGGCATCGAGCACGGGTGCGAAGGCGGATACGATCAGCGAGATGGGCGCGGTGACCTCCCGCAGCCGCCCGTCTTCCATCCAGGCTGTCTTCATGGACATGGAGTCCTTGCCCACCGGGATGCTGATCCCCAGCGCCGGGCAGAGCTCCACTCCAACCGCCCGCACTGTATCGTAGAGCGCAGCGTCCTCGCCGGGGTGGCCAGCGGGCGCCATCCAGTTCGCCGACAGCTTGACGTCCCCGAGCAAACCGATCGCTGCCGCGGCGATATTGGTGATCGCCTCCCCGACCGCCATCCGGCCCGACGCCGGCGCGTCGATGAGGGCGAGCGGCGTACGCTCGCCCACCGCCATGGCTTCGCCCCGGTAGGTGTCGAAGCCCATCAGCGTCACCGCGACGTCCGCCACCGGTACTTGCCACGGTCCAACGAACTGATCGCGACTGCACAGCCCCCCCACCGTGCGATCGCCGATACTGATGAGGAACGTCTTGTCGGCGACGGCCGGCAGCCGCAGGACCCGCAGCGCTGCGTCCTCCAGCTCGACTTGCTCCAGGCTCAGGGCCGGTAGCGTTCGCCGCATGCGGCGAACTTCGCGCGTCATCTTCGGCGGCCGCCCGAGCAGCACCGGCAAATCCATGGCCACGGGCCGGTCGCCCAGCAACGGATCGTCGACCACCAGCTCAGCGTCTGCCGTTGCGCTGCCAACCACCGCGAACGGACAACGCTCGCGCTCGCAGAGCTGCGCGAACACGTCGAGCCGATCGGCGCGCAAGGCCAGTACGTAGCGCTCTTGTGCTTCATTGCACCACACCTGCAGCGGCGACATCCCGGGCTCTTCGCTCGGCACCTTGCGCAGATCGAACCGTCCCCCCACGCCACCGCCGTGCACCAGCTCAGGGAGCGCATTCGACAGCCCGCCTGCGCCGACGTCGTGGATCGACAGGATCGGGTTGTCATCGCCCAGCGCCCAGCAGCGGTCGATGACCTCCTGCGCCCGGCGCTGGATCTCCGCGTTGCCGCGCTGCACCGAATCGAAGTCGAGGTCCTCGACGTTCTGGCCGGTACCCATGCTGGAGGCCGATCCCCCGCCGAGGCCGATCAGCATCCCTGGCCCGCCGAGCTGCACAAGCGCCACACCGGCTGCGAGCGGCCGCTTGTGAATCTGCGTCTGCACGATGTTGCCCAGGCCGCCCGCCAGCATGATCGGCTTGTGGTACCCGCGCTGCTCACCATCGAGGCGGTGCTCGAAGGTGCGGAAGTATCCCGCCAGGTTGGGGCGCCCGAACTCGTTGTTGAAGCTGGCCGCCCCGATCGGCCCTTCGAGCATGATCTGCAGCGGTGAGGCAATCCGCCCTGGCCGGCCGTAGTCGCTCTGCTCCCACGGCTGCATGAAACCGGGAATGCGCAGGTGCGACACGGTGAATCCTGTGAGCCCTGCCTTCGGCTTGGCACCGCGCCCGGTGGCACCCTCATCGCGAATCTCGCCGCCCGAGCCGGTCGCCGCACCTGGAAAGGGAGAGATGGCGGTGGGATGATTGTGCGTCTCCACCTTGAGGACGATGTGGGTGTACTCATCGTTGCTGCGATACACGCCCTGTGCATCCGGACGCAGCCGCGTTACCTTGGCACCCTCGATCACCGCGGCATTGTCGGCGTAGGCGATCAGCGTTCCCTCGGGATGCTGCGAGTGGGTGTGCTTGATCATCCGGAACAACGAATCGGCCATGACTTCGCCGTCGATCACCCAATCGGCATTGAAGATCTTGTGCCGACAGTGCTCCGAGTTCGCCTGGGCGAACATCATCAGCTCTACGTCCGTGGGATTGCGCCGGATGCGGCTGAAATACTCACCGAGGTAGGCGATCTCGTCCGCCGACAGCGCCAGGCCCATGGTCCGATTGGCCGTCTCGAGCGCAGCGGCGCCCTGCTCCAGCAGATGCACTTGCACCAGGGGCTGCGGCTTGACGTCGTGAAACAACGCGTCCGCTTCGGCAAGCGATCCCAGCACCGTCTCCGTCATGCGATCGTGGATCAGCGGAAACAGCGTGCGCCGGCCCCTCGCGTCGAGCGCGATGCCGGCAGCAGGCTCGAAGGACACAGCGATACCGCGCTCGATGCGCTCCACCGCGTCGAGCCCGCACGCATGAGCTATGTCCGTCGCTTTGGACGACCACGGCGAGATCGTGCCCAGGCGCGGCACCACCAGCGCGAGGCTGTCACTCGGATCTTCGTGGCCGGCCCTGGGTCCGTAGGTGAGCAGTTTCTCCAGCACATCGCGCTCGCCATGCGTGAGCGGACGCCCGAGCTTGACGAAGTGCCAGTACTGGGCGCGTATGCCTGAGAGTTTGGGAAGTGCTTCGCGGGCCTGCCGCAGAAGCTTGTCGACACGAAATTGAGAGAGGGCACGAGCCCCCGGCAGCCTGAGGATGGTCGGCATCGAGGCGGGACAGGACCGCAAAGCGCGATTATAGCCGGTGCGGCGCAGGCCCGAAGGATGTCACGCGGTTCGCACCGCAGCGCAAAAGTGGGCTGACGGCAGCCGTCGCGCACGGCAGCTGCCTTGCCGCTACACTGCAACCTCATGCTTGCTGTGAACTCTCCGCCGGTCTATCTCACGGCCGACGTGCGCAGGATCGAAGCGCTTGCGGGCGCGCAGACGCCACTGCCGTCGCTGATGGAGCGTGCCGGCCTGACCGCCGCTGAGCTCGCGCGCGATCGTCTGCTCGGCACAGGTAAGTCGGTTCTCGTACTGGCCGGCCCGGGCAACAACGGCGGCGACGGGTTCGTGCTGGCTCGTCATCTGAAGGCATGGTGGTACCGGGTGGCGCTGGTGTTCACCGGCGAGCGCGCCAGACTGTCCGACGATGCAGCCGCAGCTCACGACGCGTGGCTCGCTGCGGGCGGCATCATTGGCACCGAGCTGCCCGATGGCGATTTCGATCTGGTGGTCGATGCTCTGTTCGGCATTGGACTGGAGCGCGACATTGCCGGCAGCTACATCGAGCTGATCGAGTACATCGACAGGCAGCCAGGTGCGGTGCTCGCCATCGATATCCCCAGCGGCCTGCACGCAGACAGTGGCCGCGTGCTGGGGCGTGCCGTCCGGGCCGATCACACCATCACCTTCATCGCCCTCAAGCCCGGGTTGCTCACCCTCGAAGGGCCGGATCACTGCGGCGAATTGCACGTGCGCGACCTGGGCCTGGCCGTCGATGCGCTGGTCCCTGCGCCAGGTCACGTGATCGGGCCTCAGGTCCTGCCTCACGTGTTGAAGCCGCGGGCGTTGAACACGCACAAGGGCAGCTTCGGAAGCGTTGGCGTCATCGGCGGCGCCACCGGCACCACCGGCGCCGCCTTGCTGGCCGGCCGAGCGGCTCTCAAGCTGGGCAGCGGACGCGTGTACGTCGGCTTTCTCGGCAGTGATGCGCCGCGCCTCGACTTGTGGCAACCGGAGCTGATGCTGCGTGCCGCATCGGAGGTGCTGACGATGGGCGGCTTGACCAGCCTGGTGCTGGGGCCCGGCCTGTCACAGTCCTCCGCAGCGTCCGATGCAGTCAAGCAGGCGTTGCAGATGCCCGTGCCCGTGGTGGTGGATGCCGATGCCCTCAATCTCCTCGGTGCGCATGCCGAGCTTCAGGATCTGTGTACCGCGCGTGACGCTCCCACCATATTGACCCCCCACCCTGCAGAAGCAGCACGGCTGCTGCAAACCGACACCGCACGAGTCCAGGCCGACCGCGTGCGCACAGCACGGGAGTGCGCAGCGCGCTATCACGCTCACGTGGTGCTAAAGGGCGTGGGGACGATCATCGCACAGCCCGACGGGCAGTTCGCCGTCAACACGTCGGGCAATCCGGGCCTTGCGACCGCAGGCATGGGTGATGCGCTGTGCGGAATCCTCGCGGCACTCCTCGCCCAGGGCGCGCCGGTAGGCCTCGCTACAGCTGCTGCCGTGTGGCTGCACGGGCATGCCGCGGATCGCCTCCGCACGCAAACGGGCGGCCCGCTTGGACTGACAGCGTCGGAAGTGATCGATGCGGCGCGGGCTGCGTTGAACGCAGCAACTTATCCAAACGGCTGAGCAACCCGGTGTTCACGTGCTGACGCCGAGCAGCGTGCGCACGCTCGCTACGCCGAGCAGTGTCATCGCGATCGAGCCGAGCACGTGCACTGAAACCAGTAGTATCAGCCAGCCCCACTCCAGGCGCTGGATCAACAGCACGGCTTCGGCTGAGAAGCTGGAGAACGTCGTCAGGCCGCCCAGAAAACCGGTGATCACGAACAGCCGCAGCTCCGGTGCGAGGCTGCTGTGCTGGCCGAGAAACTCCACGGCCGCTCCGATCAGGTAACCGCCGATCAGATTCGCCGCGAGTGTGCCCATCGGCAGTGGAGGAACGATCGGGTTGAGGAGCAGGCTGAGCCCCCAGCGCAGCCACGCACCGATCGCCGCACCCGCGCCAACTGCCAGAAATGCGCTCGCGCTCATCGTTCCCCCCGCAATTGCGTTGCGGCATTATACGGAGGGGCGCGGCCCATGCCAGAACGGCGAGAGCGCACAGCACGAGGCCCGAGCGGACGCGGGCGCTGGCCGGCTGCGCAGATTCGCCGCAGGTGCGCGGGCGCCGTCTCAATGGCCTGGCGCTGGCCACCAGACTACTGGCCGCTCACTACGGCCGGCTCCCGTGGTACGCCGGCGCGGACCCCGGCAGGCACCCGGTCACTCGTAACTCAACTGGCCCCAGCGCTCCTGCGCGCGCAGCGACTGGTTCAGATCCTCCGCGGCGAGTTGATCGCGCTCGCCGATGTAGAGGACCTCACGAGCAAATCCGCCGAAGGTCAATTCGTCAGCATACAAGCGGGACAAGGCCTCGGTCACCCGGTCATTGCTGGCCGTCCGGTAGGAGGGCATCGGACCGAGCTTTTCCACTGCGTACTGGTTGCAGCCTTCGAACGCCCGCGACACTGCCAACAGCGCCGGCCGCTCGGGGCCGGTAGGTGTAGTGCGATCGGCCAGAATCTCGATGGGCTGTCCGGCGCCATAGTTGATCGGCAACAGGATCTTGCTTCGCACCGGATCGATCTGCGGGTTCGCATACAGCGTGTTGCATTGCTGTTTGATCTCGGCATCGAGCGTACGGGTGGTCGCGCAGCCGGCGGTGAGCGCCAGCAGCGCAGCGAGTGCAGGGACAATCGTTTTCACTTCTATCAACCTCCTGGATGAGCGTCGGTCGTGCGGACCGTTGGCACAGTCCCTACCAACTCTTGTTGCGGCGATGCGGCCGCTTGGTTCGCCGTGCGCCCCTCCCATCCCCCACCGAGCGCCTTGATCAGCGCGACCGTCGTGGTCAGGGCCTGCGCCTGCAACTGCACCTGCTGGCGTTCCGACGCGAGACGTACACGTTGGGCATCCAGCACATCGATCAATGGAGCCAAGCCGCCGCGGTAACGCGCCTGCGCCAGACGTTGGGCGCGCTCCGCTTCCGCTACTGCCCGCGCCTGCGCTATGGACTGTGCATCCAAGTGCCTCAGCGCCGCGAGCGCACCCTCGACCTCGCGCAGCGCCACCAACAGCCGCTCCTGATATTGCGCCAGCGTCTCGGCGTAGGCGCCGCGGGCACGCCGCACCTCAGCCTGCCGCCGTCCGCCGTCGAAGATCGCCTGGTTGAGCTGTCCGCCGATCAGCCAGATCAGGCTATCACTGCTGAGCAGATCGCTCAAGGCCGCGCTCTCGAATCCGACCGCTCCCGTGAGGCGAATCGAGGGGTAAAAGGCGACCTTTGCTGCACCCACCTCCGCGTGCCGGGCGATCAGCTGTTGTTTCGCCTCCGCGACGTCGGGGCGCCGCTCCAGCAGCTCGGAAGGTAAGCCGACCGGTATTGCCGGGGTGGCAAGGCTCGGGCCGGCGGCGTTGATGTGGAACTCCTCGGGCACCGCACCGACCAGCACGGCCAGAGCGTATACGAGGTCAGTGCGGCGCCGGGCCACCCCCTCCTTTTCGGCCTGTGTCGTAGCGACATCGGCCTCGATGCGGGCGACGTCCAGCTCGCTCGCCAGACCTTCGCGTCGCCGCGCGACCACCACTTGCCGCGCGCGCTCGCGCAGCTCGAGATTGTGCTCGACGATCGCCAGTTCGCGCTCGGTGACGCGCAATGCGAAATACGCTTGCGCCACTTCCCCGTGGAGCGTGAGCAGTACGGTCTGATAGGCGGCCAGACTGGCTTCCGCGCGCGCGTCTGCCGCTTCGATCTGCCGCGCCAGACGCCCCCACAGGTCGATCTCGTAGGATGCATACAGGGGCACCCGGAACACGTTGCTCGCGTAGGCCACATTGCCCGGGACTTTGCTCGGCTGGTCCGGCCGGTTGCCGGACGCTTCGTAGCGCGCCACGTCGGCGCCGACGCCGACATTCGGGTAGCGCCCCGACTCCACGATCCCCGCCACCGCTCGCGCTTGCTCGACTCGCGCGGCTGCGGCTCGCAGCCGGGGGCTGTTCGCAGATGTCTGATCCTGCAGCGCGTCCAGAACCGGGTCGCCGAAGATCTTCCACCAGTCACCGCGCGCGATGTCGGCGGGAGCCGGCGACTGCTTCCACGGCCCAGTCTCTACGAACGCCGCAGGCAGCTTGATGTCCTTTCCGGGAGGCGGTCCGGGATTGGCGCAGCCTGCTAGCCCCGCCGCCAGTCCCGCCGCCAACCGCAACACTGCCCGTGCCGACATGCCTGCTCAACCCTTCTTTTGCGTCGTGTCGGTGGCGGCGGGAGCCGGCTTGGGACTGTCTTCTTCCTGCGGAACCGGGCGTACCTTCACGCCGTCGGTGAGCGTGTCGCGCGGATTGTTTATCACCCGCTGGTTCTCGGACAGCCCCTTGAGAATCTCGACCTGCTTGCCGTGATCCCGGCCGACCTCGACTGCGGCGACGCGTACCGTATCCTGGGCGTCCACCGTGGCCACCCGCAACCCGTCGCCGGTGATCATCAATGCAGTAACCGGGATGATCAGGTTGGGCGTCAGGTTTACCAGCTTGAAGCGAACCTGCCCATACATGCCGGGGAGGATGCGACCTTCGCTATTGGGGACATGCAGCTCCACCAGCATGGTGCGCGACGCATTGTCGAAGGCGCCGGAGACACGGGCGACTTTGGCTGGGAAGGGCTGATCAGATAACCCGGGAATGAACAAATCGGCGCTCATCCCCGGTTGAACCATCTTGAGCTGGCTCTGCGGGACGTTCACATGCACTCTCAGCGTACCGGTCTGGGCGAGCTTGTATAGCCAGCCCGATGCGCTGGTGCTGCCGGCCTGGATCAACATGCCGACATCGACGTTGCGCTCGGTAACGGTGCCGGCAAACGGAGCCAGCACGCGCTGATACGCCTTGAGCTGTTCCAGCCGGCGCAGGTTCGCGTCTACAGCGTCGAGATCCGCCCGGCGGGCGTCGTACAGACCGCGCTTCTCGTCGGCTTCCTGGGGGGAAACCGCCTCGTCACCTATGAGGGCCGCATAGCGCCCGGCCGTTACGCGCGCGAGCTCCAGATTGGCTTTGGCCTGAGCACGTGCGGCCTGAGCTTGCTGCAGCTCTCGATCGAGCTCCGGAACGTCGATCTCGGCCAGCAGCTGTCCGACGCGGACCTGGTCGCCGATATCCGCGTGGATGCGGCTGACGTAACCGCTGGTACGCGCATACAGCGTGGCTTGCTGGAACGCGTGAACGCTGGCCGGCAAGCCAAGGTCAGATCCGCCGCTGCTGCGCTTGGCCAGCACATAGGCAACCTTCGGTGCCTTCTCCGTACCCGCCTGTGCCTGCGCTTCGCGCAACGCATTCCAGCGGGGCCACGCCCCCACAGCCAGCAGGACAACGAGAACGGCAGCGAGGCCGACGATCAGCAGTCCGCCGCGAACTCGCCTGGAGGACGTGGAACTGGCGCCGGCAACTGCCGGGTTGTCCAGCACACGAGCTGAGAAGTCGATTTTTTGCATTGCAGCGCAGCGGGCATGACACGCCGCCGGCTCGGCGCCCGCCCCTCCCCTCCAGTAGTTTTAACCGACCGCGTCGTTGTAACATGCCAGACTTCAATCTGCAATAAAACTGACATAAAGCATTACAAATTGAAATAATTCTTCTGGAGGGGATGTATGTGGATTGTCCGCTTGGCGCTCGCGCGGCCCTATACCTTCGTGGTCGCGGCGCTCGCCATCGTCCTGCTGGGCATCGTCGCCATCGCGCGGACGCCCAAGGACATCTTTCCGGAGATCGCCGAGCCGATCATCACCCTGATCTGGCAATACGTCGGTATCCCCGCCGACGCCTTCGAGAAACAGGTCACCATTTTCTCGGAGCAGCAGATCAACACAACGGTCAGCAACGTCCGCCGCATCGAGTCGCACACGATCTACGGCAAGAACGTCATCCGCATCTACTTCCAGCCCAACGTGCGGATCGACCAGGCGTTGGCCGAGGTGACCGCCACCTCGCAAACCATCATCCGACGCATGCCGCCGGGGCAGACGCCGCCGCAAATCGTCCAGTTCAACGCGTCCAGCGTGCCGATCCTGCAGATCGCGCTCGGCAGCGACACCATGACCGAGGGTGACCTCTACGACAAGGGCCTGTGGCTGGTGCGCAGTGAAGTCGTGCCGGTGCCCGGCACCACGGTGCCCCTGCCCTACGGCGGCCGCCCGCGCCTGGTGATGATCGATCTCGACCCCGCGCGCATGCAGGCGAAGGGGCTCACCGCGAAGGAGGTGAACGACGCGCTGCTGCGGCAGAACGTCAATCTGCCCACCGGCTCCACGCAGATCGGCAAGCGCGAGTACGTCCTGTCGATCAACAACAGCCCGGATAAGATCGACATGATCGGTGACCTCCCGGTCAAGAACCTGCCCGACGGTACGACCGTGTACATCCGCGACGTGGCGGACGTGCGCGACGGCTACAACGAGCAGACCAACCTGGTGCGCCACGACGGCCGCAAGTCGGCCCTGGTGACGGTGTTGAAGAGCGGCGGCGCCTCGACCCTGGACATCATTCGCGAGGTGCGCGAGCGGCTGGGCAACGTGACGCTGCCGGAGGGGCTGAAGCTGTCGCTGCTGTTCGATCAGTCGGTGTTCGTCGTCAACGCCATGCGAGCGGTCGTCACCGAAGGGTTGATCGCCGCGGGATTGACTGCATTGCTCGTGCTGGTGTTTCTCGGCAGCTGGCGCAGCACCATCGTGGTCATCACCTCCATTCCGCTCGCGGTCCTGTTCTCCATTGTCATGCTGTCGGCCATGGGCCACACGCTGAATCTGATGACCCTGGGCGGCCTGGCGCTGGCGGTCGGCATCCTGGTCGACGACGCCACCGTGACCATCGAGAACATCCATCGCCATCTGGCGATGGGCAAGGGCCTGCGCCAGGCCATCCTCGACGGTTCTCGAGCAAATTGTCGTCCCCGCGCTGGTGTCGATGCTGAGCATCTGCGTGGTGTTCCTTCCGGTGCTCTTGCTCACCGGTGCGGCGCGCTACCTGTTCACGCCGATGGCCCTGGCCGTGGTATTCGCAGTGGTCGCTTCGTACCTGTTGTCTCGTACGCTGGTGCCGGTCATGTCCCGCTATCTCCTGCAAGAAGGAGCGCATGCAGCGCACACGGCCCGCACCGGCTTCGGCCGCCTGCACGCAGCATTCGAGGCGCGGTTCGAGGCGCTTCGCCGACGTTACCTCGGTGCACTGCAATGGGCCTTGGCAGCGCCGAAGACGGTATTTGCGCTGGCAGCTGTGCTGGTTGCGGCGACCGTGGTGGCAGGCAGCTTCGTGGGCTGGGACTTTTTCCCGGCGGTCGACGCCGGGCAGATCCGCTTGCACGTGAATGCACCGGTCGGGACGCGCATCGAAGAGACCGGGCGCATCTTCACCGCGGTGCAGGACGAGATCCGCAACGTGATCGAGCCCGAGGACCTGGATGTCATCATCGACAATGTCGGGATCCCGCCATCGACGAACCTGGCCTACAGCGACAACGTGACGATCACCTCGTCCGACGGTGAGATGCTGGTGGCCCTCAAGCCTGAACACCGAATTGCGACGAAGGACTACGTTCGGCGCCTGCGCGAGATATTGCCGGAGAAGTTTCCCGACGTCGGCTTCTACTTCCAGCCCGGCGACATGATGAACCAGATCCTCAACTTCGGCCTGCCGGCGCCGATCGACGTCAAGGTCATCGGCGGCGACTACAAGAACTATCACCTGGCCAAGCAGATCGAGGCGGCAGTGCGAAGGATCCCCGGCGCGGTGGACGTGCACGTGCACCAGATCATGGACCAGCCGGCCCTGCGCATCGAAGTGGATCGCACGCGCGCCGCGCAGATGGGTCTCACCCAGCAGGAGATCGCACAGAACTTCCTGATCTCGTCGAGCTCGAGCGTGGTGGTCACGCCCAACTACTGGACCGACCCCAAGACCGGCCGACCCTACCAGGTCGTGGTGGTGCAGCCGCACCATACCGCCCTCGATTCGATCGATGCGGTGCTCAACATCGGACTGCCGGGCAAGGGGTCGGTGCAGACACAGACACTCGGCAACGTGGCGTCGCTGCACTACGCCAAAGTGCCGGCCATCGTCAACCACGTCAACACCGAGCTCGCGTTCGACGTCTATGCCAACGTGCAAGGGCGCGATCTGGGTGGCGTCGCCGCGGACGTGCGCAAGGTCGTCGATGAGTTCCGCCCGAAGGCGAAAGAGCAGAAGAACAATACGCGCATCGAGCTGGCCGGCCAGGCTCAGAGCATGTACGACGCATTCCTGCGTATGGGGATCGGGATGATCGCGGCGGTGCTGCTGGTGTACTTCCTGATGGTGATCAACTTCCAGTCCTGGTCCGATCCTTTCATCATCATCACGGCTCTGCCCGGCGCCGTATGCGGCATCGTCTGGATGCTGTTCTTGACCAGCACGAACTTCAGCGTACCGTCGCTGATGGGCGCGATCATGACGATCGGGGTGGCAACCGCGAACAGCATCCTGATGGTTTCCTTCGCCAACGAGCTGCTCTATCAAGGGCGCGGCGCAATGGAAGCCGCGCTGGAAGCCGGCAGCACGCGGCTGCGGCCCGTCCTGATGACCGCGCTCGCAATGATAGCGGGCATGCTGCCGATGGCCATCGGAATGGGTGAAGGCGGCGAACAGAACGCACCGCTAGGTCGTGCGGTGGTCGGAGGCCTGGCGCTGGCAACGGTGGCCACGCTGTTTTTTGTCCCGGTGGTGTTCAGCGTCCTGCGTCGTCGCGGTGCGCCGCGACGACGATTCGAAGAGGATGCAATGCGGGTGCCGCAGAGTACCTAGCCGAAAGCAAAAAGAGCCGGAATCATCCGGCTCTTCTCATTCAAACCTACCTGAACCTACCGCGGCTTGCGCGATTGCTCACCAGTCGCCAAGGCCACTTCCGCCATGCGGCCGCCATTGATGGCGACCCAGGAATTCTTCGTCAACGGGTACTTGTCGGTATAGCTGTTGGGCTCGTGCCCGGCCACGCAGTTCTGATACCCGCCGGTGATCTTGTAGCACTTCTCGTAGGCGAGGAACTGCTGCACCGTGTCGGTCTGCTGCGGGTTGGCGATCATCCAGTCGCGAATGCCTTCCCAGGACGAGTAGGCATCCGAGCCGAACACCAGCTTGCCGACACTGGTCGGCACCTCCAGCAGCTGCGAGCCCGCAGTGTGGGCACGGAACGCGGGATGGATCTTGACCCCGGGCAGGATCTCGGCTTCGCCCTCCACGATGACAGCCTTGCCGGCCAGCACTTTCCCGTAGATCTCATCCAGGGTCTTCGGCGGGTACCCGCAGGCAGGGGTGCGCATGCACCCGCCCGGATCGGTGTTGACCGCCTTGATCTTGGGATTCGGATAGTTCAGCGCCCACTCGATGCCCCTGAGCTCGTCGCGTTGCACGTACAGCGTGGCGTTGGGGAAATCCGTCAGCTGCCCGGCGTGGTCCCAGTGCCCATGGCCGATGACGATCTTGGTGACATCGTTCGCCGAGAAGCCGAGCACCTTGAGCTGGTCGGGCAAGGGGGCCCAGTGCTGCGTACCGGTCATCTTGTGGTAGTCCTGCTGCTTCCAGCCGGTATCGTAGAGAATGAGCTCGCGCCCGCACTTGATCACGCCGATGTTGACGGGCAGGTCCACGCTCGCGACGTTGTTCATCGGATCCGTGCTGCCCGGGACGAACACCCGGTCGGGCATGAATGCGCCGTACGGAACGTTCATGAACCGGCTGCTCTCCACCAGCCACACCGAACAGTTCTGTGCCAGGGCGGGTGCCGCTGCGAGCGCGGCAGTGCCGACCATCCCGAGGGTCGCAAGTACCCTGCAAACTCTTCTCATTGGAATTACCTCCGTGTTTGAGGAAGCTGCATTGGTGACATCCCGACCGGCGCACGCGGCAACCAGCCCACGACGATTGTCGGGATGCTCCTTTAACATAGGGAGGTCCGGTTACTGCACGATTGCAAGGAGTTGTCCCGGGTTACGACTTGTAAGGTGCCGGGGCATACGACGGCGAGCCCAGCAGACTGTCGCCGGGAAGCTGATGTTCAATCCCCGGTGGGAGAGATCCTGAATTCGACCACCGGCACTTCGGTCCGCAAGCTGTGCGCGAGCTTCTCGAAGTTCTCTGGCCCGGCGGTTGTCCTCAGCATCATTCGATACTCGAAGTGTGCACCGCTGTCGGTAAGACGGTAACTGAGCTGCGCAATCGTGAAGCCCAAGGCCCTGAGCTGCGCGCGCAGCGCAGACTCGTCGTTTACCTGGTGGCGCAGGTACTTCAGGTCGAGGCGGGCATAGCTCTGCGTCGGCATGCGCGACTCCACCCAACGAAACGCGGACAGGACGAAGACCACCAGAATGGTTGTGATGATCGCCGGGAAATAGAACCCGATCCCGATCAGGATCCCGATCGCGGCAGTGACCCACACCGAGGCCGCGGTGGTCAATCCTCGAACCGTCAGTCCTTCCTTGAAGATCACGCCCGCGCCGAGAAAGCCGATCCCGGTCATGATGCCCTGGGCCATTCGGGTCGGATCCATCCGGATCATCTCTTCGGTGCCGGGCTGCATCCACCAGCGCTCGTAGACCGTGACCAGCATGAGCACGGTCGACGCCAGGCAAACCAAGGTATGGGTGCGAAATCCGGCCGGCCGCCCTCGAAAGCTACGCTCGAACCCGACCAGGCTGCCCGCGAACAGCGAGGCAACCAATCGAGCGACGATGACAAGCTGCTCTTCGCCCATCTGGCAAGCCTACGCGCAAAAAAAAGAACCCCGCATCGAGCTTCGCGCGCCACCCGCCATGGGAAGCGGCGCGCGGGGTCACGGCCCGGGCGGGGGGAAGGAGACGGCATCGTGCCGCCATCCGCGTCACAGTGTGCCGCGCGCGCGTTTCTCCGGAATGTCACATTCCCGCTCGGCGCTACCGTTTGTAACGGCGCGAGCGGATTCGCAGCGCGAAACCTGCGGCCCGGAATCGAATCAACGTACGGGAGCGGGTGCCAGGAGCTCGGCGATCGTCTCGGCGAGCGCCTCCAGCTCGAGAGGCTTGGTGACAATGCGCTGGATGCCGGCCGCCGTCGCCTCCTGCGTCAGCAGTGGGCCGGAGTAGCCACTGAGCAGGATGATCGCCAAGTTCGGGCGAGTTCGGTGCACCTCGCGGGCGAAATCGATGCCGCTGCCTTCCGGCAGGAGATGATCGACGATCACGAGATCGAAGCGCGAGGGATCCATGCGGAACTCCGCGATGGCTTCGCTCGCCTGGGTGAACCCGGCAGGCTCGAAGTTCAGCGCCGCCAGCATCTCCTCCGCCAGCAGCATGAGCGGCTTCTCGTCCTCGACCAGCAGCACGCGCTGGCCATGCCCCCGCGGCAACGTCGCGTTGCTGCTGGCCGTGGCGTCGTCCGCCACTTCGGCACGAGGAAGGTACAGATCGAAGGTGGCGCCTGCCCCAGGCCGGCTGGTGACATGCGTCGCGCCACCCAGCTCTGTGACGATACCGTCGACCAACGCCAGTCCCAATCCGGTTCCGCTGCCTGCGTCCTTCGTGGTGAAGAACGGCTCGAACACATGGGCAAGCGTGTCCGCATCCATGCCACTGCCGCTGTCAGTCACGCTCAAGCGTACGTAGCGCCCCGCCGGCAGCAGCCCGTGGGACAGCTTGCGGTCCGCGGAGATATCGACCGGCTCCACGGATACCTCGAGCACGCCGCCGGAAGGCATTGCGTGCACGGCGTTGGAGGACAGATTCATCAACAGCTGGTGCACCTGGGTGGCGTCCGCCATAACCTGCGCCACGGGCGCGGCGAGGCGGATGCGCAGCTCGACGTTGGTCGGCAAAGAAGCGCGCACCAGCAGAAGCACCTCGTCGACCGCCTCGCAGATGCGCATGACGTAGCGCTTCCCGCGTGTGCTGCGGCTGTATGTCAGGATCTGGTTGATGAGTGCCTTGGCGCGATGCGCCGCGGCCATCAGGCGCTCGACGTGGCTCCGGACCGGGTCACCCGGCGTGGTCGCCTGAAAGGCCATGTCGCCGTAGCTCAAGATCGCCGTGAGCACGCTGCCGAAATCGTGCGCGATCCCGCCGGCCATGGTGCCGATGGCTTCCAGCTTCTGGGCCTGCCGCAGCCTCGATTCCAGCTTGGCGCGCTCGGCTTCGGCCAGCTTGCGCTCAGTGATGTCGCGGAAGATCGCATAGCTCGCGATCTGTCCTTCCGCTGTGAGAATCGGTGCCGCCAGCATGGACACGTGCAGCCGGCTGCCATCCTTGCGGATTCGCTGCGTTTCAGCGGCGGCGTGTTCGCCCGACATTTCGGGCGAGCTCTCGGGACGCCCTTGCAGGTCGTGCGGAACGATCAGCTCCGCAAGCCTGCGGCCTTGCGACTCCTGCGCGCTGTAACCGAACATCGCCGTGAACTCCCGGTTCGTGCGGGTGACGCGTAGTTGCCGGTCGACCATGACGATTGCTTCGGGCGCGCTTTCGAACAGCTCGTCGAGCAGCGCGGTCTGCACCAGAAGCCGCTGCTCGGCGCGCTCGCGCCGCCGCAATTGACCCCGCACCAGCCAGATCAGCAGCGCTACGCTGAGACAAAGCAGGGTGGTGCGTATCGCACTGTGCACCGCTTGGACGTACCAGGGCGCCAGCACCGCCGACTTCGCCACGCTCGCGCCTATCGCCAAGGCAAACCCGGGGACAGCCTGCACAGCGTAGATGCGGTCGTGCCCATCCGTCGGGCTTGGAAGCATTGCGGCGGCGGCGCGACCCGACGCCATCAGCAGGCGTTGCAGCAGCCCCACCTCTGCCGCCACGTCCTCGGCTCGCCGGTCCGCGGGAAAATGCGCGATCACGCCACCGCCGAGGCGAAACAGAGTTACGGCGCTGCCCGGTCCAAGATCGATACCGGAATACAGGCGCTGGAAATAGTCGACGCTCAGCTCGGCAACCGCCACACCCAGCACCTGGCCGCTCTCGCCGTGAACGCGGCGGGCCAATGCGATCGTGCCCTGCTCGCGAGCGGCTCGGTGCGTCGAGTCGTAGATGTAGAGCCCCGATAGCGACGGATCCGTGCCGGCGTTGCTGCGGCGCTGGATCGACGCGAGCGCATGCGCGTCCAGCGCTGTGAGCGTCACATCGCGGTCACTGGGTTGCTCGACCGCCAGGCCGACGATCTGGGGCAGCCCGGCGATGCGAGCACGCAGGCGCGCCACCGTCGCATCGTTGCCGGGGCGCAAGCGCGCTGCAGAGGCATCCTCTACCGCCTCACGCAGCAGCACGTCGACGGTTTGCAGCGTATTGGCCGTCTGCTCGCCGAGCGTGCGAACCAGGTTCAGAAACCGATGCTGCTCGGTCTCCTGCACGATCTCCAGCCTGCGCAAGACGTCGTAGACCTGGAACACCGCCATCACGACGATGAGCAGGACGCCCAGTGCCCACAGCACATTTTGAAACCGGCGCTGTCGCGCAACGGGCGCGTCAGCCTGACGGCCTGGGCCGGAATCGGAGAGCAGCTGGGTGCGATCGGGGCGCAGCATGAATTGTTTTCAGCGCGAGGCGGTTGCGCTGCACCAGCCTCCCGCATGAGCCGGCGTCCGAAGACGCGCCCGTGTTCGTTACAAATTGAAACAAGGCAAACGGAGGGCGCTCGCTATACTAGCACTTGTCTGGTCTTGCGCAGACTTCCGGCCAGGAGGCAGAGGTGGTTCAGCCGATGGAACGCGAACCCGGAGGCATCGGGCCGCATATACTCGTCGTAGAGGACGACCCGGAGCTGCGCGCGTTCATGGCTCAGTATCTCGGTGACTTCGATCTGCGCGTGTCCTGCGCAAGCGATGGAACGGCCATGCGCAAGGCTCTCGCGCACAGCGTTGTCGACCTGGTGCTGCTCGACCTCAAGCTGCCGGACGAGGATGGGCTGATGCTCGCCAGGGAGTTGCGCGCCAGTTCGAGCATCCCGATCATTATGGTCACCAGTCGCAATGGCGAGGCCGACCGCGTGCTTGGCCTCGAGCTCGGGGCGGACGATTACCTGACCAAGCCGTTCAGCGTGCGCGAGTTGGTGGCGCGCATCCGCACCATCCTGCGCCGCTCGCGCGCGCACCCTGTCCCCGTGAGCGACGGCCCGCGCGGCCTGCGCTTTGCCGGCTGGGAGCTCGACCTGCGCAGCCGGCGGCTGCTGTCCAGCTCCGGCGACCGCGCCGAGCTCACGCGAGCGGAGTTCGCACTGCTGCGCGTGTTCCTCGCCGCACCCCGGCGCGTGCTCAGCCGCGATCAGCTGATCGAGGTCAGCCGCGGCTACGACGACGACGTCTTCGATCGCAGCGTGGACGTGCAGATTCTGCGATTGCGCCGCAAGCTGGAGATCGAGCCCAGCAGGCCGCGCCTGATCCGCACCGAACGGGGACTGGGTTACTTCTTTGACGCGAGCGTAGAAGCGGTCGACTGACTGGGCGGGGCTATTGCTGCAGGTTCGACCAGACGGCTCCGAAAGGAGTGCTATGGATCGCTGGCAGTTGCTCAAGATCGCTGGTGCCGGCGCGGCAGCGCTGCTGACCGCTGCCTCGCTGCACGCCGAACCTCCCGCGGGCGACTACACCTTCCAGCTGAGGCATGACGGCCGCGACCGCAGCTACATCGTGCATGTCCCGAAAGATGCACTGACCAGTCCCTGGCCTGTTGTCATCAATTTCCATGGCGGCGGCAGCAGCGCAGCCGGACAGCAAGCCTATGCCCGGATGGACGCGGTCGCCGATCGCGAGGGATTTCTGGTTGTATATCCCAACGGCACCGGCGGCGTCGCCGAACGCCTGCTGACCTGGAACGCCGGAGCGTGTTGCGGTTACGCCTTGCTCAACAAGGTGGACGATGTAGGCTTCGTCCGCGCCGTGATCGATAACCTGGAAACGCATGCGCAGATCGACCGTGCACGCATCTACGCGACCGGGCTCTCCAACGGGGCGATGATGGCGTATCGGCTGGCCGCCGAAGCGTCAGACTTGGTTGCCGCCATCGCGCCCGTCGCCGGAGCCCTTGCGCTTTCGACAACCCTGAAGCGGCCGGTGCCGATTCTGCACATTCATAGCGTTGACGACACGCGCGCGCTGTACAACGGAGGACTGGGGCCGCCGTACCCCTTGACCAACATCCGGGTGCAGCATCCTGCAGTCGAGGCGTTGCTGGGCCGCTGGGCCGAATCCAGCGGTTGCCCCGGCGAACCGAGCATAGACCGACCCATTCATGGCCATGGCAGCTCGTCAGGGCACACGGCCACGCGCATCTCGTACGCTCCGTGCAAGGACGGCGTTGAAGTCGTGTTGTGGAAGCTCACCGGGGCCGGCCACGTGTGGCCGGGCGCGTCGACCGACTACTTGAGCAAGGTCCTAGGCTCGCAGGGCAAGGTCCTGGGCCCGGCCACCGACGTCATTGATGCGAACGCACAAATCTGGCAATTCTTCGCGCCGTACCACATCCCGACATCGACCGCGGAGTAACCGCTCCTATCTGGCCGTCATCAACGCGGCGAAATCGCCCATCTCTCTCGCGACGCTGGCCGCCGCTTTCGTCTCCATCGCCCGGTAGCGACGCACAACCTCGTGGCCCAGCTCGGTCACGAGTGCGCCGCCGCCGTGCTCTCCACCGGTCGCGGTCTCGACCAACGGGGACTTGAAGCACTGGTTCATGGTCTCGACCAGCAGCCACGCGCGCCGGTAGGACATGCCCAGCGCCCGCGCCGCGGCAGAGATCGAGCCAGTCTGGTCTATTGCATCGAGCAGGTCGGCCTTACCCGGGCCCATGGCAATGGATTTCTTGAAGCTGATCCGCAGCTGCGGCTGCAGCGCGGCAGATCCCGCCTTGCGCTTGGCTGCAGCCGGCTTGTTCAACGAGGGTGTGCGCGACTTACGGGGCATCAGGCCTCCTCCCTCCAGCGTTCCGCGGCCAGGTCGTCGGCGCTGCGCGCCTCCACCCAGCGCGTGCCCGCACCGGTTTGCTCCTTCTTCCAGAACGGAGCGCGGGTCTTCAGATAGTCCATCACGAATTCGCAGGCGGCGAACGCCTCCCCGCGGTGCGCCCCCGTCACGACGACGAGGACAATCTGGTCCGTCGGGAGCAGCCGGCCCACACGGTGCACCACCAGCACGTCAATGATATCCCAGCGCGCCTTCGCTTCCCCAACGATTGCTTCCAGCGCACGCTCGGTCATCCCCGGATAGTGCTCCAGGGTCATGTCCCTCACCGAATCGCCGTCGTTGAGGTCGCGCACGACACCGATGAAGCTGGCGACGGCGCCGACCTTCGGATCAGATCGTCGCAGCGCGGTGATCTCGGCGCCGATGTCGAAGTCCTGGGTCTGAATGCGTACGCTCATCTCACCCGCCCGTCACCGGAGGGAAGAAGGCGACCTCGTCCGCGTCCGACAAAACCGTGTCGTTCTGAGCCATGTCCTGATTGACGGCGGCGCGCACCGGTTTGTCGGCAGCAAGCTCGGCTTCCCATGGGCCGCCACGCCCGCGCAACTGCGCTCGCAGCGAGGCCACGGTCTGGCCGGCTGCGAGTTTCACCTGCTCTCGGCTGCGACCCAGCGCTTCGCGCAGCCGGGCAAAGTACAGCACGGTGACGGTGATTTCGCTCGTATCCTGAGCAGTCGGGGCATTGAAATGCGCCTTGGTTTCGTTCATGCAACCTTCCCGCATCGAGTGTTTCCAACCTTGATGGGCATTATATTCGCTCACCCCCGAGCGGACAGCGCGCTGCGCTCACGCAGGGGCCATGGGAATGCCTTGAGCAAGGCCCCGAAGGGCGCTATGCTTGTGCCTAGCGAGGCCCATAACCCTAGATCTCTCAAGGCTTTATGATGGCCTAGAAGCGGGGCGAGAACTGCAAAACTGCCACTCATGAAGCTCCCAGACACACACGAGCCTCAATCCAGGCCCGCGCCACCGGCGCGGCTGCATGCTGCAGTCGCCGATCCCCGCGGCAGAGCACTGCGCGATCTGCGGATCTCCGTGACCGACCGCTGCAATTTCCGCTGCACCTACTGCATGCCCAAGGAGGTATTCGGCAAAGATTTTCAGTTCCTGGAGCGCAGTCAGCTGCTGTCGTTCGGCGAGATCCACCGGATGGTGCGGCTGTTCCGCGACCAGGGCGTCGAGAAGATCCGTATCACCGGCGGGGAGCCGCTGGTGCGGCGCAAGCTCGAGCGCTTGATCGAGATGCTGGCGTACTGGGACGACCTCGACCTGACTCTGACGACCAACGGCTCGCTGCTCAAGGACAAGGCGCGCGACCTGCACAGCGCCGGGCTCAAGCGCATCACCGTGAGCCTGGACTCGCTCGACGACACGGTATTCCGCGCCATGAACGACGTGGACTTCCCGGTCCACAAGGTACTGGAGGGCATCGAGGAGGCCGCCGCAGTCGGCCTGTCCCCCATAAAGATCAACATGGTGGTCAAGCGCGGCGTCAACGACCACGACGTGGTGCGCATGGCCCGCTACTTCCGAGGCAAGGGACACATCCTGCGCTTCATCGAGTTTATGGACGTCGGGGCAACCAACGGCTGGAAGATGGAGCACGTCGTGCCGTCGCGCGAGCTGGTGCATGCGATCCATCGCGACATGCCCATCGAGCCGCTCGAGCCCAACTACACGGGTGAGGTCGCCGAACGCTGGCGTTACACGGACGGGAGTGGGGAGATCGGCTTCATCTCATCGGTCACCCAGGCCTTCTGCCGTACCTGTACCCGCGCACGCCTCTCGGCTGAAGGCCAGCTCTACACCTGCCTGTTCGCGACCCACGGCACCGACTTCCGCTCGCTGATACGCGGTGGTGCATCCGACGAGGAAATCTCGGAGCTTATCGCCAAGGTCTGGAGCAGCCGCACCGACCGCTACTCGGAGATCCGCACCGCCGAGACGGCGAAGCTGCGCAAGGTGGAGATGTCATATATCGGCGGCTAGGGGCTGCGCGAGGGACTAGGGGCTAGGGACTAGGGTTTTTTGGCTGATGTCCCCATAGCACCGCCCTCACCACGGTCTTGCCCTATCTTGCGGTGGCCGACTATCCAGCTCAATTCCCTAGGTCCCTAGCCTCCTAGTCCCTAGTCCCTGCTCCCGCCAATGACCACCCGCATCCACCCTCTCCGCAGTCGCAGCAGACAGCGACTACGACCCGAACAGCATGCCGGTCGCGAAGGCGCGCGAATACATTCGCGCCTTCCTGCGTCCTGTCACGACCGTCGAGCGGCTGCATGTGCGCGCTGCGCTGGGACGGGTCCTGGCGGAGGACATCACCTCCGCGATCGACGTGCCGGGCCACGACAACTCCGCGATGGATGGCTATGCGGTGCGATTCGCCGACCTGAAATCCGCTGCGGACGCTGTGCTGCGTGTGGTCGGTGCCTCGTTCGCGGGCAAACCTTACGCGGGCAGCCTGGGCGCCGGCGAGGCGGTTCGCATCATGACCGGCGGAGTGATCCCAACTGGCGCGGATACTGTGGTCATGCAGGAACGTGTGACGGCCTCGGCAGGCGAGGTCAGGATCCCGTCCGGGCAGCAGACGGGGCAGAACGTGCGCGCGGCCGGTTGCGATATCGGGCGCGGCCAGGTCGTGTTCCGGCGCGGCCAGTTGTTGCGCCCCGCCGAGATCGGCATGATCGCCTCGCTGGGTATCGGCGAGGTGTCCGTGTATCGGCGATTGCGGGTCGCCTTCTTCTCCACCGGCGACGAGCTGGTGCAGGTCGGCCAGCCGCTCGCCGCCGGGCAGATCTACGACAGCAATCGCTACACGCTATACGGCATGCTCGCGCGGCTGGGGGTCGACAGCATCGACTCTCGGCGTGATCCGCGACGACCCCGCCGCCATCGAGCGCGCGTTTGCCGAAGCGGCGCGCGCGGCCGACGTCGTCATCAGCAGCGGTGGGGTCTCCGTAGGCGAGGCGGACTTTGTCAAGCAGATGCTCGATCGACTTGGCGAGGTCCTGTTCTGGAAGATCGCGATGAAGCCGGGCCGACCGCTCGCGTACGGCCGTATCGGCGAGGCCCACTTCTTCGGATTGCCTGGCAACCCGGTCTCAGCCATGGTGACGTTCTACCAGTTCGTGCGCGAAGCGCTGCTCGTCTTGATGGGTGTGCCCGAGCCGGCACCGCTGCCGATCTTGAAAGCCACCTGCACGTCGGCGATCAAGAAGGCGCCCGGGCGCACCGAGTTCCAGCGTGGCATCCTCAGCGCCGGCGAAGGGGGCCAGTGGACGGTGCGCGTCACCGGGGACCAAGGCTCCGCGATTTTGTCCTCGATGAGCCAGGCCAATTGCTTCATCGTCCTGCCCGACGCCCAGGGCAATACGCCCGCAGGCACGACGGTGGACGTGCAGCTGCTGGAAGGTCTCATCTGACCGCTGCCGACGTCACTGGCGTCGTTCTGGCCGGCGGGCGGGGCGAACGCATGGGTGGCGTCGACAAAGGCTGGATCGAGCTGGCGGGTCGCCCGCTGATCGCTCATGTACTCGCGCGCTTCATCCCCCAGGTAAGCGAAGTCGTGATCAGCGCGAACCGCAACCTCGAGCGCTATGCCGGCCTTGGGCATGCGGTGGTGACGGACGATGTGCCGGGTGACTTCTGTGGCCCGCTGGCTGGCCTGCTCGCGGCCTTGGCGCGCGCGCGATTCGATCTGGTCTGTACCGTTCCTTGCGACAGCCCAGCCGTTCCGCCAGACCTGGTAGTCAGGTTGCGCGACGCCCTTCAGGATGCTGCTGCGGACGTTGCGGTAGCCCGCACGGCCGACCGTGTCCATCCAGTCGTTGCGCTGTACCGGCGCGACCTGCACGTGAATCTCAGCGCTTGCCTTGCGGCGGGAGAGCGCAAGGTTCAGACGTGGCAAGCGCGCCAACGCAGCGTGCAGGTGACCTTCGACGACGATCCCGGCGCATTCGACAACATCAACACGCCCGACGATCTCGCCAGGTTGCAGCGTCGGCTTTGACGGCCGCTGCAGCACTGCGCTGCATCGCAGCCACCCTATGGCTTCGGCGTCGGCTCGAGGAACTGGTAGAACACTTCATCCTGACGGATCATCCCCAGCTCGCTGCGGGCGCGCTCCTCGATAGCGTCGTAGCCGGTCTTGAGGTCGCGCACTTCGGCGTCGAGCGCAGCGTTGCGCGCGCGCAGGGCCTCGTTGCTCTTGCGCACCTGCGCGAGCTGCTGGTCCAGCTCCCAGACGCGCAGCCACCCGCCCTTGCCGAACCACAGGGGCGTCTGGATCGCCGCGATCAGGATCACCAGCACCGCCGCCAGCGCGCGCACGCCTATTCTCGACTGGGCGCTGGAAGCATCGATACCACCGAGGCCACTGGAAACGCGACTCTGCTCACTGCGCGATCAGCCAAGCGCTCCGCTGCGTGGCGCGGTGTCGCATTGTCCCTCGGCTTGCTCTCACGGCAGCTGGTAGAACGCCTGACGCCCCGGGTAGCTCGCGGTGTCGCCCAGGTCCTCTTCGATGCGCAGGAGCTGGTTGTACTTCGCCAGCCGGTCGGAGCGCGACAGCGAGCCGGTCTTGATCTGCAAAGCATTGGTGGCTACTGCGATGTCGGCGATGATGGTGTCCTCGGTTTCTCCCGACCGGTGCGAGACCACCGCCGTGTAGTTCGCGCGCTTCGCCATCTCGATGGCGGCGAAGGTCTCGGACAGGGTGCCGATCTGGTTGATCTTGATCAGGATCGAGTTGGCTACTCCGCGACGGATGCCTTCCGCCAGGATCTTCGTATTGGTCACGAACAAATCGTCGCCCACCAGCTGCAGGCTGTCGCCGAGACGGTCCGTCAGAATCTCCCAGCCGTCCCAGTCGTCTTCGGCCATGCCGTCCTCGATGCTCACGATCGGATACTTGTCCACCCAGGCGCCGAGATAGTCGGTGAACTGTGCCGCGCTCAGCTTGAGGCCCTCGGATTCGATGTGGTAGACGCCATCCCTGAAGAATTCCGAACTGGCGCAGTCGAGCCCGATGGCGACCTGGCGGCCAGCTTCGTAGCCGGCCTTTGTCGATGGCCTCCATGATGAGCTGCAGCGCCGCCTCGTTGCTCGGCAGGTTGGGGGCGAAGCCGCCTTCGTCGCCCACGGTGGTCGGCATGCCTTTGGCGTTGATCAGCTTCTTGAGCGTATGGAAGATCTCGGTCCCGCAGCGCAGCGCTTCGCGAAAGCTCTCCGCGCCCACCGGGATAATCATGAACTCCTGCAGATCCAGGCTGTTGTTGGCATGGGCGCCGCCATTGATCACGTTCATCATCGGCACCGGCAGCTGCATGCGCCCCGCTCCGCCCAGGTAGCGGTACAGCGGCAGACCCGATTCTTCCGCGGCGGCCTTCGCCACCGCCAGCGATACGGCGAGCATGGCGTTGGCGCCCAGCCGCGCCTTGTTCTCGGTACCGTCCAGCTCGATCAGCGTCTGGTCGATCAGGGGCTGCTCGACTGCGTCCAGACCGATGATCGCCTCGCAGATCTCGGTGTTGACGTTCTCCACCGCCCGCAGCACGCCCTTGCCCAGATAGCGTTGCGGATCGCCGTCACGCAGTTCGATCGCCTCGCGGCTGCCGGTGGAAGCGCCGGACGGCACGGCGGCGCGCCCCATGATCCCCGACTCCAGGAGCACGTCGGCCTCGACGGTCGGATTGCCGCGCGAATCCAGAATCTCGCGCGCCACCACGTCAACAATTGAGCTCATTCCCATGGTCCCTGTTGCGTGCTCGGCAAAAGAAGACTCTTCACCGCGACAGATGCCAGGTATGCGAAGGAACGCGAAGCAAATCCGGTCGCACCGAGCGACTCGTCGTTGCATTGCCTTGCTCTTCCGTCGCGGCCCGTCGCGTACCTTCGCGTCCATGGCGGTCAAGGACTGCTGGCTGTCGAAGCAGTCGCCTCCGCGAAGCCGCGCCGCTTGACCAGCGCGTCGATGTCCTTGAGCGTCTCCAGCAGTGCGCGCATGTGCTTCAAGCGGCCACGCATTCGGCCCGTCCGAGAGCGCTTTCTCGGGGTTGGGATGCGTCTCCATGAACACGCCTGCGACGCCCGAGGCGACTGCGGCGCGCGCGAGCACCGGCACGAACTCGCGCTGGCCGCCGCTGGACGTGCCCTGCCCGCCGGGCAGCTGCACCGAGTGGGTGGCGTCAAAGACCACCGGGCAGCCGGTCTCGCGCATCACCATCAAGGCGCGCATGTCGGACACCAGGTTGTTGTAGCCGAAGGACACGCCGCGCTCGCACACCAGGATATTGTCCCGTCCGCTCGCAGCCTTGGCCTTGTCGACCACGTTCTTCATGTCCCAGGGTGCGAGGAACTGCCCCTTCTTGATATTGACCGGTTTGCCGGCCGAGGCCACGGCGTGGATGAAATCGGTCTGCCGGCACAGGAAAGCGGGCGTCTGCAGCACGTCCACCACTTCGGCGACCTCGGGAACCTCCTGCTCCGTGTGCACGTCGGTGAGGACCGGCACGCCCAGGCTTTTGCGCACATCGGCCAGGATCTCCAGGCCTTTCTGCATGCCGGGCCCGCGGAACGATGTACCGGAGCTGCGGTTGGCCTTGTCGTAGGAGGACTTGAAGATGAAGGGAATCGCCAGATCGCTGCACATGCGCTTGAGCTCCCCGGCGGTGTCCATCTGCAGCTGCCGCGACTCGACCACGCACGGACCGGCGATCAGAAACAGCGGCTGATCCAAGCCGGCTTCGAAATGGCAGAGCTTCATCGTCCGCCCAGGCTAGGCGACACTGGCGTGTTTGAGTGCGGCTGCCGCGGGGAGAGCGCCGGCTCGACCGGCGTTGGCGATCGCCGCTCGAATGAAGGCCGAGAACAGCGGATGACCGTTGCGCGGCGTGGACGTGAACTCCGGATGGAACTGGCAGCCGACGAACCACGGATGATCAGGCAGCTCGATCATCTCGGTCAGGTCACCGGTGGCCGACATGCCCGACACCCGCAGGCCCGAATTCATCAGCTGGGGAATGTAGCGGTTGTTCACCTCGTAGCGATGGCGGTGCCGCTCGATGACTTTTTCCTGGCCGTAGATCTGGCGCGCCAGGCTGCCCGGCAGCAGCGCACACTCCTGGCCGCCCAGCCGCATGGTGCCGCCCAGGTCGGAGCGGTCGCTGCGCACCTCGAGGCGCCCATCGCGGTCCTGCCACTCGTGGATCAATGCGATCACCGGGTGCGGTGTGTTGGGGTCGAACTCGGTGCTGTGAGCGCCCTCCAGGCCAGCGCGATGGCGCGCGTACTCGATCACCGCGAGCTGCAGGCCCAGACAGATGCCGAGGTACGGCACCTTGTTCTCGCGCGCGTAGCGGATCGCCGCGATCTTGCCTTCGACCCCGCGCTTGCCGAAGCCGCCGGGCACCAGCACGGCATCCTTGTCGCGCAGGCAATCGACGCCTTCTTGCTCGATGCGTTCGGAGTCGATGTAGTGGATGCTGATGCGGGCCTGGTTGTGGATGCCGGCATGGATCAGCGCTTCCGACAGGGACTTGTACGACTCGGTCAGGTCGACGTACTTGCCCACCAGCGCGATGTTCACCTCGCTGCGTGGGTGCTCGAGCGCATAGACCAGCTCTGCCCAGCGGGAGAGATTCGCCGCCGGCGCCTGCAGCTCGAGCTTGCGGCAGACGATGTCGTCGAGCCCTTGCGCATGCAGCAGACCGGGAATCTTGTAGATGCAGTCCACGTCCACCGCCGAGATCACCGCCTTCTCTTCGACGTTGGTGAAGAGCGCGATCTTGCGCTTCTCGTCCTCGGGAATCTCGCGGTCGGCGCGGCACAGCAGGACGTCGGGCTGGATGCCGATCTCGCGCAGCTCCTTCACCGAGTGCTGGGTCGGCTTGGTCTTGATCTCGCCGGCCGACGGGATGAACGGCACCAGCGTCAGGTGGATGAAGCAGGTGTTGTTGCGGCCCAGCTCCAGGCTCATCTGCCGGATCGCCTCCAGGAACGGCAGCGACTCGATGTCGCCCACCGTGCCGCCGATCTCGACGATCGCGACCTGCGCATCGCCCGCGCCCATGCGGATGAAATGCTTGATCTCGTCGGTGATGTGCGGAATGACCTGCACCGTGCCGCCGAGATAGTCGCCGCGCCGCTCCTTGCGGATCACGCTCTCGTAGATCTGGCCGGTGGTGAAGTTGTTGCGCTTGGTCATGCGCACGTTGACGAAGCGCTCGTAGTGGCCGAGATCGAGGTCGGTCTCGGCGCCGTCTTCGGTGACGAACACCTCGCCGTGCTGGAACGGGCTCATGGTGCCCGGATCCACGTTGAGGTAGGGATCGAGCTTGAGCAGCGTGAGATCGAGGCCGCGGGACTCGAGGATGGCGGCCAGGGAAGCGGCGGCGATGCCTTTGCCGAGGGAGGAAACTACACCACCTGTGACAAAGATGAATTTGGTCATGCCCGCCCTTGGCTCCTAGTTGGTAGCGATGATGATAACACAGCTTCGCGCTCGCTCGACCTGCGGTGCAACAGATCGCGCATGCAAACTCAGGCGTGGCCTCCCACGTGCGCTTCGCGGGCGAGGAACAGCCACGTCTCCACCACCGTGTCGGGATTGAGCGAGAGGCTCTCGATGCCCTCCTCGACCAGCCACTTCGCCAGGTCCGGATGATCCGACGGCCCCTGCCCGCAGATGCCGACGTACTTGCCGGCCTTGCGGCACGCCTGGATCGCCAGGTGCAGCATGTGCTTGACCGCCGGGTCGCGCTCGTCGAAGGCGTCGGCGACGATGCCCGAGTCCCGGTCGAGGCCCAGCGTCAGCTGCGTCATGTCGTTCGAGCCGATCGAGAAGCCGTCGAAATGCTCGCAGGAACTGGTCGGCCAGCAGCGCGTTGGACGGAATCTCGCACATCATGATGACGCGCAGCCCGTTGCTCGCCGCGCTTCAGCCCGTTGCTCGGCCAGCAGCTCGACCACCTGCTTGGCCTCGGTCACGGTGCGCACGAACGGCACCATGATCTCGACGTTGGTGAGCCCCATGTCGTCGCGCACCCTGCTTCAGCGCCCGGCATTCGAGCTCGAAGCAGTCCCGGAAGCTGGGATCGATGAAGCGCGACGCGCCGCGGAAGCCGAGCATCGGGTTCTCCTCGTGCGGCTCGTAGCGCTGCCCGCCGATCAGGCTCGAATACTCGTTCGACTTGAAGTCCGACAGCCGCACGATGACCGGCTTGGGCCAGAACGCCGCGCCCAGCGTCGCGACGCCCTCGACCAGCTTGTCGACGTAGAACGTCACGGGATCGGGATAGCCCGCGCTGTGCTCCTCGACCGCGCGCCGCAGGTCCGGCGGCAGGTCGGGATAGGCCAGCACCGCCTGCGGGTGCACGCCGATCATGCGCGCGATGATGAACTCCAGCCGCGCCAGCCCGACGCCGTCGTTGGGCAGGCGCTGGAACTCGAAGGCGAGCTCCGGGATTGCCCACGTTCATGGTGATCTTGACCGGCGCCTTGGGCATCGCTTCGACAGCGAGAGGTCGATGACCTCGACCTCGAGCTTGCCCGCGGTAGACGAAGCCCGGTGTCGCCTTCCGCGCAGGACACGGTCACCGGCTCCGTCCTTCACGCACCTTGCGGTGCGCGTCGCCGCAGCCGACCACCGCCGGTATGCCCAGCTCGCGCGCGATGATGGCGGCATGGCAGGTGCGGCCGCCGCGATTGGTGACGATCGCCGCCGCGCGCTTCATCACCGGCTCCCAGTCCGGATCGGTCATGTCCGTGACCAGCACGTCGCCCGTCGCGCACGCGCGACATCTCCGCCGGCGTCCTGACGACCACGCACCGGGCCGCTGCCGATGCGTCTGCCGATCGCCCGGCCGGTCGCCAGCACCTCGGAGCGCTGCTTCAGGCGGTAGCGCCGCAGCGATATCGACCTTGTCGCCGGCCTTCACCGTCTCCGGGCGCGCCTGCAGCACGTAGAGCTTGCCGTCGACGCCGTCCTTGCCCCACTCGATGTCCATCGGCCGGCCGTAGTGCTTCTCGATGATCATCGCGTAGCGCGCCAGCTCCTCGACCTCGGCGTCGGTGATGGAGAAGCGGCGCCGCTCGGCCTCGGGCACGTCCACCGTGCGCGTCGAGCGGCCGGCCTCGCGCCGCGTCGGCGTAGACCATCTTGACCAGCTTCGAGCCCAGTCCGCGGCGCAGGATCGCCGGCCGCCCCGCCTTCAGTCCCGGCTTGTAGACGTAGAACTCGTCCGGGTTGACCTGCCCCTGCACCACGGTCTCGCCCAGCCCGTAGGACGAGGTGATGAACACCACCTGGTCGAAGCCGGACTCGGTGTCGAGCGTGAACATCACGCCGCTCGCCGCCAGGTCGCTGCGCACCATGCGCTGCACGCCGGCGGACAGCGCGACGTCGCGTGCGTGTAGCCCTTGTGCACGCGGTAGGAAATGGCCCGGTCGTTGTAGAGCGAGGCGAACACCTGCTTGATCGCGGCGAGCAGGTTGTCGATGCCGCGCACGTTGAGGAAGGTCTCCTGCTGGCCGGCGAACGACGCGTCCGGCAGGTCCTCCGCGGTGGCCGAGGAGCGCACCGCGAACGACGCATCGCCCGCCAGCGCCGCGGCCAGCTGGTCGTAGGCGCCCCGGATCTCGGCCTCGAGCCGCGCCGGGAAGGCGCTGTGCACGATCCAGCCGCGGATCTCCGCCCCGGCGGCGGCCAGCGCCGTCACGTCGTCGACGTCGAGGGTCTCGAGACGCTCTGCGATGCGGCGCGTCGACCCGCTCTGCGCCAGAAACTCGCGGTAGGCCGCGGCGGTCGTGGCGAAGCCGCCGCGGCACCCGCACGCCGAGCCGGTCGAGCTGGCTGATCATCTCGCCCAGCGAGGCGTTCTTGCCGCCGACGCTGGCCACGTCCTGCATGCGCAGCCGGTCGAAGGGAAGAACGTAGGCATCTCCAGTCATCGGCGTCTCTTGCATCCCGTTGAGTAATCTGTATCGTGTGCCCTGGTCCGGAATTCTACCGGCGCCGGTATTGCTTTGCACAATGGCTTTGCACAACTGCGGTGCCGCCCGGCTTTGCACCGCAGTCGTTTGCCGGATACGCTTCACAATCGGTTTCCGACAGCAGACATGCCCACACGGCGCACCGCATTCTTCATCTCCGACCGCACCGGCATCACCGCCGAGATGCTCGGCCACAGCCTGCTCACCCAGTTCGAGCAGGTCGAGTTCAACGAGATCACCCTGCCGTTCATCGACTGCGCCGACAAAGCGCTGGCCGCGGTCGAGCAGATCAACGCGGCGGGGGTACGCGACGGTGTGCGCCCGCTCGTGATCAGCACGCTGGTCGATCCCGACATCAGCGTGGTGGTCACCCGGGCCAACGCGCTGGTGCTGGATTGCTTCCAGATCTTCATCGCGCCGATGGAAGCGCGAGCTGGGGATCCGCGCTTCGCACGCGGTCGGCCGCTCGCACAGCGTGGCGGACAGCTCCGGCTATTTCCGGCGCATCGACGCAGTCAACTACGCGTTGTCCCACGACGATGGTCAGTCCACCAAGGAGCTGGACAATGCCGACGTGATCCTGGTGGGCGTCTCACGCAGCGGCAAGACGCCGACCTGCCTGTACCTGGCGATGCAATTCGGGATGCGTGCCGCCAACTACCCGCTCATCCCGGAGGACTTCGGCACGATGAAGCTGCCCAGCACGCTGAACCGGCTGCGCCGCAAGCTGTTCGGGCTCACCATCCTGCCCGACCGCCTGCACCAGATCCGCAGCGAGCGGCGCCCGGGCAGTCAGTACGCCTCGCTTTCCAATTGCGTCGCGGAAGTACGCGAGGCCGAGGCGCTCATGCGCAACGAGGCGATCCCCTATCTCGACACCACCAGCCGCTCGATCGAGGAGCTCGCCTCCACGATCATGCACGAGGCAAGCCTGCAGCGGCACATCTACTAGACTAGCCCGGATATTTCACCAGGCCACCCCCGTATCGCTCGCGCACCCGCACCAGCACATGCTCTCGGAACATTGTCTTCCCAGCACCCTTTGGCTTCGGGGTTGCGCGGTTTCTGGCCCGTTGTGGACGGCCATCTCGGGCATGCCCGTCTGGCCAATAGAATGATCTATTGGCTGCGCCGGTCGAGCCCGACCTGGCTCGCCCACAACGACCCAGAAATCCGCGTCCCGATGAAATATCCGGGCTAGAACAATTCCGGTTGCACCAGCAGCATCCGCACCGGTGCAAAGGTGCGCCGGTGAAACGGCGAGACGCCGTGGCGGCGCAGCGCTTCGAGATGCTCGGGGGTCCCATAGCCCTTGTGCCGATCGAAGCCATACTCGGGCCGTTGCGCGTGCAGCTCCAGCATCGCGGCGTCGCGCGCCACCTTGGCCAGGATCGAGGCGGCGGAGATGGCCTTCACCTTCGCATCGCCCTGCACCACGGCGCGTGCCGGCCACGGCGATGGCGGGCAATGCAGCCCATCCACCAGGACCTCCTGCGGCGCCAGGGCAAGCTGCTCGAGCGCACGGCGCATGGCGAGCAGCGCCGCCTGCAGAATGTTGATCGTGTCGATCTCCTCGACGGTGGCGCTGGCCACCGCCCACGCGCAGGCCTTGGTGCGGATCGCCTCGGCGAGGACCTCGCGCCGCTCCGGGGTGAGTTGCTTCGAATCCGCCAGCCCGCGGATCGGGCGCAGCGGGTCGAGCACTACGCAGGCGGCGAACACCGCGCCCGCGAGCGGTCCGCGCCCGGCCTCGTCGACGCCGCAGATCAATCGCCCTGCAACCATCTCCCGACCTGGGCTGCGGGCGCGACGTGCATCATGCGCCGGCCGCTGGCGCCGGCGCCGGACCCGCGAGCGGTCCGGGCCGACCGGCCCGCGACAACAGGGGCACGATCGCCTCGACGGCTTTTTCGCGCGTGTTTTGCCGCAAGGCCAGGTGCAAGTCCAGAAACGCGCGCTCCTGGCGCTGCCGCACGACCTTGTCCCCCAGCTGGTTGAGCACCGCCTGGGCGAGGTTCTCGGGGGTCGCGTCGTCCTGCAGTATTTCGGGGACGACGAAGCGGCCCGCCAGGATGTTGGGCAGCGCCACATACGGCAGGCGATAGCCGCGGCGCCTGATCAGCGCATACGTCATCGGCGCGAGGCGATAGGTGACGACCATGGGTCGCTTCAGCAGGGCGGCCTCCAGGCTGGCGGTGCCGGATGCGAGCAGCACCGAGTCGGCCGCCGTCATCGCCATCTGCGCATGGCCGAACAGGATGGTCAGCGGAAGGTCCTGAGCCTCGAGGCGATAGAGGGTCTGCTCGAACAATCCGCGGGTCGGGCGGCTGAGCAGCGGCACCAGGAAGTGCACGTTGCGGACCTGGCGGTGGATGAGCTGGGCGCTGCGAATGAACAGCTCGCCCATCGTCTCCACCTCGCGTACCCGGCTGCCGGGCAGCAGCGCCACCACTGTGTGTGCGCTGGACAGTCGGAATTGCTCGCGAGCGCTTTGCCGGTCGGGAACCTCCGGCACCTGGTCCGCCAGCGGGTGCCCCACATAGGTGGCTGGCACACCGGCCTGCTCCAGGAGCGGAGCTTCGAACGGGAACAAGCACAGCACCCGGTCGACCGCGCGCCGCAATTGATGCACCCGATGGCTGCGCCAGGCCCACACTTGAGGCGCCACGTATTGCACAGTGCGGATGCCGCGCGCACGCAGCTTCTCTTCGACGCCCAGGTTGAAGTCAGGCGCGTCAACACCCAAGGAACAGATCCGGCGGATCGGCGATCAGCCGGCGCACCAGTTCCCGGCGCACCCGGAGGATTTCGGGCAGATGGCGCAACACCTCTACGTAGCCGCCTACCGCCAGGGTCTCGGAGGGATACCAGGTCTGAAAACCGGCCGCCTGCATCTTCGGTCCGCCGATGCCCTGGAAACGGGCGGCCGGCAGGGCCGCGGACAACGCCTCGATCAGGTGGGCGCCCAGCGCGTCGCCGGAGGCTTCTCCGGCGACCATGGCGATGCGCACCGCGCTGCCGCTAGTCACTGGCTGAGCCTCCGCCCGGGTGCGGCCAACAGGGTCGTGAAACAATCCATGCTGCAGTCCGATTCTCTTGTGCGCCGGGAATCCAGCTGCTCTCGATCAAGCCCATGCCAGGCGTGTGTGCCCCAAGGAACGCGCCAGGAGTTTGCGAGACGACGCCGTCAACAGCGGTCAGCGGATGATGCCACGTGTCGTCGTGGCGAGGAACTCGGCCAGTACCTGCACCTCGGGGAATTCCTGCGCCTGCTCCAGGATCTGCTGCCGGGCCTCCTCGAGCGACAACCCGGAGCGATACACCGTCTTGTAGGCGCGGCGCAGCGCATCCACCGCTTGCGGCGTGAAGCCGCGACGCTTCAGGCCCTCGCTGTTCAGGCCATGGGGCTGTGCGGAGTTGCCCCCCGACATCACGTAAGGAGGCACATCGCGCAGCACGACCGAGCCACCGGCGGTGAACGCGTGCGCGCCGATCCGGCAGAACTGATGCACCAGGGTGCCGCCGCCGAGGATGGCGTAGTCCGCGATCAGCACATGCCCGGCAAGCTGCACGCTGTTGGCCAGCACGGTGTGACTGCCGACCTGGCAATCGTGCGCGACGTGCGTGTAGGCCATGATCCAGTTGTCGTCGCCCAGGCGGGTCACGCCCAGGTCGAGCGATGTCCCGACGTTGAGCGTGCAGCATTCCCGGATCGTGTTGTTGTCGCCGATCTCCAGGCGCGTGGGCTCACCGGTGTACTTCTTGTCCTGGGGCACGTCGCCCAGAGAGGCGAACTGAAACACGCGGTTGTTGCGGCCCATGCGGGTGTGTCCACCGATCACCACGTGCGCCGCGATGTGCGTGCCGGACCCGATCTCGACATGCTCGCCGATGATCGTGTAGGGGCCGACCTCCACATCGTCGGCGAGCCGCGCGCCGGGATGGACGAGGGCGGTAGGATGCAGAAGGGGCACGAGCCTACACCGCCGGGCCTAGGCGCCTTCGCGCTGCTTGATCGTGCACAGCAGCTCGGCCTCCGTCACCACGTCCTCGCCCACCCGCACCACGGCCGTGAACTTGCCGATGCCGCGGACGCTGCGGACCATCAGCACGTCCAGCACCAGCTGGTCGCCCGGAATCACCGGCTTCTTGAAGCGCGCCTTGTCGATGCCCACGAAGTAGTACAGGAGGTTCTCGCGACTGTCGCGGTTGTAGGTCTTGTACGACAGGATGGCCGCAGCCTGCGCCATCGCTTCGAGGATCATGACGCCAGGCATGATCGGGTTGTCGGGAAAGTGGCCCTGGAAAAACGGCTCGTTGATGGCCACGTTCTTCACGGCGACGATGCGCTTGGTCGGCTCGAGCTCGAGTTCGAGAACGCGGTCGATCAGCAGGAACGGGTACCGGTGCGGCAGATACTGCAGGATCTCCTTGATCTCCATGTGCGTCACGAGCGCGCCCTCTCGATGTCCGCCAGCTTCTTCTCCAGCGCACGTACGCGCTCCACCAGGGCATCCAGGTGACGGATGTGCGCGGCGTTGCGCAGCCAGTCGGCATGTGCGGAGACGGGGTACAGGCCGGTGTAGGTCCCGGCATTGCCGAGCGACTTGGCGACCGCTGTAGCTCCGCCAATCTCGACGTGGTCGGCGATCTCCAGGTGCCCCCCGATCATGGCGCTGCCGCCGATGCGGCAGTAACGGCCGATGCGGGTGCTGCCGGCAATGCCCACACAACCCGCGATCGCCGTATGCGCACCGACGCGGCAGTTGTGTCCGATCTGAATCTGGTTGTCCAGCTTGACGCCCTCTTCGATCACAGTGTCGTCCAGCGCCCCGCGGTCGATGGTGGTATTGGCTCCCACTTCGACGTCATCGCCGATCACCACGCGGCCGATCTGCGGGATCTTCTGCCAGCGTCCACTCTCCCAGGCGATGCCGAAGCCGTCGGATCCGACCACCGCGCCGGAGTGGAGAATAACACGGTCGCCTATGACGCAATCATGGTAGACGGAGACGTTCGCGTACAGCCGGCAGTCCTCACCGACCCGCGCGTTCTCGCCCACGCTGCAGCCCGCCTCGAGGACTGTGCGGGCTCCGATCACGGCGCCGGCGGCAACCGCCGCGAACGGCCCCAGCGCAGCGCTGGGATGGACCTGTGCGGACGGGTGCACCGAGGCGTTGGCATGGACACCAGGCGCATGCGGCTGCGGTGGATTGAAAAAAGCCGACAGCCGCGCGAAGTAAGCGTACGGATCCTCGCAGACGATGCGCGGCAGTTGCGTGAAGCCGGCGGTCGCACGGCTGACGATGACCGCCCCGGCGCGCGTGTGCTCCAGCGCCCGCCGGTAGCGCGGATTGGCGAAGAACGAGATCTGGTCGGCCCGGGCGCTTTCCAGGGTCGCGACCTGGGCGACGCGCACGCTCGCCTCGCCCTGCACCTCCCCGCCGAAGCGGGCCACGATCTCGTTCAGTGTGTACATGCCTGCCGCGTGCGACCGCAAGGCGGTTCCCACGACCGGAGCTCCGTGACGGCGCGGCTGCCGCTCGCCCCCGAGGCGCTACTTGTCGGCCAACGCTTTGAGCACCTTGTCGGTAATGTCGATCCGCGGGCTGCGGAAGGCGGCCACGGCGTCGGTGAGGATCAGATCGTACTTCTCGCCCTCGCCGATCTGCTGGATCACCCGGTTGGCGCGCTCGAGCAGCTGGGAGGTCTCTTCGTTGCGGCGCAGATTGAGGTCTTCGCGAAACTCCCGCTGCATACGCTGCAGATCGCGGTTGATGCGCGCCAGGTCGGCCTCCTTGTTGCGCCGGTCGCTCTCCGCCATGGTCACGCCCTCCTTCTCGAGCTGGGTCTGCAGGTCCTTGCCCTGCTTGGCCATCTTCTGCAGCTCCTGATCGCGCGGCGCGAACTCCTTTTCCAGCTTCTTCAGCGCGCGAATGGCGGGCGCCGCCTCGCGCAGCAGGCGGTCCATGTTGACGAACCCGATCTTGACCTCAACGGCCTGGGCTTGCGTCAGACTGGCCGCGCATACCAGCGCGGCCGCAGCAAAGCAACGTAACCAGTTCAAGATACCTTCTCCTCCTGCCAGCGCGTTGAATGCCGAGGCATGCGCCCGGCGTACGCGGCACCCCGCATCGCTGGCTCGAGCCCCTTGCGACCGCGGCGTCCGCCGCGCATCCGACCCGCCCCGGCGATCCACCCCGGCCGATTCAACATGCGATTATAGCCGGATGAGGGCACTGGTTTTCAGAACGTCGTGCCGAGCTGGAACTGGAACGCCTGCGTATGATCGCCCGTCTGCTGGTTCAAGGGGAACGCGTAGCTGATCTTGAGCGGGCCGACCGGTGAGAACCAGGATAGTGCGACGCCCACCGAAGCCCGCGCCTGGTAGTCAGAGCCGCTGACGTCCTGCGACGCCGCGTCGGAGATGGTGTCGCCCAGCGCGCCCGCATCAAAGAAGGCCGACAGGCGCACCGACTTGTCCTTCTGCAGCCCCGGAAATGGGAAATAGTACTCTGCAGTGCCGATCAGCTGCACGTTGCCGCCGAGTGCGTTGCCCTGCGAGTCTTGCGGCCCGATCGAGGCGGTCTTGTAACCGCGCACCGAACCGATGCCGCCCAGGTAGAAGTTCTTGTAGAACGGCAGCGGCTTGCTGTTGTAGCCGGCGGCGTATCCCGCCTTGCCGGTCAACTGCAGCACGTTCTCGATACCCACCGGGATATACCACTGGATCGAATACTGCGCCCGGTAGTAGCGCAATTCGGCCGGCGGGATGGCGACCTCGACGTTGGCGTTCTGCAGCGTCCCGCTGGTCGTGAAGATGGCGCTGTTGCGGCGGTCGCGCGTCCAACCCGCGGAAAGGGGCAGCGAGGTATTGGTGTTGCCGAATTCGTTGACGAAGTTGATGTACTGGGGCGGGCTGTCCGAGAACGTGGTGATGTCGGTCTGCTCGGCGGCGATCCCGTAGTTGATTGTGTCGGTCTCGTTGATCGGCACCAGGAAACGCAACCCCGCGCCGATCGTGGAGGTCTTGTAGGCGCCCACGTTGAGCGACGTGGAGTCGACGTCGCGCTTGTACAGGTCCACACCCAGTCCGACCCCGTCGTCCGTTATGTACGGGTTGGTGAAGGACAGTGCGTAGACCGTGTTGACCTGGCCGGTGTTGACCTGCAGAGACAGCGCGTTGCCGGTGCCGAACAGGTTGTTCTGCGATACCGAGCCGCTCAGGATCACCCCTTCCGCAGTGGAGAAGCCGATACCGAACAGCAGGTTCCCGGTCGGGCGCTCCACCACGTTGACGTTGATGTCGACCTGGTCGGGGACGCCGGGCACATTGACCGTGTCCACGGTGACCTCGGAGAAGAACCCGAGCTTGTCGATGCGCTGCTTGGAGCGCTGCAGCTTCTCGGCCGAGTAGTAGCCACCCTCGAGCTGGCGCATCTCGCGGCGGATCACCTCGTCGCGCGTGGTGGTGTTGCCGCCGATGTTGATGCGGCGAACATACACGCGGCGGCCCGGGTCGACGTACAGCGTGAACGCCACCTCGCCCTTCTCGCGGTCGGGTTCGGGCACCGGGTTGACGTTGGCGAACGCATAGCCTTCGTTGCCCAGCCGGTCGACGATCAGCTTGGTCGACTCGGTCAGCTTCTCGCGCGAGAACACCTCGCCCTTCTTGATCTTGAGCAACTTGCGCAACTGCGCTTCGGGCACGATCAGGTCGCCGGCGAAGCGGATGTCCGAGATCTTGTACTTGCGTCCTTCCGTCAGGTTGACGGTGATGTAGACGTCCTTTTTGTCGGGCGAGATCGAAACCTGCGTGGAGTCGATGGTGAACTCCAGGTAGCCCTGGTTCAGATAGGAGGAGCGCAGCGTCTCCAGGTCCGCCTCGAGCTTCTGCTTGGAGTACTGGTCGTTCTTGCTGTACCAGGTCAGCAGCCCGGGCGTGCGCAGGGTGAACAGGTCGAGGAGATGCCCCTCCTTGAAGGTCTTGTTGCCGACGATGTTGATTTCGCGGATCTTGGCGACCACCCCTTCGGCGATGTTGAACTGGATGGCCACGCGGTTGCGCTCCAGCGGCGTGACCGTGGTGTCGATGCGCACCCCATAGTTGCCCTTGGCCAGATACTGGGTCTTGAGCTCCTGCTCGGCGCGCTCCAGCAGGCTGCGGTCGAAGATGCGGCCCTCGGACAGGCCGATCTCCTTCAGCGCGTTCTTCAGGATGTCCTTGCTGAACTCCTTGTTGCCGGTGAAGTTGATCTGGGCAATGGCGGGCCGCTCCTGCACCGACACCACCAGCACGCCGCCTTCGGCCTCCAGCGTGACGTCCTTGAAGAAGCCGGTGGCGTAGAGCGAGCGGATGGCCTGGGCGGCCTTGTCCTCGGTCATGGTCTCGCCCACACGCACCGGCAGGTAGCTGAACACGGTGCCCGGTTCAGTGCGCTGGATGCCCTCGACGCGGATGTCTTTGACTTCGAAAGGGTCGAAAGCGGAGGCGGTAAGACTGGTGAACCCCGAGATGAAAAGCAGCAACCGTGACAGCTTCATTCGCCGGGGTTGTTGTTAGCCGCCGACCAGGCGGTGGATGTCGTTGTAGAGTGCGAACACCATCAGGCTGAACAGAACCACCATGCCGATGCGCTGGCCGATCTCGAGCGCACGCTCCGACACAGGGCGTCCCTTAATGATTTCAACAATATAATACATTAAGTGGCCGCCATCGAGCACCGGCACCGGCAGCAGGTTGAGTACGCCCAGGCTGATGCTGATGAGCGCGATGAAGCGCAGGTAGTACAACCAGCCCATCTGCGCCGACTGTCCGGCGTAGTCGGCGATGGTGATCGGCCCGCTCAGGTTCTTGAGCGACACCTGGCCGGTGATCATCTTGCCCAGCATCTGCAGGCTGAGGACCGAGATGTCCCAGGTCTTCGCCACCGCCTGTCCGAGGGCCGCGAGCGGGCCGTAGCGCACCTGCACCAGTTGCTTTTCCAGCAGCGCGACGTCTCGCGCCAACCCGATGCGACCGACCGTCCGCCCGCCCTCCTCAACGCCGTCCGGGACCACCGAAATCTGTAACGTCTCGCTGCCTCGCCGCACCGTCAGCACCAGAGGGGTGCCGGCACTGGGTTGAACCGCAGCGACCAGCTCTTCCCAGCTGGTGATCGGCTTGCTGTCCACGGCCAGGATTTCGTCACCGCCGCGCAGGCCGGCCCGCTCTCCAGCCTTGCCCGCCTGCACCTGTCCGATCAGCGCCGGTGAAAAGCGCGTCAGCCCGATCTTGCTGAGGAAGTCGCTGTCGAGGTCGGCCGCCCCGAGCGACGACAGATCGAGCCTGCGAAAGGCGATCTGACCCTTCGCGTTGTGCACCTCGAGGTTGACGCTGCCTTTGTCCACGGCCTGCTCCAGCAACACCCAGCGCACGTCTTCCCAGGTGCCGACGGGGTGCTCGCCGATGCGCAAGATGGTCTCGCCGGAAACGACACCGGCCTGGGCCGCGGGTGTGGCCGCCAGCGGGGTCCCGAGCACCGGCTTGACCCCGGGCACCCCATGCAGAAACACCGCCCAGTACACGAAGATCGCCAGAATGAAATTGGCGATCGGCCCCGCCGCCACGATCGCGATGCGGCGATAGACCGATTGGCGATTGAACGCGCGATGCCGCTCCTGCGGCACCACGTCACCTTCCCGTTCGTCGAGCATCTTGACGTAGCCGCCGATCGGAAACGCCGCGACCACCCATTCCGTCTGGTCCGGACCGAAGCGTCGGCGCCACAGCGGCGTGCCGAAGCCGACCGAGAAGCGCAAGACCTTGACGCCGCACCAGCGCGCCACCGAATAGTGCCCGAGCTCGTGGAACACGATGAGGACGCCGAGGGCGACCACGAACGCCAGCAGTGTGACAAGCAGACTCATGTCAATCTCTCCGGATATTGCTCTTTGCGCCCGGCGGAGCCGATCCGCGCGCACGCCAGGTCTCGCGCGAGACCGTCCACGCGCAGGATCTCTTCCAGCCGTGCAACCGGATGGTCACCTGCACGCGACAGCACGTCCTCCAACAGGACGGGGATGCGATCGAATGCCAGCTCCCCGCGCAGAAAGCTTTCGACTGCGACTTCGTTGGCGGCGTTCAACACGACCGCCGCGCTGCCCCCGGCGCGCAGAGCCTGGTAGGCCAGCGCCAGGCAGGGAAAGCGCTGCAGATCCGGCGCTTCGAACGCCAGGCGCCCCAAGGTGAAGAAGTCGAGGCTCGCCACACCTGATTCGATCCGCTCCGGATAGCCCAGCGCATAGGCGATCGGCGTGCGCATGTCCGGGTTGCCAAGCTGCGCGATGACCGAGCCGTCCACGTACTCCACCATCGAATGGATCACGCTCTGCGGGTGCACCACGACCTGGATCTGCTCGGCGAGCGCGCCAAACAGCCAGTGCGCTTCGATCACTTCAAGCCCCTTGTTCATCAGGGTCGCCGAGTCGACCGATATCTTCCGGCCCATCACCCAGTTGGGATGGGCGCAGGCCTGCTCGGGCGTGACTGCGGCGAGCTGGCCGGCGGCCGCGGTGCGGAACGGGCCCCCCGAGGCGGTGAGCAGGATCCGACGTACGCCGGCGCCGTTCAACGCGCCGCTGGCCCCGGCCGGGCAGACACTGCAGGATGGCATTGTGCTCGCTATCGATCGGCAGGAGCTGCGCGCCGCAATCGCGCACTGCGTCGAGAAACAGGCGTCCTGCCATCACCAGCGCTTCCTTGTTGGCAAGCAGCACGCGCTTGCCGGCGCGCGCCGCCGCCAGGCTCGGCTCGAGGCCGGCGGCGCCGACGATGGCCGCCATGACCGTGTCCACCTCGGGGAGCACGGCCACGGTCTGCAGGGCCTTTGCACCCGCCAGCACTTTGGTGTCGAGCCCGGCGTCGCGCACTCGCCGCTCGAGCAGATCGGCGCTGCGCGCATCCACCAGCACGGCATAGCGGGGGGCGAAACGCACGCAATGCTCGAACATGCGTTCGACCTGGCTGTGCGCGGCGAGGGCGATCACGCGGAAGCGGTCGGCGTGACGAGCGACCACGTCCAGGGTGCTGGCGCCGATCGACCCGGTGGCCCCGAGAATAGTGAGTTGGCGCAGCGGCGCGCCGCCTGAATGGCTCATGAGGAAGTCGGGAACGGCGGATAGGCGAAGTATAGGGCGGCCAGCGGCAACGCGGAGGTCAGCGCGTCGACGCGGTCCAGCACCCCGCCATGCCCCGGCAGCAGGGTACCGCTGTCCTTGAGGCCGGCGACCCGCTTCATCCAGGACTCGAACAGATCGCCGAGGATCGCTACCGCGGTCAGCAGCACGACGAGCAACAGTCCCGGCAGGAACAGCCGCGAGACGCCCGGGACGAACCAGGCAATTGCGCTCCAATACACCGCGACTGCGGCGAGCGCCCCGCCCACCCCCTCCCACGTCTTGCCCGGGCTGATCCGCGGGGCCAGCTTGTGGCGGCCAAAGGCGCGGCCGCTGAAATAAGCCGCGATGTCGGCGACCCAGATCACCCCCATGACGGCGAGCAGGCGGAGGGGTTTGAGTTGCAGCCACACCAGTGCGTGCCAGAACGGCAGCAGAACCAGCGCGCCAATCAGGGCGAGCAAAAGCGGGTCGCGGACCGGCCAGCGGAAGTAGAGCCAGGCGGGGACGATCACCAGCCAGAGCACGGCGGCGAGCCCGTAGAGCAACCGCCCGGGCCCTGAGTAGATGAAGGACTGTCGCATCAGGCCGTGCTCCACCGCCAGGATCGCCAGCGCGCCTGCCACGAGCGCCGCTGGAAACAGCCAGCGTCCCGCCCCCAGGTACCCGGCGAGCCGGCTCCACTCATGCGCGGCCAGGCCGAGCACGGCACCGGTGAGTACACCCCAGTACAGAGTTGGGAAGCAGGAACAAGGCAGCCAGGAGCAGCGGCAGGAGCACTGCCACCGTCAGAATCCGCTGCTTGAGCATGCGCCGGCGTGATCGCGCCAGCTCAACCCGGCTCGGCGGGACGCCCCGCCGGTGCCAGCGCGGCGTGGCGCGGAGCCACCTGCTCGCTGGTCCGGCCGAAGCGCCGCTCGCGGGCGGCATACGAGGCCAGCGCCTCGCCGAAAGCAGTCTCCTCGAAGTCTGGCCAGAGCGTGTCCGTAAAGTACAACTCGGCATAGGCGAGATGCCAGAGGCAGAAGTTGCTGACCCGCTGCTCGCCGCCGGTGCGGATGAACAGATCGGGCTCCGGCGCGAAGGCGAGCGCGAGATAAGGTGCCAGATGGGCTTCGTTGAAGCCGCCGACGTGGCCGGGGTGTTCGCGGAACAGGCGGTTGACCGCCTGCATGATGTCCCAGCGCCCGCCATAGTTGGCGGCGATCGTGAGGGTCAGGCGCGTGTTCGCAGCCGTCACCAGCTCCGCTTCGTGGATCAATGCCACCAGCCGCGGCTCGAAGCTGGTGAGATCGCCCACGACCTTGAGGCGGATGTTGTTCTGGTGCAGCTTGGCGACCTCGCTTTCCAGCGCCCGCATGAACAGCTGCATCAGGAACGACACCTCGTCGGCCGGGCGGCGCCAGTTCTCGCTGCTGAAAGCGAACAGGGTCAGATATTCGACCCCGGCCTCGATGCAGCACTGGGTGATGCGGCGCACCGTTTCCAGTCCGCGGCGATGACCCGCCACACGCGGCAGCAGGCGTTTCTTGGCCCAGCGGCCATTGCCGTCCATGATGATGGCCACGTGGCGCGGCACCGCGTCGGTGCTCGGGATCCCGATTGTGCTGCTTTCGAACGGCGTCACGGCGATTTGGGCTGGTTGCGCTCGACCCTTAGACGGCCATCAAGTCCGCTTCCTTGGCGTGCAGCATCGTGTCGATCTCGGCGATGTAGCGGTCGGTGAGCTTCTGGATGTCTTCCTGGCCGCGCCGCTCGGCGTCCTCAGCCACCTTCTTGTCCTTGAGCAGGTCTTTCAGGTGGGTATTGGCGTCGCGCCGGATGTTGCGCACCGCCACGCGCGCGTTCTCCGCTTCGTGCCTGACCACTTTGATCAGGTCGCGGCGGCGCTCTTCCGTCAGGGCCGGCATCGGCACGCGCACGAGATCGCCGACCGTCGCCGGGTTCAAACCCAGGTCGGAATCTCGAATCGCCTTCTCGATGGCGTTGGCCATCTTCTTCTCCCAGGGCGCCACGCCGATGGTGCGGGCGTCCAGCAGGCTCAGGTTGGCGAGCTGATTGATCGGGGTCGGGGTACCGTAGTAGTCGACCTGGATGTGATCGAGGATGCCGGTGTGGGCCCGGCCCGTACGCACTTTGCCCAGGTCGGCCTTGAGCGCCTCGACCGACTTCTGCATCTTCTGCTCGGCTACCTTCTTGACATCGGCAATCATGTTCACTCCTTTACAACCAGGCTGTCGGACACCTCTCACGTCCGCTGCCGGGCCCGCGGGCGGAGGGCCGCTGGCACGCACGCAATCTCGATCCTACCCCCGGCTCAGGCCCACCGCCGCCCTCCACACAAGCACGCCGACGGGATCCGGCGCCGTCGGCCGGCATCAGGCGGTGGCCTGGTCGTTCACCAGGGTGCCCTCGTCCCCGCCCAGGACCAGGCGCTTGAGCGCGCCGGGCTTGAAGATGCTGAACACGCTGATGGGCAGCTTCTGATCCCGGCACAAGGTCAGCGCGGTGGCGTCCATCACCTTTAGATTCTTGACGATCGCCTCGTCGAAGCTCAGGCGCTTGTAGCGCATCGCCTCCGGATGCGTCTTGGGATCGTCCGTATACACCCCGTCGACTTTGGTGGCCTTGAGAACGATGTCCACGTTCATCTCCATCCCGCGCAGCGCCGCGGCGGTGTCCGTGGTGAAGAAGGGATTGCCGGTGCCGGCGGCGAAGATCACCACCTTGCCCTCCTCGAGGTAGCGCATCGCCTTGCCGCGGATGTAGGGCTCGGCCACCTGCTCGATGTTCAGCGCGGATTGGACGCGGCTCGCCATGCCGACAGCGCGGAAGGCGTCCTGCAAGGCGAGCGCATTCATGACCGTGGCGAGCATGCCCATGTAGTCGGCGGTCGCCCGGTCCATCCCCGCGGCGCCCAGTGCTACGCCGCGGAAGATGTTGCCGCCGCCGATCACGATTCCGGTCTCCACGCCCATGCGCACCACTTCCGCGACCTCGGCGACGATGCGCTCCAGGGTCGCCCGGTGGATGCCGTAAGCACCCTCGCCCATCAGCGCCTCCCCCGACAGCTTGAGGAGGATGCGCTTGTAGACGGGTTTGTCGGCCATCGGCGCGGGTGCGGCTCTCGTCTAGGTACGCGCGGCCTGGGCGGCCTGCGCCACTTCAGCCGCGAAATCCGACTGCTTTTTCTCGATGCCCTCGCCGACCACGTAGAGGACGAAGCGCGACACCGAAGCGCCCTTGGATTTGAGGAGCTGCTCCACCGTCGTCTTGCCGGTTTCGTCCTTCACGAACGGCTGGCCCAGCAGCGTCACCTCCTTGAGGAACTTCTGCACGCTGCCCTCGACCATCTTCTCCGCGATGTTGGCCGGCTTGCCCGACTCGAGCGCCTTCTGCTGCGCGATGTCGCGCTCGCGCTGGATCAGCTCGGCGGAGACTTCATCCTTCGACAGGGCCACCGGCTTGCTGGCGGCGATGTGCATGGCGAGATCCTTGGCGAGCGTCTCGTCGCCCCCGGTCACGTCGATCAGCACGCCGATCTTGGCGCCGCCGTGCACGTAGCTCTGCAGCCGCCCACGGGTCTGCAGGCGTGCAAAACGCCGGATCGACATGTTCTCGCCGATCTTGCCGACCAATGCCGTGCGCACCTGCTCGACTGTCGAGCCGCCCAGCGGCAGCGCCGACAGCGCCGCCACGTCTGCCGGTGCTTTCTCGGCGACGAGGGCAGCGAGGTTGCGGGCGAGGGCGAGGAAATCCTCGTTCTTGGCCACGAAGTCGGTCTCGCAGTTGACCTCGATGATCGCCCCCAGCTTGGCGTCGGGCGCGATGAACACGGCGACCACACCCTCCGCAGCCACCCTGCCGGCCGCCTTGGAGGCCTTGTTACCCAGCCGCACCCGCAGGATCTCCTCGGCCTTCGTCAGGTCGCCTGCCGCCTCGGTGAGCGCCTTCTTGCATTCCATCATCGGAGCGTCCGTCTTCTCGCGCAGCTCCTTGACCATGCTTGCGGTGATTTCTGCCATTTCCCTTGCTCCCAAGTCCGCGCCCTGCTCGCCGCGAACCGGTTGTGCCGCGTGGGCCGGCCTGGTTCAGGCGGGCCTCACGCGAGAATCAAAAAAAGGGGGGCGCTCGCGACGCCCCCCGTTCATCCGTCCCGTACCGAGGCGGGCGTCACTGCGCCGCCGCTTCCTCGCTGCCTTCCACCTCCACGAACTCGTCGGTCACGATCTCTTTCACGATCTGGCTGCGTCCCTCCAGGATCGCGTCGGCAATACCGCGCGCATACAGACGCACAGCGCGGCTGGAATCGTCGTTGCCGGGGATCACGTAGCTGATGCCGTCCGGAGAGTTGTTGGTGTCGACCACTCCGATGATCGGGATGGCGAGCTTGGTCGCCTCGGCGACCGCGATCTTCTGATAGCCCGTGTCGACCACGAACAGCGCGTCGGGCAGACCGTTCATCTCCTTGATCCCGCCCAGGCTGCGCTCGAGCTTGGCGAGCTCGCGCTGGATCGTCAGGCCTTCCTTCTTCGACAGCTTCTCCAGAGTGCCGTCCTGCGCCATCTGCTCCATGTCCTTCAGACGCTTGATGGACTGCTTGACGGTTTTGTAGTTGGTGAGCATGCCACCCAGCCAGCGATAGTCTACGAAAGGCGCGCCGCAGCGGGTCGCCTCTTCGCGGATGATGTCGCGGGCCTGGCGCTTCGTGCCGACGAACAGGATCGTGCCCTTGTTCGCCGACAGCTGGCGCACGAACTTGAGCGCGTCGTTGTACTGCTGCAGCGTGCGCTCGAGGTTGACGATGTGGATCTTGTTGCGCTGGCCGAAGATGAACGGCGCCATCCTCGGATTCCAGTAGCGGGTCTGGTGGCCGAAGTGAACTCCGGCCTCCAGCATCTCTCGCATGGTCACTGCCATGAACATGTATCTCCGGTTAAGGTTGAGCCTCCATCCGCCTACGACCCGTCGAAGCGCCGACTCGAAGAAGCTCGGCGTGACCCGACAGGCACCTTAACTGCGGCCCGCCGCTGGCGGGCACCTTGAGTCAAACTGCGCGGTGCGGATGTGTGTAGTCTCGCGGCGCCGGTGCTGGCCCGGGCAAGTACGTCTCCCAGGGCGCAGCCGCGCAGCGAATCCGGCATTCTATCAGGTAGATGCAGGTTCGCTCAAGCGGGTGGCGCCGCGCGCGTGAGCCTTGGCCGACGCGCCCTGCGGCGCGCCCGGGACCGCAGACGCAGCCCCGATGCACTCGCCGACGAGGTTGCGCCGGTCGCGACCGGTCTCAGTCCAGCAGCCCCACTGCCGAAGGGGCATCTTCCGGCCCCGCCGCCAACTCCTCGAATTCGACGATCTTGTCGATTTCAGTGCCCATGGCGATGTTGGTGACCCGTTCGAGCATGATTTCGATGACTACAGGAACCCTGAGCTCGGCCATCCACCGGTCCGCCTGCTCGATGGCCGGGTCGATCTCCTCCTGCTTCCAGACCCTCAGCGCCTTGCATCCGAGGCCTTCCGCCACCTTCAGGTGGTCCACTCCGTAGCCCTGGACTTCGGGTGAATTGACGTTGTCGAAGGCGAGCTGCACGCAGTAGTCCATGTCGAACCCGCGCTGGGACTGCCGGATCAGCCCGAGGTAGGCATTGTTCACCACGATATGGAGATAGGGCAGCTTGAACTGCGCTCCCACCGCGAGCTCCTCGAGCATGAACTGGAAGTCATAGTCGCCGGACAGCGCGACGATCTTGCGGGTCGGGTCGGCCGCGCGCACCCCGAGCGCGGCCGGCACCGTCCACCCCAGCGGGCCGGCCTGGCCGCAGTTGATCCAGTGGCGCGGCTTGTAGACGTGCAGGAACTGCGCCGCAGCGATCTGCGACAAGCCGATGGTGCTGACGTAGCAGGCATCCTTCCCGAACGCGTTGTTCATGCACTGATACACGCGCTGCGGCTTCATCGGCTTGTTTTCGTAGTTGGTCTTGCGCAGGTACTGGATCGAGCTCTTGCGCGCGCGGCACGCCTCCGCCCAGGCACTGCGGTCCTTGAGCTTGCCCGCGGCCTTCCATTCGCGGGCAACCTGCACGAACAGGTCGAGCGCGGCCTTGGCGTCGGACGCGATCCCGTAGTCCGGGCCGAACACGCGCCCGATCTGGGTGGGCTCGATGTCTACATGCACGAACTTGCGGCCCTTCGTGTACACCTCGACCGAACCGGTATGACGATTGGCCCAGCGATTGCCGATGCCGAGCACGAAATCCGCCGCCAGCATCGTGGCGTTGCCATAACGGTGCGAAGTCTGCAGTCCGACCATGCCGGCCATCAGCGGATGGTCGTCCGGGATGGTGCCCCAGCCCATCAAGGTCGGAATGACCGGCACGCTGGTGATCTCGGCGAATTGCACCAGCAACTCGGAAGCATCGGCGTTGATTACACCACCGCCGGCCACGATCAATGGCTGCTCCGCGTCGTTGAGCATCGCCATCGCCTTCTCGATCTGCGCGCGCGTCGCACTCGGCTTGTACACCGGCAGCGGCGCGTAGGTGGTGTCGTCGAACTCGATCTCGCCCATCTGCACGTCGAACGGCAAGTCGATCAGCACCGGGCCCGGCCGCCCCGAGCGCATGACATGGAACGCCTGCTGGAACACACGCGGTACCTGTGCGGGCTCCATCACCGTGACCGCCCATTTCGCCACCGGCTTGGCGATCGCGGCGATGTCTACCGCCTGAAAGTCTTCCTTGTGCAGACGCGCCCGCGGCGCCTGGCCGGTGATGCACAGGATGGGAATGGAATCCGCCGAAGCTGAGTACAGCCCGGTGATCATGTCGGTACCCGCCGGGCCCGACGTACCGATGCACACACCGATGTTGCCGGCCACGGCGCGGGTGTAGCCCTCCGCCATGTGCGACGCGCCTTCCACGTGGCGTGCAAGAATGTGGGTGATGCTGCCGCGGCGCTTCAATGCCGCGTACAACGGGTTGATCGCCGCGCCGGGTATTCCGAAGGCCATCTCAACGCCTTCGCGTTCCATCACGCGCACCGCTGCTTCGGCTGCTGTCATTCTCGGCATAGCTGCAACCCTCCCAAACGAGAAACGACCGTTTAAGTCTACCCCACCGGCTAGGACCCGGGCTGACGCCTCGCGCTGACGACGTGTCTCGTACAGGCACAGTGCGGCAGCCACCGAGACGTTCAGGCTCTCGACCTGCCCGAACATGGGGATGCGCACCAGGGTATCGCACCGTTCGCGCGTCAACCGCCGCAAGCCTGCCCCCTCGGCCCCGAGCGCCCAGGCGACCGGGCCGTCGAGCGACATCTCCAGCAGGTTGCGGCTGCCCTCTTCCGCCGCCCCCAGCACGTGGACGCCGGCGGTCTTGAGTTCCTCGATAGTGCGCGCGAGGTTGGTGACCGGGATCAGCGGCACGCTTTCGGTGGCGCCGCTGGCTGCCTTCACAACCACCGGCGACAGGCCGGCCGAGCGGTCCTTGGGCACGATCACAGCGTGCGCGCCCATGGCATCGGCCACCCGCAGGCACGCTCCCAGATTGTGGGGATCGGTCACCCCGTCGAGCAGCAGCAGGAATGCCGGCTGCGACAGACCTTGCAGCAGCTCATCCAGGTCGGCCGGCCGCGCGCCTGGTTCGACCCGCGCCACGACGCCCTGGTGGCGAGCGTTGCCGGCGAGTCCCGCGAGTCGCGCATCGTCCACCGAAACGACGCGAACCCCGCGCGCACCGGCGAGCGCAGTCAGATCGCGCACGCGCGGATCGCGCCGCTTGGCATCGACATAGATCTCGCGCACGCTGTCGGGCTGGTGCCGCAGCCTCGCGGTGACCGCATGAAACCCGACCAGCAGACGCAGCTCCGCCGTCATGACCGCGCTTTGCGTGTCCTCTGTACCTTTGCGCCCTTGCGGTCGTCGTCAGCCGCACTCGCATCAGCGAGAACGAAGTCCATTCGAGTGGTCTCGAGATCGGCCCGCACCAGTCGGACGCGTACTCGGTCGCCCGAGGCGGAAGCGATGCCCGGTACGCTCGCCGAGCAGTTGATGGCGAGCAGCGTCGAACTGGTAGTAGTCGTTGCCCAGCTCGGACACGTGCACCATGCCTTCCACGTAAACCTCGTCCAGCGCCACGAAGATGCCGAATGCGGCCACTCCGCTGATGCTGGCGCTGAACGCTTCACCCAGGCGCCCGCGCATGTAGTAGCACTTCAGCCACGCCTCGACGTCACGAGTGGCTTCATCGGCCCGCCGCTCCGTCTGCGAGCAATGCTGGCCCAGCTCCGCCCAGCTGCCGGGCGAGTAAGTCTCTCCGCTCAGCACCGCCTTGATAGCGCGATGCACGAGCAGATCGGGATAGCGCCGGATCGGCGAGGTGAAGTGGGTGTAGGCCTCGTACGCCAGCCCGAAATGCCCGACGTTGTCCGGGCTGTACACCGCCTGCTGCAGCGAGCGCAGCAGCACGGTCTGCAGCAGCTGGTAGTCGGGCCGGCCGCGGATGGCTTCGATCAGCTTGGCGTAGTCCTTGGCGCTCGGCTTGTCACCGCCGCCCAGGTGCAGACCGAACTCGCGCAGGAACTCGCGCAGGTCGGCGAGCTTCTCGGGCGTAGGGACCTTCGTGGATGCGGTACACCGCGGCATGCTCGTGCGACTGCAGGACGTCCGAGGCGCACACGTTGGCGGCGAGCATGCATTCCTCGATGATGCGGTGGGCATCGTTGCGGGCAACCGGGTGGATCGTAGTGATCTTGCCCTGCTCGTCGAACTCCATGCGCGTCTCGACCGTCTCGAAGTCGATTGCGCCGCGGCGCGCGCGCGCCTTGGCCAGTATTTGATAGAGACCATGCAGGTCCCGCAGCGACGGCAGCAGCCCCGCCGGCACCGCACCTTCCTCACCGGCGAGCGCGGCGGCAACACTGGTATAGGTCAACCGTGCCTGCGAGTGCATCACCGCCGGATAGAACCGGTAGTTCTTGATCTCGCCACGCGAGTCCACGACCAGCTCGCAGGTCATGCACAGCCGATCGACGTCCGGGTTGAGCGAGCACAAGCCGTTGGAAAGTTCCTCCGGCAGCATCGGGATCACGCGGCGCGGGAAATACACCGAGTTGCCACGCGCACGCGCTTCCGCATCCAGCGCGTCGCCGTCCCGGACATAGTGGCTCACGTCGGCGATTGCCACCCACAGGCGAAAGCCCTTGCCCTCCGGACGGCAGAACACCGCATCGTCGAAGTCCCTGGCGGTCTCACCGTCGATCGTGACCAGCGGCAGGTTGCTCAGGTCTTCGCGGCCCGCGAGATCGGTTTTGCGCACCGCGCTCGGCAGCTCGGCCGCAAGCGCCTGCGCCGCCGCCGGAAACTCATGCGGGAGATCGTGCTTGCGCAGCGCAATCTCGATCTCCATGCCCGGGTCGGCATAGTTGCCGAGCACCTCCACGATCCGACCGAGCGGCTTGATGTGCCGGTCAGGCTGCTGGATGATCTCGGCGACCACGACTTGCCCCGGCTTCGCTTCGCCCAGAGCCTCGCTCGGCACCAGCACGTCCTGGCTGATGCGCTTGTCCTCGGCGACAACGAAACAGATGCCGTGCTCTGCTACCAGGCGCCCGACCACGCGGCGATGGGCACGCTCCAGAACTTCGACCACTACGCCTTCGAGGCGCCCGCGGCGCCCGGTTCCGGATTGCCGCGCCATCACGCGATCCCCGTGCAGCACCTTGGACATCTCCCAGGGGCCCAGATACAGGTCCGGGCCGCCGGCGTCCGGGATCACGAAGCCGTATCCGTCCGGATGGCCCTGCACTCGCCCGGGGAGGAGGCCCAGCTTGTCGACGATGCAGATCGCGCCGCGGCGGTTGAACATGATCTGCCCGTCGCGCTCCATGGCGTTGAGACGGCGCGCAAAGCTTTCCTCCTCGTCATCGCCGATCGCGAGCAGTTCGACCAGCTGCTCCGGCGGCACGGGAACGCCTTCGCGCTCCAGCACTTGAAGGACCCACTCGCGGCTGGGCAGGGGATTGGGATAGCGCGCGCGCTCGCGCTCCAGGTTGGGATCGGCCAGCCGCAAGGCGGCGTGGTCGGAAGCTTTGGTGCGCTTGGACGCACCTGCAGGGGGATTCATTGGTACCTATCGTGGTTTGACACAGCCTGGATTTGCTTTAAAATTCACGCCCGCTGTGCCGAGATGGCGAAATTGGTAGACGCACTAGGTTCAGGTCCTAGCGCCCGCAAGGGTGTGGAGGTTCGAGTCCTCTTCTCGGCACCAAGATGTGCGCAGCAACGCGCCGAAGTGCCCCGTGAAGGCGCGAACTCAACGAAGAAATATGTGCTCCGAGTGCGCGGATTCAAGGTGCGCGCCGAGGCAGACCGACAAAAAGACAAACAACAACAGCAAGAAAAACAAGAAGAGCATTTGCACCGAGTCAACCGCCCATCTCTGGGCGGTTTTTGTTTGTTGCGCCACCCCACCCCACACCAATCTCCCTCGGGGCCGGCCAGCAACCGCGCTCGGGTTACGCTGCTCAAACCTGGAACGGATGGCGCCGGACGATGGTGTCCTCGCGTTCCGCGCCGGTGGAGATCATGTCGACCGGCACGCCACACACTTCAGCAAGGCGGGTCAGATAGGCGCGCGCCTGCTTGGGCAGGTCATCGTAGCGCCGCACGCCCAGGGTGGTTTGCGTCCAGCCCGGGATCTCCTCGTAGATCGGCTCGCACTCGGCCAGCTCCTCCGCTCCGACCGGCAGGATGTCGAGCACCTCCCCGTTCACCCGGTAGCCCACGCCGATCTGCAGCGCCTCCATGCCGTCGAGCACGTCGAGCTTGGTGACGCACAGCCCGGAGATGCCGTTGATCTGGATCGAGCGCTTGAGCGCCGCCGCATCGAACCAGCCGCAGCGGCGCGGACGACCGGTGGTGGCGCCGAACTCGTTGCCGCGCGTGGCCATCTGGCGGCCGATGTCATCGTCGAGCTCGGTCGGAAACGGCCCCGAGCCCACACGCGTGGTGTAGGCCTTGGTGATGCCCAGCACGTAGTGCAGCGCGCTGGGGCCTACCCCGCTGCCCGCTGCGGCAGCGCCAGCGACGCAGTTGCTGGAAGTGACGAACGGATAGGTACCGTGGTCCACGTCCAGCAGCGTGCCTTGCGCGCCCTCGAACAGGAGATTGCGGCCGGCGCGCTGGGCTTCGAACAGCAGCCGCGGGACATCACCGACCATCGGCTTGATGCGGTCGGCGAGCGCGAGCGCCTGCTCGAGGGTGGCCTGGAAGTCGACCACCTCGGCACCGAAGTACTGGCGCAACACGAAGTTATGAAAGTCGAGCACCTCACCGAGCTTGGCAGCGAAGCGCTCGCGATGGAACAGATCCTGGATGCGGATCGCGCGGCGCGCCACCTTGTCCTCGTAGGCCGGGCCGATGCCTCGGCCGGTGGTGCCGATCTTTCCTGCGCCCTTGGCGGTCTCGCGCGCGCGGTCGAGCGCTGCGTGGTAGGGCAGGATCAAGGGACACGCCTCGCTCAGCGTGAGCCGCCCGCTCACCTGTACTCCCGCGCGCTCCAGCGTGTCGCATTCGTCGAGCAGCGCGTCGGGCGATACCACCACGCCGTTGCCGATGAAGCACGCCACGCCATCGCGCAGGATGCCGGAAGGAATCAGGTGCAGAACGGTCTTCTTGCCGCCGATCACCAGGGTATGACCGGCGTTGTGTCCGCCCTGGAAGCGCACTACCGCCTGCGCATGGTCGGTGAGCCAGTCCACGATCTTGCCCTTGCCCTCGTCGCCCCATTGGGTGCCGACGACCACGACGTTGCGTCCCATGCGTTGTCCGCCTCTCAATCGTTGCTCAGCCGGCCGGCTGCAGCGGGATGACCTGCCACCCGCCGTCTCGCTGCGTGAGGGTGCGCGTGCAGCCCAGCTCGGCGCGCGTGTCGTCGTGGCCGGGAAGGTCGAGGATGACGATCTCGCCCTGGCCGCGCAGCTCGTGGATGCGCGCCTGCAGGCCGGAGTCATCGGGCCGATAGGGCGCAAGAATCCCGCTCGCCCCCGGAGCCGGTGCGCACAACCCCGCCAGCTCGCGCAAGTCCATGCTGAAACCGGTCGCCGGGCGTGCGCGTCCGAACGCCACGCCCACCTCATCGTACCGCCCGCCCAGCGCAATGGCGTTGGGCCGCCCACGGGTGTAGGCGGCAAACACGATTCCGCTATGGTAGTGATAGCCGCGCAGCTCGGCCAGGTCGAAGCAGTGCACCTGCACCACCGCGCGTAGATCCTGCGCGATCCGCTCGATCTGATCCAGCGCCACGGCGAGCTCCGGATACGGAGGCAGCGCACGGCGCGCCTGTGCCAGGATCTCCACGCCGCCATAGAGCTCCGGCAGAAGCAGAAGCGCCTGTCTGAGCTCAGCCGGTACGGCCCCCACCAGCTCCCGCAAGGCCGGCAGGTCCTTGGTCTGCAACACCTGGAACAGCTCGGACTCGAGCTCGTCCGCGACCTGGAAGCGGCGCATGAGGGAGCGAAACACGCCGACATGCCCGAGATCGACGTGCAAGTCCGCCACGCCGGCTGCGCGCAGGGCGTTGACCATCAGCGCCTGGATCTCGACGTCGCTCTCGACGCCAGCGTGGCCATACAGCTCGGCGCCCACCTGGAGCGGCTCGCGCGTATGCATCATCCCGGACGGCAACGCGTGCAGAACGCTGCCCGCGTAGCACAGGCGCGCGATGCCCGACCGGTTGAGCAGATGGGCGTCGATGCGCGCCACCTGCGGAGTGATGTCCGCGCGCAACCCCAGCAGCCGCCCCGACAGCTGATCGACCAGCTTGAAGGTCTTCAGGTCAAGATCGTGGCCGGTGCCGGTGAGGAGCGACTCCAGGTACTCGAGCAGCGGCGGCATCACCAGCTCGTAGCCGTGCGCCTGAAACAGGTCGAGCACGCGCCGGCGCAGCGCTTCGATCTGCCGTGCCTGCACCGGCAGAATGTCTTCGATGTACTCGGGGAGGAGCCAGCGGCGCATGGAGCAGATGATGCCAGATTGGCGTGGCGGGAGCCGCTCTAGCTAGCCGATGCGCATCAGCAGCAGCAACAGCAGGCCCACCAGCATGCAGGTAAGGCCGATGAAGCGGATCTGCCCGTCGCTCATTTCGAGGACGCGGCGGAAGGCGTCGCGCCAGACCCGTGGGGCGAGAAACGGCAGCACGCCCTCGAGCACCAGCACCAGAGCGAATGCGGTCCACAGGCTGCTCGCCATATGCTCCACCGCCACGGCTCCTTCGAGCAGGTGCCGTTAGCAGCCGGCGCTAGCGGCGTCCCGACGGACTCTTCAGGTACTTGAAGAAATCCGAGCTGGGATCCAGCACCATGACGTCGTTCTTGCCGCGGAAGCTTTGCCGGTACGCCTCCAGGCTGCGGTAGAAGGAGTAAAAGTCCGGGTTCTGCTGGAACGCCTTGGCGTAGATGGCCGCCGCCCTGGCATCGCCATCACCCTTGATGCGCTGGGCGTCCCGATACGCCTCGGCGATGATCACCTCGCGCTGCCGGTCGGCGTTGGCACGAATCTGCTCGGCTTCAGCGAAGCCGAGCGAGCGCAGCTCGTTGGCCACGCGCTTGCGCTCAGCTTCCATGCGTCGGTACACCGACTCCCCCACCTCCTGCGGCAAGTCTACCCGCCGCAGCCGCACATCGAGCACCTGCACGCCGATACTGCGGGCGTCGCCATCGGCTCTCTCACGCATCAACTCCATGATGCGATCGCGTTCCCCCGACACCACCTCGTGGATGGTGCGCTTGCCGAACTCCGCGCGCAGGCTGTCGTTGACGGTCTGCGCGAGCCGGATCTTGGCGCGCGCTTCGTCACCGCCCACGCTGATGTAGTACTGCACCACGTCGATGATGCGGAACTTGACGAAGGAATCCACCAGCACGTTCTTCTTTTCGGAAGTGATGAAGCGCTCGGGCTCCTCGGAGTCCAGGGTGAGGATGCGCACATCGAAGAAGCGCACGTTGTCGAGCAGGGGCCACTTGAAGTACAGGCCCGGCTCCTTGATGACGTTGACCGGCTCGCCGAGCCGGAAGACGATGGCATTCTGGCGCTGGTCGACGGTGAACAGGCTCAGGCTCAGGACCACCAGCACGGCCACCAGCGCGATCAGGGTCGCCCCCACGCCGCGGGTCATGGGCGCGCTTCCCGTTCGCGGTTGCGGAATGCTTCGCGCGAGCGCGGATCCGCCGGCGGCGGCGCCGCGGTAGGCTGGGACTCCGCTGCCCCGACGCTGTCAGTCTCCGGGGCCGACACGCCCCCGGCAGCGCTCATCTGCAGAATCTTGTCGAGCGGCAGGAACAACAGGTTGGAGCCGGCCTTCTGATCCACCAGGATCTTGGTTGTGTTGGTGTACACCTGCTGCATCGCTTCCAGGTACAGGCGCTGGCGCGTGACCGCCGGAGCGCGGTTGTACTCGGTCATGATCTGGCGGAAGCGCGACGCTTCACCCTCGGCGTTGGCGATCACGCGCTGCCGGTAGCCTTCCGACTCCTGCGTCAGCCGCGCCGCGGTGCCGCGCGCCTTGGGCACGACGTCGTTGGCGTAGGCCTGACCTTCGTTCTTCTGACGCTCGCGGTCCTGGTTGGCTTTGACTGCGTCGTCGAAGGCGGCCTGCACCTGCTCAGGCGGCTGGGCCTGCTGCATGGTCACCTTGCTGATGGTGATTCCGGCCTTGTAGCGGTCGAGGATCGCCTGCATCAGCGTCTGCGCGTTGGCCGCCACCTGCTCGCGGCCCTCGTAGAGCACGAAGTCCATCTTGCTCTTGCCGACGACCTCGCGGATCGCGGTTTCGGCGGCCTGCATGACGGAGTCGTCGGGGTCGCGGCTGTTGAACAGATACTCGGTGGGATCGCGCAGGATCCACTGGACGGCGAACTGGATGTCGATGATGTTCTCGTCATCGGTCAGCATCAGCGACTCTTTGAGCACCTTGTTCCTGACGTTGTTGCGGTATCCCACCTCCACCGTGCGCACCTGGCTCAGGTTGACGATCTCGACCGACTCGATGGGATAAGGCAAATGCCACTGCGGGCCCGGCTGCGTGGTCTGCGCATACTTGCCGAAGCGCAGCACCACGCCGCGCTGGCTGGCGTCGACGATGTAGAAGCCGCTCGCAACCCAGATCAGGAATACCAGGCCGATGAGGACCAGGACCCCGAACGGGAACTGTTTGCCGCCACCCGCACCCGGTCCGCCGCGGCTCCCGCCGCGGCCGCCCAACAGCGCAGAGACCTTCTGGCGCAGGCGATTCCACAGCTCGTCGAGGTCGGGAGGGCCGTCGCCTCCGCGCCGGCCCCAGTTCGGATCGTTCAACGCCATAGTGTCGGATTCGGTAGTGTGATCGGAGCTCGCAAGGGCAAGCGCCGGCATAGATTGCGGCGCATGCGGATCAGCCGGGAAGCGCAACACCTGTCGGCCGCTGCAAGACACGCCCACGCACGGGCCCAGCGCTGCACCGGTGTAATCGTGTGAATGCCCTCTCAGGCAACCGCGCGCACCGCCGACCCTGTCGGGGCCGCGCCGGAGCGGAACTCATCGATGGCCAGACGCACCAGATCCAACCCGGCACCGGTCTTTGCGCTCACGCGAAGCCGCGCGATTCTACCATGTTCGTCCCGCTCGATTCCCGGCGCCAGCCCGGTCAAGTCGATCTTGTTCAGGAGCAGCACCTGCGGCAGCGCACCCGCGCCGATCTCAACCAGCACCCGATTGACCTGCGCAACCTGTGCGTCATGCTCGGGGCTCGAGGCGTCCGCCACGTGCAGCAGCAGGTCGGCCTGCACCGTCTCCTCCAGCGTGGCCCGGAACGCCGCCACCAGCGTGGTGGGAAGATCGCGGATGAAGCCCACCGTGTCCGAGAGCACCGCCTCGCCGCCGGCGGCCATGAACAGCTTGCGAGTGGTGGTATCGAGCGTGGCGAAGAGCTGATTCGCGGCGTAGGCGTCGCCGCGGGTCAGGGCGTTGAACACGGTGGACTTGCCGGCATTGGTGTATCCAACCAGGGCAACCGACAGAACCTCGGCGCGTTGGCGCGCGCGCCGCTGTACCTCGCGCTGCTTCTGCACCATTGCGAGCTTGTCCTTGAGCACCTTGACGCGCTTGCCGAGCAGCCGGCGGTCGGTCTCCAGCTGGGTCTCGCCCGGCCCGCGCAAGCCGATTCCGCCCTTTTGCCGCTCCAGGTGCGTCCAGCCGCGCACCAGGCGTGTAGCGAGATGCTGGAGCTGTGCCAGCTCGACCTGCAGCTTGCCCTCGTGGCTGCGGGCGCGCTGCGCAAATATGTCGAGGATCAGCGTGACGCGGTCGACCACCCGGCAGCTCAGTTGCTTCTCGAGATTGCGTTCCTGCGCCGGAGACAGGGTGTGATTGAACACCGCCACCTCCGCGCGCTGCTCGGCCACCGTCGCCGCCAGCTCGCCACCTTGCCGCTGCCGGCGAAAGTGGCGGGGTCGGGGCGCTGGCGCTTGCCCTGCACGACAGCGACGATCTCCAGCCCCGCGCTCACGGCGAGTTCGTGCAACTCGGCCAGCTTGGCCGGATAGTCGGGCTCGTGGAAATCCAGGCTCACCAGAACGGCTCGCTCGCCGCCCTTTGGACGTTCAAACATCATTACTGGGGACGTTCAAACATCGATTACCGGGGAGGTTCAAACATCGATTACCGGGGACGTTCGAACATCGATTGCCTGACCAGCGTCCGGCCGGCGCTGGAGGGTGAATCTGGCCGGCTCCTGCGCGCGCGGGCAGTCACCGGGATGCGAAGAACGGGGGATGCGAAGAATGGCCGCGCGCAGCGCAGCTTGACCCGCCCGCTCAGTTGTCAGAGGAGTGGTCCATGGAAAGGTTCACGGCGCGCGCCGGTACCACCGTGGAGATGGCGTGCTTGTAGACCATTTGCGTCACCGTGTTCTTCAACAGCACGACGTACTGGTCGAAGGACTCGATCTGGCCCTGCAGCTTGATCCCGTTCACCAGATAGATCGACACCGGTACATGTTCTTTGCGAAGCGCGTTCAAAAACGGGTCTTGCAGCAATTGCCCTTTGGCGCTCATGGGGCCCCCTTGGTTTTATTCGTTCCCGAACGTTGTACTCTACTTCATTTCCGCCTGCCCTGCCAGTCCTGGCGGGGCAACCGGGCACCCGCGGCGGGCGTCAGCGACTCCCGCGTTGATGCCGGCGCGCATACGGATTCTCGCCGGTGCGCAGCTGCAGCCGCAGCGGCGTGCCACGCAGATCGAATGCCTCCGCGAAACAGCGCTGCAGGTAGCGCCGGTAGCTGTCGGGAAGCTGGTCGAGTTGGTTGCCATGGATGACGATGGTGGGCGGGTTGGTGCCGCCCTGGTGCGCGTAGCGCAGCTTGGGCCGGAACAGACCTGCGCGGGGCGGTGGCTGCCGCGTGGTGGCCGCGATCAACGTACGAGTGAGTTTGGGCGTAGGCAACCTGGCCATGGCCGCCGCATAGGCCGCGTCTACCGACTGCAGCAAGCCGTCGATCCCGCGCCCTGCAAGGGCCGATACATAGTGGCGGCGCGCGAAGTCGAGGAACTCGAGGCGGCGGTCGAGATCGCGTTTGATCTGCGTGCGGCGCTCCTCGTCCAGGTCGTCCCACTTGTTGACCGCCACCACCAGCGCCTTGCCGGCCTCGAGGATGAACCCGGCGACATGCGCATCCTGGTCAGCGATATCCTGGCGTGCGTCGATCACGAGGATCACCACGTTGGCGTCGTCGATCGCCTGCAGCGTCTTGATGACGGAAAACTTCTCCGCGGTCTCGTCGACTTTCCCGCGGCGCCGCAGGCCCGCCGTGTCGATCAGGGTGTAGGGCCGTCCGGCGCGCTCGAAATCGACGTAGATGCTGTCGCGGGTGGTGCCCGGCTGGTCGAACGCGATCATGCGGTCTTCGCCGAGGATGGCGTTGACCAGGGTGGACTTGCCGACATTTGGTCGCCCCACCACCGCGATCTTCGGCCCTCGCGCCTCCCCTTCCGGCTCGTCCCGCGCGTCCGGGAACGGCTCCAGGACCTGGTCCAGCAGGTCGTTCACGCCCTCGCCGTGCGCGGCCGAGATCACGCAGGGCTGCCCCAGTCCAAGCTCGTGAAAGTCGGCCGAGGCGATCTGCGGCGCCCGGCCCTCGCTCTTGTTCACCACCAGCCACAGGCGCCGCCCGGTCTTGCGCAGCTCCTGCGCGATGGCTCGATCCTCGGGCGTGAGCCCGGCGCGGGCATCGACCAGCAGGAGCACCGCGTCGGCCTCGGCGACCGCCTGCAGCGTCTGCCGCGCCATGTGATGGAAGATGCCGCTGCGCACGCCCGGCTCGAGGCCCCCCGTGTCCACCACCAGAAACGCCTTGGTGCCCGCCCTGCCGCGCCCGTAGTGGCGGTCGCGGGTCAGCCCGGGGATATCCGCCACCAGGGCGTCGCGGCTGCGCGTGAGCCGGTTGAACAAGGTCGACTTGCCCACGTTGGGCCGGCCGACCAGAGCGAGAGTCGGGATCATGCTGGAGCGACTTCACAGGAGTAACGGCAATTCACAGGAGTAACGGCAATTCACAGGATTAACAGGATTTCGCAGGATCAACAGGATTAAAGCGACAGGTTTGAGCGTGCACGTCGCATGGCCCGCCGAGAGCAGCCGATGTCCACTGTGGGCCAGTCTTGGCAAATCCGCGGACTTCTGCTCACGCTTGGCAGCTGACTGACTGCGCGATGGCACCTCCCGAATGGCGGTGTCCTCGCTAATCCCGCGGGCCTAATCCTGTTTATCCTGCGAAATCCTGTTAATCCTGTGAATTGCCCTTAGCCCTTTACTTGGTCTTGATGGCAATCGCATAGATCCCGCCGCCGCGCGTCTGCACCAGCACGTTGCTGCCTACGCGCAGCGGAGGCACCGAGATAGCGCTGCCGTCGGTGGAGATGCGGGCGACGAAAGCGCCGTCGGAGCGCTCCAGGAAATGCACGTAGCCCTCGAAATCACCCACGACAATCAGCGATCCCACCACCGCTGGGCCGCTTACGCCGCGCGCGAGCAGCTTGTCCTGCTTCCACAGAGTCGCGCCCGAGGCCTTGTCGTAGGCCATCACCACCCCGCTGTCGTCGGTCATGTACACGCTCGTGTCGTCCAGCGCGAGCCCCGCGGCCGACGAAGCGTCGCGGCTCCACTGCAGCGTGCCCTTGGCGGCGTCGTAGCACGCGATGCGCCCCTGGAACGCGACTGCGCACGCCTGATCCTCGCTCACTACCGGCGCTGCCGCGACGTCGGTGACGCGCTCGAGCTCGTTCGCGCCCTTGGGCTGCGCGACCACCGTCTCCCACACCGGCACTCCGGTGGCAGGGCTGAGCGCTACCAGCTTGCCCGATGGCAATCCCGCCAAGATCAGCTCGCGCAACGGCGTCGTGCCGGAGGTGTCGCGCAGCAGCAGCGGCGGCATGGTGGCCTGATACTCCCATTTGCGCTCGCCGCTGGCGGCGTCCAGCCCGAAGATGCGGCCGTCGCCCGAGCGCGCGATCACCAGGTTGCCGACCGCGCGCGGCACACTCAGCACCTCACTGGTGACCTGGCTGCGCCACAGCTCCTTCCCCTCGAGGCTGAACGCGATCACCACCCCCTTGTCGCTGCCTACCAGCACGAGGTCGGTATCCGCGCCTACCCCGCCGGAGAGCTTGACTTTGGTGCCCACCCGCCACGCCTGCTTGCCGTTGGCCGCGTCCAGGCGCGTGACCTGGCCGTCGTACGCGGCGGCAAAGATCGCGCCGGTGCGCAGCGCCGGAAAGAACACGTATTCCTTGGAGCTGCCCACCGAGGCGCGCCAGGCCACGCGTGCATCCGCGGTCGGCTTGAATTGCGGCAGCGGCGAGGGTTTGACCGCATCCGAGCCGCCGCAGCCGGCCAAGGCGACAAGCGCTGCGACGCAAGCGCCGAGCGCCGCGCGCCCAACCCGCGCCTGCAGCGACGGCAAAAGGCTCACGTGCATTTCTCTTCGGCGCTCACTTGGCCCCACCGATCCCATCCAGCTTGAGCTGAACCAGCAGCCGGTAGCTGCTTTGCGGCGGCAGCTTTTCCAGGGCAAGCTGATAGGCGGCCTTGGCTTCCGGGCCCTTCCCCAGCGCGAGCAGTGCGTCGCCACGCGTATCGGCGTACATGCCGGCGAAGGAGTCCGGGTGCTTGGCATCCAGCAGCTTGAGCGCTTCGTCGTATTTCTTCTCGTCCAGCCGGACCCCAGCCAGGCGCAGCTGCGCGACCGCGCGGACTTCCTCGTCGCGACCGTGCTCGGCCGCCCATTCCAGCCGCCGGCCCGCAGCGGCCAGGTCGCCAGCGTCGAAGTCGGCCTTGGCTGCAGCCAGTGCAGCCATCGCGCCGTAGGGGGTGCCGCCGTATTTGTCCACCAGCTCGGTGGCGAGCTCTTTGATCTGCTTGGTGTCCTTCGCGCGCACCGCCTTTTCCAGCGTGGCGTACAGCTGAGAAGCCTGAGCCGCCTGGCTGTCCTTGTAGTAGCGCCAGCCGCTGACTGCACCCGCCGCCGCGATCGCCGCTACGGCGGCCACCAAGATCAGGCGTCCATGCTGCCGCCACCATGCCTTCAGGGCGTCGATCTGTTCCTGCTCTTCCAGGTCGTACATGCGTATGTCTTTCGTTGCTCTGGTTGTTATGAGTTACGATCCATGGCGCGCCGAGCCGCCTGGACCATCTGTGCCGCCTGCGCCACGCTCACGCTCACTTGCTCGCCCAGCTGCCGCAGCGGCTTGACTGCGACCTGTCCGGCGGCGGCCTCGGCCTCCCCCACGATCACCGCAAACGCCGCCCCGCTCGCGTCGGCGCGCCGCATCTGCGCCTTGAAGCTGCCCCCGCCACAGTGCAGCACCACCTGCAGTCCGGCATCCCGCAGGACCTCCGCCGCCTGCCAGGCGGTTGCATCCACGCCCGCACCGCTGAATACGAGATACACGTCCGGAGCGGGTGCCGGGGCAACCGTGCCGGCATCGCCCATCAGCGCGAGCAGGCGCTCGACCCCCATGGCATAGCCGCAGGCCGGCGCCGGCTTGCCGCCGAGCTGCACGATCAGCCCATCATAGCGGCCGCCCGCGCACACCGCAGCCTGCGCCCCCAGCCGGTCGGTGAGCCATTCAAAGACGGTGTGATTGTAATAGTCGAGCCCGCGCACCAGCCGCGGGTTGATCTCGTATTCCAGTCCGAGCGCTCGCAGGATCGCCTGCAGGTCCTCGAAGTGCTTCAGCGACGCCTCGTCGAGGTCGTCGTACAGTCGTGGCGCTCCGTCGATGAGCGCCTGCATCGCCGGATTCTTGCTGTCCAGCACCCGCAATGGATTGGTATACAGGCGGCGCTGGCCGTCCGCGTCGAGCGCATCCCCATGCCGCTCCAGGTACTGCACCAGCCGCGCGCGATGACGGGCGCGCGACTCGGCGCTGCCGAGCGTGTTGATCTGCAGACGGATGTCCGTCAGGCCCAGCTGTTTCCACAGGCGCGCCGCCATGCCGATGTGCTCGGCGTCCACGTCCGGCCCCGGATAGCCGAGGGCTTCGACACCGATCTGGTGGAACTGCCGGTAGCGGCCCTTCTGCGGGCGCTCGTGCCGGAACATCGGGCCGGTGTAGTACAGCCGCTGGGGCCCGCCGTACAACAGATTGTGTTGCAGCACCGCGCGCACGCAGGAGGCCGTCCCTTCGGGGCGCAAGGTCAGGCTCTCGCCGTTGAGTTGGTCGACGAAGGTGTACATCTCCTTCTCGACGATGTCGGTGACCTCGCCGATGGAGCGCACGAACAACTCGGTGCGCTCGACGATGGGCATGCGGATGTTGCGATAGCCGTATGCGCGCAACCAGTCGCGCACGGTGTCCTCGAAGAATTCCCACAACGGCGCCTGCTCCGGCAGGACGTCGCTCATCCCCCGGATGGCCTGAATGGTCTCGCTCATAGCTCGGCGCCGCGGTGCTGCACGCTCAGACGCTCAGCTTGCCGCGGTCTCGCGCTGGACCGCAGCCGGCACCGGCGCGCCGTAACGGGCCACGACGTAGTCCTGAACGATCTGCTGAAACTCTTCGGCGATCGCATCCCCCTTCAGGGTGACGGTCTTGGCGCCGTCGACGTACACGGGCGCCACGGGGTTCTCGCCCGACCCCGGCAGGCTGATGCCGATGTTGGCGTGCTTGCTCTCGCCCGGCCCGTTGACCACGCAGCCCATGACCGCGACGGTCATGGTCTCGACGCCAGGATAGTCGCGCCGCCACAGCGGCATCTGGGCGCGCAGCCAGGACTGGATGCGATCGGCCAGCTCCTGGAAGAACGTGCTGGTGGTGCGGCCGCAACCCGGGCAGGCTACGACCATGGGTGTGAAGGAGCGCAGCCCCATGGTCTGCAGCATCTCTTGCGCCACCAGCACTTCGCGCGTGCGGCTGCCGCCCGGCTCGGGGGTCAACGACACGCGGATGGTGTCGCCGATGCCCTCCTGCAGCAGCACGGCCATGGCGGCGGTGGAGGCCACGATCCCCTTGCTCCCCATACCGGCCTCGGTCAACCCCAGGTGCAGCGGATAGTCGCAACGCGCCGCGAGGTCGCGGTAGACGCGGATCAGGTCCTGCACGCCGCTCACCTTGCACGACAGGACGATACGATCACCAGGCAGACCAAGCTGCTCCGCGCGCGCGGCGCTCTCCAGGGCGGAGACGACCAGCGCTTCGCGCATGACCTCGCCGGCCTCCCAGGGCTGCTGGCGGCGTGCGTTGTCGTCCATCATCCGCGCCAGCAGTTCCTGGTCCAAGCTGCCCCAGTTCACCCCGATGCGCACCGGCTTGCCGTAGCGGCAGGCCATCTCGATCATGGTGGCGAACTGCTCGTCGCGTTTTGCCCCGCGCCCGACGTTGCCCGGATTGATCCGGTACTTGTCCAGGGCCTGCGCACAATCCGGAAACTGGGTGAGCAGGCGGTGGCCGTTGTAGTGGAAATCGCCGATCAACGGTACCGACACGCCCAGGGCATCGAGTTTTGCGCGAATGCCGGCCACCTGGGCGGCGGCCTCCGGCGAATTCACCGTGATGCGCACCAGCTCGGAGCCCGCCTGGGCCAGCTCGGCTACTTGCCTCGCAGTGGCCGCCGCATCCGCCGTGTCCGTGTTCGTCATGGACTGCACGACGACCGGCGCGGCGCCGCCTACGGCGACGCCGCCGATCATGACGCGCCGGGTGACACGACGCTGGACCGCGGGCAGCGTCAATGTACCCCCTAATCCAGTCGCACACGCGCGACGTCCACGCGCGTGTGGGGGCCGAGGTCAACGGGCTTGTTCCGGTATGTCAGCCGCACCGAGCGGGCGTTGCCGATCACCACATCCAACGGGGGCTCGCCGCTCACCACCTGTTGCACGCCTGCGGGATTGAGGCGCGCGAAAATCACGGCACCGGTGCCGTCCTTGATCTCCACCCACGATTCATCGTCAAAATCGAGCTTGATCTCGGCGCCGCCCGCAACGGCCGCGGCAGGCACGGCTGCCGGAGCCGTCACGGCGGTTGCCGGGGGTGCTGCTTGGGCTGCTGGCGCTGGGGGTGTCGCTTGTGCCGCTGGCGCTGGGGCCGTGGCCGGAGCCGCGGGCGTCACGCCTGGGGCGGCAGTCGCCGGCACGGCCGCGTTCGTCACCGGGGCAGGCGCGGCCGGCATCGGATGGCGGTGCCACGTTCGTGGCCACGGCGGAGGGCGGCGGGGAGTCGGCATGCTCGGGAGAGCGCGCCGGTGCGCTGGGCGCTGGCACCGGCGCCAGCGACACCGGGGCAGGCTTGTTGCGCGAATCGTAGATCGCCGCCAGCACCACGATGACGAGGACCAGGCCCAGGGCCAGCGTGCCGAAACCGAAGCGCCCGCGCCGGGGCGCAGCCGAGTCCTGCAACGGCACCGGCGTGGCAACCACCGAGGGGCTGGCGGCGGCGGGCACCGGCCCGATTGCGGCCTGCGCGACCAGCGCTTCCGGGTCGAGCTGGAGCAGCTTGGCGTAGTTGCGCAGGAATCCGCGTACGAAAACCGGACCCGGGAACGCGGCGTACTCGTCTCGCTCCAGGGCCTCGACCTGGCGCACGGAGAGCTTGAGCTGGCGTGCCACGTCGCCCAAGCTCAGCCCCTGCTCCCGGCGCTCGGCGAGCAGCTGGGCGCCCGGCAGGCTCGTCGACGAGCTCGGCCGGCTGCTCCGAGTCCACCGCTGGCTCCATGCCGCTGTTGTCAGGCTGCTGACTGCTCATCAGAAGCGTCCGTCGAGAAACGCCTTGGTTTCCGGCGCCGAGGGGTAGCGCAAGCGCAGCTGGTTGCCATAGGCGAGCATGGCGGCTCGATCACCCGTGCGCCGCTCGATGCGCGCCCCCTGCAGCAGCGCTTCGGGCCCGAGCGCGGACGCGGTTTTGGCATAACGATCGAAATATTGTTTCGCCGCAGTGTAGCGGTCGCGCCCGTACTCGAGCAGCGCCATGTTGTAAAGCGCTTGCGGCTGATTCGGGTTGAGCTTGAGGGCGCGCTGGAAGAATTCTTCGGCGGACTTCTTGTCGCCCATGTTGAGCGCGCACAATCCCGCGTTCTTGTACGCCACGTCAGGGGTGGCATAGAGCGGATTCTTGACTGCGTCCAGCAGATAGGTGACGCCCTCCTTGCCGCGGTTGCGCTGGCACAGGAACAGGCCGTAGTTGTTCTTGGTCGCCGAGCCCGCGGGATCGAGCTTCAGGGCCTGCTTGAAATCGCTCTCCGCCTGGCTGTCTTCGCGAAGATCCATGTGCACCAGGGCGCGTGCGTTCCATGCCGGCGCATAGGTCTTGTCCGCCGCGATGGCCTCGTTCAATTCTTCCAGCGAGATGGCGAGCTTGCCAGCTTCGTAGTAGCCGACACCCAGCTCTGTATGGATCTTGGCCCGCTCCAACGCGCTGCTGCTCGCGCCCTGCCCGGGCTGGTTCGACTGCGGCTTGGAGGACGGCGCGGCGCACCCGCCCAACGCGATGGCCACGCCCAGGGCAAATGCTGGAGCGAGCTTCACGCGGACGCCTCGCTGCGCCGGCGTTGCGCCCGGCGTGTGCGATCCTGCACCCGGCCCGCGAGCTGTCCGCACGCCCCGTCGATGTCGTCACCGCGCGTCTTACGCACGGTCGCGATCAGCCCCGCATGCATCAGGATCTCCTGGAAGCGTCGTACGGCAGCCGGTCCCGAACGCTCGAAGCCCGAGTCGGGGAACGGATTGAAGGGAATCAGGTTGTACTTGCAGGGGACCTGCCGCGCGATGTCGAGGAGCTGGCGAGCGTGCTCGGGACCATCGTTGACGCCTGCCAGCATGACGTACTCGAAGGTGATGAAGTCGCGTGGCGCACCCTGGCGCTGCCATTTCGCGCCAGCCAGCCGGGGCTGCTCAGCCTCGAGTGGCGCGGCCTCCAGGTAACGGTTGCAGGCGGCGAGCAGCTCGCGCAGCGGCCACTTCCGATTGATCGGCACCAGGCGGTCGCGCAACTCATCGTTGGGCGCGTGCAACGACACGGCGAGTGCCACCGGGCACTCCTGCCGCAGCCGATCGATGTTGGGCACGACCCCGGCCGTGCTCACCGTCACCCGGCGCCGCGACAGGCCATAGGCGTGATCGTCGAGCATGATGCGCAACGCCGTGACCACGTTGTCGAAGTTGGTCAGCGGCTCGCCCATCCCCATCATCACCACGTTGCTGACGATGCGGTCGCCGGTCGCCTTGTTGGCACGGGCATCGCGTCCCAGCGCCCGGTTCGCCCACCACAGCTGGCCGATGATCTCGGCGACCGTCAGGTTGCGGTTGAATCCCTGCCGGCCGGTCGCGCAAAACGCGCACTCCAGCGCGCATCCCACCTGACTGGAAATGCACAACGTGCCGCGGTTCACCTCGGGGATGAACACCGTCTCGATGCCGTTCCCCGCGCCCACTTCCAGCAGCCATTTGCGCGTGCCGTCGGCCGCCGTCGAGTCGGCCAGCAGCCGCGGAGCCGCGACCACCGCGGTCCGCGGCCAGCGCCACGCGCAGCGACTTGGCGAGGTCGGTCATCTGCTCGAAATCGGATTCCCCGAAGTGGTGCACCCAGCGCATCAGCTGGCGGGCCCGGAACGGCTTTTCGCCGATCTGCGCGAGGAAGGCCGCGAGGCTTTCCAAGTCGTGCCCCAGCAGGTTGACGGGTGGATGTTGATCCATAGGCTTCAAGCGCGCAGCATGGGCAACGCCCGCGGGTCCGGCCACTGCAGCGGACCGTTACTGAGCATCAGCGCGAGCTCAGGTCCACCGCCGGGAAGAAGTACGCGATCTCGGTAGCCGCCGTGGCGGGCCCGTCGGAGCCATGCACCGCGTTGGCGTCGATGCTCTCGGCGAAGTCCGCCCGAATCGTCCCGCGGGCGGCTTTCTTTGGATCGGTCGCGCCCATCAAGTCGCGATTTTTCTGGATGGCGTTGTCGCCCTCCAGTACCTGGATCATCACCGGACCCGAGATCATGAACTTGACCAGATCGGCGAAGAACGGCCGCTCGCGATGCACAGCGTAAAAGCCCTCGGCCTGCTCGCGCGACAGACGAGTCATACGTGCCGCAACGATCTTGAGGCCGGCGGCTTCGAACCGGGCGTAGACCTGGCCGATGACATTCTTCGCCACCGCGTCGGGCTTGATGATCGACAATGTTCGTTCTACTGCCACGCTACCGCCTCCTTGCAATCCTTAAAATTCATCAGGATAGCATGATGGGCCAGAGTTAGAAAGAGGTTCCGCGGGAGCCTGGCGCAGTACCGACCTGTCGCGGCCTCACGCCGAGACCCGCGGCGGACGGCAACAGCGCTTTTGGCGACCTCGATGACAAAGTGCTACTGTTGCCCCAGTCGAAAACAGGAACGATCGAGGAGACCGTGCCAGAACCAGGCACCGTTGGCGACGAGCAACAGCTCAAGCAGCGCGCCATGCGCAGGCTGGCTCTGGCGGCCGTGCTGATCGTCGCAGCGATCCTCGGTCTGGGCGTTCTCGATCATTACTCCGGGCGCCCACGCTCGTCGGTGGCGGAAGCACCTTCCAATGAGCCGCCAGTGATCACCGCCATGCCCGCCCCCAAACCAGTCGAGCCCGCGGCTCCCGCGCAGCCGCCCGCCGTACCGCCGACCGCTACGCTCCCGCCACCGCCGCCGCCGTCCGTCGGAGAGTTGCCCACCGCGCCTTCGGCAGCTCAGCCGGCGACTAGTTCCCAGGCGCCGGCAACCCGTCCCGGCCAACCGCCGCAGCGAAGCCCAACGACGACGGCTGCCGAGCTGCCCAAACCGCACGCGCCTGCTGGCGCACCTGCACCTGCCCCGGCCGTCCCCGCGCTAGAACCACGCCAGGGTTTCGTAGTGCAGCTCGGCGTGTTCATGACGGTGGAAAATGCCCAGTCACTGCAGGCCAAGCTCAAGGACCAGGGCATCCCCGCGTTCCTGGAGACGCGCGTCGTAGTGGGCCCCTTCCGTGACCGCACGGAGGCCGACGCTGTCCAGCACAAGCTCAAAGACCTCGGCGTTGCCGGCGTGATCGTGCAGCGCAAGTAGCGCGGTCCATCGCCGCTAAGCAGGGAGCCAGACCGGCAGGATGCCGGGTTGATCGGCCGCAGCGCTGAACCGGCAGTCGATACCCAACTGCGCCATCCACAGCACCTGATCGTCGCAAGCCAGCAGCGGCAAGCGGTCGCGCTGCCACTGCGGGACGCCGGCTTCCTGGAGCAGATTCTTGAGCGTGCGAGTTGGACGGTTGACTGCGAGCCTCATCCGCTCACCGCCGCCGCGCGCGCGCAACACCAGCTCCTTGCCCGCAATCTGTGTGGCGGCCAGACCCGCACCGGTCAGACGCTGAAACGACACCCGGCCGAGTCCGCCCGGCAGTGCCACTTCGGCGTCGCCCGCACCAGCGCACTCGCCACGGCAGCAGTGCAGGCGTGGCCGCTGGCGCGATCCGCAGCAGCCCGCGATGGCGGTACAGGCGCGCCTCACCCACCTGCATGCTCGGTTGGGCGTCGTTGCGACCGTCGGCAAACTGCCGCAGCAGTTCGTGCAGCTGCTCGCGGCGGGGAGCCGGCAACCCCTGCTGCGCAAAGTACCAGCGCAGCAGGTTGCCCGCCCGCGCCGCGCTCAGCTCGCGCAGGCGCTGCACCCGCAGACCACCCGAGCGCAACGCACCATCCGCATCGGCCAGCGCCTGCGCATCCGCAACTTCACTGAGGTCGGCGAAGTTGCGGCTCGCGCGCAGCCAGGTCTGGCGGTAGCCGGGGAAGCGCTCCGACAGCCGCGGCAGGACTTCATGACGCAGGTAGTTGCGGTCGTGCTGCGGGTCGGCGTTGCTCTCGTCTTCGATCCAGATCAATCCACGCCTGCGCGCGTAGCGCTCGATGCGGGCGCGTTCGACTTCCAGCAGCGGGCGCAGCAGCAGCGGCCGTCCGGCGACATCGATCGGCCGTGCCGCGGGCATCGCCGCCAACCCGCGCGGGCCCGCGCCGCGCAAGAGCTGCAGCAGCAGCGTCTCGGCCTGGTCATCCAGGTGATGCGCGAGCACCACAGCGTCGGCGTCCTGGATCGCATACACCGCGTAGCGGGCACGCCGAGCCGCCGCCTCCAGGCCCTCTGGACTGTCGCGCGGGACATCGACTCGCACTGCGCGAAACGGTACGCCATACTCGCGACAGCGCTGCGCACATGTGTCGCTCCATTCCTGCGCATGCGGGCTGAGCTGATGATCGACGTGCAGGGCGTGCAGATCGAAGGGGTGTTCAGCCCGCAGCGCGCTCAGCAGGTCCAGCAGCGCCATCGAGTCCATGCCGCCGGACAGCCCCAGCACGAGGCGCCCCGATTCCACACCCGCCGCCGTCAATGCGGCCGCGACGCAGCCTCGCAGCCACGCGTCGCCGGCGTCGTCCTGCTTGCGAATACGGGTGGACACTCCCAGGAACCTCTGCCCGACCAGCGCCGCGCAATCGGCCGCACGGCTGGCGGCGCGGCACAGCCCGCTTTCAGCGGGACGCGACCTCCTTGAACTTGCCGTATCCCATCAGCTTGGTGAAGCGTTGCTCGAGCAGTGCCTCGAGCGGCTTCTCCTGCACCTGTCCCAGCGCCTCCTGCAGCGCCCGGCGCAAGGTCTGAAACACCGCGTTGTGGTCGCGATGCGCGCCGCCGGGCGGCTCGGCTGACGATCTTGTCGATCAGGCCGAGCGTCTTCAGGCGATTCGCCGTGATCCCCAGTGTCTCGGCGGCGTCAGGCGCCTTCTCCGCACTCTTCCACAGGATCGAGGCGCAGCCCTCCGGCGAGATCACCGAATAGGTCGCGTACTGCAGCATGATGACCACGTCGCCCACCGCGATGGCCAGCGCGCCGCCCGACCCGCCCTCGCCGATGATGGTCACGACGATCGGCACCCGCAGCTCCGCCATGACATACAGGTTGTGCCCGATCGCCTCGGACTGCCCGCGCTCCTCTGCACCCACGCCCGGGTACGCCCCCGGCGTGTCGACGAAAGTCATCACGGGAATGCCAAACTTCTCGGCCAGGCGCAGCAGCCGCAGCGCCTTGCGATAGCCCTCGGGCCGCGGCATGCCGAAGTTGCGGTACAGCTTCTCCTTGGTGTCGCGGCCCTTCTGATGGCCGATCACCATCACGCTCTGGCCGCCGAAGCGCGCGAGCCCGCCCACCACCGAGGGGTCGTCGGCGAAGGAGCGGTCGCCGTGCAGTTCCTGGAAATCGGTGAAGACGTTCTGGATGTAGTCCAGTGAGTAGGGGCGCTGGGGATGGCGGGCCACCTGCGAGATCTGCCAGGGCGAGAGCTTGGCGTAGATCTCCTTGGTGAGCGTGTTGCTCTTCTTCTGCAGCCGGCCGATCTCCTCGGAGATGTCCAGCGCCGAGTCCTCCTGCACGTAGCGCAGCTCGTCAATCTTGGCTTCGAGCTCGGCGATCGGCTGCTCGAACTCCAGGAACGTGGTCTTCATCGGCGGCGGCTATCTCCCGTGGGTTGCGCCATGCGGCTGACGCCCGTGGCGGCACTCCGGCTGGCTATCGGCGCAGCCAAGACTTACTTGATGTTACCAAAACGCTCAAAACAGCATGCCGGCCTTGCCGCGCGGATCATTGTAGGCGCGCGCCGTGGCGCTGCGCTTGTCGACGAACACCGCCTGCATGTTCCCCCACGCGCGGCTGCCCTGCTCCACCGTGTGCCCCATTGCCTTGAGGGCTGCCACCCATTCGGGCGCCATGGCGAACGGCGGCGGCTCGAACTGCACGCGGTCGGGCAGGTACTGGTGGTGAAAGCGCGGTCCACCGACCACGCGCTCGAGGTCGAGCTGCGGACTGTCCACGTAGTCGAGGATGCTCAACAAGACCATGGAGATGATGCGCGACCCGCCCGGCGTTCCCAGCACCAGCACGCCCCGCTCGTCCTCGACGAAAGCGGGCGTCATGCTGGAAAGCGGCCGCTTGCCCGGCGCCACTGCGTTGGCAGCACCCCCGCTCAGGCCAAAGGCGTTGCCGGCCGCGCCGCCGACGGCGAAGTCGTTCATCTCGTCGTTGAGCAGCACCCCGGTGTCCCCGGCCATCACGCCCGCGCCAAACGGCAGATTGATGCTGAGTGTGGCGGCGACGCGGTTGCCTTGCGCGTCCACCACGGAGAAGTGGGTGGTGTTGTCGCCCTCCGGGAGAACGGGGTAGAGGCGGTCGAGCTCGGCGCTAGGCGTGGCCCGATCAGCGCGGATGGACTCGGCGCGACTGGTGGCATAAGCCCGCGTGAACAGCGCCGCGGGCGGGGTCACGAAATCCGGATCCCCCATGTAGCGGGCGCGGTCCTGGTAGCCGCGGCGCAGTGCCTCCACCACGAGGTGGTCGCGCTGCGGTGCTGGCAGCGTGGCGAGCGGATAACGCTCGAGGATCTGCAGCACCTCGGTCAGAACGAGCCCGCCTGAGGATGGCAGCGACGCGCAGGTGATCTGTGCGCCGCGGTAGGAGATGTGGGCGGGTTCGCGCTCGATGACGCGGTAGCCGGCCAGGTCGTCCAGTTCCCAGATACCGCCGGCCATCTGTACGCCCGCGACCAGACGCCGCGCCATCTCCCCCGCATAGAAGCCGCTGCGGCCTTTTCCTGCGAGCGCAGCCAGGGTCTGCGCCAGCTCGGGTTGCCGCACGACATGGCCGGGCTCCGGCACCTCGCCGCTGGCGAGGAACACGCGCGCGGCAGTGGGATCGGCCCGCAGCAGGCTCGCACGAAAGCGCGCTGCCGCTACGTAGCGTGCATCGACCGGGAAGCCGTCCGCGGCGAGCCGCATCGCCGGGCCGAGCGTTGTCGCCAGCGGTAGGTTGCCGTAGTGCTCCGCCAACCACGCCAGGCCGGCCGGCGTGCCAGGAATGCCCGCGGCAAGCGCGCCGTTCATCGACAGGCTCTCCTTCGAGTTGCCTTCGGCGTCGAAGTACATGCGCGGCCCGGAGCGTCCGGGCGCCGTCTCGCGCGCGTCGACCATGGTCTCGAATCCATCGGCGGAACGATGCAGGAGGAAGAATCCCCCGCCGCCCAGCCCTGAGGAGAACGGCTCTACGACGGCAAGCGCTGCCGCCACGGCGACCGCGGCGTCGAACGCATTGCCGCCCTGGGCGAGAATCTCGTGCCCCGCGGCAGTCGCCAGCGGATGCGCCGACGCAATCGCCTCGTTGGCGGCCTGCGCCAGGGGCGCCCAGGCAAGAACCAAAACATACAGGGCAACGACAAAGCGGCGCGCCGGTTGGCGCAGGCGGAAAGCTCGCAGCACGGGTTACCTGTCAGGAGTGATCAAGCGGATGTGGAACGTAGCCTTGCGCCTCGGCGAGCGGGGCTTTCGGGTCTTGCGTCATGCAGCTCACGGGCGAGGGTAGCGTATCACGCAGCCACGACGGACTGCGGCGGCCGCACCTTGAACCAGGCCGCATACAGCGCCGGCAGAAACAGCAGAGTCAGGACCGTAGCCACCGTCAGCCCGCCCATGATGGCCACCGCCATCGGCCCCCAGAAGTTGCTGCGCGTGAGCGGAATCATCGCCAGGATCGCCGCCGCAGCAGTGAGCAGGATCGGCCGGAAGCGCCGCACGGTGGCTTCGATCACCGCTTCCCACGGCGAGTGGCCCGCGTGCAGGTCCTGATCGATCTGGTCCACCAGGATGATGGAGTTGCGCATGATCATGCCGGACAGGGCGATGACGCCGAGCATGGCGACGAACCCGAACGGCACGCGGAACACCAGCAGGAACAGGGTCACCCCGATCAGGCCGAGCGGCGCGGTGAGCAGCACCAGCAGCGTCTTCTGTATGCTCTGCAAGTGCAGCATCAGCAGCGTGACCACGGTGAGCAGCATGATCGGCATGACCGCGTTGACCGAAGCCTGGCCGCGCGCGCTCTCCTCGATCGCCCCGCCCATCTCGATGCGGTAGCCGGGCGGCAGCTTGGCGCGGATCGCGTCCAGCTTGGGCTCGATCTCGTTCGACACCACCGGCGCCTGGACCGGGCCGACGAGGTCGCCCTGCACCGTGATCGTGGGCTCGCGGTTGCGCCGCCAGATCAGCCCTTCCTCGAACTCGTACTTGACCGTGGCGATCTGCGACAGCGGAATCCAGCGCCCGCTCTGGGTAGGCACGTTGATCGAGGACAGGTCCTCGAGGCTGCGCCGCTCGGCACCTTCGGCGCGCGCCAGCACTTCGATCAGCTTGTCGCGCTCGCGATACTGGGTGATGCTGAAGCCGGTCAGGATCGAGTTCAGCACGTTGGACAGGTCCTGGGAGGCCACGCCGATCAGCCGTGCCTTGTTCTGGTCGATTTCCAGGCGCACCACCTTGGCAAGCTCGTTCCAGTCCAGATGCACGTGGTACATGTGCGGATTCGCGCGCATCACCTCAGCCATCTTCTCGGCCTGGCGCCGCAACTCCGCGAAATCCGGGCCGCTGATCCGGAACTGCACCGGATAGGCCACCGGCGGGCCGTTCTGCAGCGGGTTGACGCGGCCGCGCAGCAGGGTGAATTCATTGTCCAGCTTGTGCAGCAGGCGCTGCGCAACGGCATCGCGCACCTGGTTGCTGCGCGTGGTGACGACGAACTCCGCGAGGTTGGCGTTGAACAACTGCTGATCGAGCGGCAGATAGAAGCGCGGGCTGCCGCCGCCGACGTAGACGACGTAGCTCTCGACGTCCGGGTCGGCCTCGAGCACTTTCTCGAAGCGCTTGGCCTCCGCATCGGTGGCGACGATCGAGGCGCCGCTGGGCAGCCACAGATCGACGACCAGCTCGGGGCGGTTGGCCGAGGGGAAGAACTGCTGCTGCACCAGCCCAAAGCCGGCGATGGACAGCACGAACACCACCAGCGTGATGCCGATCACCACCCAGCGATGGGTTACGCACCACGTCACCACGCGGCGGAACCGCCGATAGAACGGCGTGTGGTAGACGTCCTCGCCATGCTCCGGATTGGGGTGTCCCGGATTGGCGTGGCCGGGATTGGCGCCGGCGACCGCCAGGCGCGGCGCCAAACGTGGCGCGATCCGGCTCAGCACCCGCGCGGTCAGGCTGGGCCGCTGCGATTTCGCGGCCAGATCGGGCAGCAGCTTGTAGCCCAGGTAGGGCGTGAACACGACGGCCACGACCCACGAGATCAGCAACGCCATCGTGACCACGGCGAAGATCGAGAACGTGTACTCGCCGGCTGCCGACTTCGCCAGCCCCACCGGCAGGAACCCGGCCGCGGTGACGAGCGTGCCGGTGAGCATGGACGGCGCAGTGGAAGTGTAGGCAAAGCTCGCCGCCTTGAAGCGATCCCAGCCCTGCTCCATCTTGATCGCCATCATCTCCACCGAGATGATGGCGTCGTCGACCAGCAGGCCGAGCGCGATGATCAGCGCACCGAGTGAGATGCGCTGCAGGTCGATGCCGAACACCAGCATGCCGAGAAAGGTCACCGCCAGCACCAGCGGAACGGACAGCGCCACCACGACGCCCGTGCGGAACCCCAGGCTGATAAAGCTCACGGCGAGGACGATCAACACGGCCTCCGCAAGCGTGCGCATGAACTCCTTGACGGAGCGGCCCACCACGGTCGGCTGGTCGGTGACCTGGTGGACTTCCACCCCCACCGGCAGATTGTGCTCGAGCCGGGCCATCTCGCGCTTGAGCGCCTGGCCCAGGGTGAGGATGTCGCCGCCTTTGCGCATGGCGATCGCCAGCCCGATGGCCTCGCGCCCGTCATGGCGGAGCTTGAGCTGCGGGGGATCGACGTAGCCGCGATAGACGTCAGCGATATCGCCGAGCCGAAACAACCGGCCGTTCGCCTGGATGCCGATCTCGCGCACGCTGTCGAGCGATCCGAAGGCGCCGCTCACGCGCACGAAGATGCGATCGTCCTTGGTTTCGAAGTTGCCCGCGGGCACCAGGTTGTTCTGCTGGCGCAGGACGTTGAAGATCGCCAGAGGGTCGATGCCCAGCGTGGCCAGCTTGCGGTGCGAGGTCTCGATGTAGATCTTCTCTTCCTGGTCGCCGATCATGTCGATCTTGGCCACGTCGGGCACGCGCAGCAGCTCGTTGCGCACCCGGTCGACATAGTCGCGCAGTTCCGCGAACGAATAACCGTCCGAGGTAAACGCGTAGATCGTGCCGAACGTATCGCCGAACTCGTCGTTGAGGAACGGACCCTGCACGCCGGCCGGCAGGGTGTGGCGGATGTAGGAGATCTTCTTGTGCACCTGGTACCAGGCGTTGGGGACCTCCTTGGGCGGCGTGTAGTCCTTCAGAAGCACGAAGATCAGCGACTCCCCGGGCTTGGAGTAGCTGCGCGTGTAGTCGAACCACGGCGTCTCCTGCAGCTTCTTCTCGAGGCGCTCGGTCACCTGCTGCTCCACCTCGCGCGCGGTCGCGCCCGGCCACAGGGTGCGCACCACCATGATCTTGAAGGTGAAGTCCGGGTCTTCCGCCTGGCCCAGGCGCACGTAGGCGTAGACGCCGGCGATGGCCAGCGCGACGATCAGATACAGGACGAAGGACTGATGCTCGAGGGCCCACTCGGATAGATTGGGACCCTTCATGGAGTGCTCTCCGCCAGCACCCGCACCTTCTGACCGGCATGCAGCTTATGCACGCCTGCACGGACCACCAGATCTCCCGGTTTGACGCCCGAGGCGATCTCCACCGCATCCTGCGTATAGCGTGCGACCTGCACGGGCGTGAGATTGGCGACCCCGGTCTTCGGATCGACGACCCACACCGCGCCCTTGTCGCCCTGCTGGAACAGGGCCGTCAGCGGCAACCGGACGACCGGCTCGGTCATGCCGGAGCCGAGAAACACGTTCGCGGTCATGCCCAGCTGTACCTTGGGTGAAGGATCCAGGATGGTCACCTTCACCGAGTAGGTGCGCGTCACCGGATCGGCGCTCGGCGAGGTCTCGCGGATGCGGCCCTTGAATTTCGTCTCCGGTTCGGCCCACAGCGTGACCAGCACCTGCTTGGCTGAGCGCAGCTCGTCGAGCTTGCTCTCCGGGATCGCCACCACCACCTCCATCTCCTCCGGCCGCGCCACTCGCATCACGGTCTGACCCGCGGTGACGACCTGGCCGACCTCGACGGCGATGGCGGTCACGATGCCGGGATGATCGGCGCGCAAGCTGGTGTAGGCGGACTGGTTGCGCGTGACGCCGAGCTGCGCCTGGGCCTGCTCGAGCTTGGCCTTGGCTACATCGAATGCGGTCTGGCGGCGATCGAACTCGGCGGCGCTGATGAACTTCTTTTCGTACAGATCGCGGAAGCGCTTGAGCTCGTCCTGGGCCTGAGCAAAGTCCGAACGCGCGGCGGCGAGCTGGGAATTGGCCGCTTCGATGTTGAGCTGGTAGTCGCTGGGATCGAGCCGGGCCAGCAACGCACCGCGCGTGACCTTCGAGCCGACCTCGACATTGCGCTCGACGATCTTTCCCGCCACCCGGAAGCTCAGCGCCGTCTCGTAGCGCGCGCGCACATCCCCGGTGTAGGTCGTCTGCGTCCCGCCGCCATCCAGCTTGACCTCCACGACATGCACCGGGCGCACATCCTCGACCGGCGCCGGTTCCTTGGTGCAGGCCGGCAGGCACACGGCGAACCCCGCCAGCATGGCAAGCCGAAACAGGTTGTAAGTGGATGGCATGGCTGGAACTATCCTCGTGCGCCCGCGCGTGGCCCGTGATCAGGCGCGCGCGTCGTTGGCGGCTGCCGGCAGCAGCACGCGCTCTCCGGCAATCAGGCCGTTCAGCAACAGATCGATATGGTGCTCGATGTAAGCGTCCGGGTCGAGACGATGGCTGTCGCAGAAATCGAAGGAATGGCGCCAGATCGCCATCAGCACCAGAGGCGCGATCACCAGCCGCGTGACCGAATCCAGATCCAGGCTGCGGAACTCGCCGCGCTCGATGCCCGAGCGCACGGCGCGCTCGATCACCGCGTAGCCCCGGCTGATGACCTCGGCATGATAGAACTTCCCCAGTTCCGGAAAGTTCCGGCATTCCGAGATCATCAGTTTGGCGATGCCGCCGTAGGGTGTGGCCCCGATGAGTTGCCACCATCCTCGCGCGAGCTCTCGCACCAGATCGGCGGCCGCGCCGCGGTGCTCCTCGACCATGCGCTCACCCCGCTCCAGAGCCGGCACCAGTCCCTCGCGCACCACCGCCTTGAACAACTCCTCCTTGCTGTCGAAATACAGGTACAGCGTGCCTTTGCTCACGCCGGCTCGCTTCGCGACGTCCTCCAGGCGGGTGGCGGCGTAGCCGCGCTCGACGAACAGCTCGAGGGCGGCGCGGGTGAGCTCGGCAGGCCGAGCTTGCTTGCGGCGGGACCAGCGGGGAATCGGTTTCATCAGTGGATATCAATAACTGACCGGTCAGTAACATATCTTGGACCTGCGACTGCGTCAAGCCCTCTTTTGTGCGGCGCAGAACGCCAACGTAAGGGGGCGCTCGTCGCCAGGTACCCCCAATGGTCGCCTGGTACGCCTAAGTCATGGTACGCAGGGTTGGTACGCCTATAATCGTTCGATCGCCTCAGCTTGCCGATACGGCGCGCTGGCCTTTTTGCGATCGACCGCACTCAAGCCGCGGTATCTCCGCAGGTCGTTGCGATCCTTGGCGTTCGCGCGGCAACGAAAGGCGAAGCACGCTTGGTCGCGAAGTGAAAGGGGTGAGATGAGCTCGATTCGACCCGCCGCAGTTGCCGGTGCTTTCTACCCCGCCAGCGCGCCCGAGTTGTCGTCTCAGTTGGCCGAACTGCTGCGGGCGGCCGGCCGCCGACGGCGAGCGCGAGGCGCCCAAGGCGATCATCGCTCCGCACGCCGGCTACATCTACTCCGGCCCGACCGCGGCCTCGGTGTATGCGCGCCTCGCGCCGGTCGCCAAGAAAATCACCCGCGTTGTACTGCTGGGACCGGCCCATCGCGTCGCGGTGCGCGGCCTGGCCCTGCCCGACGCGGCCGGCTTCGCCACTCCGCTCGGCACCGTGCCGGTGGATCCAGCAGCGGTAGCCTTGATTCAAGACCTGCCCCAGGTGACCACCAGTGCCGATGCACACGCGATGGAGCACTCCCTCGAGGTGCACATCCCGTTTCTGCAGACCGTGCTCGGCAAGTTCGCGCTGGTACCGCTGGTCGTGGGCCACGCCAGCCCCGAAGAAGTTGCGCAGGTGCTCGAACGCCTGTGGGGCGACGAGCACACGTTGCTCGTCATCAGCTCCGACCTCTCGCACTATCTTGGCTACGATCAAGCCCAGGCGACCGACCGCGACACGGCGCGCACCATCCTCAATCGCCAGCCCAGCCTGAATCCGCACCAGGCCTGCGGCGCCGTCCCGGTGAACGGCCTGCTGCTGGCCGCGACACGCAAGGGTCTCAAGCCCGAGCTCATCGACCTGCGCAACTCGGGCGATACGGCGGGCGACCGCCGGCGCGTGGTGGGCTACGCGTCGTTCGGCTTCTATCCCGGCGCGACGGACGCTCCCGAAAACCCAGGCGACATCCTGATTCCGATCGCGCGCTCGGCCATCGGCGACGTCCTCGGGCTGGGCTTCCAAACCCGCGAAGACCACCCCTTCCTGCATGAAATCGGCGCGACGTTCGTGACGCTCATGCGGCATGGCAACCTGCGCGGTTGCATCGGCACCCTGCAGGCTCACCGCACCCTGCTCGCCGACGTCAAAGCCAACGCCAAAGCGGCCGCATTTCTGGACCCTCGCTTCGAGCCGCTCACCGCCACCGAGCTGCGCACCACGCGCATCGAGGTATCGCGCCTGACCGTGCCGGAGCCGATCGGCTTCGCCAGCCAGGACGAGGCCATTGCCCTGCTGCGCCCGGGCGTCGACGGCGTCATCCTCGAGTACGGCGACAAGCGCGGCACGTTCCTGCCGCAGGTGTGGGAGCAATTGCCCGATCCGCGCACCTTCTTTGCGCACCTGAAGCAGAAGGCCGGACTGTCCGCCGATTTCTGGGCCGACGGCGTGCGCCTGTCCCGCTACACGGTAACCAAGTGGGTCGAGCCCGACTTGTCGTAGCCATCGCATGAACGCGCGCGACAGCGACACCGCGACCACGGCATACCCGGCGCGCTACTGGCACGCGCTCGAGGACGGCCGCATCCAATGCGACCTGTGCCCGCGCGATTGCCGGCTGCACGAGGGCCAGCGCGGCGCCTGCTTCGTGCGCCAGCGGGTCGACGACCGCATGGTGCTGACGACCTACGGGCGGTCGTCCGGGTTCTGCATCGATCCGGTCGAGAAGAAGCCGCTGAACCAGTTCTACCCGGGCTCCAGCATCCTGTCTTTCGGCACTGCCGGCTGCAACCTGGCCTGCAAGTTCTGCCAGAACTGGGACATCAGCAAGTCGCGTGACATGGATCGCCTGATGGACCAGGCGGCGCCGGAACAGATCGCGCAGGCCGCGCAGACCAGCGGATGCAGGAGTGTGGCCTTCACGTACAACGACCCGGTGATCTTCGCGGAGTACGCGATGGACGTCGCCGACGCCTGTCATGCGCGCGGCATCAAGACCGTCGCGGTGACCGCCGGCTACATGCACGACGCAGCCGCGGCGCGACTTCTACGCCAAGATGGACGCCGCCAACGTCGATCTCAAGGCATTCACCGAAGAGTTCTATTTCAAGCTCACCAGCTCGCACCTGCAGCCGGTGCTGGACACGCTGGTCTACCTCAAGCGCGAGACCCAGGTCTGGTTCGAGATCACCACGCTGCTGATCCCGACCAAGAACGACTCGGAGGCCGAGATCACGGCGATGTGCCGCTGGCTGGTGAAGGAGCTGGGTACCGACGTGCCGCTGCACTTCACCGCGTTTCACCCCGACTACAAGATGGACGATCTACCGCCCACGCCTGCCTCGACCTTGCGCCGGGCCCGCGACATTGCGCGCCGCGAGGGTCTGCAATACGTCTACACCGGCAACGTGCACGACAAGGAAGGCGGCACCACGTACTGCAGCGGCTGCGGCGAGGTGCTGATCGTGCGCGACTGGCACCAGATCCTCGACTACAAGGTGACCGACTTCGGGCGCTGCCTGATCTGCGGCACGGCGCTCGCGGGCCGCTACGAAGCGTTCACCGGCCAGTTTGGACGGCGCCGCGTCCCGGTGCGCATCAGCGCGTTTCGCTAGTTGCCGAGTGGGCTTGGCAGCTTCCAGGCAAGCGACGACCTCCTCGTCCTCGACCTGGCGGAAGTCGCGGTAGAACTGCCCGACGGCCTGGAAATCGACCGGCGTTTCGAGGCAGACGATCTCGTCGGCGTACGCCGCGACCCGCTCGAGCGTGTCGGCCGGCGCCACCGGAACCGCGCACACCAGCTTCTGAGCGTTCTGCCGGCGCAGCGCGTGGAGCGCGGCGATCATGGTGGAGCCCGTGGCGAGGCCGTCGTCGACGACGATCACGATGCGACCGGTCGGATCGATGCGTGCGCGGTGAGCCGTATACTCGATGCGACGGCGACGGATCGTTTCCATCTGCACCTGCTTCTCGCGCTCGAGATAGGCGTCGTCGGCACGAGCGTCGTGCGCGTGCGCCGCGATGTAGGCCCACCCGCTCTCCTCGATCGCGCCCACCGCGAACTCCGGATTCCCAGGCGCACGCAGCTTGCGCACGAGGACCACGTCCACCTCTCCGCCAAGCTTCTCAGCGATGAGCCCGGCCATCGGTACCGCACCGCGCGGAATACCCAGCACCAGCGGGTTGCGCCCCTGGTAGGCGCTCAGCCGGGTGGCGAGTCGTTTCGCCGCGTCGAGCCTGTCTGCGAACGCCACCGGCGGTCCGTCTGGCGGGAGCGCGGCTACGAGCTCAAGCCGCAGCTGCGCTCAGCGGCCAGCACGGTGTTCGACAGGAGCATGGCGATCGTCATTGGCCCGACGCCTCCGGGCACGGGTGTGATCCAGGCCGCCTTCTCGCGCGCGGAACTGAAATCCACGTCTCCACACAGCTTGCCGTCGGGGAGGCGGTTGATGCCGACGTCGATGACCACCGCTCCGGCTTTGATCATGTCCCCAGTCACCATGCGCGGCTTGCCCGTGGCGACCACCAGCACATCGGCGCGGCGGGTGTGACTGCCGAGATCCCGCGTCCTGGAAGTACAGATCGTCACGGTCGCGCTGCGGCTGAGCAGCATCATCGCCACCGGCTTGCCGACGATGTTGCTGCGCCCCACCACCACCGCTTCCTTTCCCACCAGGTCCACGCCGATGCTGTCCAGCATCGCCAGGCATCCGGCAGGCGTGCACGGGGCAAAGCCCGGCTTGCCGACCACCAGGCTGCCCACGTTCTGGACGTGAAAGCCGTCGACGTCCTTCGCCACGGCGATGGTCTCGAGCACTTTCGCTTCGCTCACCTGCTCGGGCAGCGGCAGCTGCACCAGGATGCCGTGGATGCGGGGGTCCGCGTTGAGCGCGCGGACGCGGTCCAGAAGCTGCGCCTCCGAGGCTGCCGCCGGCAGCTCATGCAGCTCCGAGGCAATCCCGGTCTCCCCGCACGCCTTGACCTTGGCGCGCACATACACGCGCGAGGCCGGGTCGTCACCGACCAGCACGACCGCCAGGCCGGGCGGGTGACCCTGTTGAACGAGCCTGCCAACGCGGGCCTTCAGCTCGCCTCGGATGCGCGCAGCCAGCGCTGCGCCGTCGATTATCTGGGCTGTCATTCGGGGAAATGCGCTATTCTAGCCGCCTACGCGCACCCTGGCGCACGCCCTGCCGGGGCAAGAGATTTCAGACCCATGAGGTGAACCCAATGCCTGCCAACCTGGACGACAAGCTCGTAGTGGCCCTATCCTCGCGCGCCCTGTTCGACTTCGAGGAGGAGAACGCCGCGTTCGATGAGAAGGACCCGGCGCGCTACCAGAAGCTGCAGCTCGAGCGCCTCGACCAGCCGGCGGCTCCGGGAGTCGCGTTTCAACTGGCGCAGAAGCTGCTGGCGTTCAACTCCGCGCAGGAGCAGAAAGTCGAGGTCGTGATCCTGTCGCGCAACGACCCGATCAGCGGTCTGCGCGTGTTCAAGTCGGCCGAGCACCACAAGCTCCCCATCACCCGCGGCGTGTTTCTGCGCGGGCGCTCCCCGTTCGGCTACCTGAACGCGCTGAAGGCGGATCTGTTCGTATCGGCGCACCCCGAGGATGTCCGCCTCGCCCTGGAAGCCGGCTTCCCGGCCGCGCGCGTCTACGGCAAGCCGGCTGGAACCAAGAGCACGCATCCCGACGAGGTGCGCATCGCCTTCGACGGCGACGCCGTCCTGTTCAGCGACGAGGCCGAACGCGTCTACCAGGAGAAGGGCCTGCCGGCCTTCGAGGAACATGAGCGCTCGCGCGCCGGCGAGCCGCTGCCGCCGGGTCCGCTGCAGCCGTTCCTGCGCGCGCTGCACCTCCTGCAGCGCAACCCCCCGAGGGATCAGCGCATGCGCATCCGCACCGCGCTCGTCACCTCACGCAGCGCACCCGCGCACGATCGCGCGATCCGCACGCTGATGAGCTGGGACATCGAGATCGACGAGGCGATGTTCCTCGGTGGCCTGGAAAAGGGGCCGTTCCTGCAGGTGTTCGCGCCGGACTTCTTCTTCGATGATCAGATGACGCACCTGAGCTCGGCCGCCAGCGCCGGGGCCGGCGCCAGCGGTCACGTCGACGCAGGGATCGTGAACGTCCCGTCGCCGACACCCGCCCAGGCGATGCTGGGTGCGGCCGCGCGCATGGCGACGAGGGTACGGTCAACAAGCTGATCCGTTCGCGCCGGACCGAGCGCGCCTGAAAGGCGATCCTCAAGCGGCCGCGGCGGTGCCGAGCACGCCGGCAAAGTCCGGTGGCGACGTGCGCCGCCCGGTATCAATCTGGAATCAGCCGGCCTGTTCTGCGCCGCGCCCCGGCGGCTGATTCGCCGGCGGCCAGATCAGGCTGAGCAGAGGACGCTCGAGCAGCCGCAGCGTTCCCAGGTTCATCTCGACCAGCCGCCGCAGCTTCATGCTGCTCTCCGCGTCCATCTGCTGCCAGTGCAGCCCCATGTGCACGCCCCGGCGATAAGCAACCTCGGCCTGGAGGCGGATCGCCTCCTCGGGATCGCGGCTGAACGGGATGATGAGGACGCAATCGGACAGCCGGGAACTCAGCCGGCTGGAGGCCTCGAACAGAGCGCCATTGAAGGAAGCGTCCAGCAGCGCGCCCGGGCATTCTCCCGAGTCGTATACGATCGACGCCATCCGGTGAAACGGAAACCGCGGATACCTGCGACGCTGTACTGGCACTTCTTCCTGCATGCTCGTCGTCCCCAAGCGTCTCTTCAACCGATTGCCCATCTCGCCAGTCTACCGCGTAGCGGGACGGGTAATCGCAAAATGGTGTCAAAGCGTTGCGGCTTTGCCGAATCCGGTACGTGACGGAACCGGCCGGGCCGGGCGGTCGAGAACACCTGCATAGAATTCCAGCAGCCGCGCGGCCATGCACGGCGCGGCCCACTCGGACGCGTAGCCGCGCGCCTCGCTCGACAGCCGCCGGCGGGCAGCCGGGTCGAGGAGCAGACTCACCACGCGGCCAGCAAACTCCGCTTCGTCTTCGGGCGCCACCAGCGCGCCGCGGCCAGGCTCGAGGATATCGCGTGTGCCCATCACCGCGGTGGACACAACCGGCAGGCCGAGCGCCATCGCCTCCAGGAGCACCAGTCCCTGCGTCTCGGTGCGCGATGCGAAGACGAAGGCGTCACCGGCACAGTAGCAGTCCAGCAATGCGTCGCGCCGGTCGAGGTAGCCGAGGAACAGGATGTTGCGGTCCAGGTCGCAGCCGCGACGCCAGGCGCTGCAGATGTCCGCGTGCCGGTCCCTCCCCGGCGATGATCAGGAGCACCTCGGGGATTGCCGCCCTGACGCGAGTCAGCATCCGCAGCAGAAAGTCGATGTTCTTTTCGTGGGCCAGGCGCCCCACGTGTACCAGGACCCGCCGGTCCCGCGCGATGCCATAGCGCTGGCGGAACACCGCGCCATCTCCAGCCGCTCAGCCGTTCCAGCTCGATACCGGTGGGAATGATCTCCACCGGCACGCGCACGCCGTAGTCTCGCAGCATGTCGCGCATGGCGCGCGAGGGCACCACCACCGCGTCCAGGTCGTTGCATTGGGCACGGGAGAAGCGGCGGGCTGCCGCGCGCATCCACCAACGCGGGACGACCGGAACGTAATGGTAGAGATACTCCTCGAAAAACGTGTGATAGGTCTCGACGCGAGGCAGGTCGAGCCGTTGCGAAAGCGCCACGCCCGCATAGTGCGCCACGAACGGCGTCTGGATGTGGATCAGGTCGAAGCGGCGCTCGCGCAGCGCCGGCTCGAGACGCAGCGCTGCTTTTCGCCCCATAACCCGGTCTTCCGGGTCGAACGGCACGCTGCGCGCCGGCAGCCGCACAATTCCGGCTTCCGGATCGGTGTCCGCGCCGTACGTCGGCGCGATGAGCAGGACCTCGTGCCCGAGCGCAGTGAACTGGCGGCGGAACGTCTGGATGGACGTGGACACCCCGTTGATGCGCGGGAAATACACGTCGGACAGCATCAGGATACGCACGCGGCGAGCCTACCCGCCGAATGTGACAAACCCGCTATTCCTTGCCGGCGGCAGATATGGAACGCAGCGCCAGCAACCCCTGGGGCCGAAAGATCATCAGCACCATGAGCATCAGGCCGAAGACCAGCAGCCGGTAGGCCTGCAGTTCGCGGAACACCTCCGGCAGCGCCACGATCACGATGGCGCCCAGCACTACGCCTGCGAGGCTGCCCATGCCGCCGATGATCACCATGGCGAGCACGTTGATCGACTCGGTGAACAGGAAATTCTCCGGGAATACGGAGCGTTGCCAGGAAGCCAGCAGCGCCCCGGCGAAACCGGCGAAGGAGGCGCCGATCGCGAACGCCTGCAGCTTCGCGACCGTGGTATTGATGCCCATGACACGTGCCGCCAGCTCGTCCTCGCGGATCGCCTGCCAGGCCCAGCCGATGCGCGAGTGTTGCAGGCGGTTGCACGCTCGCCAGCGCGAGCGCAAGGACCACCAGGAACAGGTAGTAGTAGGCGGTGTTGCCGCTCATGGCGTGGCCGAACAGGGCCGGGGGATCGATTTCGATGATGCCGCTCGGTCCGTTGGTGATGTTGACGGGACGGTCCAGGTTGAGCAGCAGCAGATAGGTGATCTCGCCGAAGCCCAGCGTGACGATGGCCAGATAGTCGCCGCCCAGGCGCAGCGTGGGTGCGCCGATCAGGATGCCGAACAGGGCAGTGCCGAGCACCACCAGCGGCAACGCCAGCAGAAACGGCAGATGCAGCCCGAAGTGGGGCGAGGCCATGAAGGCGTACAGGTAGGAGCCGATGCCGAAGAAGGCCACGTAGCCGATGTCGAGCAGCCCGGCAAACCCGACCACGACATTGAGTCCGAGCGCCAGCGTTGCGTACAGGCAGATGCGCGCGGCCACGCCGATCACATAGTCGTTGGGTGCTACCAGCGGCAGGACCACCGCCGCGAGCGCGAAGATGACGGCAAGCCTGACCTGGCGCCGCGTTGCCAGCAGGCCCGTCATACCTTGTTGGCCTGCGGCACGGTCTCGCCCAGCAGGCCGGTCGGCCGGAACACCAGCACCAGGATCAGCACCACGAAGGCGACCACATCGCGGTAGGCAGGGTTGAGGAACGTCACCGCCAGGCTTTCGATCACGCCGAGCACCAGGCCCCCGAGCATCGCGCCCTTGAGATTGCCGATACCGCCGAGCACCGCCGCGGTAAAGGCTTTCAACCCGGCCGAGTAGCCCATGAAGAAGTCGATCTGCGTGTAGTACAGGCCCACCAGCACGCCCGCCGCACCGCCCAGGGCCGAGCCGAGCAGGAAGGTGAGCGCGATGACCCGGCGCACGTTGACCCCCATCACGGCGGCGACCTCGCGGTCTTCGGACACCGCGCGCATGCAGCGGCCCAGCGTGGTGCGCTGGACCAGAGCGTTGAGCAGCCACATCAGCAGCAGCGCCACCGCGATCATCACCAGCACCAGTGCCGAGATGCGCACGCTGCCGACCTGGATGTACCAGCTGCGGGGGAACAGCAGGCCGGTCATGTACACCTTCATGCGCGCGCCCTGCGTCAGCATCACGGCGTTCTGCAGGAAGATCGACGCGCCCACCGCGCTGATCAGCGGACCCAGGCGGGTCGCGCCACGCGTGTACAGCGGCCGATACGCGAAGCGCTCCAGCGTCATGCCCAGGATGCCCGACAGCGACATCGCCATGAGCAGCATCACCGGCACCACCCATATCGGATGCAGCCCGCCGAAACCGGCGTTGATCAGCCAGATCAGCACCGCCCAGCCGACGTACGCGCCGATCATGAACAGCTCGCCGTGCGCGAAGTTGATCATCAGCAGGATGCCGTACACCATCGTGTAGCCGAGCGCGATCGAGGCCGTAGATCGCTCCCAGCGCGAGGCCGAACACGAGCTGCTGGGGCAGGATGCCGAGAGCGTCCAGTTCAGGTCTCCTCGCGGTGCGGCCGGCTCACTTCAGTCCTCCCCGAGATAGGCGCGGCGGATGTCATCGGCATCGAGCAGTTCGCTGGCGGCACCGTGCATGACGATGCGCCCATCCTGCAGGACATAGCCGCGATGCGCAATCGCCAGCGCCACCGCCGCATTCTGCTCCACCACCAGGATGGTCGTGCCCTGCCGGTTGATGGCCTGGATGATGTCGAACACCTGCTCCACCAGCACCGGTGCGAGGCCCATCGAAGGCTCGTCCAGCAGCATCAGGCGCGGCCTGGCCATCAGCGCCCGGCCGATCGCCAGCATCTGCTGCTCTCCCCCGGACATGGTGCCGGCATGCTGGGCCGCGCGTTCCTTGAGCCGCGGGAACAGGCCATAGACGCGCTCCCGGTCTTCGTCGATCTCGCCCGGAGAAGCGCCGCGGCGGCTGTAGGCGCCCATCTCGAGATTCTCCCAGACCGTCATGCGTGCGAAGATGCGGCGCGATTCGGGCACCAGTGCGATGCCGCGCCTGACGATGTCCTCGGTCGCGAGACCGTCGATGCGCTCACCTTCCAGCGCGACGCTGCCGGCGCTCGGCCGCACCAGACCCAGCACCGTCTTCAAGGTGGTGGATTTACCCGCGGCGTTGCCGCCGAGCAGGCACACGATCTCTCCCCGCTGAACGTCGAAACTGACACGCCGCAGCACCTGCAGCGGACCGTACCCGGCCACCACGTCGGTGAGCTGAGAGCATCGCCGGTGTTCCCGAACGACCTTCCACGGCGCTGAGCTGGCGCCGCGGCGGGGGCCCGTTGCGACGCGCGCCAGTGACACGGCTAAGCATGACGCCGTCCCAGGTACGCCTCGAGCACCGCCGGATGGCGCCGCACCTCCTGAAAGCTTCCTTCCGCGATCTTGACGCCGTGGTCGAGCACCACCACGCGCTCGCAGATCCCCTGCACCAGACCCATGTCGTGCTCGATGAGGAGAATACCGATCCCGCGTGAGCGGATGCGCTGGATGTCCTCCCTGAGCTCACGTTTCTCGGTGGGGTTCATCCCGGCCGCCGGCTCGTCGAGGAGCAGCAGCTTGGGCGTGGTGGCGAGCGCGCGGGCGATCTCCAGCCGACGCCGGTTCGCGTACGACAGGGTCGCGGCAGGATCGTGCGCACGCGGCAGCAGCCGGTCGCCGAAGAACGCCAGCAACGCCTTGCCGCGTTCGAGCGTCTGCTGGCGTTCGGCGCGCGCCGCGGGCAGGCCCAGCAGAATGCCCGCGGGCCCCGCGGTGGTCCGGCAGTGCATACCGACCACCACGTTCTCCAGCACGCTCATCTGGTTGAACAACCGCTGGTTCTGGAACGTGCGCGCCACCCCCAGTGCAGTGATGGCGTGGGGGAACGCCCGATCAGCTCGGCTCGGCCGTCGTCGAACGAGATGCGGCCAGCGGTGGCACGATAGAGCCCGCTGATCAGGTTGAAGACGGTGGTCTTGCCAGAGCCGTTGGGGCCGATCAGCCCGGCGATCTCGCCCTGCGCAACCGCGAGATCCAGGTCCTGGACTGCGCGCAGCCCGCCGAACGCCATCGACAGGCCACCCACATCGAGCAGCGCCATGACTGGCTCAGCGTAGAGCGATGCGGGCTTGAGGCCGCTGCCTCATCGGGAATCTGTCGATCCGCCGGCGGGTCCTATTGCTTCAAGGAAGGCCCGGTGTGCCCGTCTTCCGGATGCAGCCAGGTGGTGCCGCTGGGGCCATACCCGATCAGCTGCAGGATCACCTCCTCGTCCTTGGCGCCGTCGTAGTGGTGCGCGTTGGCGGGATGCTTCATGTAGGTGCCGGGCTTCAAGCCCACCGCGGTGCTCGGGATCGAATGTGTCACCGGTTCCCGTGTACCAGGTGCCCTTGATGACGATGGCGTGGCGGTCCTCGGGGTGAAAGTGCGGCCGCGTCATCAACCCGGGCGGAAACTTGACCCGCACCACGTAGATGCCGGGCTTGGACGGGTCGCCTTCGAGCACCGCGTACTGCAGGCCGCCATAGCCCGGCAGCTCCTTCCACTGCACGTCCTCGGGAGCGATGCGCACGAACCCCATTTCGTCGGCCCCTCCCTGGGCGATCGGTGCGGCCAGCAGCACCGCGCCCGCGGCAGCCGCGAGCAGCGACATTCCCCGAAACAGCTTCATGGTCTTCCCTGTGTTGTTATGGTTGATAGATGTGATTCGCGCAGCCACGCTCCAAGCCGGCTACGGCTTGACGAACTTGAGCGTCATGCGGTCGCTCTCGCCGATCGCCAGGTACTTGGCGCGGTCCTGGTCGCCCAGCGCCAGGGTCGGCGGCAGTGTCCACACCCCTTTGCGGATGGTCCTTGGTGTCTTTCGGGTTGGCATTGACCTCGGAGCGTCCCACCAGCCTGAACCCCGCCTTCTGGGCCGTATCGATCACGTACTGCTCGGTCATGTAACCGCTGTTGATCTGGTTCTCGAACGAGGTTCCAGGCGCGCCCGATGATCGACGACGCCGAGCACGCCGCCCGGCTTGAGCCATCGTAGAACACCTGGAACATGGCGGGCGCGTTGCCGGCCTTGGCCCAATTGTGCACGTTGCGGAAGGTCAGCACCATGTCCACCGATCCCTTCGGCGCGATGTCGACGAACTCCGGCGCCAGCAAATAGGTCTTGGTGATCTTGCCGTACAGATCGGGCCTTGCGGCCACCATCTCGTCGAAGCCCTTCTCGATCCGGCGCGCATAGTCCGGGGTGTTCTTCGAGGGCGTCGCGTACCAGGCGGCGTTGTAGGTGCCGCGATCGCGCAGGAGCGGCGCCAGGATCTCGGTCCACCACCCCCCGCTCGGCCACACTTCCACGACCGTCATGTCGGGCTGGATCCCGAAGAACATCAGCCCCTCCTTCGGGTGCCGGAACTGGTCGCGTGCGGCGTTCTTCGGATTGCGATGGTCACTGGCGAGAATCTGGTCCAGCTGCGCCCCTACATCGGTTTGGGCAAGTGCGTACAGCGGTGCGCAGACCACTGCGGCAGCCAGGCTGACCGCGGCCAAGGCCCTGCGGGTGCGAAACGGCATTCCGGCCTCCTCCGGGTGATAGTTGGAATTCTTGTGTCTTGCCAGCCAGCGATCAGCGCGGAGCGCCGAGCGCGCGCTGCGAATCGCGCATGATCTTCGATCCCAAGTCTTGCGAACTGGTCTCGCGGTTGAACTGCAGCTGCTGGATCTGCAGGATCTGCTGCCGTTCAGAGTCCGCCCCGGGATCCGGCCGGTTCTGAAGCTGGGTCTGCAGCTCCATCTGGCGCCGGCTCTGACTGTCGCGCAGCTGCAGGTCGCCGTTCACGACCGACGGGCCCGGGGTGATGCGCGCAGCCGGTGCGGGTTGCGGCGCTCTATCTCGCTGCAGGATCTCGCTTCCTGGCGTGGGGATCGAGATCTGCAAGCCGGTTTTGCCTGGAGCCAACGGCCGCGGGACAGGCGGCATGTCGTCCTGCAGTCCCACGTGGAACTCGCGCTCCCTCGCGGCGCGCTCCTGCAAGTTCCGATCGATACCGTCCTGGGGTTGGACTTGAGCGGCTGCCGGGTTCATGCAGGCCGCCGCTGCTGCAAGGACGATCCAGAACCCTGCTGTCCTGGCGAAACGCTGGCTGTACTGAGCGCATCCAGGAAGTGTATAGGGGCGTGCGCCTGCCCGTCCACGTATGGGGCAGCGAAGTCGGCCCGGCTTGAGATCCGCCGTTTTGGCCCGCATATTGCAGTGCACCAGCCAGATCCCGCATTCGATCCTGTAGGCGGCCTTGGACGGACGTTGAACGTCAGAGTCTGCCCATGCTGCGATGTGTCATACGCGGGCCTGGCAGCGAATAGAAGGAGCACTTTCATGAAGCATTTGATCGGAAACGTACTCGACTGGTTCAAGCACGCGGAAGCCCGGAGGCTCGAGCGCTATCTCGCCGAGAGCGCCAACACGGCGGATCTGGAGAGGCGCATGCGGGAATGGGAACAGACCGGCCACAACACCTGGCGCCCGTTCTACTGACCAGAAAAAAAGAGCCTGCGGGATTCTGAAATCACCGCAGGCTAACCCTGGCAGACATCGGAAAATCGATCGGGAGCGGCCCAGCCGGCCTGTCCCTACGCGCGATACTTTTGCAACCGCCGTGCCTGCAAGCGGGGTGATCTTAAGACTTCCATTTCTTACAATCGGTTAGAGCGCTGTCCTGCCTATTTTTTAGGCAAACCAGCGAATTGGAAGGGGCTGGGGGGCATCAAAATCGCACCGGGCCAGTGCGGTTCTCAGGGCTGATGCACACTCCACTGGCATCGCGTGCCCCGCTTGCGCGGGCGAGCTAGACCACCAGGTAAGCGCGCAGCTCCTGGGGATCCATTTCCGCGCCGGATCCGCGCTTGACGATCTCGCCGCGCCGGAGCACGAGGTACTGGTCGGCCAGCTCGCGTGCAAAGTCGAAGTACTGCTCGACCAGCAGGATGGCCATGTCCCCGCGCTCGGACAGCGCGTGGATCACCCGCTCGATCTCCTTGATGATGGACGGCTGGATGCCCTCGGTCGGTTCGTCGAGGATGAGCAGCTTGGGCCGCATCACCAGCGCGCGGGCGATGGCGAGCTGCTGCTGCTGGCCTCCGGAAAGATCGCCGCCGCGCCGACCGAGCATCTGCTTGAGCACCGGGAACATCGCGAACACGTCGTCGGGAATTGCAGCAACTCCGCCGGCCCGCTTGCTGGCGAGCCCCATGAGCAGATTCTCCTGCACCGTCAAGCGCGGAAAGATCTCGCGTCCCTGGGGCACGTAGCCGATCCCGAGCTTCACCCGCTCGAATGCGGGCAGACGCCCGATCTCCCGCCCTTCGAAGCGGATGCTGCCGCCGGCGATCGGCACCACCCCCATCAGGCAGCGCAGAAGCGTGGTCTTGCCGACGCCGTTACGCCCGAGCAAGGCTGTGCATGCCCCTGCGGGGACCTCGAAGCTCAGGTCGCGCAGCGTCTGGCTGCTGCCGTAGTACTGGTTCAGATTCTCGACTGTCAGCATAGGTGAAGATCTATTGCCCAACCCTGAACCGCGGAGGCACAGAGGCGCAGAGGACTCATACAGAACGACCGGCCGCTAGCCAGTTCTGGAGTGTCGGGCGCCCTCATCCAGTTCGTCATCGTTCTTTCCTCTGCGGGTCTTCCTCTGCGCCTCCGCGCCTCTGCGGTTCAGCAGCAGGCTGTAAAGCACTAGCGCCCGAGGTACACCTCGATCACGCGCTCGTCGGCCTTGATCTGGTCGAGCGGCCCTTCGGCCAGCACGCTGCCTTCGTGCAGCACGGTGACGACGTTGGCGATGCGGGCGATGAACTCCATATCGTGCTCGACCACGATCACCGAATGCTGGCCGGCCAGTGACTTGAACAGCTCGCCGGTGCGCTCGGTCTCCTCGTCGGTCATGCCGGCGACCGGCTCGTCGAGCAGCAGCAGCTTGGGCTCCTGCATCAACAGCATGCCGATCTCCAGCCACTGCTTCTGGCCATGCGAGAGCAGGCCCGCGAGCTTTCCTGCGTCGCTGCTCAACTGAATCATGGCCAGCGTCTGGCCGATGCGGTCCGCCTGCTCGCTGCTGAGTTTGCTGCGCAGCGTGGCCCGGACGCGCTTGTCGGCTTTCATGGCCAGCTCGAGGTTCTCGAACACACTGTGGTTCTCGAACACGGTCGGCTTCTGGAACTTGCGGCCGATCCCGGCGTCGGCGATCTGCGCCTCGGACAGCCTGGTCAGATCGATGGTCTGCCCGAAGAAGGCCGTGCCGGCATCGGGTCGGGTCTTCCCGGTGATCACGTCCATCATGGTGGTCTTGCCGGCGCCGTTGGGACCGATCACACAACGCAACTCGCCCGCGTCCACGGTGAGGGTGAGCTTGTTCAGCGCCTTGAAGCCGTCGAAGCTGACCGTGATGTCGTCGAGATACAGGATGGCGCGGTGACTGATGTCCAGCCCCGCGGTGGCGACCCGGCTGAGACCGCCTCCTGCGGTAGGCGTGACGCTCGGAAACTCGCTCATTGCGCGCTCGCTCCCGCGCCTGGATTGGCCGCGCCGCCCGACCGCCGGGCCGCGCGCGCTCGCAGCATGGCGGGCAGCCCCGCGACGCCGCGCGGCAGGAACAAGGTCACCAGGATGAACAGCAGGCCGAGGAAGAACAACCAGTACTCCGGGTAAGCCTGGGTGAAATAGCTCTTCGCCGCATTGACGATGGCCGCGCCCAGCACCGGCCCGATCAGCGTGCCGCGGCCGCCCACGGCCACCCAGATGGCGATCTCGATGGAGTTCGCCGGCGACATCTCGCTGGGATTGATGATCCCCACCTGCGGCACGTACAGCGCGCCGGCGATCCCGCACAACACCGCCGACAGAGTCCAGATGAACAGCTTGTACCACAGCGGGTTGTAGCCGGAGAACATCAGCCGGGTCTCGGAGTCGCGGATCGCCGTGAGCACCCGTCCGAGCTTGGATCGGATGATGGCGCGCGAGAGCACGATCATCCCCGTCAGGTACAACCCGGTAATGGCGAACAGCGCCGCACGGGTCTCCGGCTCGGCCACCCGGAATCCGAGGATGCGCTTGAAGTCGGTGAAGCCGTTGTTGCCGCCGAAGCCGGTATCGTTGCGGAAGAACAGCAGCATGAACGCGAACGTCAGCGCCTGGGTGATGATGGAGAAGTACACCCCCTTGATGCGCGAGCGGAACGCGAAGAAGCCGAAGACGAAGGCGAGGATCCCGGGCACCAGCACCACCAGCAGCGCCGAGTACCAGAAGTGGTCGGTGAACGACCAGTACCAGGGATAGGCCTTCCAGTCCAGGAACACCATGAAGTCCGGCAGATCGCTCTGGTACTGCCCCTCGCGGCCGATCATGCGCATCAGGTACATCCCGAACGCATACCCGCCGAGCGCGAAGAACACCCCGTGCCCCAGGCTCAGTATGCCCGTGTAGCCCCAGATGAGATTCATCGCCAGGGCCACCACGCAGTAGCACATGATCTTGCCGATCAAGGTAACCGAGTAGGCCGAGAGGTGGAACGGACTGCTGGCCGGGACGGCGATGAACAGCACCGGGACCAGAACCGCAACCGTCAGAGCAAAGGCCAGGAGCGCCAGCCCAGCCGCGCATGCTGAACAGCGGCGCGTTCAGCCGCCCTCCTCCCTGCAGCGGCAGGGATACGCTGGGCGCGGGCGCGTTCATGCTTCCACCGCCCTGCCCTTCAGTGCGAACAGGCCCTGCGGGCGCTTCTGGATGAAGGCGATGATCAGCACCAGGATGAAGATCTTGGTCAGCACCGCGCCGATATACGGCTCGAGCAGCTTCATCGCCACGCCCAGGCCCATGGCCGCGTAGACCGTGCCGGCGAGCTGCCCGACCCCGCCCAGCACCACGACCATGAAGGAATCGATGATGTAGCTCTGCCCCAGATCCGGGCCGACATTCCCGACCTGCGAGAGCGCGACACCCGCGAGGCCCGCGATTCCCGAGCCCAGGCCAAAGGCGAGCAGGTCCACGCGGCCGGTGGGGACGCCCACGCACGCGGCCATCGTCCGGTTCTGCGTCACCGCGCGAACGAACAGTCCCAGGCGAGTGCGCGAGAGCACCAGCCACATCGCCACCAGCACGACAAACGCGAACGCGATGATGACGATGCGGTTGTACGGCAAGGTCAAGTTGGTGAACTCGATGCCGCCCGACATCCACGACGGGTTGGCGACTTCCACGTTCTGTGCGCCGAAGATCTGCCGCACGAGCTGGATCAGGAACAAGCTGATGCCCCAGGTCGCCAGCAGCGTCTCCAGCGGCCGCCCGTACAGCCAGCGGATCACGCTGCGCTCCAGCGCCATGCCCACCAGCGCGGACGCGAGGAACGCGACCGGCACTGCGAACGCCGGATACCACTCGATCCAGCCCGGGCGCATAGCTCTTGACGACCTGCTGCGTGACGTAGGTGGCGTAGGCGCCGATCATGATCATCTCGCCGTGCGCCATGTTGATGACGCCGAGCAGACCATAGGTAATGGCCAGCCCCAGCGCGGCCAGCAGCAGGATGCTGCCGAGGCTGATGCCGGAGAACAGGCGCCCGGCGTAGTCGCTCACCGCCAGGCGCTGGTCGATTGCCTTGATCGCCACCTGCGCAGCCTCGCGCACCTTGGCGTCCGGCTCGGTGTACGCGCCGCTGCTGTCCTGTTCCAGCAACGCGTAGAGCAACTGCTTGGTGCGCTGGACGTTGCTCTCGCCCAGCACCTTGACCCCCGCCATGCGCACCTGAGGGTCGGGGCTCTTCAGATCGAGGCCGGCCTTGATCTGCGCCAGCACCGTCTTGATGCTGGGGTCGGTCTCCGTGGCGAGGACCTTCTCCAGGATCGGCCCGACCGAGGCCTGAGCCGAGGACTCCAGCTTCTTGGCGGCGGCCAGCCGCTCGTCGCGCGAGTCGGAGAACAACTGGAACGCCGAGAACGCGGCCTCCAGCTGGCCGCGCACGCGGTTGTTGACCACGACGGCTTCGTAGTCCGTCGGCGGCGGTTCGACCGGCTGCAGCGTCGCCGCATCCTTGGCGATGCCGCCTTCCAGGACGATGACCTGCCCGGATGGCGTGACGGCCATATTGCCGTCGCGAAGCGCGCGCAGGATGGGCAGCCCGACCGGGTCGGCCGTGCGGGTCAGCGCTTCAATGGCCCGTACCTTGTCGGACACCTCGCTGCTGCCGAGCTGCTTCACCAGCTCGGGATCGGCCGCTCGCACCTCTCGGCTCGACAACACGACAGGCAAGACCAGCACCGCCAACAACACCCACAGTGCCGTTGTCACATGAAAACGCAAAGGGGACTCCCTTGTTGCCCCGCGCGGCCACGCGATGAGAACGCTGGGCACGGCCTGCCACCGGCGCGCCGGTTTTGCGCGCGCATCCTACTGCGCCGCGCGGATCGAGCACCGCGGCTCGATCCGCTCGGACCATCTACAGCGGCGGCCCTCCCCTCGGGAGGGCCGCCGTCTCGCGCCTGCTTTTAGATGTTTTGCTTCTTCTCGTTGCCCGGAACGAACGGGCTCCAAGGCTGCGCGCGGATCGTCGACTTGGTCTTCCACACGACGTTGAACTGCCCGTCGCCCTGGATCTCCCCGATCATCACCGGCTTCCACAGGTGATGATTGGTCTCATCCATCTTCAGCGTGAAGCCGCAGGGGGCCTTGAAGGTCTGTCCGGACATGGCCTTGCGCACTTTCGCCACGTCGGTGGACTTGGCCTTCTCCACCGCCTGCTTCCACATGTGGATGCCGACGTAGGTGGCTTCCATCGGGTCGTTGGTCACCACCGTGCCGGCGTTCGGCACGCTGTTCTTCATCGCCCACGTCCTGTACGCGGCGATGAACTTTTCGTTGACCGGGTTCTTCACCGACTCGAAGTAGTTCCACGCGGCCAGATGGCCGACCAGCGGCTTGGTGTCGATGCCGCGCAGCTCCTCTTCACCCACCGAGAACGCCACCACCGGCACGTCGGTCGCCTTCAGGCCCTGATTGCCCAGCTCCTTGTAGAACGGCACGTTGGAGTCGCCGTTGATGGTCGACACCACTGCCGTCTTGCCACCGGCGGCGAACTTCTTGATGTTGGCCACGATGGTCTGGTAGTCGCTGTGCCCGAACGGCGTGTAGATTTCCTCGATGTCCTTTTCCGCCACGCCCTTGGACTTCAGGAAGGCGCGCAGGATCTTGTTGGTCGTGCGCGGATAGACGTAGTCGGTGCCGAGCAGGAACCAGCGCTTGGCACTGCCGCCGTCCTCGCCCATCAGGTACTCGACTGCAGGGATGGCCTGCTGGTTCGGCGCCGCGCCCGTGTAGAACACGTTCTGCGACAGCTCCTCGCCTTCGTACTGCACCGGATAGTAAAGAAGGTTGTCCAGTTCCTCGAACACCGGCAGCACCGACTTGCGCGACACCGAGGTCCAGCAGCCGAACACGGCCGCCACCTTGTCCTGGGTGATGAGCTGGCGGGCTTTTTCGGCGAACAGCGGCCAGTTGGAAGCCGGGTCGACCACCACAGGCTCGATCGGACGCCCCAGGACGCCGCCCGCAACGTTGATCTCCTCGAACGTCATGAGGGCGGTGTTCTTCAGCGCGGTCTCGCTGATCGCCATGGTGCCCGACAGCGAGTGCAGCACCCCGACCTTGATGGGGTCCTTGGCGCCGAACGCTTCGATGGACGCCGGGAGCGTAGCGGCGCCGGCCATAGCAGCCGAGAGTTTTAGAAAGTCGCGTCTTTGCATGGAGAACTTCCCCTGTGTGAAGTGATGAAGTAGTGCGCTGTGAAGCCGCCTCAACCCGCGTCGTGCACGGTCTTGATGCATCTCTGCGACCTCCTCCCCGCACGCGGGTGGTGCTGCGCAACAACCATGCCTTGCTCGGCGAGGTCATCGATGTGTCATTGAATTCCCCAGCACTTCAGGAGGTTGGAAGTGCAAATCGAGATCCGGGCGGAAACGACCACCTGCAGTCGAAACGTAATCGTGCACCGCGATGGTGCCGGCAAAACGAGATGTGCACGTCTTCGGGGCGGCCTGTTGTGCGTGTTCCGCCGCATTGCCGCGCTGCTGTCATCTGGACTCGCGCTTGCATGCCGCTCGGTCTGTATATAATCACAGCTACTGGAGATAAACGCATGGATGAGCTCACCGCCCGCCAGGCCGAAGTGCTGCAGCTGATCGCCGATTTCCTGCAGGGCACCGGCTTCCCGCCGACCCGCGCCGAGATCGCTCAGCAGCTGGGCTTCCGCTCCGCCAACGCCGCCGAGGAGCACCTGCGGGCGCTGGAGCGCAAGGGCTACATCGAGATGCTGCCGGGCGCCTCGCGCGGCATTCGCCTGCGCAATACCTACAACGTCGGCCTGCCGGTGGTAGGGCGGGTCGCCGCCGGCAGTCCGATCCTGGCCGAGCAGCACTTGCAGGGCCGCTATCAGATCGACCCGTCCCTGTTCAAGCCGCGCGCCGACTACCTGTTGAAAGTCCGCGGCCTGAGCATGCGCGACGCCGGCATCCTCGAAGGCGACCTGCTGGCCGTGCACCACACCGGCGAAGCGCGCTCGGGCCAGATCGTGGTCGCACGATTGAAGGACGAGGTCACCGTCAAGCGCTTCAAGCGCCAGGGCAGCCTGGTGCAGCTGCTGCCCGAGAACCCCGAGTTCGCCCCCATCCTGGTCGACACCAGGCGCGATCCGCTGGTGATCGAGGGCATCGGCGTCGGCATCATCCGCAACGGCAGGACGTTGTAGGGTCGGGCGAAGGCTCCGGCTGCCAAGGTCCCAGGCAGTTTGTTCCTGACGGCGAGCAACCGTGCTAGTCCGCATCGTGTCAGCCTGTTTCTTCGGATGGCTCGTCCACTGCGCACCGAAAAATCTGCGCGGAGCCGGTTCGGGCTCACGATCTGAGCCACAGGATATTTCAGAGTGATGCGCACGTGGCGAGCCGCATTCCAGCGGCCCGTCGGTCCTCAAGTCCTGCTTTCATTGGGAGGCCATCATGCAGCAAGAGCGCGCGCTTTCGATCCTCAAGGCCCTGGCAGACGGCATCGATCCAGCCACCGGCGAACAGTTTCCCGCTGCCAGTCCCTACCAGCATCCCGACATCATCCGTGCGCTGTTCTGGGCCGTGCACACGCTGAGCGGCCCCGTCCGCGCACAGAAGCAGACCGCGCCACGGCCCGAGAGTACAGCGGTGACCAATGCCGGCAAACCCTGGTCAGAGGAAGAAGACGTGGACCTGGGTCAGGCCTTCGATGCCGGCAAGCCCATTGAGCAACTCGCCGAGGAGCACAAGCGCAGCCGCTGGGCCATCGAAGCCAGGCTGGCGAAGCTGGGCAAGATCCCCGAGCCGCCCGCAGGCATGCGCTTCCCGATCAAGAAGAATGCCGCCGCGCAGCCATCGGCCAGCTACCTGGCCCGCTAGTGAGCCTCCCGCGAGCGCGCGCAAAAACTCCCTCTCCCTCGACGAAAGGGCTGGGTTAAGGGTGAAAGCATGCCAAGCAGCCCCCTCACCCTGACCCTCTCCCACGAGGGGAGAGGGAAGTCAGCTCGGCCTCGTCCTCCAGCACCCTGCCGTCTGGCGCGGCGACCAGTACGCCAAGGTCGCGGTCGCAAGCGTTCCCACGGGCTTTGCCGAGCTGGATGCGCAGCTTCCCGGTGGCGGCTGGCCGCGGGCGGCGCTGACCGAGCTGCTCATCAACCAGCAAGGCATCGGCGAGCTGCGTCTGCTCGCGCCTGCGCTGGCGCATCTGTCCCGCGAAGACAAGTGGCTGGCGCTGGTGGCGCCGCCTCATCTGCCCTATGCCCCGGGTTTCGAGTCTCTGGGCGTGGACCTTGCGCGGCTGATCGTCGTGCGCACCCGGTCGAACGGCGAGAGCCTGTGGGCCGCCGAGCGCTGTCTGCGCGCCGGCACCTGTGCCGCCGTGATCGCCTGGCCCGGCCCCGGCTCGGAACGATCGCTGCGCCGCCTGCAGCTCGCGGCCGAAGAGGGCAAGAGCTTGCGGCGTGATGTTCGGTCCCACGCGCAATGCCGCCCATGCTTCGCCCGCTGCGCTGCGCATCCAGCTCAGTGCCGGCCGCAGCCGGCTCGAGGTGCAGATCCTCAAACGCCGCGGCGGCGGCTGGGCACCGCCGCTGTCGCTGGAGCTCGATAGGAAGCCGGTCGGGAGCGAGCGGGAGCGCCGCCCGTCACAGGAAGTCCAAGTCGCGCTGCCCGGCTTTTCGTTTCGTGCACCACCCAGCACACGGTATGCGGCTGCATCGCTTGATACCTTTCGCCGCCGAAACATTCGCAATGGCCTGGCTTAGGCAACCGATGCTCCACCCGCGCCATGCTGTGGGCCTGCCTGCGCTTCCCCGACTTTTCTCTCCAGCTTCGGCTGCGCGGAGCGGAATCGTCCGGGCCCGTCATCATCACGAGCGGCGGTAACCGGCCGCAGGTCCTCTCCTGTAATCCACCGGCTCGCAGCCATGGCATCCGGCCGGGCATGATGGCATCCGCGGCCGTTGCCCTGGCGCCGGATCTGGTCGAACACGCACGTGATCCCTCCGCCGAGTCGCAGGCTCTGAACAACGTCGCGGCCTGGGCAGGACAGTTCACTTCCGTCGTGTGTCTGGTGCCACCTGACGCCGTGTTGCTGGAGATCGCCGGCAGCCTGCGGCTGTTCGGCGGCCTGCGCCCGCTGCTGCTGCAGATCGACGCCGGTCTGGTCGAGCTCGGTTACACCGCTGCGCTCGCCGCCGCACCCACTCCCACCGGCGCGTGCCTGCTGGCGCGCGCAGGTACTGGCATGCACATCACCGACCCGGCGCACTTGCCCGCCGCGCTGGCAACCCTCCCGCTCGTACTGCTCGACCAACCCAGAGAAACTATTGACACCCTCGCCGTCATGGGCGTGCATACCATCGGCGAATGCCTGGCCTTGCCGCGCGACGGCCTCGCACGCCGCTTCGGACAGCGGTTGCTGGACGAGCTGGACCGCGCGCTGGGCCGGCTGCCCGATGCCCGCGAGCCGTACATCCAGCCTCTACGCTATGCATCGACGCTCGCATTGCCCGCGCCGGTGCAGGAGATCGAACCGCTGCTGTTCGCCGTGAAGCGCTTGCTGCTGGAACTCGCCGGTTATCTACGCATGCGGCAAACCGGAGTGACGCGGCTCGCGCTCACCCTGCGGCACGAGGACTGTAAACCCACCGTGGTGATGCTCGGCTTTGCCGTCCCCTGCCGGGACGCCGAGCGCATGCTGCGGCTGTTGCGCGAACGGCTGGCGAACTTCACAGTGCCCGATCGCGTTGAAGCAATCGCCATCGAAAGCCGGGAAACCCGCCCGCTCGGTTCACGCAACCTCTCGCTGTTTCCGGAGGATCGGCTGCTCGAAGAGCAACGCTGGCTCATCATCGAGCATCTGCGTGCACGGTTGGGCAGCGCTGCCGTGCACGGCATCACCTCCCACTCCGATCATCGTCCCGAGCAGGCCTGGCGCGCCTGCGAACCCGGCACCGATGCTGCAGCGAGCGCACCCTCGACACGGCCGCTCTGGCTGCTGCAAGCGCCACGGCGATTGCCCGTAGAGAAAGAGGAGACACGAACCGACGCGCCCCTCACCCTCTTACTCTCCTGCGCCGTGCAGGGAGACCCGGGCCCGCTCACCGTGCTGGCCGGACCGGAGCGCATCGAAAGCGGATGGTGGGACGACGGGGACACGGCACGCGACTACTTTGTTGCGGTCGATACCGCAGGCAGAAAGCTATGGGTGTTCCGGGAACGGCAGGGCGAGAAGCAGTGGTATCTGCACGGGCTGTTCGGCTGAAGGCAACGCCCTCGCCGAGCCCTCTCCCACAAGGGGAGAGGGGACTCGCCTGGCCCGCGCTTGCCGCACCCGTTCAGTGCGGCCCTTCATGCACGCACAGATAGTTGCCCTCGGTGTCCTTGAACCAGGCCGCCTTGTCCGACCCGAGCACGCAGACGTGGTCGACCGTCCTGAGGTTGGGAAAGTCGTAGTCTTCGAACACCACCCCTTGGGCTTTCAGCTGCGCGATGATCTTCTCGATGCCATGGACCTCGAAGCTCAACGCCGTGTGCTCAGCCTTGGTGCCGTCGGGCTTGGTGATGAGCGCGATATGGGCATCCCCGCCGCAGGCAAACAGGTAGTTGCCGTCGGCGGCAAAGCCCTTGGGCTCGAGCCCGAGCTTGTTCTGGTAGAAATCCCGCGCCCGCGCCATGTCCTTGACCGGAAGAATGGTCGTGACCGCGGCCTTGGTCAGCATGCTCATCGGTGCCTCCTTTCCTGACAAGGGTTTATCGTCCCGCCGGGGATGCAGTAGCAGCCGTCGACCGTTATACGAGACTGCGGGAAACAACGCAAGACAAGGGCGGCTGGTGGCAGAATCGCCTCAGTGCTGTATATTGATACAGCCATGTTCCCTTCCTATGCCGAGCTGCACTGCCTGACCAACTTCTCCTTCCTGCGCGGGGCTTCGCATCCGGAAGAGCTGGTCGAGCGCGCTGCGCGTCTCGGCTACTCGGCGCTTGCCGTTACCGACGAGTGCTCGCTGGCCGGCGTGGTACGCGCGCATGTGGCAGCCAAGGAGTTCGGCATCAAGTTGATCGTCGGCTGCGAGTTGGCACTCAGCGGTGAGGCGCAAGACGGCAGGCCTGGAGCGGAAGGTGCAGCGCTGCGCATCGTGCTTCTCGCCACCGACCGCACCGGCTATGGCAACCTCTCGGAGCTGATCACCCGCGCGCGGCGCCGCTCGAAGAAGGGCCAGTATCAGTTCAGCGCAGCCGATCTTTGCGACGGCGTTCCCGGCTGCCTTGCGCTGCTGCTGCCGGGAGCGGAGCCGGATATCGACCGCACCCGCTGGCTCGGGTCGCGCTTCGCGGGGCGCTGCTGGATCGCAGCCGAGCTGCTGCTCGGGCCGGACGACCGCGCGCGCCTCGAGCAGCTCGAGCAGCACGCGCAGGAAACCGGCTTGCCGCTGGTGGCCGCCGGCGATGTGCACATGCACGTGCGCGCGCGGCGCGCGCTGCACGATACCCTCACCGCCGTGCGCCTGCGCACACCGCTTGGCCGCTGCGGCCACGCGCTGTTTCCCAACGGCGAGCGCTATCTGCGCTCGCGCGAGCGGTTGGCACGCCTGTATCCACCCGAGCTGCTGATCGCCACGCTCGATGTCGCCGAGCACTGTACTTTCTCCCTCGACAGCTTGCGCTACGAGTACCCCGAGGAGATCGTGCCGGCCGGTGAGACGCCGGCGAGCTGGCTGCGCAAGTTGACGGAAGAGGGATTTCGCTGGCGGTTCGGGGCTGCGCTGCGAGCCCCTCGCCGTCGCTACAGCCCCCCTCACCCCTGCCCTCTCCCGCAAGGGGAGAGGGAGCTTTGTGCGGCACCTCGCCTGCCCCCGCTTCTCCCTCCCCCTTCCAGGGGGAGGGGTGGGGTGGGGGTGCAATGCCTGCATCGAGCAGTGGCCAAGATTCAACCCCCATCCCTGCCTTCCCCCTGGAAGGGGGAAGGTGTCAGGAATCTCGTCGCCATCACCCCGTGCCGCCTGCGAGAAGCGCGGGAGAAACTTCTCCCTCCCCCTTCCAGGGGGAGGGCCGGGGTGGGGGTGCGACGCTTGCATCGAGCAACTGCCAGCATTCAACCCCCATCCCAACCTTCCCCCTGGAAGGGGGAAGGAGTCCGGAGCAGGCATCGCCGCCGCAGACGAGCGGCTGGGGAGGCCATTTCACCAGCGCGCTCAGTGTCGACATCAACAAGGCACGGGCACGAGTGGAGCACGAGCTCCAGCTCATCGCCGAGCTGCACTACGAGCCCTACTTCCTGACCGTCTACGACGTGGTGAAGTTCGCGCGCGACGCAAACATTCTCTGCCAGGGACGCGGCTCGGCCGCCAACTCCGCCGTGTGCTATTGCCTGGGCATAACCGAGGTCGATCCCGCGCGCATGGACATGCTGTTCGAGCGCTTCGTCTCCCGCGAGCGCAACGAGCCGCCAGACATCGATGTGGATTTCGAGCACGAGCGCCGCGAGGAAGTCATCCAGTACATCTATGGCAAGTACGGGCGCGATCGCGCGGCGCTCGCCGCTACCGTTATCACCTACCGGCCGAAGAGCGCGCTGCGCGACGTGGGCAAGGCGCTCGGGCTCGACCTGGCGCAGGTGGATCGCCTGGCCAAGAGCCTGGCCTGGTGGGACGGCCGCAAAGTACGGCCCGAGCGCTTGCGCGAGATGGGCTTCGACCCCGACAGCTCCGTGATCCGCAAGCTCGGTGCCCTGGTGAACATCGTCGTCGGCTTCCCGCGTCATCTGTCGCAGCACGTAGGCGGCTTCGTCATCTCGCGCGGTCCGCTGTCGCGCCTGGTGCCGATCGAGAACGCGGCGATGATCGACCGCACGGTGATCCAATGGGACAAGGACGATCTCGATGCGCTCGGCCTGCTCAAGGTCGACGTGCTGGCGCTGGGCATGCTCACAGCGATCCGCCGTGCGCTGGTGCTGGTGGGCCAGCAGCGCGGCAAGCCGTTCGGCATGTCGGACGTGCCGCCGGAGGACCCCGGCGTATACGAGATGATCGGTCATGCCGACACCATCGGCGTGTTCCAGATCGAGTCGCGCGCGCAGCAGGCGATGCTGCCGCGCATGCGGCCCCGGAACTTCTACGACCTGGTGATCGAGGTCGCCATCGTTCGGCCCGGCCCGATCCAGGGCGGCATGGTGCATCCCTACCTGCGCCGCCGCCAGGGGCTGGAGCCGGTCACCTATCCGTCCGAAGACATCCGCAAGGTGCTGGAGCGCACGCTCGGCGTGCCGATCTTTCAGGAGCAGGTCATGCAGCTCGCCGTGGTCGCCGCCGGCTTCACGCCCGGCGAAGCAGACCGCCTGCGGCGCGCGATGGCGGCCTGGCGGCGTCGGGGCGGTCTGGAGCCCTTCGAGAAGCGCCTCAAAGACGGCATGCGTGAACGTGGCTACCCGGAGCAGTTCGCCGAGCAGATCTTCCGCCAGATCCTGGGCTTCGGCGAGTACGGCTTTCCAGAATCGCACTCGGCGAGCTTCGCGCTGCTGGTCTACGTCTCCTGCTGGCTCAAGTGCTACGAACCGGCAGCTTTCACCTGCGCCCTCCTCAACAGTCAACCCATGGGTTTTTACGCACCGTCGCAGCTGGTGCAGGATGCGCAGCGTCACGGCGTGCAGGTGTTGCCGCCGGACGTGCTGGTGAGCGAGTGGGACTGCATGCTCGAGCCTGCGTGCAACGCAGGCTCCCAGGCGCGAGGCGCGAGGCACGAGGCGCGAGACACACCAGAAGAGCAACCTGCCCTGCGTCTGGGATTGCGTCTGGTGAAAGGACTCTCCAAGGAGAGTGCCATGCGCCTGGTGGAGGCGCGCAAGAGGCTGGGAGAGAGCTCCCCCTCCCCCTCTCAGGGGGAGGGCTGGGGTGGGGGTGCAACGCTCGCATCGAGCCACTGCCAGGATTCAACCCCCATCCCTGCCTTCCCCCTGAAAGGGGGAAGGTGTGAACCGCCTGCTGCGGGGGGAGTAGGAGCTTTTTGCCTCGCGCCTCGTGCCTCGCACTTCACGCCCCGCGTCTCTTTCGAATCCCTCGCCCGCGCCGCTGACCTGAACCGTCATGACATGAACGCGCTGGCTGCCGCCGGCGCACTCGCCTCCATCAGCGGAAACCGCCGGCAGGCGATGTGGGATGTCAGCGGCATCGAGCCGCGGCCGCCGGTGCTGCAGGATGCGCCGATCCCGGATCCTGCTGCACAGTTCTCGGCGCCCACCGAAGGCCAGGACATCGTGGCCGACTATGCCAGCCTGGGCTTGACGCTCGGCCGCCATCCGGTCGCGCTGCTGCGCCCACGGCTCACGAAGCTGCGCATGGTTACGGCCGCACAGCTGCGGGAACTGCCGCACGGCAAGCGCGCCTGCGCCGCGGGGATCGTCATCGGCCGCCAGCGCCCCGACACCGCCACCGGCGTCATCTTCGTCACGCTGGAGGATGAAACCGGCATGGTCAACGTGGTGGTGTGGCACGACGTCGCCGAGCACCAGAGACGGGCCCTGCTCGGCTCGCAGCTGCTGGCCGTGCACGGCACCGTCGAACGCGAGGGCGAGGTCGTGCACCTGATCGCCGGCAAGCTGGTTGACCACAGCGCGCTGCTCGGCGCCCTCGTCGCGCGCTCGCGCGATTTCCACTGACACCTTCGCTGACCGTTGCCTGGACAAGCGCCACGGTTGGTTGGAGAATGCCTGGCGCTGTACAAAAACTACAACCGCCGCGATCCTTCGACAGGCTCATGCTCGCACCGACGACTCTGCCCAGGTTCATCCTCGCAGCAACGTGCCTGGCGGCCGCCATCGGCACAGCGTTCGCGCAGCCCACCGCTGAGCAACCGCAGCTCTACAGCGACTACGAGAAATCGCATCCGTATCTTTACGACGAATTCTCCCCAGGTGAAGGCGGCACCAGCGGGATCGACGATCTGGACGAAATCGATCGGCCGGAGTATTCCATCGGCGACACCGCGAGGTTCGACAGCCCGCTGGGTTTTGTCAGGAACAAATTCGACGCACTCTACGACAAGACCGGACTACGCCTCGGTGTGGCCTTCACGGCCCTGGGGGCGTGGACCAGCGGAGCAGGCGACCCGAACGGCGCCGCCGGCGACCTCGACCTGTTGTCGGCCTGGACGCTGGTGGGCCGCGGCACGCCCAACACCGGCGTGCTCGTAGCCACCGCCGAGTATCGCAATGAGCTGAGCGACCAGCCGCCCTCCGCGCTCGGCAGGGAGCTGGGAACGCTGATCAATGTGGTCAACGCGTTCAACGACCGCGGGTGGGTAGTCCGTGATTTCTACTGGCTGCAGCGCCTCTACGAAGGCAAGCTGCGCCTGCTCATCGGACGCGCCGATCTGGGCGACTTCTTCGGCTTGCAGCCGATGCAGAACGTCAACACGATGTTCGTCAATCGGCACTTCTCCGGCAATCCGACCATTCCCTCGCCCGGCCACGGTCCGACCATCGACTTCTCGCTGCGTCCCAACGACCGGTTCTATGTGAGTGGCGGCGTGGCCAATGCCTACAACAATACGCAAGAGTCCGAGCTCAACTCGATCGACTATGGTGACTTCTTCTACACCGCGGAAGTCGGCTTCACGCCGTACATCGAGGGAATGGGGCGCGGGCGCTACTCGGCCACGGGCTGGTACATCAACGAGCGCACGCGCGACACCTTGATCCCCTCGGACCAGGGCGTCACCCTGGTCGCCGGCCAGCAGCTGAGCGACCGCTTTCAGCTGTGGGCGCGGTATTGCTACGCGGATGCGACCACCACCAACATCCGCCAACTGGTGCAGGGAGGCCTGGGCTACAGCGGGCTGTTCGGCAGCCCGAGCAACCTGACCGGGTTGGGTGTCTCCTATGCACAGCCGCGCTCGGCAACGTCGAGGGACGAAAGTGTCTTGGAAGTCTTTCAGCGCCTGCAGGTGTCGCGCTTCATCCAGCTCAGCGCGGGTGCGCAAGCCGTCTTTGATCCGGGCAACAACCCGAACGAGGATCTGATCGGCGTGTTCTACGCGCGATTCCGCATTGCTTTCTGATCAGATGGCGCGCGAGCTGACGATGCAGCTCGTGCGTCGATGACCTATACCACCTGCGACAGTCCAGGCTGGCCGAAGAACGGACCGCGCTCTCCGCGCTCCGGTATCAGCCGGCGCCCCTCCTGCAGGCAGGCGACGAACTGCTCGACCGCCAGTGGCTTGCTGAACAGGTAGCCCTGGATCTCGTCGCATCCCATCTGGCGCAGCGCGCGCAGCTCCTCCTGTGTCTCGACACCTTCGGCGATAACGCGCAATCCGAGGCTGTGTCCCAGGGTGACCACGGCATTGGCGAGCGCTAAAGCATTCGGATCCTGCCCCAGCCCGCGCACGAAGGACTTGTCGATCTTGAGGCGATCAACCGGAAAGCGCGACAGGTAGTTCAACGACGAGAAGCCGGTGCCGAAGTCGTCGATGGCGAGCGTCACACCCAGGCCCTTGAGCTCCTCGAGAACGCGCACGGTGCGCTCCACCTCCTGCATCGCCGCGCCTTCCGCGATCTCCAGCTCCAGCGCCTGCGGCTCGAGGCCGGTCTGTGCAAGCACCTCGCACACCAGCTCCACCAGCCCCGGCCTTTGGAACTGCACGGCGGAGATGTTCACCGCGATTCCGGCGTGCATGAAGCCCTGACTGCGCCATTCCACTGCAGCCCGGCACGCCTGTCGCAGCACCCATTCCCCGATCGGCATGATCAGTCCAGTCTGCTCCGCGATCGGAATGAAACGTGCCGGCGACACGCCGCCGAGCTCGCGCCGAGTCCAGCGCAACAGCACTTCCCCGCCGATGATCCGTCCACCCAGCAGCTCTACCTGCGGTTGATAGTTGAGGAACAGCTCCTCGCGCTCCAGGGCGCGCCGCAGGTCGCCTTGCAGCGCGGAACGCTCGCTCGCCTCTGCCGTCATCTCCTCGTTGTAGACGAGGTAGCCGGCCCCGCCCGCCTGTTTCACCGCGTGCAGGGCGGCTCCGGCGTTTCGCAACAATGTGGCCGCGTCGCTGCCCTGCTTGGGAAACAGACTGATGCCGGTGCTCGCCGACAGGAACAGCTCTCGCCCCTGCACATGGAACGGCTGATCCAAGGTCTCGAGCACCCGCCGGGCAGCCTCCTGACCCGCCTGTTTGGGGTCCAGCGCGCTCACCAGCAGGGCGAAGGTGTCGCCCTCGAGCCGATACAGGCACGGCGGAGAAGCCTTGGCCGGAAAGACTTGCGTGAAACGCGCCGCCACGTGCTGCAGCAGCTCGTCGCCGACGTCCGGGCCCACGTCCGTGAGCAGCTGGCGGAAGCGGTCCACGTTCACCTGCATGATCGCGGCCGGCTGGCCGGGAGCGAGGCCGGCGATCGCTTCCTGCAGCAGCCTGCGGTTCGGCAGCCCGGTCAGGACGTCGTGGAACGCCTCCTGGCGCATGTGCGCCTGCGCCTGCTTGTGCTCGGTCACGTCCACCAGGTAGCAGTGGAACTCGCCTTGTGCCGGCAGGTGGAGCAGAACGCATTGCAGGGTCCGGTCGAACACTTCGTACTCGAACCGGTCGGTCAAGCCATCGGCGCAGCGCAGCGTGCGCAACCGCTCGCCGATGTCTGCCGGGAGCAGGCTGCTCGGCTGGCCTTCCACGTCCCCCGTCGCACGCAACATCTCAGCCGCGCTGGGGTTGGCGTACAGCACTTCCGCGCTGGCGCCGAGGCGCAGGACCGGGTTGGGATTCGCCTCCACGAGCAGGGTCAGTTTTCGGCGTGCCCCGCCTGCCGCCACATGGGGAACGATGAAGAGACCGACGATGACGGCTACGATTCCGATCAGGATGCTGAAGGCAACCACGGTGCTGACCACGCCGAGCGCTCCTGCGGGAAATGAAGGGAGAAAGGCCGCAACGAACTGTTGGCTGAGTTAACGGCCCCCACCCTATCGGTCCTTGAGACCGGATGGGGTCCTTGAGACCGGATGGGGTCCTTGGACCGGATGGATGCCGGCCGCCGCCTCATGTCAGAATTCCGCCGTTCAGGCCGTTCCGGGATGCAGGCCCCCCGCGACGAAACTACCGGCCCCAAGGCCCACCAGCATGCATATCCCCTTCGACTTCGACACGCCGGTAGACCGGCGCACCACCTCCAGCAGCAAGTGGAACCGTTACCAAGGGCGCGACGTCATCCCGCTGTGGGTCGCCGACATGGACTTTCAGTGTGCGCCGGCCATCGTTCAGGCGCTTAGAGCGCGCGTCGACCAGGGCATCTTCGGCTACACCGAGCCGCCCGCCGAGCTGGCACCGACCATCGCGCAAGCCCTGCTGCGCGACCACGGCTGGCGCATCGAGCCCGACTGGATCGTCTGGCTCCCCAGCCTGGTCGTGGGTCTCAACGTGGTCAGCCGCGCATTCGCCGACGAAGGCGACGATATCCTGACCAGCGTACCGATCTACCCGCCATTCCTGTCGGCACCTCACAACGGCAACCGCAATGCCGTGCGCGTACCGCTTCTTCTGCAGCCGAGCGCCGGTGAAGCACAGGATGCGCGCTGGGTATGGGACATGCCGGCGCTGGAGCAAGCCATCGGTCCGCGCGCTCGCCTGTTGCTGTTGTGCAGTCCCCACAATCCGACCGGGCGGGTGTGGACGCGGACCGAGCTTGCACAGCTCGCCGAGCTCGCGCTGCGCCACGACCTGATCGTGTGCTCTGATGAGATCCACTGCGGCCTGGTACTTGACTCCGACAAGTCACATGTTCCGCTCGCCAGTCTGAACCAGGACATTGCTGCACGCACGGTCACGCTGATGTCGGCCAGCAAGACGTTCAACCTGCCGACCCTGGGCTGCGCCTTCGCGATCGCGTCGAACCCCGATTTGCGGGCGCGGCTCAAGCGCGTCATGGCCGGGATCGTGCACCATGTCGGAGGCCTGGGATACACCGCCACGCTGGCCGCCTATGGCCAGGGGCGCGACTGGCAGCTCGCTTTGCTCGACTACTTGCGCGACAATCGCGACCTGACGCTGCAGGCCGTCGGTTCGATGCCTGGCTTGCGCACCTGGCACGTAGAAGCGACCTACCTCGCATGGCTCGACGCCCGCGGCCTGGGTGTGAAGGATCCGCTGCGATTCTTCGAGGACGCCGGGGTCGGACTGTATGACGGTGCGCTGTTCGGCTCACCCGGATTCCTACGCCTGAACTTCGCCTGCCCTCGCGGCCTGCTGGAACAGGCCCTGCAGCGCATGCGCGCAGCCCTGCCGGCCTAGCCTTCGTCCCGGTCGAAGTCAGAAATTCGCGATGAACGTGAGCCTGAATTGTCTCGGCTCGGCCGGATGGAAGTGGATGGCGTTCTCGGGCGCGGGAATCACGCCGGGAATGAACGATTCGTAGTAGTACTCGATGTCGTTGGTCGCGACATTGAACAGGTTGAATACGTCGAGCTGCATGCGAATCTTCGGCGTGAAGTTGTAGCCGACCCGCATGTTGGTGATCGTCGAGGAGTTCGCGCGCACGCTGTTGTCCTCGATCAGCGGCCGCTCGCCGATGTAGCGCACCTGCAGCGTTCCGAACCAGTTGCGGATGTTGTCGATGGTGACTGCGAAGGTAGCCACCGCGTTGGGCGCCCCGGGATGTAGTCGGGGAGACCACTCATTCGCGATCCGAGCGATCGCGAATGGTTTGCGCTACCATCGGTGCGACCGCGATCAAGGACAGCGCATGGAACGCTTCACGATTTCGCTCAGCGAGGATCTGGCCAAGGAGTTCGACGAGCTCATCCACCAGAAGGGCTACCAGAACCGCTCCGAGGCGGTGCGCGACATGCTGCGCGACATGCTGAAGACCGACCGGCTGGAGCGCTCCGAAGCGCCCTATTGCGTAGCGGCGCTAAGCTACGTCTACAACCACCACGCGCGGGACCTCGCCGAGCGGCTGACCAATCTCCAGCACCAGCACCATCAACTGGTGCTGTCCTCCATGCACGTGCATCTCGACCATGACAACTGCCTGGAAACCCTTATGCTGCGTGGGCGCACCGCCGAAGTCGCCGCATTCGCCAACGCGCTGATCGCGGAACCGCAGGTCAAGCACGGTCGTGTCGAATCTCGTGCCGGTGGAGATGGACGAGCACGGTCACGGCCAGCATCACCACCTGCACTATCGCCCCCGGAACTAGCGAAAGACACCCCCTGAAGCTGGAAAGGCAGCCTCTCTCCTCGACAGGACAGGGGACTGAACGGCACTTACGCACGGAGCGCACATGGCTATCGTCGGCATGAATCACTTCACGGTCCTCGCCAAGGACCTCGCCGCCACCAAGACCTTCTACATGGATCTGCTCGGGCTCAAGGAAGGATTCCGGCCGGACCTGGGCTTTCCGGGCGCATGGCTGTACTGTGGCGAGCAGGCGGTGCTGCACATCATTGCCGGCCGTGCGCTTCCCGCCGATCCGCGCGGGGTGCTCGACCACATGGCATTCAGCGCCAGGGACCTGCCGGCCGTCACCGCAAAGCTGGACTCGAGTGGGATCGAGTACGACCTGCGCCGCCAAAACGACTCCGGCGTCTGGCAGCTGTTCTGCTTCGATCCCAACGGCGCCCGCGTCGAGCTGGATTTCGAAGCCTCCGAGCACGCGCCGTGAGATTCCTCGACGGGAGCGAAGTGAGTGGGTCGCACCGCCTTCGAGGTACGATGCTTCCGTTCAGCCGATCCCGCCTTCCCCCTCGCAGGGGGAAGGCAGGGATGGGGGTGCAGCGCGGAGCATCGCTTACCGCGCGAAGCGTTGCAACCCCCACCCTCGCCCTCCCCCTGTCAGGGGGAGGAATGCTTCAAACCGCTCACGCCGCGTTCAGCGCCGGGATGCGCGCGAACTCCTGCTGCAGATAGTCGATGAATGTGCGCACCTTCGCCGACAGCAGCCGGTTGGACGGATAGACGACGTTGATGTCGAGCGGCCTCGGCGCGTACTCCGCGAGGATTGTCTGGATCTCGCCGCTGGCCAGCTTCTCGTGCATCAGCCAGTCCGGCCCCATGGCGATGCCCACGCCGGCGCTCACTGCCCGCTGCAAGGCATGCCCGTTGTTGGACTTGAAGCTGCCCGACACCCGCACGTGGATCTCGCCCTCGGGCCCTTGGAACGACCATTCGTTGCCGGTCGACAGATAGCTGTACAGCAGGCAGTTGTGACCCGCCAGGTCGCGAGGGTGCGCCGGCGTGCCGCGCTTGCGCAAGTACTCCGGCGTAGCCACGGTGATCCTGCGGCTCGCGCCCACGCGCCGCGCCACCAGGCTCGAATCAGTCAGCCGGCCGATGCGCAGAGCCACGTCGACGCCCTCCTCGACCAGATCGATAAAACGGTCGTTGAGAGTCAACTCCACGCTGAGCTCAGTGTATCTCTCCTGGAACTGCAGCATCAGAGGGGCGACGAACATCTCGCCGAAGGCGATCGAAGAGTTCACGTGCAGACCGCCGACCAGCGCGGTCTGCATCTTGGCGAGCGTACCTTCGGCCTCGCGCACTTCGTCGACGATGCGTTTGCAGCGGTCGTAGTAGGCCTGTCCCGATTCGGTCAGGCTCAACTTGCGGGTGCTGCGCTGGAGCAGCCGCGCGCCCACGCGCTTCTCCAGCGCCGTGAGCTGCTTGCTCACTGTCGGCTGCGTCGTGCCCAGCTGGCGCGCGACCGCGGAGAAGCTCCCGGTTTCGACGATGCGCACGAACATTTCCATCGCATCCAGGCGATCCATCTCCGCTCCTGTGGAAGGGCCCGGCTCAGCGCTTCGGCGCAGCGCTCTGCCCAGGGGTCTCGGCCGGAGGTTGCGGCGTGCTCGCCGGCGTTCGCGCAGGCTCAGGCGCACCGCGCTCACGCTGGTAGTACTTAAGCCACTGCGAGACATCGCCTTCTCGCACCGTTTCTGCCGCATCGCGCGGGCGCTGCTCGGTGTTCTCCTCGGCCGCGCCGGCGCTGGCGGTGGCAACGAGCAGGGCAAGCACTGCGAGTCCAGGCAACGTCATGAATCGTCGCCCGGGATGCTGGCTAGCCATGCATGCGGAACGCAATGGGCATCCGGAACGCAATGGGCATGCGGAACACAAAGGGATGGCAGACGGGACGGAACGGGGATCACTCGCTCATCCGCGCCCGCAACGCTTTGCGGTACATGTCGTAAATTTCCTTCGAGAAGCACACCAGGTGCACCTGTTGCAACAGCGCTTCGGCCACCAGCAGATCGGCGACCGTGTTCACCGCGATCGCGGCGGCGGCCTCGATCGGATAGCCGTACGCTCCACAACTGATGGCCGGAAAGGCAACCGTACGCAACCCCCTGCTCGCCGCGAGCGCCAGGCTGTTGCGATAGCAGGCGGCCAGGGTTTCAGCCTCGCCGTGCTCGCCGCCGTGCCACACCGGCCCCACGGTGTGGATCACATGGCGTGCCTTGAGCCGATAGCCACGCGTGATCTTCGCTTCACCGGCCGCGCACCCGTTCAGTGCCCGGCACTCCGCCAGCAGCTCCGGCCCCGCCGCCCGGTGGATCGCACCGTCCACGCCACCTCCGCCCAGCAGGGAACTGTTCGCCGCGTTGACGATCGCGTCGACATCGTACGCGACGAGGTTGCCCTGCTCGACCAGCAGGCGCCCGGCAAGCCCTTCTCGCGTGGTCATGTGATCGGTCGTCCAGCCGCCGAGGATCAGCGCATCAAACGGTCAGGCAGCGTTGATTATAATCGTGACGCTCCAGCTCGAGCGTTGAGCTGGGTCCTAGGAGAAACGCCATGCGCACTCAACTTGTTCCAGCTCTTGTGCTCGCCGGCCTGCTCAGCGCCTGTGCCAACACGCCTGTCACCGGCCGCAAGCAGCTGATGCTGGTGCCCGAAAGCCAGGCCATCACGGCTTCCCAGCAGGCGTATGCGCAGACCGTCCAGCCACTGCAGAAGCAGGGCAAGATCAACAACGACGCGGCCCTCAAGGCGCGCATCGACCTCATCACCGGGCGGCTGGTAGCGCAGGCGGTGAAGTACCGGCCCGAGACGCAGGACTGGAAGTGGCAGGTGGTCGTGATCGACGACCCCAAGACGCTCAACGCCTGGGCGATGGCCGGCGGCAAGATGGCCATCTACACGGGCATCATCACCCAGCTCAAGCTGTCCGACGACGAGATTGCTCAGATCATGGGACACGAGATCGGACACGCGCTTGCCAAGCACACTGCGGAGCGCATGTCCCACGCCATGGCTACGCAAACCGCGCTGGCTGTGGGAGCCGCACTGCTGGGAGGCGGGAGCAGCATCTCCAGCCAGGCCGCGCTTCAGGGTGCGGCCATCGCCACCTCGGTCGGGGTGGAACTGCCCAACAGCCGAGGGCAGGAAGCCGAGGCCGATCGCATCGGCATCGAGCTGGCGGCCAAGGCCGGCTACGACCCGCATGCAGCGATCACACTGTGGCAGAAGATGATTGCGGCCACTGGCCAGAAGGGGAAGTCGGATTTCCTCAGCACTCACCCGGCCGGCGAGAAGCGCATCGAGTCGCTCACCGCCCTGATTCCGCAAATGATGCCGTACTACGAGGACAAGTCGCCGCGGCCCGTGTACAAGTTGCAGGCGCGTCTGCTCGCCCCGCTGATCGCGCTGCTGACGTAGGGAAACGCTGATGAAGGATTTCTGGATTCCCGCAGCGCGGGGATGATATCAATCAGGTTCCTGGCAGCGCCGCAGCGAGCGCTTCGCATCGAACCAGTTGATTCGCGCAGTGCAATCGCTGCCGGCCACTGCGTTGTCTACCCAAATGTCGCTTGTCAGCGTCGATCCGGTGATCCACAGATCCTGTGGACAAGTTTGTGAGTAAAAGCCTCCGGGAACCCCGCAACCCCTTTCAATCGGGCCTGCGCTTGCTCCCGCTCAAACTTTATGCAACTGTCAATCGCCGCAGAAAAACAAGAGCTTGGGAGGAGACGTATAGGAGGGCTCGAGTTTGCGAGGCAAACTTCAAGCGTTACTTGAAGTCGTGTGCATAAGGAGGCTTGACAGCGCCCCAGCGGCGGGCTCAACTACTGGCACCGCGGACACGCGTACCGCGACAACTCTTCACTCGACGGCGGCCCTCGCCAGCCGGTCCAGCAGCTGTGCGCTCACCGGTACGCGTTTAGGCTCGCCCCCATCGACTCCAGCCACGCCGGGGCGCGCTCGCCAGTGGCCGGATCGGATACTGCGCGCGACGCCCACCCGCGCTCGTACCTGAAGCTGTCCAGGCGCCACTGCTTGAGCAGGTCCATGGCCAGAGTGAAATCGGAATAGTTGAGCTGGTACAACTGATTGACGTCAAACTGCTCGCCTGCATCGAGCGACTTGATCAATGCGCGCAACGTGCTCGAGGTGGGATGACCGGGATCCGCGTGGATCTTTCTGATCACGCGGTGCAGGATATCCATATGGCCTCCGTTTTCGTTCTGTAGGGACGTGCATGCTATCGGGCACCGCACGCGCCCGTCAATCACACGTGCGAACCTTCTGTTTTTGCGGAGGTCAGCGCGCCGCCTACTTGATGCCCGCCTGCAGTTTCTGCAGTTCTGCCTGATTCACGTTGACCGCGGCCTTTCCGAGCAGTCCCTCGATATACGTACGCTCAGCCTCTTGAGCCTTGCGCAGTCGCATGTTGGCAACGATGGTATCGCGCACTTCGCTCAACGGCTTGGTGGAGCTCGGCTTGCGATCCAGCAGCCGCACGATGTGCCAGCCGCTCGAGGTGCGGATCGGCGGGCTCAGCTCGCCTTTGGTCATGCGCACCACTGCAGCGCGTATTTCCGGGATCAGTTGCGTTTCCGGGACCCAGCCCAGCTCGCCGCCTTTCGCCGCGCTCTCCTTGTGCTCGGAGCTTTCGCGCGCAATCTTGCCGAAGTCGTTGGGCGAGCGCTGCACCCTCGCCGCCAGGTCCGACGCTTTCTTCAGCGCGGCGGCGACCGCCACCTTGTCGGACTCGTCGGGCGCCTGCACGAAGATCTGCACCAGCTCATACTCGGCCGGCACGGTGAAGCTGGCTTTGGACGCTTCGTAGAAGCCCCTGACCTCGTCCTCGGACGGATAGTTGGCCGGCGGGCGTGCCAGATCATTGACATACGATGTGATCAGAACCTGGTCACGTGCCCGTTCCATCAGCAACTGCACATCCGGCTTCTTGTCCCATTGTTTCTGGCGCGTCTCCGTCAGGATTGCCTGCCGCACCAGCTCGCTGCGCACCAGCCGATCCAGCGCACCCAGATCGGTGGCGAGCTGCTTGCGGACCTCCGGCGGCTGCGCATCGATGATGCGTTTCAGATCCTGCGTGCGCAGTTGTTGCGCGCCCATCGTTCCGATCGTGTCCTGCGCGACCACCGCTGCAGGCGCGAGGAGCGAAAGAACCAGAACAGCGCCGGCGCACCACTGCAAGCGGGCAGTGCAGATTGCCATGCGAGAATCCCCAGCAAAATTGAAGCGACCACGCGCCAACGCTCGGAAGCAGGCCGTGGCCCATTGGAAACGCCGTCGCGAGGAAGCTATGGTCCGGCGGCGGAGTGCGATTGTACGCGCAATCTGGACCACGAGATGGCAACCGGGCCCGCCGCGCCTCAATCGGCGGGCTCCTCAAAGCACTGCTGGAGCAGCTCGCGCCAGTCCGGCGGCTGGACCCCGAACACCTTCTGCAGTGCGTCCGTGCTCAGGACCGAGTTCGCGGGACGCCGCGCGGGCAGCGGATACTCGCCGGTGGTGATGGGAATCAGCTGCGGACCGCGGGCCGAGCCGGCGCCATAGTGCAACTCCCGGATGGTGCTCGCAAAGCCGTACCAGCTGGTCGAGCCCGCCGGCCGTCAGGTGATAGGTGCCGCCGAGCTCCTCCCGAAAAGCTCCACCCGCCAGGCACTTCGCCAGCACCTCGGCGGTCCCCCGCGCAATCCACCTGGACCAGGTGGGCGCCCCGATCTGGTCGTCCACGATGCGCAGCTGCGGCTTCTCTTCGAACAGGCTCAGCATCGTGTTGAGGAAGTTGCGTCCACGCTTCCCGTACACCCAGCTGGTGCGCAGAATCAGGTGCGGGACACCGCTGGCGCGGATCGCTTGCTCGCCTTCGAGCTTGCTGCGCCCGTAGGCGCTGAGCGGATTGGGCCGGTCGTTCTCGAAGTACGGGCCGCGCTTGGCGCCATCGAACACATAGTCCGTGGAAAAGTGCACCAGCGCCCCGCCGCCGCTCGCCTGCAGGGCTTCGGCCATCACCCGCGGAGCCGTAGCATTGATCTTGAAAGCGGTCTCGCGCTCGACCTCTGCGCGGTCTACCGCCGTGTACGCCGCCGCGTTGACCACCACATCGGGACGCTCAGCGTGAATCACGTCGCGAATCCGCTGCGGATCGGACAAGTCCATCGCGCTGCGATCCACTCCGACGACATCACCGAGCGGCGCAAGTGTGCGCAGCAACTCGTAGCCGACTTGGCCCGAGATACCAGTAACGAGGAGCTTCATGGCAGTGATTGGTTAGCTTGCCCATTGAGTCCCCTCTCCCCTTGCGGGTCCTTGCGGGAGAGGTTTGGGGTGTAGGGGCAAAGCATCCCGATCGTCACCCATACTGCCGCTCGACCCACTTCCGGTATTCGCCCGTCGTAACGCCCTGGACCCACGCCTGGTTGTCCAGGTACCACTGCACCGTCTTGCGCATCCCGGACTCGAAGCTCTCCCGCGCGCTCCACGCCAGCTCGCTCTCGATCTTCGAGCAGTCGATGGCGTAGCGGCGGTCGTGGCCCGGACGATCCTTCACGTACTCGATCAACTTCGCGTGAGGTGTGACAGGGGAATTCGGATGCAGCGCGTCCAGCAGTGTACATAGGGTGTTGACCACGTCGATGTTGCGCCGCTCGCTGCGCCCGCCCAGGTTGTAGGTCTGCCCGGGCCGGCCACGCGCGAGGACCTGCCGGATCCCCGCGCAGTGATCCTCCACGTACAGCCAGTCGCGCACATTCAGCCCGTCGCCATACACCGGCAGCGCTTTGCCGGCCAGCGCGTTGTGGATCATCAGCGGAATCAGCTTCTCGGGGAACTGGTAAGGTCCGTAGTTGTTGGAGCAATTGGTGGTCAGCGTAGGCAACGCGTACGTGTGATGGTAGGCGCGCACCAGGTGGTCCGACGCGGCCTTCGAAGCCGAGTAAGGGCTGTTGGGCGCATACGGGCTGCGTCTCGGAAAACGCCGGGTCGTCCGGCGCGAGCGAGCCGTACACCTCATCGGTGGACACGTGCAGGAAGCGGAAGCCTGGATCGCACGCCAGCGCCTCGCGCCAGTACGCCAGCACCTCGTCGAGCAGGTGGAAGGTGCCCACGACGTTGGTCTGAACGAAATCCTGCGGGCCGTGGATCGAACGGTCCACATGGCTCTCGGCCGCGAAATTCAGCACTGCGCGCGGCCGATGCTCGCGCAGCAGGCGGCGCACCAGCTCGCGATCGCCGATGTCCCCGCGCACGAAGACGTGGCGTGGCTCGTCGCGCGAGCGCCGCCAGGCTCTGCAGGTTTCCGGCATAGGTCAGCTTGTCGAGATTGAGCACCGTGCCGGATTCCTCGCGCAGCCAACCGTGCACGAAGTTCGCGCCGATGAAGCCGGCGCCGCCGGTGACCAGGATCACTGGATTCATTTGTACCTGGAGGACAACGTAGATCCCTCGCTCCGTCCTCGTTCAATCGAGCATACCCTCAGCCCTGAGCAACGCGCGCAGACCGTCTCGCAACTCAGACAGGCGCGGCGCGCCGAGCAACTCGCGCAGCCGGGCCGTACTGGCCTGGGAGTGGCGGATGTCGCCGGGCCGGGCAGCCGCGTGTCGAATCTGCAGCTCGCCGCCCGGTCAGCTCCTCCAGCAGCCCGACCAGCTCGAGGAGGCTGGCGCTGCGCCCGGTGCCGATGTTGCACACTCCCGTAGCCGCCGCGTCCAGCGCGAGCCAGGTTGAGTCTGGCGACGTCCTCGACGAACACGAAATCGCGCGTCTGCTCTCCATCGCCGAAGATGTCCAACGGCCGCCCTGCGCGGATGCAGCCGAGGAACCTGCTGATCACGCCGGCATACGGAGAGGCAGGATCTTGGCGCGGACCGTAGACGTTGAAGTAGCGCAATCCCAGGCACTGCATGCCGTACAGCTTGCCGAACAGCGTCGCGTACTGATCGTCGATCGACTTCTCGAGGCCATACGGCGATTGCGGCTGCTCCGGCGCCGCTTCGTCGACCGGCAGTTGCGCCGGGGTGCCATACACCGCGGCGCTCGACGCATACACGACCCGGCTCACACCCGCCCGCCGTGCGGCGTCGAGCACCACCAGGAAACCGCCCACATTCACCGCGGCGGAGGACACCGGATCCTCTACCGACTGGATGACCGACACGCGGGCCGCCAGGTGCAGGAGCTTGGTAACGCCGCGCATCGACCGGCCGACCACGCCGGGGTCGCGCACGTCGCCCTCGACAATCTCCAGCAGCTTGCTCGCCGGCAGATTCTCGCGCCGCCCGCTGGAAAAATCGTCCAGCACCCGCACGCGCCGCCCTTGTGCGATCAGCAGCATCGACCGTGTGCGAGCCGATGAAGCCGGCCCCGCCGGTGACCAGGATCATCCTCGGTTGCTCTTCGGGCAGGATGGCGCCTACGGCCGCCGCTGCTCCCACTGCCAGCCGTGCGCCACGATCGTCTCCAGTTGCGCATAAGCCGGTGTCCATCCGAGCGTCTGCCGGATCGAGCGCGCATCCGCCACCAAACGGGCGGGATCGCCATCGCGCCTGGGCGCATCGACCACGCGCAGCATCGCGTTGCGTCACTCGCTCCACCGCACGAATCACTTCCAGCACCGAGAACCCGTTGCCGTTCCCCAGATTGAACGCCGTGCTGTGGCCTCCGTCCATCAGCCACTGCAGCGCCAGCAGGTGGGCCTGGCACAGATCGACCACGTGGACATAGTCGCGTATGCAGGTGCCGTCAGGCGTGTCGTAGTCGCGGCCGAACAGGCTCACGGACTCACGCCGCCCCGACGCCACCTGCAGCAACAGCGGGATCAGGTGCGTCTCCGGGTCGTGGCGCTCGCCGATCGAGCCGTCCGGATGCGCCCCGGCCGCATTGAAGTAGCGCAGGCAAACCGACCTCAGCCCGTGCGCGCGATCGTAGTCGTGCAACACGCGCTCCACCATCTGTTTCGACGTCCCGTACGGATTGATCGGCCGCTGCGGGTGCTGCTCATCCAGCGGCGAGTACTCCGGCTCGCCGAAGATCGCCGCAGTCGACGAGAAGATGAAGCGCGTCACCCCTGCCCGCACCATCGCGTCGAGCAGGTTGAGCGTGTTGGCAGAAGTTGTTGCGGTAGTACAGGCCGGGCTTCCGGACCGACTCGCCCACCTGGATGAAGGAAGCGAAATGCATCACCGCGTCGAACGGGCGCGACTCGAATACCCGCGCCAGCGCCTCCGTATCCCCCAGATCGACCTCGAACAGCGCCCCGCCGACCACGGCATCGCGATGGCCGCTGACCAGGCTGTCGAGCGTGCTCGCCTCGTGCCCGGCCTCGAGCAGCAGCTTGACCATGTGCGAGCCGATGTAGCCCGCGCCGCCGACGACCAGTACGTTCATGGCGCGACCCGCAGCTTGCCGGTGCGCTGACAGCCGCATCGACGCGATCACGCCATCGTGCAGCCGCACTGCCGCGACGGCCTGGTGGCTGCCAGCATAGACTTCCGACAGGAGGGTCGGAGTGAGGGCGGAGTGCGCACGTACTCGACTATGCCTTCTCGCCGACAGCTAGGGAGTCCGAAGGGATGCGGCTCATGCCTCGCTTCGTGGCACGCAGTGTCCCGGTTCTTACCCGCCACGTTGTCCAGATACCAGCGGTACGCAGCCCTGAACCCCTGCTCGAGCGGTGTCCTCGCTCTCCATCCGAGGCCGCGAGCCGGCTCACGTCCATCACCTTGCGCGGCGTACCGTCGGGCTTGCTGCGGTCGTAGACGATCTCGCCGTGGTAGTCCGGCGATCCGCGCGATCAGCTCCGCCAGCTCGCGAATCGTGATCTCCTCGCCGGTGCCGACGTTGATGTGCGCCTCCTCGGAATAGTGCTTCATCAGGAACACCAGCGCATCCGCCAGATCATCGACGAACAGAAACTCGCGCTTCGGCGTGCCGGTGCCCCACAGCTCGATGTGCGGCGCGCCGGTCGGCTTGGCACGATGCACCTTCACCTGCAGCGCCGCCGCCACGTGCCCGCTCTGCAGATCGTAGTTGTCGCCGGGGCCGTAGAGATTGGTCGGCATGGCGGAGATGAAGTCGCAGCCGTACTGCCTGCGATAGGCCTGGCACAGCTTGATGCCGGCGATCTTCGCGACCGCATACCACTCGTTGGTCGGCTCCAGCGGGCCGGTCAGCAACTGCATCCTCGGTCATCGGCTGCGGCGCCAACCGCGGATAGATGCACGACGATCCCAGCAACAGCAGCTTCTCCACGCCAGTCTTTCGGGCCGCATGGATGATGTTGGTCTCGATCGCGAGGTTGTCGTACAGGAACTCGGCCGGACGCGTGGCGTTGGCGAGAATGCCCCCCACCGTCGCCGCGGCCAGGAACACCGCTTGCGGCCGCGCCTTCTCCATCCACGCCTCCACCTCCGCCTGCCGGCGCAAATCGACCTCGGCCCGTCGTGACCGTCAGGATCTCGCAGTTCTCGTCGCCCAGGCGGCGCACGACGGCAGAGCCCGCCATGCCACGATGACCGGCCACCCAGACGCGTTTGCCTGCGAGGCTGTACGCGACCGAAGCGGTCACTTGATCGCGCGCGGGGAACGGCAACATGGTTGGAAAGCCGTAATTTTACGGCACAACGGCTCGTCTATGCTGCGAGCCGGGGCGGAGCCTGTACACGAACCGATACCAAGCACCCCATTCACTCCTCGCACGTGGGAGCGAAGGTCATTGACCCACTCCCCCTTTCATGGAGCGCGAGGCGCTGTCTGCTCGTCCCTAGCGAGAGAGCGTTACCGTGCGGCTGCCTGCCACGGTTTCACGTTAGAGAACAAAATCGTTCAACGTGACTCCATCGGGTATCACCCACCTGAAACTCTGGTGTAACGTCTCCGGAGACACCAGACACGTTGCCCCATAGGTTGCCGTCGGAATAGCCGAGCTCTCCGGGGTGGACCGGCTGCTGACCAACCCACACGAAGGCCTGATCACCGGCTGAGATGAGGTCTGCATCGATGCCCGACACATTGATGCGGTCCCCTTGCGACACGCCGAGGCCGTGAAAGTCGTCAATGACGTCGGGTGCGCCAACTGGGCTGTCCGAGACGAAGCGGAACACGAAGACGTCCATACCCGCCCCTCCCGTCATCGTGTCCTGGCCGTTTCCTCCGATTAGCGTGTCGTTGCCGGTATCCCCGTCTATGCGGTCGTTTCCCGCGCCGCCATCCAAAACGTCGTTGCCGACCCCGCCGGACAGAGTGTCGTTGCCGCCTTGGCCGTAGAGGTTGTCGTCGCCGCCCACACCGGACAGAACGTTGTTGGCGTTGTTGCCGATGATACGGTTGCCGAGGGCGTTGCCCGTCCCGTTGATGGGCGCAGCTGCCGCTCAGCTTCAGCTTCTCCACGTTCGCGCCCAGGGTGTGGCTGATCGAGGACACCACCCTGTCCGTGCCGGCGTTGGCTGCTTCCACGACCACGTCGCCGGGGTCGTCCACGACGTAGATGTCGTCGCCCGTGCCGCCGTCCATGCGGTCGGCGCCCGTGCCGCCATCCAACTCGTCGTTGCCGAGCCTCCGAACAGGGTGTCGTTGCCGCCTTGGCCGTAGAGGGCGTCGTCGCCGCCCAGACCGGACAGAACGTTGTTGGCGTTGTTGCCGACGATATACGTTACCGAGGGCGTTGCCGGTCCCGTTGATGGGCGCACCGCCGCTCAGCTTCAGGTTCTCCACGTTCGCGCCCAGGGTGTAGTTGACCGAGGACACCACCTGGTCCGTGCCGGCGTTGACTGCTTCCACGACCACATCGAAGGGGTTGTCCACGATGTAGAGTGTCGTTGCCCGTGCCGCCGTCCATGCGGTCGGCGCCCGTGCCGCCATCCAACTCGTCGTTGCCGAGGCCTCCGAACAGGGTGTCGTTGCCGCCTTGGCCGTAGAGGGCGTCGTCGCCGCCCAGACCGGACAGAACGTTGTTGGCGTTGTTGCCGACGATATAGTTACCGAGGGCGTTGCCCGTCCCGTTGATGGGCGCACCGCCGCTCAGCTTCAGGTTCTCCACGTTCGCGCCCAGGGTGTAGTTGACCGAGGACACCACCTCGTCCGCCCCGGCGTTGGCTCCTTCCACGACCACATCGAAGGGGTTGTCCACGATGTAGATGTCGTTGCCCGTGCCGCCGTCCATGCGGTCGGCGCCCGTGCCGCCATCCAACTCGTCGTTGCCGAGGCCTCCGAGCAGGGTGTCGTTGCCGCCTTGGCCGTAGAGGTCGTCGTCGCCGTCCAGACCGGACAGAACGTTGTTGGCGTCGTTGCCGACGATATAGCGTTACCGAGGGCGTTGCCCGTCCCGTTGATGGGCGCACCGCCGCTCAGCTTCAGCTTCTCCACGTTCGCGCCCAGGGTGTAGTTGATCGAGGACACCACCTCGTCCGTGCCGGCGTTGACCGCTTCCACGACCACGTCGAAGGGGTTGTCCACGACGTAGATGTCGTTGCCCGTGCCGCCGTCCATGCTGTCGGCGCCCGTGCCGCCATCCAACTCGTCGTTGCCGAGGCCTCCGAACAGGGTGTCGTTGCCGCCTTGGCCGTAGAGGGCGTCGTCGCCGCCCAGACCGGACAGAACGTTGTTGGCGTCGTTGCCGACGATATAGTTACCGAGGGCGTTGCCCGTCCCGTCGATGGGCGCAGCGCCGCTCAGCTTCAGGCTCTCCACGTTCGCGCCCAGGGTGTAGGTGGCCGAGGACACCACCTTGTCCGTGCCGGCGTCGGCTGCTTCCACGACCACGTCGAAGGGGTTGTCCACGATGTAGGTGTCGTTGCCCGTGCCGCCGTCCATGCGGTCGGCGCCCGTGCCGCCATCCAACTCGTCGTTGCCGAGGCCTCCGAACAGGGTGTCGTTGCCGCCTTGGCCGTAGAGGTCGTCGTCGCCGCCCAGACCGGACAGAACGTTGTTGGCGTTGTTGCCGATGATATAGGGTTACCGAGGGCGTTGCCGGTCCCGTTGATGGGCGCGCCGCCGATCAGCTTCAGGTTCTCCACGTTCGCGCCCAGGGTGTAGTTGACCGAGGACACCACCTCGTCCGTGCCGGCGTCGGCCGCTTCCACGACCACGTCGAAGGGGTTGTCCACGATGTAGGTGTCGTTGCCCGTGCCGCCGTCCATGCTGTCGGCGCCCGTGCCGCCATCCAACTCGTCGTTGCCGAGGCCTCCGAATAGGGTGTCGTTGCCGCCTTGGCCGTAGAGGGCGTCGTCGCCGCCCAGACCGGACAGAACGTTGTTGGCGTTGTTGCCGACGATATAGTTACCGAGGGCGTTGCCCGTCCCGTTGATGGGCGCAGCTGCCGCTCAGCTTCAGGCTCTCCACGTTCGCGCCCAGGGTGTAGTTGATCGAGGACACCACCTCGTCCGTGCCGGCGTTGAATGCTTCCACGACCACATCGAAGGGGTTGTCCACGATGTAGATGTCGTTGCCCGTGCCGCCGTCCATGCTGTCGGCGCCCGTGCCGCCATCCAACTCGTCGTTGCCGAGGCCTCCGAATAGGGTGTCGTTGCCGCCTTGGCCGTAGAGGGCGTCGTCGCCGCCCAGACCGGACAGAACGTTGTTGGCGTTGTTGCCGACGATATAGTTACCGAGGGCGTTGCCCGTCCCGTTGATGGGCGCACCGCCGCTCAGCTTCAGGCTCTCCACGTTCGCGCCCAGGGTGTAGGTGATCGAGGACACCACCTCGTCCGTGCCGGCGTTGACTGCTTCCACGACCACATCGAAGGGGTTGTCCACGATGTAGAGTGTCGTTGCCCGTGCCGCCGTCCATGCTGTCGGCGCCCGTGCCGCCATCCAACTCGTCGTTGCCGAGGCCTCCGAACAGGGTGTCGTTGCCGCCTTGGCCGTCGAGGGCGTCGTCGCCGCCCAGACCGGACAGAACGTTGTTGGCGTTGTTGCCGACGATATAGTTACCGAGGGCGTTGCCCGTCCCGTTGATGGGCGCAGCCGCCGCTCAGCTTCAGGCTCTCCACGTTCGCGCCCAGGGTGTAGTTGATCGAGGACACCACCTTGTCCGTGCCGGCGTTGACTGCTTCCACGACCACATCGAAGGGGTTGTCCACGACGTAGATGTCGTTGCCCGTGCCGCCGTCCATGCTGTCGGCGCCCGTGCCGCCATCCAACACGTCGTTGCCGAGGCCTCCGAACAGGGTGTCGTTGCCGCCTTGGCCGTAGAGGGCGTCGTCGCCGCCCAGACCGGACAGAACGTTGTTGGCGTTGTTGCCGACGATATAGTTACCGAGGGCGTTGCCCGTCCCGTTGATGGGCGCACCGCCGCTCAGCTTCAGGTTCTCCACGTTCGCGCCCAGGGTGTAGGTGATCGAGGACACCACCTTGTCCGTGCCGGCGTTGAATGCTTCCACGACCACATCGAAGGGGTTGTCCACGACGTAGATGTCGTTGCCCGTGCCGCCGTCCATGCGGTCGGCGCCCGTGCCGCCATCCAATTCATCGTCCTTCGATGTTCCCTTCAAGACGTCATCGGCTGGTGTTCCGTTGATGGTCATACATATCTCCGTTTTGAGTGATCGAATCGCTGCAAAATGCGGCTAGCCTGGATTTCCACGCCCCGCTATTGACCTAACGGAGCAGCTTTTTGTGAGTCGCCCCAGGCACGCACCCGTCGACTTACCCTAGGACAGGGTGAGTGGGCAAGCGCGTCCAGCACTGTCCGACGCGTCGGAGCGGCATCGGTCGGAAAACTATGGTGAGATTTGAAGGACGATGTCTTGCTGCTCACATGTGCGCCCAGCATGATTACAGATGGGACCTGCGACGGCGGCACCGGGCTGTCAGAACCTGCCCCGCCGGGAGGTCAGGTGGTCTCTCGCCGCTGCCGCATACCGGGTTATCGATCGATCAAACAGAGGCCATCAGCGTATGCACACGCGCCGATATGTTGCCGAGCGCTGCGTATCGGCCTGCACCGTCGCCCACCTTGCATGCCGGAAGCGCTGCCTGCACTCCGCGCACCGCGCTTGCACAGCATTCCTCAGAATGAACATCGCTGTGTTGCCTCTTGATCTGCTGTTGAGGCCTGGCCTCGTGATCGAGAGACGCCTCCTAGGATATTTGACTTTCAAGGCAACTTTCAGGCCGCTCTAGAACTACGTGATGGATCAATTATTTAGCCCATGTCAGTGGAGGCCATATCGTTGTCCAGCAACGACGGGGGTTGAGGCGGCTCGAGTCGCTGCGGCGTCTGCAACGGCCGGGCGGTCAGCGCCATGGCGGTCCCGACGCATATCATCCGGAGCACACGGGCTGTCGCTTCTTGCGCCGTGACGCTACGGGATTGGCACTGAGCCGTGCACCTGACGCCCTGCTTGCATCGTGGGCCCGTGCTTCGGCGCTGGGAGCGGTGCGAGGGGGGAGGTCTCAACCCTTCCGGGGTTTGATGATCGGGCCGCAGCGTTGTTGATTTAGGCACTTACCCAGCCCTCGTTCAGGTCCCTCTCCCAAGAACCTCGCGCGAAGCGCTACCAAAAGCTCCTCTCCCTCGATGAAAGAGGGATGGCGTGAGCGTGAAGCAAACGTCCGACGTCCCTCTCCCTAGCCTTCATCCCGCGAGGGAATGAGAGGGGACTGGTTCATGGGTTCGATTCGTGGCGCAAGTGCGTGATGAAGTCACTCCCGCGGGAGGGCAACTCGTTCAGCTCCGGCCCATGCTCGCTCCACCCTGACAACAGGCGACGTCGTCGCTCCCGCGACTACCCCTGCACATTCGGATCCGCGCGTGCTCGGGCAGATACCAGGAGACCCGTGCGCCGGTCCAGCCCTGTATGTGCCGCCTGTCGAACACGACCAGCGCACGTAGTGCGGATGCCTCTGTCACGGTAACCCACTTCCCCCTTGAGCTCGAGCATGAAGTCCTCTCCTGATTTCTGAGTTCGATGCGCATGGCCCATGGTGAACATTCGCTGCGTGCCACCTCCGATGATTGGAACCAATTCGAAGCACTTGTCCTTTCAACTTGACGTGTCGCGGCAACCAGGTCGTGTAAACGTCTGTGCAACAACAGCAAGATCGACTTCTGACATCAAATCGCAACGAGTCGTCTCTAAGCTACACCTCGTAGAGCCTGAAGAACTGCAGGTGATCCCATGAGCAACACAAGCGGTGGGCGTACCGAAGCGCCGCGCGCGAAGATCAACACGCAGGCGAGCGTGGAACTGACCGCTTGGGCGAACGCCCTGCATGTCACCGAGCAAGAACTGGCTGATGCGGTCGAGAAGTTGGGCGATGATGCGCGAGAGGTCATCACCTATTTCCTCAAGCGCGCCGACCCGCGCCGTTCACGCAAGCCCAGGCGAAAGTAGATCGAAGCACGGTCTGCCCTCGCGCATATACGTCTTACCCGCGCGAGTGTGCCGCCACGAATGTGTAGCTGCGCATGACACCACCCACCAATGGTGGTCATGCGCTCGCGCACGTGCAACGTTCTTCCTCTGGCACTATGATCGCTTTCGTGAAATCTCGTCGCCCCCGATCAGTGATTCGTCCCGCTCCGGCGCGCGCAGAGCGCCAGAATTCCGAAACCCGCCAGCATCAGAGCAGCAGCGTGTTCGCCTCAGGTACGGCCGTGACCGTGATATTGTCGATCCCGAGACACCGTCCATCGTGGCAAGCACCACCGCTAATGCGCACACCACGCTTGCAATATCTCCCGAGGTGAGTTCGACCACCTTCCCCACATACCGCCAAATCTACCGTCCCGCCTCCTGATGGCTATGGACTTCGCAAGTCATACGCCCGCTCGTCCCGGCGCTAGGCCTCATATGGGGTTTCTTTTCGTCAGGTCGTGGGTTCTCCGCGCTTCCATCAGACCCCACTTCGCGGTGATGCCCTTGCGCTTCGCTAATCCTTTGCCACATCAGGCTCGATAGAGGACTTTCACCTCCACTTCGACCGTCGTATAGGTTAAACCTTGGTGAGTCCCCCGGCATAGCCGGGGCTTACCTCACTGAGCTAGAGAGAGATCGCTAAGGTTTGCGCAGAGCAACCATGCGCCGACGCAATGCCAGGTCGTGAATCAACGAGCGCGGAACGAGTAGCACGTGCGCTTCCGAAAGTCCTCGACTATAATGACCCGCGTACAATCACGCCTAGCGGGACAAATGACCACGAAAGCCCCGACCGGCTTCAAGCCGGTGCGCGCCAAAGACAACTTCCTGGTGTTCGGTTCGCCCCGCATCGAAGAGGACGAGATCGCCGAGGTGGTCGCCACGCTGCGCTCGGGCTGGTTGGGTACCGGTCCCAAAGTCGCTCGCTTCGAGCATGGGTTTCGCGACTACGTCGGCGCTTCGAATGCGGTTGCCGTGAACTCGGCGACGGCTGCGCTGCATCTAAGCCTCCTCGCTTCCGGCGTCGGCCCCGGCGACGAGGTCATCACCACGGCAATGACGTTTTGCGCGACCGTCAATGTGATCATCCATGCTGGTGCCACGCCGGTGCTCGCCGATGTCGATCCGGTCACGATGAACATCGACCCGGAGCAGGTGCGCGCATGCATCACGCCGCGCACGCGTGCCATCCTGCCGGTGCATTTCGCCGGGCGCCCTTGCGAAATGGATGCTCTAACGGCGATCGCTGATGAACATGGGCTGCACATCATCGAGGACTGTGCGCACGCTATCGAAA